>NZ_CP114905.1:7480000-8080000 GCF_027497195.1 Streptomyces sp. WMMC500
GAGGGTGAGACCTGATGCCGAGCCGATTGTGGTGAAGTGGATGATCCTATGCTGTCGAGAAAAGCCTCTAGCGATGTTTCATGGCGGCCCGTACCCTAAACCGACTCAGGTGGTCAGGTAGAGTATACCGAGGCGTTCGGGTGAACTATGGTTAAGGAACTCGGCAAAATGCCCCCGTAACTTCGGGAGAAGGGGGGCCGCTTCCGGTGATGGCCTTTACGGCTGGAGCTGGGGGTGGCCGCAGAGACCAGCGAGAAGCGACTGTTTACTAAAAACACAGGTCCGTGCGAAGCTGTAAGGCGATGTATACGGACTGACGCCTGCCCGGTGCTGGAACGTTAAGGGGACCGGTTAGTCACCTTTCGGGGTGGCGAAGCTGAGAACTTAAGCGCCAGTAAACGGCGGTGGTAACTATAACCATCCTAAGGTAGCGAAATTCCTTGTCGGGTAAGTTCCGACCTGCACGAATGGCGTAACGACTTCTCGACTGTCTCAACCATAGGCCCGGTGAAATTGCATTACGAGTAAAGATGCTCGTTTCGCGCAGCAGGACGGAAAGACCCCGGGACCTTTACTACAGCTTGATATTGGTGTTCGGTTCGGCTTGTGTAGGATAGGTGGGAGACTGTGAAGCGGCCACGCCAGTGGTTGTGGAGTCGTCGTTGAAATACCACTCTGGTCGTGTTGGATGTCTAACCTGGGTCCGTGATCCGGATCGGGGACAGTGTCTGGTGGGTAGTTTAACTGGGGCGGTTGCCTCCTAAAGGGTAACGGAGGCGCCCAAAGGTTCCCTCAGCCTGGTTGGTCATCAGGTGGTGAGTGTAAGTGCACAAGGGAGCTTGACTGCGAGACTGACGGGTCGAGCAGGTGCGAAAGCAGGGACTAGTGATCCGGCGGTGGCTTGTGGGAGCGCCGTCGCTCAACGGATAAAAGGTACCCCGGGGATAACAGGCTGATCTTCCCCAAGAGTCCATATCGACGGGATGGTTTGGCACCTCGATGTCGGCTCGTCGCATCCTGGGGCTGGAGTCGGTCCCAAGGGTTGGGCTGTTCGCCCATTAAAGCGGCACGCGAGCTGGGTTTAGAACGTCGTGAGACAGTTCGGTCCCTATCCGCTGCGCGCGTAGGAGTCTTGAGAAGGGCTGTCCCTAGTACGAGAGGACCGGGACGGACGGACCTCTGGTGTGCCAGTTGTTCTGCCAAGGGCATGGCTGGTTGGCTACGTTCGGGAGGGATAACCGCTGAAAGCATCTAAGCGGGAAGCCTGCTTCGAGATGAGGACTCCCACCCCCATGAGGGGTTAAGGCCCCCTGTAGACGACGGGGTTGATAGGCCGGATCTGGAAGCCCTGTGAGGGGTGGAGGTGACCGGTACTAATAGGCCGAGGGCTTGTCCATAGCTGCTTGCGTCCACTGTGTGGTTCCCAGACAACAAACCATTGTTTGCTGGGTTGGCCTGAGTTTGTTCACTTAATTGAAGAGTGTGCTTGTTCGCTGACCCATTGAGGGTTTCGGTGGTCATAGCGTTGGGGAAACGCCCGGTCTCATTCCGAACCCGGAAGCTAAGCCCGACCGCGCCGATGGTACTGCATGGGGGACCGTGTGGGAGAGTAGGTCACCGCCGAACAATTATTGAGGACCTGTGGTCCCAGCGTGAGCGCTGGGACCACAGGTCCTTTTTGTTTGCCGTTCCGGTGCGACCGGAGTTAGAGGAGCGTAGTGATGACCACCAATGGGCCCGACCGGCGTGACGAGGACCGTGACGGCCGCGGCCGGCGTCGTGACGGTGACGGGCGTGGTTTCGACCGGCGGGACGGCGAGCGGCGCGGGAGTCCGCGTCGTGGGGACGGCGACCGGCAGGGGCGTGGTCCGTGGCGTCAGGATGACCGGCCGCGGCGTGATTTCCGGCGTGATGACGATCGGCCCCGTGGTCCCCGCCGTGACGACGACCGGCCGCGGCGTGATTTCCGGCGAGATGACGACCGGCCGCGCGGTCCCCGCCGTGACGACGACCGGCGGGGAGACGACCGGTCGCGGGGCTTCCGGCGTGATGACGACCGGCCGCGGCGGGATTTCGGCCGGGGCGACGATCGCCCGCGGCGTGACTTCCGACAGGGTGACGACCGTCCGCGGCGTGATTTCCGCCGTGATGACGATCGGCCCCGTGGTCCCCGCCGTGACGATGACCGTCCGCGGCGTGATTTCCGGCGTGACGATGACCGTCCGCGCCGTGATTTCCGCCGTGATGACGACCGGCCCCGTGGACCGCGGCGTGACGATGACCGGCCGCGGCGTGATTTCCGGCGTGATGACGACCGGCCCCGTCGTGACTTCGGCCGGGGCGACGACCGTCCGCGGCGCGACTTTCGGCGCGACGACGATCGGCCCCGTGGTCCCCGCCGTGACGATGACCGTCCGCGGCGTGACTTCCGGCGTGATGACGACCGGCCCCGTCGTGACTTCGGCCGGGGCGACGACCGTCCGCGCCGTGACTTCCGGCGCGACGACGACCGCTCCCGGGGTCCCCGGCGGGACGGGTACGCGCGTGGAGGGCGGTTCGAGCGGCGTGACGACCGGCGCGGCGGCGATCGGGCGCGTGGGCCTCGGCGTGAGGGGGAGCGGGCGCCTGTGCGGCGGCTGAGCATTCCCGAGGACGTCACCGGGCAGGAGATCGACAAGGCCGTACGGCAGGAGTTGCAGAGCCTGCCCAAGACGCTTGCCGACGACGTGGCGAAGAACCTGGTCATGGTCGCCCGGCTGCTCGACGAAGACGCCCCCCGGGCCTACGAGCACGCCAAGGTGGCGCTGCGGCTCGCGTCCCGCGTCGGTGCCGTGCGGGAGGCCGCCGGCTTCGCCGCGTACCACACGGGGCGGTATCAGGAGGCGCTGGCCGAGTTCCGGGCCGCGCGGCGGATGAGCGGGCGCCCCGACCTCTGGCCGGTGATGGCCGACTGCGAGCGCGGTATGGGGCGGCCGGAGCGGGCTCTGGCGATGGCGGGTGAGCCGGAGGTGCAGCGGCTGGACAAGACCGGGCAGGTGGAGATGCGGCTCGTCGCGGCAGGGGCGCGGCGTGACATGGGGCAGGCCGACGCCGCCGTCGTCACTCTGCAGAGCCCGGAGCTGGCGTCGACCGGTGTGCACCCGTGGACCGCGCGGCTGCGGTACGCCTACGCCGACGCGCTGCTGGAGGTCGGGCGCGAGGAGGACGCGCGGGAGTGGTTCGCGAAGGCCGTCGAGGCCGACCACGAGGGGCTCACGGACGCCTCCGACCGGTTGGCCGAGCTGGACGGCATCGAGTTCACCGACGCGCTCGACCCGGATGTCGAGGATGACGAGGACGACAACGACGGAGAGGCAGGCGGGGAGGAGCCGGCGGCTTCTGCGGGCGAGGGTGCCGGCGTGCCCGAGGTGAGTGACAGCGACGTCACCGACGACGACGATCCCGCCGGCGACGAGGATTCCCGTCGCTGACTCACTCCAGGTCCAGCGCCCGCAGGACCAGCCCGGTGGCCGGCTTCGGGCCGAACGACGTGGACTTGCGCGGCATGGTCACCCCGTCCCGCGCAAGCTCCCGCACCACGTCCTCCGCCACCGGCTTCATCAGCACGGCCGTTCCGCCCAGGCGCGCCGCCTGGGCGGCGGCGGCCCCGGCCTCGTGGACGTAGCCGATGTGCTCGGGGTCGTCGGGCAGTCGCCAGACGTGCTCGATGAGCGTGGCGTGCAGCACGGTGGCGTCGAGGGTGCGCCACGCCCGCGGGCGGTCGGTTCGTACGGTACGGGCCAGCAGGCCCGGATCCGGGCGGTCGACCAGGTGCAGGCCGTCCGCGCCCGCCAGGAGGAAGGCGTTGCCCCGCGCCTCTTCGAGTGCCGTCAGCGCCGCGGGCAGCGGTATGTCGAGCGGCCGGACGCGGGCGTCGTCGCCGAGGAGGCGCAGTGCGTCGGCGGGCGGGAGCGTGCGCAGGACGCGGTGGATGCCGCGGACGACGAGCGGGTGGCGGGCCGTGTCGACGAGGAGGACCAGCCCGTAGTCCCACGGCCCCGCTCTGTTCGCCGGCGCCGGTTGTTCGGCGCGTAGCCGCAGATACGTCGCCCAGCGGTGGTGTCCGTCCGCGATGAGGGCCTGCCGCCGGGCCAGGTCCGCGCGTACGGCCGCGATCTCGGCGGGGTCCGTCACCGCCCACAGCCGGTGCGCGTAGCCGTCGTCCGTAGTCGTGGCCAGCAGCGGGGTGCGCGCCGTGGTGCGGGAGACGAGGGCCGCCGTGCCGCCTGGCACGCCGTCGCTGCGGTACGACAGCAGCAGCGGCTCGGGATTGGCGGCGGTCTCGCGCATCAGGCCCGCGCGGTCGGCGACGATCTCCTCCATCACGTCCTCGTGCGGCAGTACCACGCCCTCAGCCGGCTCGCTGAGCGCCAGCAGCCCGATGACGCCGCGCTGCACCAGGTCGCCCCCGCGCTGCTCGTAGACGTAGAGCGCGGGCCGCGGGTCCGGGACGAGCACGCCCTCCGCGCGCCACCGGCGCAGTGTGTCGGCGGCCAGGCGGTGGCGGGCGGCGGGGTCGCCGGCCTGGGGGAGGATGAGCCGGACGATGTTGTACGGGTCGGCGGTCTCCAGGTGGTGCAGGCCGTCGGGCCGGACGACGACGTCGTAGGGCGGGGAGGTGACGGCGGCGAGGCTGCGCACCCGGGCCGGCGCGTAGCGCAGCCCGCGGAAGGGGCGGAGGTCGAGACCGGGTGAACGCTGCATGGACCGGATCGTATGCGCCGGGACCGGTGCGCGATGATCGAGGCGTGGATATCGCCCGTTCGAGGAGCCGCCGACGTGACCAGCCAGCTTGTCAGGACCCGTCCCGACGCCTGCGCGGAGCCGCTGTGCACGGCGTACGACACGGCGCTGCTGGACCTCGACGGCGTCGTCTACATCGGCGCTGAGGCCGTCGAGCACGCCGTCGGCGCACTGGGCGGCGCCCGGGCGCGCGGGATGCGGCTGGCGTATGTCACGAACAACGCCTCCCGCCCCGCGGCCGTCGTCGCCGAGCAGTTGACCGCGCTGGGCGTGCCCGCGGGGCCGGCGGACGTGATCACCTCGGCGCAGGCCGTGGCGCGGCTGGTGGCGGAGGAGGTGCCGCCGGGGGCGCGGGTGCTGGCGGTCGGCGGGGAGGGGCTGTACGGGCCGTTGCGGGAGCGCGGGTTCGCGCTCGTGGAGTCGGCGGACGACGATCCCGCGGCCGTGGTGCAGGGGTACGGCGGGCCGGGGATGCCCTGGGGGCGACTGATGGAGGCGGCGTTCGCGGTGCAGCGGGGGGTGCCGTGGTTCGCGTCGAACGCGGACCTGACGATCCCGACCCCGCGCGGCATCGCCCCGGGCAACGGCGCCGCGCTGGCCATGGTGCGGCTGGTCACGGGCGCCGAGCCGCGGGTGGCGGGAAAGCCGCTGCCGCCGATGCACCGGGAGACGGTCATCAGGACCGGGGCGCGGCGTCCGCTGGTCGTCGGCGACCGGCTCGACACCGACATCGAGGGCGCGTACAACGGCGGCGTCGACGCGCTGCTGGTGCTGACGGGCGTCACCCGCGCCGCGGACCTGCCGGCGGCGCCGCCGCGGCACCGGCCGGCGTACGTGGCGGCGGACCTGCGCGCACTGTCGGCCGCGCAGCCGGAGGTGGCGGTGGCGGGCACGGGCGGGGGCGTCGTGGCGCGGTGCGGCGGCTGGAGCGCGTCCGCCGGCGGTACGGAGCCGGAGCTGCGGCTCGACGGCGAAGGGCAACCGCTCGACGGGCTGCGGGCGTTGTGCGCGGCGGCGTGGACGTACGCGGGGGAGGGCTCCTGCGATCTCGACCCGGGCAAGGCGCTGGCGCGCCTCGGGTTGTGAGCGTCCGCACACTCCACCCATTGATCAGGGTAGGCTAACCTAACTGCGTGTTGGTCGACGCTGTTGCCCGTACGGATACCGCATCCAAGGACGCCCCGCCGCGCCGCCGGTGGCTCTCGCCGCGCGCCGCCGGCCTCCTCGCCTCCTGCGCCGCGCTGCTGCTCGTCTGCGTGGCCAGCATCGCGGTCGGCGCCAAGCCCATCCCGCTGGACCAGGTCTGGCACGGCCTCTTCGGCTACGACGGCAGCGACACCGACGTCGTCATCCGGGAGATGCGCGTCCCGCGCACGATTCTCGGGCTCCTCGTCGGTGCCGCGCTCGGCCTCTCCGGCGCGGTGATGCAGGCCCTCACCCGCAACCCCCTCGCGGAACCCGGACTGCTCGGCATCAACGCCGGCGCCTCCGCCGCCGTCGTCAGCGCCATCAGCTTCTTCGGGGTCACCTCCGTCGCGGGCTACGTCTGGTTCGCGTTCGCCGGTGCCGCCGCCGTGTCCGTCGTCGTCTACGCCCTCGGCGGCAGCCGCAGCGCCACACCCGTACGCCTCGCGCTCGCCGGCACCGCCGCCACGGCCGCGCTCTTCGGCTACGTGCGGGCCGTCGAGCTGACGGACACCGCCGCGCTGGACAAGATGCGCTTCTGGACCACCGGTTCGCTCGCCTCCGCCGACATGACGACCATTCGGCAGGTGCTCCCGTTCCTCGCCACCGGCATCGTCGTCGCGCTGCTCCTCGCCCGCCCGCTGAACGCCATGGCCATGGGCGACGACACCGCCCGCGCCCTCGGCGCGCATCTCGCCCGCACCCGCGTGCTGTCCATGCTCGCCGTCACGCTGCTGTGCGGCGCCGCGACCGCCGCCTGCGGGCCCATCATCTTCGTCGGGCTGATGATCCCGCACATGGTGCGGGCCGTGACCGGACCCGACATGCGCTGGATCCTGCCGTACGCGGCCGTGCTCGCGCCCGTGCTGCTGCTCGGCGCCGACGTGCTCGGCCGGGTGCTCGCCCGGCCCGCGGAGGTGCAGGTCGGGATCGTCACCGTGATCCTCGGCGGGCCGGTCTTCATCCATCTCGTACGACGCCGGAGGATGGCGCAGTTGTGAGAACGCTCAACGTACGCGGCACGAAGGGCGATCTGTCGGTCCGCCTCGACCTGCGTGCCCTGCTCGTCTGCCTGCTGCTCACCGCCGCCGCGCTGGCCGCCGCCGTCGTCCTCATCGGCACCGGCGACTTCCCCATCTCCTTCGGCGAGGTGGTGCGCACGCTGTTCGGCGGCGGCACGCCCGGGCAGGAGTTCGTCGTCCGCGAACTGCGGCTGCCGCGGGTGCTCGTGGGGCTGCTCGTCGGCGCGGCGCTCGGTCTCGCCGGGGCGGTGTTCCAGGCCATCTCCCGCAACCCGCTGGGCAGTCCGGACGTGCTGGGCATCTCGCACGGCTCCGCCGTGGGCGCGCTCGTGGTCATCGTGCTGTTCAAGGGCGGCTCCGAGGCGGTCGCGTTCGGCGCCGTCGCCGGCGGGGTCGCGACCGGGGCGGCGATCTACCTGCTCGCCTGGCAGCGGGGCGTGGCCGGCTACCGGCTCGTCCTCGTCGGCATCGGCGCCGCCGCCATCCTCACCGGCGTCATCAACTACCTGCTCACCAAGGCCGACCTGGTCGACGCCGCGCGCGCCACGCTGTGGATCACCGGGTCGCTCGGCGGGCGCGACTGGACGCACGTGTGGCCGCTGGTGGCGGTCTGCGCGGTGCTGGTGCCGGTCGTGCTCGCCTGCGGCCGGCCGCTGCGGATGATGGAGATGGGCGACGACACGGCGTACGCGCTGGGCGTCCCCGTCGAGCGGGTACGGCTCGTGGCGCTGGTGGCCGCCGTGCTGCTCACCGCCGCCGCCACCGCCGCCGCGGGGCCCGTCGCCTTCGTCGCCCTCACCGCGCCGCAGCTCGCCCGCCGGCTGACCCAGGCGCCCGGCCCCAACCTGGCGCCCGCCGCGCTCATGGGCGCCACGCTGCTGATCGTCGCCGACTGGGCGGCGCAGCGCGCCTTCGGCGCCGACCAGGTGCCCGTCGGCGTCGTCACCGGCGTGCTCGGCGGCGTCTACCTCCTCTGGCTGCTCGCCGCGGAACGACGGGCGGGCCGGATATGAACGACCGTACGCCGAACAGGAGCCCCGCAGTGAGCCGTCTCGCCGCCGAGAACGTCACCCTCGCCTACGACAGCCGGGTCGTCGCCGAGCACCTGTCGGTGGCCGTGCCCGACTCCTCGTTCACCGTCGTCGTCGGGCCCAACGCCTGCGGCAAGTCGACGCTCCTGCGGGCGCTGGCGCGGATGCTGAAGCCGCGCACCGGCGCCGTGCTGCTCGACGGCCACGCGATCGGCACGCTGCCGGCGCGCAAGGTGGCGCGGATACTCGGGCTGCTGCCGCAGTCGTCCGTGGCGCCCGACGGCATCACCGTCGGCGACCTCGTCGCCCGCGGGCGCTACCCCCACCAGGGGCTGCTGCGGCAGTGGTCGCGGGAGGACGAGAAGGTCGTCCAGGAGTCCATGGCGGCCACCGGTGTCGGGGAGCTGGCGGATCGCTATGTCGACGAACTGTCCGGCGGGCAGCGGCAGCGGGTGTGGATCGCGATGGCGCTGGCGCAGCAGACGCCGCTGCTGCTGCTCGACGAGCCGACGACCTACCTCGACATCCAGCACCAGATCGAAGTCCTCGACCTGTGCGCCGAACTCCACGAGACCCAGGGGCGCACGCTGGTCGCCGTGCTGCACGACCTCAACCACGCCGCGCGCTACGCCACGCACCTGATCGCCATGCGCGACGGGCGGATCGTCGCGGAGGGGCACCCGAACGACATCGTGGACGCGGAACTGGTCGAGCGCGTCTTCGGGCTCAAGTGCCAGGTGATAGCCGACCCGGAGACGGGCACGCCGCTGGTCGTCCCGGCGGCGCGCAAGGCGCGGGCGGCGGCGGCCGGCTGGGTCTGACCGCGGTCCTGACGGTGGTTCGGGGTACCGTCTGTGGCATGAGCGAGCCCACGCCGATGCCCGCAGCGGAGCCCGAGCCCGCGGCCGCGCCGCCGTACGCGCCGCAGCCTGCCGCGCGGCGGCCCGGGCCGGACGCGGCGGGCGCCGCGGAGCCGGCGGGCGGGGGCGTAGCGGAACGGGAGTACGGGGCCGGAGCGGAACCGGGCTCCGGGGGCGTAGCGGACGGGGCCGACGGGGCCGTCGCGCCCACCCGGACCGCACCGGAAGCGCGGCGGGAGGCCCGGCCGGAACCGGATCCGGAACCCGAGCCGGTGGACACCGGGCCCGAGCCGCTCGGGGTCGGGCGCACCCCCACCGGCAACGCCGACGTCGACGCCGCGCTCGACCGGCTGGCCGACGCCGACGAGCTGCCGACCGGCAGCCACCTGGAGGTCTACGAGGACGCCCACGCCCGGATGCGCGAGGCGCTGGAGGAGCTGGACCGCGCCGAGGGCCCGCCGCCCCCCGCTCCCGCCCACGCGCCCGGGACCACCGGCCCCGCGCACGCGCCCGGAGCCCCGCGCCCCGCAGGACCCGGCCCCGCGCCGTACGGCCAGGGCCACGCCCGTCCCGGCCCGCCCGCGCCCCCGCCTCCTCCCGTGTCCTACGGCCGCACCCCGCCCCACCCCGGGGCCCACCCGTCTCCGTACCGGCCGGGGAACCCGTGAGCGGTGCCCGGCGGCGCCGGCTCGACGCCGAGCTGGTGAGCCGCGAGCTGGCCCGCTCGCGCGAGCACGCCGGGCGCCTCATCGCCGCCGGCCGGGTCACCGTCGGCGGCCTCGTCGCCAGCAAGCCCGCGACGCAGGTCGAGACCTCCGCCGCCGTCGTCGTCGTCCCCGACGACGCCGACCCCGACTACGTCTCCCGCGGCGGCCACAAGCTCGCCGGCGCGCTCGCGGCGTTCGAGCCCCGTGGGCTGCGCGTCGCCGGCCGGCGCGCTCTCGACGCCGGGGCCTCCACCGGCGGCTTCACCGACGTGCTGCTGCGCGCCGGCGCCGCGCACGTCGTCGCCGCGGACGTCGGCTACGGGCAGCTCGCCTGGAAGCTGCAGAGCGACGAGCGGGTCAGCGTCCGGGACCGTACGAACGTCCGCGAGCTGACGCTCGACCACCTCGACGGCGAGCCGGCCGAACTCGTGGTCGGCGACCTGTCGTTCATCCCGCTCGGGCTCGTGCTGCCCGCGCTGGTGCGCTGCGCCACCCCCGACGCGGACCTCGTGCTCATGGTCAAGCCGCAGTTCGAGGTGGGCAGAGAGCGCCTGGGCAGCGGCGGCGTGGTCCGCAGCGCGGCACTGCGCGCCGAGGCCGTGCGCGACGTCGCCGGGCAGGCGGCGGCGCTCGGGCTCGGCGTGCTCGGCGTGACGGCCAGCCCGTTGCCCGGGCCGAAGGGGAACGTCGAGTATTTTCTGTGGCTGCGCGCCGGGGCGCCCGCGCTGGACCCGGCGGACGTGGCACGTGCCGTGGCGGAGGGGCCCGTATGACAGACCGCACCGTGTTCCTGCTCGCCCACACCGGCCGCCCGGCGGCGATCCGCAGCGCCGAGCTGGTCGTCCGCGGCCTGCTGCGCTGCGGCGTCGGCGTGCGCGCGCTCGCCGCCGAGGCGGCCGACCTGCCGCTGCCGCCGGAGGCGGAGCTGGTGGACGCGGGCCCCGGGGTGATGGACGACTGCGAGCTGCTCATAGTGCTGGGCGGCGACGGCACGCTGCTGCGCGGCGCCGCGTTCGCCCGCCGCTCCGGCGTGCCGATGCTCGGCGTCAACCTCGGCCGCGTCGGCTTCCTCGCCGAGGCCGAGCGGGACGACCTCGACAAGGTCGTCGACCGCGTGGTGACGAGGGAGTACGAGGTCGAGGAGCGGATGACGCTCGACGTCCTCGTGCGCAACGAGGGCCGGACCGTGCACGCCGACTGGGCGCTCAACGAGGCGTCCGTCGAGAAGGCGGCCCGCGAGCGGATGCTCGAAGTCGTCACCGAGGTCGACGGCCGGCCCGTCTCCCGCTTCGGCTGCGACGGCGTCGTCTGCGCGACGCCGACGGGATCGACCGCGTACGCCTTCTCGGCCGGCGGGCCCGTCGTCTGGCCCGAGGTGGAGGCGCTGCTGATGGTGCCGATCAGCGCCCACGCGCTGTTCGCCAAGCCGCTGGTGACGTCCCCGGACTCCGTCCTGGCGGTGGAGGTGCAGCCGACGAACCAGCACGGCGTGCTGTGGTGCGACGGCCGCCGCACGGCCGACCTGCCGTCCGGCGCGCGCGTGGAGGTGCGCCGGGGCGCGGTGCCGGTGCGGCTGGCGCGGCTGCACCACGCCTCGTTCACGGACCGGCTGGTGGCCAAGTTCGCGCTGCCGGTGGCGGGCTGGCGCGGGGCGCCGAACTGACGCGCGGCCCGTCCCACGCGCGGTCCTCCCGCCCGGCGCCGCGGCCCGGTGTCACCGCCCGCCCGCGTCGCGGGGCGGACCGCTGATCACGACGCCCCTCGCGACCCGGTGCCGGAACCTCGTATGGTCGTACCGTGTTGGAGGAGATGCGGATCCAGTCCCTGGGCGTCATCGACGACGCGGTCGTCGAGCTGTCGCCCGGCTTCACGGCCGTGACGGGCGAGACCGGCGCCGGCAAGACCATGGTCGTCACCAGCCTCGGGCTGCTGCTCGGCGGGCGCGCGGACGCCGCGCTCGTGCGCATCGGCGCCAAGTCCGCCGTCGTGGAGGGCCGCCTCGCCGTGGGCGACGGCTCGCCCGCCGCGGTACGGGCCGAGGACGCCGGTGCCGAGCTGGACGACGGCGCCCTGCTCATCAGCCGTACGGTCTCGGCGGAAGGCCGCTCCCGGGCACACCTGGGCGGCCGGGGCGTCCCCGTGGGGCTCCTCGGCGAGCTGGCCGAGGACCTGGTCGCCGTGCACGGGCAGACCGACCAGCAGGGGCTGCTGAAGCCGGCGCGGCAGCGGCAGGCCCTCGACCGGTACGCGGGTGACGCGGTCGCCGTGCCGCTGGCCAAGTACACGGCCGCGTACCGCAGGCTGCGCGCCGTCAGCGCCGAGCTGGACGAGATCACCACCCGGGCGCGTGAGCGGTTGCAGGAGGCGGATCTGCTGCGCTTCGGCCTGGAGGAGGTCTCCGCCGCGGAGCCGCGCGCCGGCGAGGACGTCGAGCTTGCCGCGGAGGCCGAGCGGCTCGGCCACGCCGAGGCGCTGGCCGCCGCCTCCGCAGCCGCACACGCCGCGCTCGCGGGTGAGCCCGCGGATCCCGAGGCGGTGGACGCCGGCACGCTCGTCGCGGGCGCACAGCGCGCCCTGGCGGCCGTACGGGCCCACGACCCGGCGCTCGCCGGGCTCGCCGACCGCCTCACCGAGGTCGGCATCCTCCTCGGCGACGTCGCGCAGGAGCTGGCGGCGTACGGGGACGGCATCGACGCCGACCCGCTGCGGCTGGCCGCGGTGGAGGAGCGCCGCTCGGTGCTCACCCACCTGACCCGGAAGTACGGGCACGAGCCGGCCGGCGGAGGAGCGGCCGGCGACGGCAGCGTGTCCGCCGTCCTCGCGTGGGCCGAGGCGGGCTCGGCCCGGCTCGCCGAACTCGACGGCGACGACGAGCGCATCGAGGAGCTGACCGCCGAGCGGGACGCGCTGCGCGGCGAGCTGGCGCAGTTGGCACAGGCGCTGACCGAAGCCCGCGCGGAGGCGGCGGAACGCTTCGGCGCCGCCGTCACCGACGAGCTGACCGAGCTGGCGATGCCGCACGCGCGGGTGACGGTCGACCTGCGCCGCACCGAGGTCGCGGCGGACGCCGACGGGCTGGAGATCGACGGCCGCCACGTCGCGTACGGCCCCACGGGCGTCGACGAGGCCGAGCTGCTGCTCGCCCCGCACCCCGGGGCCCCGCCCCGCGCGATCGCCAAGGGCGCCTCGGGCGGCGAGCTGTCGCGCGTGATGCTGGCGGTCGAGGTGGTCTTCGCCGGCGCCGACCCCGTGCCGACGTACCTCTTCGACGAGGTCGACGCGGGCGTCGGCGGCAAGGCCGCCGTCGAGGTGGGCCGCCGCCTCGCCCGGCTGGCGCGCGGCGCGCAGGTCGTCGTGGTGACGCACCTGCCGCAGGTCGCGGCCTTCGCCGACCGCCAGTTGCTGGTGGAGAAGACCAGCGACGGCGCGGTCACCCGCAGCGGTGTGACCGTCCTGGACGGCGAGGCGCGGGTGCGGGAGCTGTCGCGCATGCTGGCGGGCCAGGAGGACTCCGAGACGGCCCGCGCACACGCGGAGGAGCTGCTCGCGGCGGCCCGCGCGGGGGCGGAGTAGCCGGGTCCGGTGTGATCCGGGGCGCTCGCGCGGGCGGCGGGCCGCGCGTGGGCCGAACGGGTGCCGAGGGGCAACCCGGCCCCTTCACGGTGCGTCTACCGGGATGGTCGGGCGGAATGCACCGTGCTGTCCGCACTCGTCGCGCGTCACCCGGCGCGCAACGGGCGTGCGGGACATCGCCCGGAAGGGTGGTGCATGTCTGACCTGTACGCCCGTACAGAGCGGTTGGCGGCGCAGAGCCGGGTCCGGTGGCTCCCCGGGAGTGGCATCCTGGGCAGGCCCTGCGACGCCACGGACAGGAGTTCCGGCCCAGTGAGCAGCACCCCCGCACCGCCCCACGGCCCCGCCGCGCTGCACGCCGTGCAGCTCGTCGGCCGCGGCGAGGCCGGCAGCGGTGTCCATGTGCGCTCGCTGGCGGCCGGGTTGGTGGCCCGGGGGATCCGGGTCACGGTGGTCGCGACGCCCACCGCCGCCGAGCGCTACGGCTTCGCCGCCGCCGGCGCCCACGTCGCACGGCTGCCCGAGCACGGCGGGCTGGCCACCGCCCCCCTGTGCACGGCGACCGCGCTGCGCGCGGCGTGCGCCGGTGCGGACCTGGTCCACGCGCACGGGCTGCAGTGCGGGCTGATGGCGTGCTCGACGATCCTCGGCCAGCGCAGGCCGCTGGTCTTCACCTGGCACACCAGGAGCCATCCGGAGGGGGTACGGGGCCGGGTGCTGCCGCTCCTCGAACGACGGGTGTCCCGGTCCGCCCGCGTCGTCCTCGGCGCCACCACCGACCTCGTCGACGGCGCCCGCCGCCGCGGCGCCCGTGACGCCCGGCTCGCGCCCATCGCCGTCCCCGCGCCCCGGCAGCCGCACCCGGGTGGCGACGGCGCGGCGCTGCGCCGCCGGCAGGTACGCGCCGAACTCGGCGCCCCGGACCGGCCCCTGGTGCTCACCGCCGCTCCGCTCGACGCGTACGGCGCGTACGAGCCGCTGCTCGACGCCGCCCGCAGGTGGCGGGCGCTGCCGGAGCAGCCGCTGCTCGCCGTCGCCGGCGAGGGCCCGGCGCGCGGGAAGCTGCAGCGCCGTATCGACGCCGAGAAGCTGCCCGTGCGGCTCCTGGGCCGCCGCGACGACCTGCCCCGGCTGCTGGCCGCCGCGGACGTCGCGGTGCTCTCCAGCCCGTGGGAGGCGCGCCCGGTGCTGGCGCAGGAGGCGCTGCACGCCGGCGCCCCGCTGGTGGCCACGGCGGTCGGCGGCGTCCCCGAACTCGTCGGCGACGCGGCCGAGCTGGTGCCGTACGGGGACGCCCGCGCGCTCGCCGACGCGGTGACGGCCCTGCTCCACGACCCGGCCCACCGCGCCGCCCTGTCCATCGCGGGCCGCGCCCAGGCCGCCTCCTGGCCGACGGAGGACGACACCGTCGCCCAGGTCCTCGCGATCTACGACGAGCTGATGACGTAGACGGCCCGGGATTCCCGGTGCCGGTACGGGCCCGGCCCCCGGCGGGCCCTCGCGCGGAGCGCTACCCGTACGCGCCCGACGCGCTCAGCCGCAGCGCCGTGTCGATCAGCGGCACGTGGCTGAACGCCTGCGGGAAGTTGCCCACCTGGCGCTGCAGCCGCGGGTCCCACTCCTCCGCGAGCAGCCCCAGGTCGTTCCGGAGCGCCAGCAGCTTCTCGAACAACTGCCGCGCCTCCTGCACCCGGCCGATCATCGCCAGGTCGTCCGCCATCCAGAACGAACAGGCGAGGAACGCCCCTTCGTCGCCCGGCAGCCCGTCGCTGCCCGTCTCGTCGCCCGCCGTCGGGTAGCGCTTGATGAAGCCGTCGGGGGTGCCCAGCTCGCGCTGGATGGCCTCGATGGTGCCGATGACGCGTTTGTCGTCCGGCGGCAGAAAGCCGACCTGCGGGATCAGCAGCAGCGAGGCGTCCAGCTCCTGCGAGCCGTAGGACTGCGTGAAGGTGTTGCGCTGCCGGTCGTAGCCCTTCTCGCACACGTCGCGGTGGATGTCGTCGCGCAGCCGCTTCCAGCGCTCCAGCGGGCCGTCCGCCTCGCCGGACTCGATGAGCTTGATCGTGCGGTCGACGGCGACCCAGGTCATCACCTTGGAGTGCACGAAGTGCCGCCGCGGGCCGCGCACCTCCCACAGCCCCTCGTCGGGGCGGTCCCAGTTCTCCTCGACCCAGCGGATCATCTTGAGCTGCAGCAGCGACGCGTAGTCGTTGCGCGCGAGGCCCGTCATGTGCGCGAGGTGCAGCGCCTCGACGACCTCGCCGTAGACGTCGAGCTGCAACTGTCCCGCGGCGCCGTTGCCGGCGCGCACGGGGCGGGAGCCCTCGTACCCGGGCAGCCACTCCAGCTCCGACTCGCCCAGCTCGCGCTCGCCGGCGATGCCGTACATGATCTGCAGGTTCTCCGGGTCGCCCGCGACGGCACGCAGCAGCCACTCGCGCCAGGCGCGCGCCTCCTCGTGGTACCCGGTGCGCAGCAGGGACGACAGCGTGATGGCCGCGTCGCGCAGCCAGGTGAAGCGGTAGTCCCAGTTGCGCACGCCGCCGATGTCCTCGGGCAGGGAGGTGGTCGGCGCGGCGACGATGCCGCCGGTCGGCTCGTACGTGAGGGCCTTGAGCGTGATCAGCGAGCGGATCACGGCGTGCCGGTACGGGCCGTGGTACGTACAGTGCTCGGTCCACTCCTGCCAGAAGTCCTCGGTGGCGGTGAGCGAAGCCTCGGGATCGGCGGGCTGCGGCGGCTCCCGGTGCGAGGGCTGCCAACTGATCGTGAACGCCAGCCGGTCCCCGGGGCCGACGGTGAAGTCGGAGTACGTCGTGAGGTCCCGGCCGTACGTCGGCACCGGGGCGTCGATCCACACCGAGTCAGGGCCGGCGACGCCGACGGTGCGGCCGTCCTCGGTCTGGTGGACCCACGGCACGATACGGCCGTAGGAGAAGCGCATCCGCAGCGCGGAGCGCATCGGCACCCGGCCCGTGACGCCCTCCACGATGCGGATGAGCTGCGGCGAGGCGCCGTCGCGCGGCGGCATGAAGTCGATCACACGGACCGTGCCCCGCGGGGTGTCCCACTCGGACTCCAGCACCAGCGAGTCGCCCCGGTAGCGCCGCCGGGTCGCCGGCGGCGGGCCGGCCTCCGGAGCGTACGCGGGGCCCACGCGCCAGAAGCCGTGCTCCTCGGTCCCGAGCAGGGAGGCGAACACCGCATGGGAGTCGAACCGGGGCAGGCAGAGCCAGTCGGCCGTGCCGTCGCGACGGACGAGCGCTGCCGTCTGCATGTCGCCCAGAAGTGCGTAGTCCTCGATCCGCCCGGCCACGTGCCTCTCCAGCTAGAAGTGCGTTCCGCAGAGGATAAAGCCTTCGCGTGCGCGCGTGCGCCACGGTCGCGGAATCCTCCTGGGCCGATCGGGTCGGGCGGCCGGCCGGCGGTCGGCCGCGGGCGGTGACCAGGGGATCACTGATACCCTGGTAGCCCGTGGAGCGGAGGGCCGGCCGGGTATGTGGCGGCGGCGCTCGCCGAGCGACCCACCTCGATCTGGGGCACCCCGCCACGCACCTCGTCAGCGACCACGGGAGCCCCTCTTGGCCATGCCATCCACGACGTCAAAGCACATCTTCGTCACCGGAGGCGTCGCCTCCTCGCTCGGCAAGGGGCTCACCGCCTCCAGCCTGGGCGCGCTGCTCAAGGCGCGCGGGCTGCGGGTCACGATGCAGAAGCTCGATCCGTATCTGAACGTCGACCCGGGAACGATGAACCCGTTCCAGCACGGTGAGGTCTTCGTCACCAACGACGGCGCCGAGACCGACCTCGACATCGGGCACTACGAGCGGTTCCTCGACGTCGACCTCGACGGCTCGGCGAACGTCACCACCGGCCAGATCTACTCCAGCGTGATCGCCAAGGAGCGGCGCGGCGAGTACCTCGGCGACACGGTGCAGGTGATCCCGCACATCACCAACGAGATCAAGTCCCGGATCCGGCGCATGGCCTCCGACGACGTGGACGTGGTGATCACGGAAGTCGGCGGCACCGTCGGCGACATCGAGTCGCTGCCGTTCCTGGAGGCCGTCCGCCAGGTGCGGCACGAGGTCGGCCGGGAGAACGTGTTCGTGGTGCACATCTCGCTGCTGCCGTACATCGGCCCGTCCGGCGAGTTGAAGACCAAGCCGACGCAGCACTCGGTCGCCGCGCTGCGCAGCATCGGCATCCAGCCCGACGCGATCGTGCTGCGTGCGGACCGCGAGGTGCCGGCGGCGATCAAGCGCAAGATCTCCCTCATGTGCGACGTCGACGAGGCCGCCGTCGTCGCCGCCATCGACGCCAAGTCGATCTACGACATCCCCAAGGTGCTGCACGCGGAGGGGCTGGACGCGTACGTCGTCCGCAAGCTGGACATGCCGTTCCGGGACGTGGACTGGACCGAGTGGGACGACCTGCTGCGGCGCGTGCACGAGCCGGCGCACGAGGTGACGATCGCGCTGGTCGGCAAGTACATCGACCTGCCCGACGCCTATCTGTCGGTCACCGAGGCGATCCGCGCCGGCGGCTTCGCCAACAACGCCCGCGCGAAGATCAAATGGGTCACGTCCGACGACTGCCGCACGCCCCAGGGCGCCCGCGAGCACCTCGCGGACGTGGACGGCATCGTCATCCCCGGCGGCTTCGGCGAGCGCGGCGTGGAGGGCAAGATCGGGGCGATCACGTTCGCCCGTGAGAACCGCGTGCCGCTGCTCGGCATCTGCCTCGGCCTGCACTGCATCGTGATCGAGGCGGCGCGGAACCTCGCGGGCATCGCGGGTGCGAACTCCACGGAGTTCGACCGGGCCGCCACCGACCCGGTGATCTCCACCATGGAGGAGCAGCTCGACATCGTCGCCGGCGAGGGCGACATGGGCGGCACGATGCGGTTGGGCCTCTATCCGGCCAAGCTGGCGGAGGGCTCGGTGGTACGGGAGGCGTACGCGGACCAGCCGTACGTCGAGGAGCGCCACCGGCACCGCTACGAGGTCAACAACTCCTACCGCAGCGAGCTGGAGAAGAAGGCCGGCCTCGCCTTCTCCGGCACCTCCCCGGACAACAAGCTCGTGGAGTACGTCGAGTATCCGCGCGAGGTGCACCCGTACCTGGTCTCCACCCAGGCCCACCCCGAGCTGCGCTCGCGGCCCACGCGGCCGCACCCGCTGTTCGCCGGGCTGGCGAAGGCATGCGTCGCCAGACAGGACGAGGCACGACAGGAGGGGGCCGAGCGGACCGGGGCACGGCAGCCGGGCGGCGTACGGCAGCAAGCCGGTCCGCAGGGCGCGCGCGCCGGTGCGCAGCAGCGGGTGGCCGTGGTGCGCGAGGGGGGCGAGTGATGGCGGAGCGGCTGACGGACACGGAGGCCGAGTGGCGGGTCGTCGCCTCCCAGACGCCGTTCAGGGGCGCCAAGACCGCCGTGCGCACCGACGACGTGGTGATGCCCGACGGCACCGTCGCCCGCCGCGACTACCAGGTGCACCCCGGCTCGGTCGCCGTCCTCGCCCTCGACGACGACGACCGGGTGCTGGTGCTCAACCAGTACCGCCACCCCGTACGGCACAAGCTCTGGGAGATCCCCGCCGGCCTCCTCGACGTGCCCGGTGAGAACCCGCTGAGCGCCGCGCAGCGCGAGCTGTACGAGGAGGCGCACGTCAAGGCCGACGACTGGCGCGTGCTGGTCGACGTCTACACCACTCCCGGCGGCTGCGACGAGGCCGTGCGCGTCTTCCTCGCCCGCGGCGTGACCGAGGCGGAGGGCGAGCGGTTCGCCGCCGAGGGCGAGGAGCTGGACCTCAGGCTCGACCGCGTCCCGGTGGCGGACCTGCTGCGCGGCGTCCTCGCCGGGGATCTGCACAACAACTGCCTGGCGGTGGGCGTGCTGGCGCTCCAGGCGGCCCGCGCGGACGGCGGTCTCGACGCGCTGCGCCCGGCGAACGCCCCCTGGCCGGCCCGCCCGTTCACGCCCTGAGCGGGCGGGCGGCGGCCGCCGGGCGGTTGATCCGATGCGGTGATTTTCGTTCCGGCGTTCGGTCATGTGCCGTCACGTGACCCGCCCTTCACGCTGGGTGAATTACGCTCACCGGCGTGACGGAACAGGCCGCCCCCCACCGGTTCGTCGGCAGGACCCGCGAGCTCGACGCCCTGCGCGCCGACATCGCGCGCGCCGGGCTCGACACCCTCGCCGGCCGCCCCGCCCCCCGCAGCAGGGTGCTGCTCATCGCCGGGCGGCCGGGGTCCGGGCGCAGCGCGCTCGCCGCCGAGCTGGCCCGCTCCGTCGCGGCCGGCTACCCCGGCGGCGTGCACACCGCGCGGCTCTCCGGCCCCGGCGGCCAGGCGGTGCCGCTGGAGCGGGCCGTACGCGACCTCTTCGACGCCCTCGGCGTCCCGCCGGTCGTGGGAGCCGGCCCCGGCCACCTCGCCGCGGAGCTGCGCGGCGCGCTGGCCGAGCGCTCGGCGCTGCTCGTCGTCGACGACGTCACCGCCCCCGAGCAGTTGCTCGAACTGGTCCCCGAATCGCGCGACTGCCTCGTCGTCGCCGTCGCCGAGGGCCCGCTGAAGGGTGTGCCGGACGTGCGGCCGTGCACCCTGGGCGGGCTGGAGCCGGCGGCGGCGCTGGCGCTGATCGCCTCGTACGCGGGGGAGACCCGCATCGCCTGCGACCCCGAGGCCACGCACGTGCTGGCCGAGGAGTGCGCCGGCCACCCCGCGGCGCTGGTGCTGGCCGGCGGCTGGCTCGCCGGGCACCCGCAGGCGTGCGTCGCCGACGCCCTGCGGGAGCTGCGCCGCAAGGGCGAGAGCACCGAGGGGTCCGCCGGGCGGCCGTCCGGGCCGAAGGCGCTGGCGCGGGCGTTCCGGCTCGTCTACGAATCGCTGCCGCCGTCCGTCGCGCACCTGCTGCGGCTGCTGCCGCTGGCGCCCGCCGGGCTCGTCGACGCCCACTCCGCCTCCGCACTCGCCGGCTGCACGGTCGCCGCGGCCCGCGGCACGCTCGCGGACTGTGCGAGCCAGGGCCTGCTGCGCGCGGTGCCGCGGCCGGAGCAGGTGAGCCTCACGCAGTACGAGGTGCCGGGCTGCCTGCAGCCGCTGCTGCGCGGGGTGCTGGAGGCCGGCGTGAAGCGGGAGGAGATGCTGCTCGCCCGGGCCCGGATGCTGGAGCGGTACGTACGCCTGCTGCAGTCCTGCCGCGCCGTCACGGAACCCCCGGGGTCCGCGGTGCACACCCGGCTCGCGGGGCTGCCGCGGGCGCTGCGCTTCCCGTCGCCGGAGGCCGCGGCGGCGTGGCTGCGCAGCCGGCTGCCGTCGCTGCTGGCCGCCGCCCGGTCGGCCGTCGCCGACGGGGAGCTGGACACGCTGGCGCGGCGGCTGGTCGCCGAGCTGTCGCGGGCGCTGGGGGCGCACCGGGACGAGGCGGACGCCGCCCCCGAGCAGTACCGGCTGCACGAGCTGGTGCTGGGTGTCGCCGAGCGGCGCGGGCTGGTGCGGGAGAAGGCGGCGGCGCTGCTCAACCTCGGCGACCTGGACCTGCGCGCGGAGCGGCCCGGGGAGGCGCTGGGCCGGTACCGGGGGGCGCTGGCGGCGGCGCGGGAGGTGCGCGATCCGCAGCCGGTGGGCCGGGCGCTGGAGTCGGTCGGGTCGGCGTACCAGGAACTACGGGACTGGGGCCGGGCGGCGGACTGGTTCGGGCGGGCGCTCGCGCTGCGGCAGATGCGCGGCGAGCTGGTCGACGAGGCGCGGCTGCGGGCACGGCTCGGCGCGGTGCACACGTACGCCGGGGCCTGGGGCTGGGCGCTGCGCGAGTGGCGCGGGGCGGCGGCGGCGTACCGCAGGCTCGGGGACGCCGGCGGGCACGCGCGGGCGCTGGGCGAGGTGGCGCGGGTGCAGCAGTACGCGGGATACCCGCGAGAGGCCATGAGGACGTGCACGCGCGCGATGGACGCGGCGCGGCTCTCGGGCGACACCGCGCTGCGGGCGGCGGTGCAGCTCCGGCTGTCGGACCTCGTCGACGGCGCCGGCGACCCGCAGGCCGCGGAGCTCCACCGGGCGGCGGCGGGGCGGCTGGCGGAGCAGGTCCCCGAGGCGGCGGCGATGCCGGCCGCCGCGGCCGTTCCGCAACCGGAAGCGGAACCGGAAGCAGCACCGGAAGCGGAACCCGCACGTGCGGCCGAACCGGAGCCGGCGACCCCGGACGAGCCGGCTGAGCCGACTGGGCCGACTCAGCCGGCAGCGGAACCCGTGCCGGAGCCCGCGACCGGGCCGGAGCGCGCGGACGCAGAGACCCCGGGGGGCGCCGCGCAGGCCGGCTCCGGGACCCCGCCGGACGCCCCCGCGGAGCCGGCTCCCCGGCCCGCGGTGGTCGCCGCGGAGACCGGCCCCGAGGAGGGCCCGCAGGCCCCGCCCGAGGAGAGCCCGCAGGCGGGACCGGCGCCCCGGCCGGCCGCCGCGGACCTGTGAATCCATCGACGCAATCGCAAAAAACTGTCTGTTTCAAAGGCTAGACTCGGAGTATTCCTTTATTTAAGAATGACCGAGCCGCGGGCGGACACCCCGACCGGGGCCTGACGAGATTCCCTCACCCAAGGACCGTGATCCATCGTGAAGGTCGGCATCCCACGCGAGGTCAAGAACAACGAGTTCCGGGTGGCCATCACGCCCGCCGGAGTCCACGAGCTGGTCCGCCACCGCCACGACGTCCTCGTGGAGCAGGGCGCGGGCCTCGGCTCCTCCATCTCCGACGAGGAGTATGTCGCGGCCGGTGCGGAGATCCTGCCCACGGCCGACGCCGTGTGGGCCGCGGCGGACCTCGTGCTGAAGGTCAAGGAGCCGATCGCCGAGGAGTACCACCGCCTCCGCAAGGACCAGGTGCTGTTCACCTACCTCCACCTCGCCGCCTCCCGCCCGTGCACCGAAGCGCTGCTGGAGTCCGGCACCACCGCCATCGCGTACGAGACGGTCGAGGAGGCCGACCGGCAACTGCCGCTGCTCGCCCCGATGTCGGAGGTCGCCGGCCGGCTCGCGCCGCAGGTCGGCGCGTACCACCTGATGCGCTCGCAGGGCGGCCGCGGCGTTTTGCCGGGGGGCGTGCCCGGCGTGGTGCCGGGGCAGGCCGTCGTGATCGGCGGCGGCGTCTCCGGCTGGAACGCCACGCAGATCGCCGTCGGCATGGGCTTCCACGTCACGCTGCTTGACACCGACGTGCGCAAGCTGCGCGAAGCGGACAAGGTCTTCGGTACGAAGGTACGCACCCTGGCCTCCAACGCCTACACCCTCGGGCAGGCCGTCGTGGAGGCCGACCTGGTGATCGGCGCGGTGCTCATCCCGGGCGCGAAGGCGCCCAAGCTCGTCGACAACGAGCTGGTGTCGCGGATGAAGCCGGGAAGTGTCCTTGTCGACATCGCGATCGACCAGGGCGGCTGCTTCGCCGACTCCCGTCCGACCACGCACGCGGAGCCGACCTTCCGGGTGCACGAGTCGGTCTTCTACTGCGTCGCCAACATGCCCGGCGCGGTGCCCAACACGTCCACGTACGCGCTGACCAACGCGACCCTGCCGTACATCGTCAAGCTCGCGAACCTCGGCTGGCGCGCGGCGCTGCGCGGCGACGCGGCGCTCGCGCGGGGCCTCAACACCCACGAAGGACAGGTCGTTTACGGTCCCGTGGCGGAGGCGCACGACCTTCCGGCGGCCGAACTCGCGCGCGTGCTCGGCTGACTTCGCGCAGGTGCGCGGCACATCGACCACATCGGCGACACTGTCAACTCCTGTTCACCGGCCGAACCTTGTCACCAGCGGTTCGGCCGGCCGCCGTGCCGCGGAAAAGGATGCCCGAAGTGGTGTTCCACACCCGACACATCGTGCTCTGTCTGCGGGATTGTGTTGCTGCGGGACCCCGACACGCCATAGAGTCGCCAATCGTCGGCATGGTGCCACGCTGACCAATCGAGAAGTGCCCTGGTCACCTAGGAGGTAGGACGACTTGTGAATGAGTCGACATTTGCTCCCGGGGGTGGTCGTCCAGGCACGCCTGCGCGGGGCCACGGCCCCTCGGGGGTGGAGGCGCCTGTCGGCTCCGTCGCCGTCCACACCTTCTCGGCACACGCACACCAGGGCGGAAACGTATACCAGAGCATGGACGGTCATCACGTGAACGCCATGACCGGCAGCCAGAGCGGCGGCGAGGACACCACACGTCTCGCCGCATCCGCCGCCTCCGACTTCGAGGACCTGTCAGAAGGTCACTTCTACGATCCTGACGCGGACTACGAGCCGGACCCCGAGTACGCCGCCACGCTTGCCCCGGACGCCGCCCGGCAGCGCCGGGAGCGCATCGGTCCCACGGGCCGCCCGCTGCCGTACTTCCCCATCCCGGGCCCGGTCACCGACCACGGCCCGGCGAAGGTCATCGCCATGTGCAACCAGAAGGGCGGCGTCGGCAAGACCACGTCGGCCATCAACCTGGGCGCGGCGCTGGCCGAGTACGGCCGCCGCGTGCTGCTCGTGGACTTCGACCCGCAGGGCGCGCTCTCCGTCGGCCTCGGGGTCAACCCCATGGAGCTGGACCTCACGGTCTACAACCTGCTCATGGAGCGGGGCATGTCGGCCGACGAGGTGCTGCTCAAGACGGCCGTGCCCAACATGGACCTGCTGCCCAGCAACATCGATCTCTCCGCCGCCGAGGTCCAGTTGGTGAGCGAGGTGGCGCGGGAGCAGACGCTCCAGCGCGCGCTGAAGCCGCTGCTGCCCGAGTACGACTACGTCGTCATCGACTGCCAGCCGTCGCTGGGTCTGCTGACGGTCAACGCGCTGACCGCGGCGCACAAGGTGATCGTGCCGCTGGAGTGCGAGTTCTTCGCGCTGCGCGGTGTCGCGCTGCTCACCGAGACGATCGAGAAGGTCCAGGAGCGGCTCAACCCCGACCTGGAGCTGGACGGCATCCTCGCCACGATGTACGACTCGCGGACCGTGCACAGCCGCGAGGTGCTGGCGCGCGTCGTCGAGGCCTTCGACGACCACGTCTACCACACGGTCATCGGGCGCACCGTCCGCTTCCCCGAGACCACCGTGGCCGGCGAGCCCATCACCTCGTACGCGTCGAACTCCGTGGGCGCGGCCGCCTACCGCCAGTTGGCCAGGGAGGTGCTCGCCCGGTGCCACGCCGAGTGAGCCTGCCCGGGGCCGACGAGCTTTTCCGCACCACCGGGGGGACCGCGCTCCAGTCGTCCACGCCGCAGTCGGACCGGCAGCGGGCCAACGGCGAGGCGCCCGGCGGCAGTCCGCGGGTGCCCGCGCCCAGCCGGGAGGGCGACTCGGAGGCCGTGGCATCCGGTTCCGAGGCGGAGTCCGACGCCGACGCCGAGGAGGCGGGCGCGGAGGACCCGGGCGACTCCGGCGGTCACGGCGACGGCGCGCGGGGCGTACGCGCGGGCACCGGCGGCAACGCCGGCCCGGCGGCTCCGGCGGGCAAGCGCACCGCGGGAGCTCCCGCGGCCCGGCGCGACCCCGAGGCGACGGAGCACGGCGGCCGGGAGGCGAGCGCCGAGCCGGCCGCCGGCGGGCGGGCCCGGCAGGGCGAGCGGGAGCCGGCCGCCCAGGCGCGTACGAAGTCCGCGCGGCAGAGCGGCGGTTCGGCCGCGGCTGCCCAGCCCCGGCGCGGCCGGGGCCGCGGCGCGGCGCGGCGGCCCAGCGGCCGGGAGCGGCACGACGAGAAGATCACGGTCTACGTCTCCGCCGAGGAGCTGATGGACCTGGAGCACGCCCGCCTCGTGCTCCGCGGCGACCACGGCTTGGCGGTGGACCGCGGCAGGATCGTCCGCGAGGCCGTCGCGGTGGTGCTGGCCGACCTGGAGTCGCGCGGCGACGCGAGCATCCTCGTACGCCGCCTGCGCGGCCGCTGACGGCCCGCCCCTCCGCCCGGCCCGCACGCGCCGCCCGTCCGCGACGGCCGCGCCCTCCGCCCGGCCCGTACCGGATGACCTGGGCGCCGCCCCGCCGGACGGCAACCGGGCCCGCACCGCTCCGAGCGATACCCTGCGAGCGATGGACGACAGGCACGACGACCCGCAGCGCCCCGCGCGTACCGCCCGGCGCTCCCTCGGCCGCGGCCCCGGGGTCGCCGCGACGCCCACCAAGCCCGCGCCGCGGCCCGCCGACCCGGATCCGGTACGGGAGCCGTACCCCGAGCCGATGCCCCTGCCGCAGCCGGAGGCGCCGCCGCTGCCCATCCCCGCCCCCGCCCCGGGCCCCGACGAGCCGAGCCCCGCGCCCGGTCCTGCGGAGCCCGATCCGGAGCCGCGGCCGGACGACCCCGAGCCGGAGACCGAGCCCGCCCCGGCGGGCCCCGGCGGCACGGAGCCCGCCGAGGAGCCGCCCGGCGGCAGCGCCCCGGGACAGGCCGCGGAACCCGCCCCGGAGACCGGCGAGGGCGCCCCGGACGGCGAGCCGGACGACGCCCCCGACGACGGCGCCTTCCGGGTCCGGCTCGCCAACTTCGAGGGCCCCTTCGACCTCCTCCTCCAGCTCATCTCCAAGCACAAGCTGGACGTCACCGAGGTCTCCCTGCACCGCGTCACCGACGACTTCATGGCCCACATCCGCGCCATGGGCCCCGACTGGGACCTCGACCAGACCACCGAGTTCCTCGTCGTCGCCGCCACCCTCCTCGACCTCAAGGCCGCCCGCCTGCTGCCCGCCGCCGAGGTCGAGGACGAGGAGGACCTCGCGCTGCTGGAGGCCCGCGACCTGCTGTTCGCGCGGCTGCTGCAGTACCGCGCGTACAAGGAGATAGCGGGCATCTTCCACCGCCGGCTGGAGGCGGAGTCGCAGCGCCACCCCCGTACGGTCGGACTGGAGCCGCACCACGCGGAGCTGCTGCCCGAGGTGGTCATCAGCATCGGCCCCGAGGGCTTCGCCCGGCTCGCGGTCAAGGCGATGCAGCCCAAGCCCGTGCCGCAGGTCTACGTCGACCACATCCACGCCCCGCTCGTCAGCGTCCAGGAACAGGCGCAGATCGTCGTCTCCCGGCTGCGCGCCCACGGCTCCGTCAGCTTCCAGGAGCTGATCGCCGACGCCCCCGACCCGCTGACCGTCGTCGCCCGGTTCCTGGCCCTCCTGGAGCTGTACCGGGAGCGGGCCGTGGCCCTGGACCAGGAGGGCGCGCTGGAGCCGCTGACGGTGCGGTGGACGGGGCGGGAGGATGTGGTGCCGGTGGTGACCGACGAGTTCGACACGGCGCCCGGCGACGCGGACGCGGCCGGCGGGAACGAAGGCGAAGGCGAGGACGAGCGATGAGCGACGCAGGGGTGGACGTGCCGGACGCGGCGGAGGCGGACGGGGCGGACGTGGACGGGGCGGACGCGACGGACACGGCAGCCGCCGCCGAGGCAGCCCGGCAGCCGGAGGAGGAGACGGAGACGAGCCCCACCGCGGGCCTCCCGCTGCGCCCTGCCCTCGAAGCCGTCCTCATGGTCGTCGACGAGCCCGTCACGCCCGAGCACCTGGCCAAGGTCCTCGACCGCCGCCCCCGCGAGATCGCCGACGCCCTGCGCGAGCTGTCCGACGAGTACACCGTCCAGGGCCGCGGCTTCGACCTGCGGCACGTCGCCGGCGGCTGGCGCTTCTACACCCGCGCCGCCTACGCGCCCGCCGTCGAGGGCTTCGTCCTCGACGGCCAGCAGTCCCGCCTCACCCAGGCCGCGCTGGAGACGCTGGCGGTCGTCGCGTACCGCCAGCCGGTCTCCCGCTCCCGGGTCTCCGCCGTCCGCGGCGTCAACTGCGACGGCGTCATGCGCACGCTGCTGCAGCGGGGGCTTGTCGAGGAGGCGGGCACGGAGGACGGAACAGGTGCGATCCTGTACAGGACGACGAACTACTTCCTGGAGCGGATGGGCCTGCGCGGCCTGGACGAGCTCCCCGAGCTGGCCCCGTTCCTCCCGGACGCGGACGCGGTGGAGGGCGAGTCCCAGGAGGGCGTCCCGTCGTTCGACGTGGATGACGAGACCTGACCAAACCAACGGACTGACGGTAGCTCGATGCGAAGCAGCGGCGGCAGGAACAGCAGGAAGCCCTCGGGCTCCGACCCCCGGGGGGCGGGCGGCAGGCGGGACGCACCACAGCGCGGGCAGGGCCGCCCCCGCTCCGACGAGCGGGGACGCCCCCGCCCCGAGGAGCGGCGGTACGAGAAGTCCGGCGTCCCCCAGGGCGAGCGCCCGGGCGGCCAGGGGAAGGGCGGCCGCGGGCGCGGCGCCGCGCCCGCCAGGCCCGCGCGCTCCCGCGAGTACGACGCGCAGTTGGAGGAGCGGGCCAGGGCCCGGCACAGCAAGCCGCAGCGCGCGCTGCCGAAGACGTTCGGCGAACCGGAGGGCGAGCGGCTGCAGAAGGTGCTGGCGCGGGCCGGCATGGGGTCGCGGCGCGCCTGCGAGGAGCTGATCGACCAGGCGCGGGTCGAGGTCAACGGGCGCATCGTCACCGAGCAGGGGCTTCGCGTCGACCCGGAGAAGGACGAGATCAAGGTCGACGGGCTGACCGTGGCCACCCAGTCGTACCTCTTCTTCGCCCTCAACAAGCCCGTCGGCGTCGTCTCCTCGATGGACGACCCGGAGGGCCGGCAGAACCTCGGCGACTACGTGGACAACCGCGAGACGCGGCTCTTCCACGTCGGCCGCCTGGACACCGAAACCGAGGGCATCATCCTGCTCACCAACCACGGCGAGCTGGCCCACCGCCTCACCCACCCCCGCTACGGCGTGAAGAAGACCTACCTGGCCGCCATCCAGGGCCCGCTCCCGCGCGACCTCGGCAAGCGGCTCAGGAACGGCATCCGGCTCGACGACGGCTACGCCAAGGCGGACGACTTCCGGGTGGTGGAGAACACCGGCAAGAACTACCTCGTCGAGGTGGTGCTGCACGAGGGCCGCAAGCACATCGTGCGGCGGATGCTCGCGGAGGCGGGCTTCCCCGTCGACAAGCTGGTACGGACGCGCTTCGGCCCGATCGCGCTGGGCGACCAGAAGTCGGGCTGGCTGCGCCGGCTGACCAACACCGAGGTCGGGATGCTGATGCGGGAGGTCGGGCTCTGAGGGCGGGTGCGGGCCGGGCGCCGCGTATCCTTGCGCCGTGCGTACCGCCCTCGTCATCGGCACCGGCCTCATCGGCACCTCCGCCGCCCTGGCGCTGACCCGCAGAGGCGTCACGGTGTATCTCCGGGACGAGGACGCCGACCAGGCCCGTACCGCCGCCTCCCTCGGGGCCGGCACCGACCAGCCGGCCCCCGGCCCGGTGGATCTCGCCGTCGTCGCCGTGCCGCCCGCGCTCACCGGCCGCACCCTCGCCGACGCCCAGCGCCGCGGCCTGGCCCGCGGCTACCTCGACGTCGCCAGCGTCAAGGGCGGCCCCCGCCGCACCCTCCAGGAGCTGGGCGGCGACCTCACCCGCTACATCGGCAGCCACCCGATGGCCGGCAGCGAGCGCTCCGGCCCGCTGGCCGCCACCGCGGAGCTGTTCGAGGGCCGCCCCTGGGTGCTGAGCCCGGCGGAGACCACCGACACCGAGGTGCTGAACCTGGCGCTGGAGCTGGTCGCGCTCTGCCGCGCCGTGCCCGTGGTGATGGACGCCGACGCCCACGACCGCGCGGTCGCCCTCGTCTCGCACACCCCGCAGCTCGTCTCCAGCATGGTCGCGGCCCGGCTGCGGGACGCCGAGGAGGCCGCGGTGCGGCTGTGCGGGCAGGGCATCAGGGACGTCACGCGCATCGCCGCCTCGGACCCCGCGATGTGGATCGACATCCTCTCCGCCAACCCGGGCCCGGTCGCCGAGGTGCTGGCCGAGGTCGCCGCCGACCTCGACGAGACGGTACGCGCGCTGCGCGCTCTGCAGGCCGCCGACGACGCCAAGCGCCGCAGCGGCGCGGCCGGCATCGAGGACGTGCTGCGCCGCGGCAGCGCCGGCCGCGAGCGGGTGCCGGGCAAGCACGGCGCCGCCCCCGCGGACTACGAGACCGTCACCGTGCTCATCGGCGACCGGCCGGGCGAGCTGGCCCGCATCTTCGCCGACGCCGGCGCGGCCGGGGTCAACATCGAGGACGTACGCATCGAGCACGCCACCGGCCAGCAGGCCGGGCGGGTGCAGCTCATGGTCGAGCTGTCGGCGGCGCCCGCGCTCACCGCGGCGCTGCGCGAGCGCGGGTGGCCCCTGAGGCAGTGACGGGGGCCCGCGCGGGTGGCAGTACCCTTGGTCCCGCACAAGTTCGGCTTTACCCCGTCGTCGACCAGAGGAAGGGTGTCGTACGCCCCGTGGACAGCGCCGCCAAGGCCCAGCGGGCCCCCGTGATCGTCGCCATCGACGGCCCCGCCGGCACCGGCAAGTCGAGCACGTCCCGGGCCGTCGCCGCCCGGCTGGGCCTGCGCTACCTCGACACCGGCGCCCAGTACCGGGCCGCCGCCTGGTGGATGCTGGGCAACGGCGTGGACGTGAACGACGCCGCCGCGGTCGCCGCCGCCGCCGAGAAGCCGCAGATCGTCTCCGGCACCGACCCGGGGTCGCCCACGATCACCGTCGACGGCGCGGACGCCGCCGGCCCGATCCGTACCCGGGAGGTCACCGCCGCGGTCAGCGCCGTCAGCGCGGTGCCGGAGGTCCGGACGCGGGTGACCGCGCTGCAGCGGTCGATCGCGGCGGAGTCCGCGAAGAGCGGCGGGATCGTGGTCGAGGGCCGGGACATCGGCACGACGGTGCTGCCGGACGCGGACGTGAAGATCTTCCTCACCGCCTCCGAGGAGGTACGGGCCGCCCGCCGCAGCAACGAGCTGAAGGGCAATGGCGCCCGCCACGTGGCGGCCACGCAGGCGTCGCTGGCCCGGCGTGACGCCGCCGACGCCGGCCGCAAGGTCTCGCCGCTCGCCAAGGCCGCCGACGCCATCGAGGTGGACACGACGGAGCTGACCCTGGAACAGGTCATCCAGTGCGTCGTGACCCTCGTCGAAGAGAAGCAGCAGGGTCGGTGACAGAACCGGCCGGCGCGGTGCCGGAGACACGGGGTGCGCTCGTCGGGCGGCGGATGTCCGCGCCCGTCATGCACGGCTACTTCAGGCCGCGGATACTCGGCGCCTGGCGGATGCCCGCGAGCGGGCCCGTCATCCTGGCCGGGAACCACTCCCACAACGTCGACGGCCCGCTGCTCATGGGCACCTCGCCGCGGCCGGTGCACTTCCTGATCAAGCAGGAGGCGTTCGTCGGGATCGTAGGCTGGTACCTGCGCACCATCGGCCAGGTGGCCATCGACCGCACCACGGTCGACCGGGCGGCGATCACCCGCGCGCTGGGGGTGCTGGACGACGGCGGGGTGCTCGGGATCTTCCCCGAGGGCAGCAGGGGAGAGGGCGACTTCTCCTCGATCCGCGGGGGCGTCGCGTACTTCGCGGTGCGCTCCGGCGCCCCGGTGGTGCCGGTCGCGGTGCTGGGCACGGCGGAGCGGCGCAGCCGCGTGGTCAAGGCCCTGCCGCCGGTCCGCTCCCACGTGGACATCGTCTTCGGCGAGCCCTTCCAGGCCGGCTCGCCGGACGGGCGGCGTACCCGCAAGGCGATGGACGAGGCGACGCTGCGCATCCAGGACCGGCTGACCGCGCACCTGGCCGCCGCCAGGCGCGACACCGGCCGCTAGACCAGACTTGAGGCCGCTGCCCGGACGAACCGGGCCGTACGCGGCCGAGAACGCAAGGACGAGGAACGTGATGAGCGAGACCGGCATCTCCCCGGAGCAGGGCCCGGACGGCGCGGCCCACGACGGGGGCCACGGCGACGAGCACGGGGAGCTGGGCGACGCCGAGTACGCCGAGTTCCTGGAGCTGGCCGCCGAGGAGGGCTTCGACCTCGACGAGGTCGAGGGCGACCTCGCGCGGGCCGGGCACGGCCCGCTGCCGGTGGTGGCGGTCGTCGGCCGCCCGAACGTCGGCAAGTCGACTCTGGTGAACCGCGTCATCGGCCGCCGCGAGGCCGTCGTGGAGGACCGCCCCGGCGTCACCCGCGACCGCGTGTCGTACGAGGCCGAATGGGCGGGCCGCCGCTTCAAGATGGTCGACACCGGCGGCTGGGAGCAGGACGTGCTCGGCATCCACGCCTCCGTGGCGGCGCAGGCCGAGTTCGCGGTGGAGGCCGCGGACGCCGTGGTCTTCGTCGTGGACACGCAGACGGGCGCCACGGACACCGACGAGGCCGTCGTGAAGATGCTGCGCCGGGCCGGCAAGCCGGTGGTGCTCTGCGCCAACAAGGTCGACGGGCAGTCGGGCGAGGCGGAGGCGGCGTACCTGTGGTCGCTCGGCCTCGGCGAGCCCCACCCGGTCTCCGCGCTGCACGGCCGCGGCACCGGCGACATGCTCGACGCGGTGCTCGCCGTGCTCCCGGACGCACCCGCGCAGTCGTTCGCCGGCGGGCTCGGCGGGCCGCGCCGGGTGGCGCTCATCGGGCGGCCGAACGTCGGCAAGTCGTCCATGCTCAACAAGCTCGCCAAGGAGGACCGCGTCGTCGTGGACGACGTCGCGGGCACCACCCGGGACCCGGTGGACGAGCTGATCCAACTGGGCGGGCAGACCTGGCGCTTCGTCGACACCGCCGGCATCCGGCGGCGCGTGCACCTCCAGGAGGGCGCCGACTACTACGCCTCGCTGCGCACCGCCGCGGCGCTGGAGAAGGCGGAGGTCGCGGTCGTCCTCGTGGACGCCGGCGAGACGCTGGCCGTCCAGGACACCCGGATCATCTCGATGGCCGTCGACGCCGGCCGGGCGCTGGTCATCGCGTACAACAAGTGGGACCTGCTGGACGAGGAGCGCCGCTTCTACCTGGAGCGCGAGATCGAGCGCGACCTCGTGCAGGTGCAGTGGGCGCCGCGGGTCAACGTCTCGGCCCGTACCGGACGGCACCTGGAGAAGCTCGTGCCGGCGCTGGAGACGGCGCTGGCGGGCTGGGAGACGCGGGTGCCCACCGGGAGGCTCAACGCCTTCCTCGGCGAACTCGTGGCCGGACAGCCGCACCCGGTGCGCGGCGGCAAGCAGCCGCGGATCCTCTTCGGCACCCAGGCGGGCACCCGGCCGCCGCGGTTCGTGCTCTTCGCCTCGGGGTTCATCGAGGCGAACTACCGGCGCTTCATCGAGCGGCGGCTGCGCGAGGAGTTCGGCTTCGAGGGCAGCCCGATCCGGATCTCGGTGCGGGTGCGGGAGAAGCGGGGCCGCAAGAAGTAGCGGTCCCGGCCCCGCGCGGGTGCGTGTCCCGCGTACGCGCCCGGCGGGTACGCGGCACGGGACGGCGGGTTCGCGCCCGCCCTAGTCCCCGGCCGCGCGGTGGCGGTGCACGTGCAGGTGTGACCGCAGGCGGCCCGTGGACGGCAGTGACGGGCGGGAGTTCATGATGGCGTCGAAGCGGAGCTGCTCCTCGCCGGACCGGTCCCCGGGCAGCGCCCGGAAGAGCCGGCGGTACTCGGCGAACAGGGCGTCGTAGATCGGCGTCCCCGAGGTGCCGGCGGCCGCGCGGGGCTCGTGGGCGGGGCGCATGCCGGGAATCACGTGGTATCGGTGCACACTTGTGCAACGAAGGCGCGGCACGCGGGGATACGGGTGCGCGTTGCTCCGATCAGGTACCGGTGCCCCGGCGGGGGCGGGGATCAGGTTCCGGTGAGGGGCATCGTCGCGCCGACGAGGAGCCCGCGCCCGGCGGCCTGCGCCAGCGCCTCGCCGAGCAGGTCCTCGCGCGGCTGCCGCCCGATCGCGCCGACGGGCGCGGCGTACACCAGCACTTCCTGCTCCTTGGCCGCGGTGGCCCGCCAGCCGTCGGACACGTGCAGCGGCTGGTGCGCCCGCCACCAGGCGGTCGGCGGCTGACCGGCGGTGCCGGGCTGCATCACGGCGTGCAGGTGACCGGCGACGAGCAGCACGGACCAACCGGTCGCCGGCGCCGGGGGCTTGACCATGTCCATCACGGGCAGGAAGCCGCTCTCGATGAGCAGCGGCAGGAAGTCGTCGCCGGGGCCCTCGGAGCCGGGCCGGACGACGGGCGCGGTGGGCTCGACGACCAGCGCGGGCCGCGCGTCCTCGCCGCACATCACCAGCCCGCAGGTGACGCCGAGCACCGCCTGCGCCTCGCCCGGGTCGCCGCCGGTGTCCGCCGCGGGAGCGGGGGCGGAGGCGGCGGCCGGTGCGGCGTGCTGCGCGGGTGCCGCGGAGGGTACGACCGCGGCCGGGGAAGCGGGGGCGCCGGCGGAGACGTGGGGCTGCGGCGCCGGGAAGGCCGCGGGCGCGAGGGCGGCGGCGGCCACGTGCGGTGCCACGGGGGCGGGTGCGGCGGCCGGGGACGGGGCCCGCTCCGGTCCTTCGTCGGCGGTGATCGAGCGCACGGCGCCCTGCAGTTGGTCCTCGGAGACCGGGACGACCTGCGAGGGGATGCAGGTGGCGTGGGCGAAGGCGAGCACCGCGGTCTCCTCGCCGACGAAGAGCACGGTGCTCGTCCGCTCCTGCGCGGAGTCGCCGGGGGCGCGGCAGGAGGTGCAGTCGTACGCGCCGGGGGCGGACTCGCCGGCGGCGAGCCGGTCCGCCTCCTCGTCGCCGATCTCGGCGCGTACGGCGTCGCTCACTTCGAGCATGCGGGGCACGAGTCGCTCCTCGGTGTCGTGGTGCCTGTTCATCTGGGCACAACGGGCGACCTGTGTGCGGAGTCACGCCCCCGGCGTCGATTGCCGGAACGGGGTGTACGGACCGTAGGGAGTTGACCGGAAATTCTCACTGTGAGTCAACTGATGTGCGAATCACGGTCGTTGGTGCCGTGAGGCGAGCCACAGCTCGACCGAAGATTTGCCAGACAAAGCCTGATTTGACCGGCGCGGCACCCTGTCCGGTATTGATCGATACCCACGGTAACCGGCAACTGGCCTCGAATGACGGGGTCTTGGTTGATTACGCCCGACAAGGCTGCCTAGATTCGGCCGCCGCGTGCACCGAGCACCGCCCGGGCAGGGGACCCGGGGCCACCGAGAGGAACGTATGCCTTTCCCGAAGGGCGACATACGCGCCACCCGCAGTGACCGTACGACCAGTGAGGCAGGCACCACCATCAGCACCAGCAGGACACGCAGGAACGCCGCCGTCGCGACCGGAGCCGCCGCGCTCCTCGCCCCCCTCGCACTCCTGGCCTCCGCCGCCCCGGCGGGCGCCGCGGACAGCGGGGTCTGGGACCGCATCGCGCAGTGCGAGAGCGGCGGCGACTGGTCCATCAACACCGGCAACGGCTACTACGGCGGGCTGCAGTTCGCCGCGTCCACCTGGGAGGCGTACGGCGGAACCGCCTACGCGGCCACCGCGGACGGGGCCAGCCGGGAGCAGCAGATCGCGGTCGCCACCAAGGTGCAGGCCGCGCAGGGGTGGGGCGCCTGGCCGCACTGCTCCGTCGAGGCCGGCGCGTCGGGCGGGGCACCCGCGGTGGCGCAGCCGGAGCAGGAGGAGCCCGCGCAGGAGGAGCCCGCGCAGCCGCGTTCCGAGCCGCGCGCGGACCGCGGCGAGCAGCAGCGGCAGCCGCTCAAGCGCGGCGACGGCAACTACACCGTCAAGGCCGGCGACACCCTCAGCCGCATCGCCGACGCCCACGGCACGCCGTGGCGCGAGGTCTACGAGGCCAACCGCGACGTCATCGGCGGCGACCCGGACGTCATCCTGCCGGGCCAGCGCCTGCACGTCTGACCGGCCCTCAGCGGGCCGCCGTGCGCCACGGCGGCCCCACTTCGGCGGGCTCGCCGCTGAACACCACGTTGCCGCGACGGAGTTCGTGCACCACCGTCGCCGCGGCCGCAAGGCCGGGCGGCAGACTCTGCTCCGCGACGACGACGGTGGCGGCGAGCCCGCCGAGCAGTTCGTGCGTACGGGCCGCCACCGCGGCCGACATCCCCTGGCCCGGCTCGTCGAGCAGGACGAGCCGGGCGGGGGACAGCAGCGCGCGGGAGACGGCCAGCATCCGCTGCTCGCCGCCCGAGAGCGTGCCCGCGCGGTGCGTCAGCAGCCGCGCCAGTTCCGGATACGCGGCCAGCGCGGGGCCGGTGTCGCCGTCGCGGGCGGCGAGCCGCAGGTTCTCCGCCACGGTCAGCGAGCCGAACACCGCGCGCACCTCCGGAGTCAGCGACAGCCCGCGGCGGGCACGGGCGTACGCGGGCATCCGCGTGACGTCCTCCCCGCGCCACACCACGCGCCCCGCGGCCAGCGGCACGGTCCCGGCGAGGGCGCGCAGCGCGGTCGTCCGGCCGGAGCCGTTGCGGCCCAGCAGCACCGTGAGCCGGCCGGCGGGCACGGGGAGGTCGACGCCGTGCATGGCCTCCAGCGGGCCGTAGCGGACGCGGGCGCGGTGCAGCGCGATCTCGACGCTCACGGCGCCTCCGCGGCTGCCGTGCCCGTCGCCGCGAGCACGTGGGCGGCGGTGCCGGAGGCGACGATGCGGCCGGCGGCCATCGCGTAGACGGTGTCGGCGAGTTCGCCGACGAGTTCGAGGTCGTGCTCGACCACGAGCAGGGCCGTGCCGTCGGCGGCGAGCGCACGCAGGACGCGGACGAGCGCGGCGGTTTCGGCGAGGTCGAGGCCGGCGGCGGGCTCGTCGAGCAGCAGCACGCGGGGGCCGCCGGCGAGGGCGCGGCCGAGTTCGACCCGGCGGAGGACGCCGGTGGGCAGGTCCTCGGCCGGCGCGTCGCGCAGCGGCCCGTCGAGGCCGAGGAGCCGCAGCACGGGGTCGGTGGCCGCGGGGTCGCGGACGCGGCCCTGCTCGGCGCCGACGCCGACGTTCTCGGCGACGGTGAGGGTGGGGAAGACGGCGGGCTGCTGAAACGTCCGCGCCAGCCCGAGCCGGTTGCGCGCGTGCGCGCTGCGCCGGGTCACGTCCCGCCCGTCGAGCACGACCCGCCCGGCCCGCGGCCTGAGGGTCCCGGCGAGACAGTGGAACAGGGTGGACTTCCCGGCCCCGTTGGGCCCGACGAGGGCGGTGACCTGCCCGGCGGCGACCCGGAGGTCGACGCCGGAGAGCACGGAGAAGTCCCCGTACGAAACGGAGACGCCGCGCGCGACGAGCGGATCGCCTGCGGCGGGCACCGCGGACGGCCGCGCCCGGCGCGCACCGCGGGGCGGCCTGCGGCCGGCGGCGCGGGGGTCGGTGGCGGACCGGTTGCCGGTATGCGGTGGTGGTGGTGGTGCGGCTTCGGCGGCGGGGGGTGCGGGTGCGTGTGGGCGGTCAGGGTTGCGTGCGTGGTCCGGGTCTTCGTGGGTCGGCCTGCGGCCGGCGGCGGGGGTGTCCGGGGTGGAGTGGGCGTCGGTATGCGGCGGATGTGCGGCTTGGTCGGTGGGGGGCGCGGGTGCGTCGCGGCGGTCAGGGGTGCGTGCGTGGTCCGGCTCTCCGCGGGTCGGCCTGCGGCCGGCGGCGCGGGTGTCCGGGTCGGTCTGGGTGCCGGTGTGCGCCGGTGGCGCGGGCGCGTCGCGGCGGTCAGGGTTGCGTGCGTGGTCCGGGTCTCCGCGGGTCGGCCTGCGGCCGGCGGCGCGGGTGTCCGGGTCGGTCTGGGTGCCGGTGTGCGCCGGTGGCGCGGGCGCGTCGCGGCGGTCAGGGTTGCGTGCGGCGTCCGGGTCTCCGCTGGCCGGCCTGCGGCCGGCGGCCCGGACGTCCGAGTCGGGCTCGGCACCGCCGACCCGTTGCGGTGCTTCGCCCGTGCTCGGCTCGGGCGTGTTCGGCACGGCGCTCGTCGGCCCCCGGCCGGGGGCCCGTGCGCCTTCGGCGCCGGACCGGCCGACGGGCGAGGGCCGCGCGGCTTCGCCCGCGGCCGGGCCGGGCGTGTCCCTTCCCCCGGGGTCCTCCGCGGCCCCCGCGGTCGCCCTGGAAGCCAGCTCGGCGGTGGCGTCCCTCGGCCACAGGGCTTCCGCCGGGCCGGGCTCCGCCGTGCCTTCCGCGCCGCTCTTTCCGCGCCTCGCCGCAGGCGCCGGGCTGTCCGTGTCCTGCGCCGGCCGGGGCCCGGCGACCGTGCGTGCCAGGAGCGGCCCGGTTCCGGCCGCCCCCGCCGGAGGCGCCACGCGTGTCGTCCCGACCGCCCGGGGCGCTTGTGCCAGGTGCGTGCGCAGCCGCAGGCCCCGCGGTGTCAGGCCCGGCCGCCGGAGGCGGCGGGACGCCGCGCGGTGGAGGGCCTCGTACAGGCCGCCCGGGAAGCGGCCCAGCAGGACCGCCAGGACGCCGATGACCGCCGCCGCCATCCCGCCGCGGGTGCCCGCGTCCAGCCCCACCAGCAGCGCCGACGCCAGCAGCGCGCCCAGCATGCTGTCCGCGCCGACCACGACCACCGCCGCGAACCACAGCAGACTCCGCACCGGGTCGAAGGCGTTGGGGTCGAAGGCGCGGGCGCCCATGGCCAGCATGCCGCCGCCCAGGGCCGCCAGGGCGGCGCCCGCCGCGAAGGCGGCGACCTTCAGCGACGGCACCGGCACCCCCGCCGCCGCGGCGCCCGACTCGTGGTCCCGCATCGCCGCCAGCGCGCGGCCCGGGCGCCCCCGGCGCAGGGCGTGGGCCGCCGTCAGCGCGCCGGCGAGCAGCACGAGTTCGAGGACGTAGAACGCCCGGTCCCCGGTGAAGCCCGCGGGGCGGCCCAGCGTCAGGCCCGAGGTCGCGTACGGCTGCGCGAAGACGAAGCGGCTCACCGCCACCCCCACCGCCAGCGTGACCAGCGCCAGCGCCAGGCCCTGCCGGCGGATCGCCGGGTACCCCGTGAGCAGCCCCAGCGGCGCCACCAGCAGCACCGCGACGCCGAGCGCCACCAGCTCCGGCAGCTCGGGCAGCCCCGGGAACCGCCCCGCCGCCAGCAGCGCCGTGAACAGTGCTCCCAGCCCGGCGTACGCCGCCTGCCCCAGCGAGACCTGGCCGCCGCGCCCCGTGACGACCACCAGCGACAGCAGCACCACCGCCAGCGCCGGCACCTGGACCGACGTGGTCAGGTCGGAGCCCGCGAAGCCCAGCGGCAGCAGGAACAGCACCCCGGCGACCAGCCACGTCCGCCCGTCGCCGGCCGCCGAGTCCAGCGTGTCGGCCGGTACCCGCAGGAAGCCGTCGCCGGAGCCCGTCCAGAGCCGCGGCAGGGCCAGCGCCGCCACCAGCAGCAGCACCGCGAAGAGGTTCGCGCCCAGCGCCTGCACCAACTGCTCGCCCCAGCCCCCCGGATGGAGCCGGGTCAACTGCGCCTGGCCCACGCCGACCGCCAGCGCCACCGCCACGACCGCCGGCAGGCTCCGCAGCCCGGCCGCGACCGCGACCCCGATGACGGCCATCACCAGCAGCGGCAGCCCGTACGGGTCGAGGCGGTACTCCGGTGCCAGCAGCACGCCCGTGACGCCCGCGGTGAACGTGCCGAACGCCCAGCCGGCGTCGGCGACCCGGTCGGCGTCGATGCCGCTGAGTGCGGCGAGCCGCCGGTTGTCGACCACCGCGCGCAGCTCCCGCCCGAACCGGGTCCACCGCGTGACCGCCGCGACCGCGCCCGCCAGCGCCACCGCCGTACCGAGCTGCACCCACGGGTCGGACGGCAGCAGTTCGGGCGCGTCCGTGCGCGCGCCCGTGCCCCACAGGAGCCCCGCCGCGCCCATCAGCAGCACGAACACCCCGAGCGACGCCACCAGCGCCTGCGCGCCGCCGGCGCCGGCCCCGCCCGACTGGAGCACCGACAGCGGCCGGAAGACGAACCGCCCCATGAGCAGCCCGATGCCGGGGGCGACGACGAGCAGGCTGACGGCCGCCGCCGCCCACAGCGGCCAGTCCCAGCCGACGGCGAGCTGGCGCATGACGTACGCGGTGAACATCGCGACCGCGCCGTGCGCCAGGTTGAGCACGCCGGTCGCGCGGTACGTGACGACGACGCCGATGCCGGAGAGCGCCGCGGCGCTGCCCACCGCGAGCCCGGCCAGCGTCAGTTCGTAGGTGAGCGACACCTCACGCCTCCGGCGCGGCGCCGGGCGCGGGGCCCGGCTCGCAGACCGGGCACGGGGTCAACTCCCGCTCCGCACCCGCCGCTTCCGCCGGATCCGCGACCGGTACGGCGCCGGGCTTGCCGCCGACGAGGGGGCAGCCGGGGCGGTGGTAGAGCGTGCCGCCGGGCACCGCCAGGTACGGGGCGGCCCCGCCGGACTCCGGCCCGGGCGCGGGTCCCGGCGAGGCTTCGGCGTGAGACCCGTCCGCGTCGCCGTCCCTGTCAGCGGCCACGAGCAGCCCGTACAACTCCTCCACCCGCGCCGCCGCAAGACCCTGGTCGCCGCGCGACAGCAGCACTGCCCCGGCGACGATCAGCGCCGCCCCCGGGATCGTGCAGGACGCCAGGTACGGGATCTGCCGCTCGGCGAACCGCTCGCCCGACACCCCGTACCAGCCGACGGCGCACAGCACGGCCCCGGCGGCGAGCGCGGCCCAACTGCCCCACCGCAGGGCCATGGCCGTCAGCGAGTGCCCGCGCGCCGGGCCGGTTTGCCGCATTATGCCCCCTGTGCATGTCGGCCGCTTGGGATGCACTATGCCGTGTGTGGTTGTACTACGCAGTAGACCGCACGGATCGGCGGGACACTTGACGCATGACGACGTTCAGGGGTGAGGACGGATGACCCGACGAGCACGCACGCGCAGCGCCGCGTGGCTGGCCGCGGCGGTACTGCTCACGGGGCTGGGCGCGGCCGGCTGCGGAGACGAGGGCGGCGGGGCGGACACGCCGGACAAAGCGCCGAGCGCGCCGGCGTCGGAGAGCAGCCCCGCCTCGGAGACGAGCGAGGGGGCGGACGACGGCGCCGGCGGCGCGGAACCGGCCGACCCGGCCGCGGCGGAGAAGGAGATCGAGGAGAACTGGACGACGTTCTTCTCGCCGGACTCCGACGCCGACGCGAAGCTGGCGGTCCTGGAGGACGGCGAGGCGATGCGGCCGCTGATGGTCGCCTTCTCCGACGACGAGCGCTGGAAGCAGGTCGCCGCCGAGGTCACGGCGGTGGAGTTCGAGTCCGCCGAGGAGGCGGAGGTGACGTACGACATCGCGCTGAAGGGCGAGACGGCCGTGCCCGGCGCCACGGGCATCTCGGTGCTGCAGGACGGCACCTGGAAGGTCTCGAAGAAGGCGATCTGCACCCTCGTGGAGATGAGCGGGTCGCCGGGCCCCGGGTGCTGAGATGAGCCGGTCGGGGGGTGCCGCGCTGGCGGCGGCGGTGCTGGTGCTGCTGACCGCCGCCTGCGGCAGCCGGGTGCCCGAGAGCGAGTTCGCCGAGCGGTCCGCCGTGCCCGAGGGCGCCCGGCCCGGCGGCGCCGCGCCCTCGGGCGAGGCGCGCGGTGAGCCGGTCAGGGTCGGCGTCATCGCCAGCGAGACCAGCCCGGTGGGCGACGCGTTCAGCGGGCCGCAGGACGGCGCGCGGGCCTACTTCGAGGCGCTGAACGCGCGCGGCGGGGTGAACGGCCGCCCCGTCGAGGTCGTCACCTGCGACGACGGCGGCAGCGGCCTGGGCAACAGCGACTGCGTGCGCGAACTGGTGCTGAAGGAGAAGGTGTTCGCGCTCGTCGCCACGACCTCGCTGAACTACGCCGGCGCCCCGCAGGTCAGCGACGCCGGCGTGCCGGACATCGGCGGCCAGCCGATCGGGGCCGCGTACGAGACGTACCCGCACCTGTACGGCATCTACGGCAGCCGCGCCCCGCGCACCGGCGGCGAGGCCGGCTGGGACGGCGACCTGTACGGCGGCACCGAGGTGTACCGCTACTTCAAGCGGGAGCACGGCGCCCGCACCGCCGCCGTCGTCTCGTACAACCAGGCGGCCTCGGCCTCGTACGCGCGCAGCGTGACCAGCGGTCTGGAGGCCGAGGGCTACGACGTCGTCACCGCGCAGGTCGACTTCTCGCTGCCGAACTTCGACGCGGTCGCCGCCGACCTGCGCGCCCGCGACGTCGATCTGGTCTTCGACGCCGTCGACACCGGCGGCAACGCCAAGCTGTGCAAGGCGCTCGACGAGGCCGGCGTGGAGCTGACCGCGAAGGTCACCAACGTGCAGAACTGGAACTCCGACGTGGCGGAGGACTACGCGGACGCCGAGCGCTGCCGCAACTCCCTCTGGGTCACCGGCTCCAGCCGCAACTACGAGGACGACGGCGACCCGGCGGTCAGGGCGTTCCGGGACGGCATGGACCGCTACGCGGACACGGACACCCGCTCGCAGTGGCAACTGGAGGGCTGGGCCGCCGCGATGTGGTTCGCGGACGCGGCGAAGTCCTGCGGGGCGGAGCTGACGCGCGGGTGCGTCGAGGACTTCATGACGCGCGCCGAGCCGTACGACGCCGGCGGGCTGCTGCTGCCCGTACGCTTCGAGCAGTTGCCGCAGCCGCCGAAGACCCGGCCCACGTGCGTGTCGGCGGCGCGCTGGCAGGACGACGCGAACGACGGCGCGGGCGGCTGGGTCAGCCAGGGCGAGATGACGGAGAACTGCTTCACGGTGCCGCAGCTCCCGTACCGGCCCTGACCCCCCGGGAGCCCCGGAACGCCCGGCCGGCCTGACCCGCCCCGACGGTGCCGACCTGCCGTGATGCCGAGGTGCGGCGGCTGTGCGAGGCTGAGGGCAGGGGACTGCCCGCACCCGTCCCGAGGTACCCGACCGCCATGAGGATCTCGTTCCTGATCAGCAACGCGTACGCCGTCGGGGGCACCGTCCGCACCACCTTCACCCTCGCCCGCACGCTCGCCGAGCAGCACGACGTGGAGATCGTCTCGGTCTTCCGCCCCGAGGACGCGTACCGCGAGCACCTGCGGCTGCCGGGCGTGGCGGTGACCGCCATCCCCAACGGCGTGCCGGCGCCGGACGTGCCGCCGTCCGACAACACCGCCCGCTGCGTCCTGGCCGCCGGGCGGCTCGCGCCGCTCAAGCGCTACGACGACCTCTTCGCCCGCCTCCATGCCCACCGCCCGACGCTGCCGCTGACCGGCACGGTGCTCGGCGGGCTGTACGCCCACCGCACCCGGGAGGGCGCGGAGGCCGCCTGAGCCGCGCCCGCCCGCCCGCGCCTCACTCCGCCTCGGGGTCGAGCACGTCCCGTTCGCCGGCCGGCCCCCGCTGCTCCCGCGGTACGGCGTACGGGTGGTGCAGGTCGAAGGCCGGCGACTCGGAGCGGATCCGCGGCAGGGTGGTGAAGTTGTGCCGCGGCGGCGGGCAGGACGTGGCCCACTCCAGGGAGCGGCCGAAGCCCCACGGGTCGTCCACGTCGACCTTCTCGCCCTCCTTCGCCGTGCGCCACAGGTTGTACAGGAACGGCAGCGTGGAGGCGCCGAGGAGGAAGGCCCCGATGGTGGAGATCGTGTTGAGCGTGGTGAAGCCGTCGGCGGCGAGGTAGTCCGCGTACCGCCGGGGCATGCCCTCCACGCCCAGCCAGTGGTGCACGAGGAAGGTGGCGTGGAAGCCGACGAACAGGGTCCAGAAGTGGATCTTCCCCAGCCGCTCGTCCAGCATCTTTCCGGTGAACTTCGGCCACCAGAAGTAGAAGCCCGCGAAGGTCGCGAACACCACCGTCCCGAAGACCACGTAGTGGAAGTGGCCGACGACGAAGTACGTGTCCGTGACGTGGAAGTCCAGCGGCGGCGAGGCCAGCAGCACGCCCGTCAGCCCGCCGAAGAGGAAGCTGACCAGGAACCCGATCGCCCACAGCATCGGGGTCTCGAACGACAGCGAACCGTTGATCATCGTGCCGATCCAGTTGAAGAACTTCACCCCCGTGGGCACCGCGATGAGGAACGACATGAGGGAGAAGAACGGCAGCAGCACCGCCCCGGTGGCGAACATGTGATGCGCCCAGACCATGATCGACAGGCCCGTGATCGCGATGGTGGCGGCGACCAGCATCACGTAGCCGAAGATCGGTTTGCGGGAGAAGACCGGGATGATCTCGGTGATGATGCCGAAGAACGGCAGCGCGATGATGTAGACCTCCGGGTGGCCGAAGAACCAGAACAGGTGCTGCCACAGCAGCGCCCCGCCCACGGACCCGTCGAAGACGACCGAGCCGAAGCGCCGGTCCGACTCCAGCACCAGCAGCGCCGCGGCCAGCACCGGGAACGCTTGGAGGACGAGGATCGAGGTGAAGAGGACGTTCCAGGTGAAGATCGGCAGCCGGAACATCGTCATGCCGGGCGCGCGCATCCCGATGATCGTGGTGAGGAAGTTGACCGCGCCCAGGATCGTGCCGAAGCCCGCCAGGGCCAGACCCATGATCCACAGGTCCGCGCCCAGGCCGGGGGAGTGCACCTCGCCGTTGAGCGGCGCGTACGCGAACCAGCCGAAGTCCGCGGGCCCGCTCGGCGTCAGGTAGCTGCTCAGGATGATCAGCCCGCCGAAGAGGAACAGCCAGTACGACAGCATGTTCAGCCGCGGGAAGGCCACGTCGGGCGCGCCGATCTGCAGGGGCATGATCTCGTTGGCGAAGCCGGCGAAGGTCGGCGTGGCGAAGAGCAGCAGCATGATCGTGCCGTGGATCGTGAACGACTGGTTGAACTGCTCGGGGCTGAGGAGCTGCATCCCCGGCCGGGCCAGCTCCGCCCGCATCACCAGCGCGAGCACGCCGGCGAAGAGGAAGAAGGCGAACGAGGTGATCAGGTAGAGATGCCCGATCTTCTTGTGGTCCGTGGTGGTCAGCCAGTCCACGACCACCGAGCCGTGCCGGTGGTGGCGCGGGGGAGCAGGTGCCGGTGCCGGTGCCGCCTCTGTCGTCCCCATCGCCTCTGCACCTTCCGCTTGTAGGTCACGTGTGACGACGCGCGCGTCCACGGCACGACGGTGCCATCGGTGTGCGGATCCGGCGCGCTACGCGCGTTCGCCCGGTGTGTCGCGGGAGCCACCCGGAGGATTTATGCGGAGCTGACACGGGCCGCCGCCGCAAGGGGGAAATTCGATGAATTCCAGGGGGGCCGTCGGGTAAACAGCAGGTGCGATTAGAGCGGGTGGCAGCAATTCCCGATAGCCCGTCAGGAGACGCCTCTCGGACGCCTGTACGGGCCCTCTCGCGGGCCGCCCGGCGGCCGGCGGGCGCTGTGACAGAAGTGTGACCCGCGGTGAACAGGGCCGCGACATCCGCGTGGCCCGCTGCCCTACCGCGTCCGTGACCTGGGGCATAGCGTGGGCGCCATGGCGACTCCACCGAACCTGCCGACACCGTCCTCGAACCCCGACGACGACACCGAGAGCTACGTCGGCCTGGCCGCCGCCGACGCCGAGGAGCGGGCCAGGGGCCGCGGCTGGACCACGGTCCGCTCGCTGCCCCCGGGGGCCGTCATCACCATGGAGTTCATGGGCGGACGGCTGAACTTCACCGTCCAGGACGGCCGGGTGACGCGCTGCTGGGTCGGGTAGGGCGGGTCAGCCGCCCGTGCGCGCCTGCGGCCGGCCGCCGGGGCGGTCCGACTGCGGCGGGCGGCGGTGGCCGGCCGGGGTGACCGGGGAGCGCTCGTGCCGCGTCGTGTGCGGGCGCGGCGCCAGGTGCGGCCAGGTGTCGGGCCGGGCGGCCGTGCCCTGGCCGGAGTTCGCGCGGGCCATCTCGCGGGTGGTCTGCCCGGCCCCCGTGGGGCGCTGCGAGACGATCGACACGCGCGTGGCCAGCGGCGACAGCGAGGCCGGCGCGGGCGAGCCGGCCGGGGAGCCGCGCAGCCGGTCGCGCAGGTGCAGCAGCCACGCCTCCGCGCGGGCCACGACGGGCTCGAACCACGGCAGGGCCAGCAGCACGAGCAGGCCGGCCACCCAGCCGAGCAGCACGTCGCTGAGCCAGTGCGTACCGAGGTAGACCGTCGTCCCGCCGACGCCCAGCGCCACCATCGCGCAGACCACGGAGGCGGTCCTGCGGGCCCGCGGCGTCGTCGCCAGATAGGCCACGACACCCCAGGTCACGACGGCGTTCGCGGTGTGACCCGAAGGAAATATATCGCCGCCGGCCCACATCTCGTTCGAGCCGATCTCGGTGGCGTAGTGCGGGCCGAGCCGGCCCATGCCGATCTTCGCCGCCCCGACCGTGACGTTCAGCAGGAGCAGCGAGCCGGCCAGCATGAACAGCGGGCGCAGGGTGTGCTGCCGCCAGGCGCGCCAGCCGAGCCAGGCCAGCACGGCGACGGCGGTGGGGGCGCGCTGGCCGAGCACCACGAAGTAGTCCAGGAAGGCGTGGAACTCCGGCCACTGCTTGTACGGCCGGAAGAGCATCAACTGCCAGTCGAGGTGCACCAGCCACGACGTGGTCACCACGGCCGCGACGATCGCCGCGTAGACGGCCAGCGACGACCAGAACAGCCACAGCCGGGTCCTGGTCATACGCGGCCGCCAGCCGCCGTGTGTGGTCGGACGCTCCGCTCCCTGCGGACGTCTCTCTTCGGTACGCACGGAATCGACGTTACCTCGCCGACTGCCGCGGATTGACCAATCGGCTGGATCTGTAATGCCTATGTGATGTGGACTGCGTGGTCAACGGCACTTACCCCACCGCCTTTTCAGGACTCATGTCTTCCGCTTTCTGGGAATATCTGAGTACGGCCAATCGGTCAATTGTTTTTCGCGCTCCTCCGTTTATCGGAGATTCGCCGTGCCGTTGCGGACCGTTCGCCTGGCGGACGCCCCGCGGGCGTGTGGCGGGTGCCACACATCGTGCGCAAAGCCCTCAACCAGTGACTTCCCGGACCGGGGGCGGGCAATCATGGCACGTCAGCGGAGCCGTTCCGGCGGACGGGCGAGGGGAGCAGGAGCAGGAAGGAGCAGGAAGGAGCAGAAAAGGGGTCGGGAAGGGGACAGGAAGGGACGGGAAGGGACGGGCTTCGCCGCAACCGGTGGCGCCGTCACCTCAACGGGTAGTGCCGCCACCTGCGTCCGGAGGACTCGCGTACGCTGTCGACTCGCGCGAGTCCGGGAGGTGCGTAGATGTCAGGGACGGCCACGGCCGCGAGCCCGCCGCGGGACGTTCCCGGCGCCTGCGGCGGCGGCGCCGGACGCTGGACCGTGCTCGCCGTCCTCTGCTCCAGCCTGCTGCTCGTCGCCCTCGACGCAACCGTCCTGCACGTCGCCGTCCCCGCGCTCACCGAAGACCTCAAGCCCGGCGCCGTCGACCTGCTCTGGATCGTCGACGCCTACCCCCTGGTCGCCGCCTCCCTGCTGATCCTCTTCGGCACCCTCGGCGACCGCGTGGGCCGCCGCCGCGTCCTGCTCCTCGGCTACGCGATCTTCGGCCTGGCCTCCGCGCTCGCCGCCGCGGCGAGCGACCCGCACGTGCTGATCGCCGCCCGCGCCCTCCTCGGCGTCGGCGGCGCCATGATCATGCCGGCCACGCTGTCGATCCTGCGCCAGGTCTTCCCCGACCGCCGCGAGCGCGCCGCGGCCATCGGCCTGTGGAGCGCCACCGCCGCCGTGGGCGCGGCCATCGGGCCGCTGCTCGGCGGCTTTCTGCTGGAGCACTTCTGGTGGGGCTCGGTCTTCCTGATCAACATCCCGCTGATGGTGATCGCCGTGCCCGTGGGCCGCTGGCTGCTGCCGGAGTCCACCGCCGACCGGGCCGGCCCCTGGGACGTCGTCGGCGCGCTGATGGCGGCGGCCGGCCTCTTCGGCGTCGTCCTCGCACTGAAACAGGCCGGCGCGGGCGACGGGCCGCTGCACCCGGCCGTCGCCGGGCCGCTGCTCCTCGGCTGCGCGCTGCTCGTCCTCTTCGTCCGCAGGCAGCGCCGCCGCGCCCACCCGCTCGTCGACTTCGACGTCATCTCCTGCCGGTCCTTCGGCACCGCCGTCGGCTGCATCGTGCTGGCGCTCCTCGCCCTCGTGGGGCTGCAGCTCGTCGCCGTGCAGTACATGCAGCTCGTCCTCGGCCTCAGCCCGCTGGAGACCGGGCTGCGGCTGATCCCGCTGACCGTCGCCGCCGTGGCCGCGGGGCTCGCGGGCTCCCGGATGGTCGCCAGGCTCGGCCCGCGCGCCATGGTCGCGCTCGGCTTCCTGCTCACCGCCGTCGCCGTCGCCGGGCTGATCACCCTGGGCGAGGAGGACCGGCCGCTGGTGCTGGGCGCGGGCTTCGTGCTGCTGGGGTACGGGCTGGAGACGACCATCTTCGGCGCGTACGAGTCGATGCTCAGCGAGGCGCCGGCGGAGCAGGCCGGCGGGGTCGCGGCCATCGGCGAGACCTCGTACCAACTCGGCGCGGGCATCGGCATAGCGCTGCTCGGCAGCGTCATGAACGCCGTCTACCGCCCCGCGCTCGGCACCGTGCCCGGCGTGCCGTCGAGTGCGACCGACGCGGCGGGCAACTCGCTGGGCGAGGCGTACGAGACCGCGGGCGAGCTGGGCGGCGCCGCCGGCGCCACGCTGCGGGACGCCGCGCGGGACGCGTTCGTCCACGGCATGCACGTGACGCTGGCCGTCAGTGCCGGGCTGCTGCTGCTCGGGGCGCTCACGGCGCTGCGGCTGCCGCGGTCGATGGAGTGCGGCGCGCCCGGCGAGGCGGGCGGCAGCGCGGCGAAGGGCGCCGGCGCGGCGCCCGGCGCGCGTCCCGTGGCCCCGGCCGGGGTGCGGCGCGAGCGGTGGGCGGCGGGCGGCGTACGGGACGGCGCCGGCCGGACGGGGGAGCGGAGTGCGCGGGCCGGGCGCGTACGGGGTGTGGAAGAGGTCACGCCGCGCGCGGCGAGGCTGGACGACGTGGAATACGCGCAAGTAGCGTCGGGCCGTGACCCCGACGGCCGGCCGGAGGACGACAGCCATGCCCGCAAGCACTACGCCGCCGTTCAACCCCGGCGATCCGCTCGGAGTTGACGACCTCCTCAGCCCCGAGGACGTCGCCGTCCGCGACACCGTGCGCGGCTGGGCCGCCGACCGGGTGCTGCCGCACATCGCCGACTGGTACGAGCGCGGCGAGCTCCCCGGCATCCGCGAACTGGCCCGCGAACTGGGCGCGATGGGCGCCCTGGGCATGTCCCTCACCGGCTACGGCTGCGCCGGCGCCTCCGCCGTGCAGTACGGGCTGGCCTGTCTGGAGCTGGAGGCCGCCGACTCCGGCATCCGCTCGCTCGTCTCCGTGCAGGGCTCGCTCGCGATGTACGCGATCTGGCGCTTCGGCTCCGAGGAGCAGAAGCAGCGGTGGCTGCCGCGGATGGCCACCGGCGAGGTCATCGGCTGCTTCGGCCTGACCGAGCCGGACCACGGCTCCGACCCGGCCGGGATGCGCACGCACGCGAAGCGGGAGGGCTCGGACTGGGTGCTCACCGGCCGCAAGACGTGGATCACCAACGGCTCGGTGGCCGGCGTCGCCGTCGTGTGGGCCCGTACCGACGACGGCATCCGCGGCTTCGTCGTCCCCGCCGACACGCCCGGCTTCGCCGCGCCCGAGATCAGGCACAAGTGGTCGCTGCGCGCCTCGGTCACCGCGGAACTGGTCCTGGACGAGGTGCGGCTGCCCGCCGACGCCGTGCTGCCGGAGGCCGCCGGGCTGCGCGGCCCGCTGAGCTGTCTGACGCACGCCCGCTACGGGATCGTCTGGGGCGCCATGGGCGCGGCCCGGTCGTCCTTCGACACGGCGCTCGAGTACGCCCGTACCCGCGAGCAGTTCGGCAGGCCCATCGGCGGTTTCCAGCTCACCCAGGCCAAGCTCGCCGACATGGCGGTCGAGCTGCACAAGGGCGTGCTGCTCGCGCACCACCTGGGCACGCGGATGGACGCCGGCACGCTGCGCCCGGAACAGGTCAGCTTCGGCAAGCTCAACAACGTCCGCGAGGCGATCGAGATCTGCCGGACGGCCCGCACGATCCTGGGCGCGAACGGCATCTCGCTGGAGTACCCGGTGATGCGGCACGCCACGAACCTGGAGTCGGTGCTGACGTACGAGGGCACGGTGGAGATGCACCAGCTCGTGCTGGGCAAGGCGCTGACGGGGCTGGACGCGTTCCGGGGCTGAGCCGCACGGCCCAGCCCCGGTCGCCGTCGTTCCGGCGGTCGTCGCGTCAGCTCTGGTTGAAGAACCCGCCCTGCGTGGAGCGGGGCACCTCGCCCGGCACGATCGCGTACTCCGCGGGGGTCAGCAGGAACACCCGCGTCGCCACCCGTTCGATGGAGCCGCGCAGGCCGAAGGTCAGACCCGCGGCGAAGTCGACGACGCGCTTGGCGTCGGCGGCCTCCAGCATCGTGAGGTTCACGATGACGGGGACGCCCTCGCGGAAGAGTTCGCCGATCCCGCGCGCGTCCCGGAACCCGTCCGGCGACACGGTGGCGATACGGCGCCCTTTCTCCTGGGCGGCCTGGGACGCCACGCGCACGCGCGGGTCCGTCGTCCAGGCGGCGTCTCCCTGGGTGTCCGCGCTGTCGTCTTCGTACCCGTCGTAGTAGCGCTCGTCTTCGTTGTCGTCGACGAGGCCGAGCCAGGCACTAGCCCTGCGTACCGATCCCATGACGCCTCCTCTCTCTCCCGCGGCGTGGGCTGTCCCCGGAGCGGTCCGGGGATGTCTGTCCGCTCACCTATGGTCATCCATGATGCGGATGATGTGCCAATCAGATAGAGGGCACGCGCCGGGTTCGTGACAGTACTGGCACAGAAACGGCTGTCGGTTCGTCAGAGTTCCCCCGGCGCAGGGGGTCTGACGGGGTGACAGGAGATTACCGCAGGGCCGGACGGGTGTTTCGGCGTCCGCTCGGGTGGTTGCCGCGCTGTTCGAGTGGACGGCGGCCCGCCCGGGCCGGTCGGCCGGGACGGGGGGCGTGATTGCGCCAACATGTCCAAGTGCCTACTTGTGCACACCTGTCATCGTCTGAATACTCTCAGCAGCGCTTGTCAGGGGCACGACGAAAATAAGGGGCCCGCACCCCCAACGGCCGGCAGTACGGAACCCGGCCGGGCGAGCCGCTTCGCGTTTTCCCGGCCCCGTGGCTGCGCCTCACGGACCTGCCCGCCGGCGGGTCCCCGAGCACACTCGGAGGACTGAGTGAGGATCAAGCGCACACCCCCACTGAGCGGCACCAAGAAGCGACTGCGGCTGGTCGCCGCGCTGACCGCCGCCCTGGCCGGCGCCGCGCTCGCGGTACCGGCGTCGGGCGCCGCCCAGCAGCCCGAGGGCTTCAGCGCCGCCACCCTGGAGAGAGCCGGCGACGCCGTGCTCGCCGCCGACGTCGGCGGCACCGCATGGGGCGTCGACAAGAAGTCCGGCACCCTCGTCGTCAGCATCGACGAGACCGTGACCCCCGCCGAGGTGGCCCGCATCAAGCGGACCGCGGGCCCCGACGCGGAAGCCATGCGGATCGAGCGCATGCAGGGCAAGCTCCAGCGCTACATCAACGGCGGCCAGGCCATCTACGCGTCCGGCTGGCGCTGCTCGCTCGGCTTCAACGTCCGCAGCGGCAGCACGTACTACTTCGTCACCGCCGGTCACTGCACCGATGGCGCGGGCACCTGGTGGAGCAACTCCGGCCGCACCACCACCATCGGCCCGACCGCCGGGTCGAGCTTCCCGACGAACGACTACGGGCTGGTCCGGTACACGAACTCGGCGCAGACCCACCCCGGCTCCGTGAACCTGTACAACGGCAGCAGCCGGGACATCACCGGCGCCGCCAACGCGACCATGGGCCAGTCCGTGCAGCGCAGCGGCTCCACCACCGGCCTCCACGGCGGCAGCGTCACGGGGCTGAACCAGACCGTGAACTACGGCGGCGGCGACGTCGTCTACGGCATGGTCCGCACCAACGTCTGCGCCGAGCCCGGCGACTCCGGCGGCCCGCTGTTCTCCGGCACGACGGCCCTCGGCCTGACCTCCGGCGGCAGCGGCAACTGCTCCAGCGGCGGCACGACCTTCTTCCAGCCGGTCGTCGAGGCGCTGAACGCGTACGGGGTGAGTGTCTACTGACCCTGACGCGCGGGGCCTGAGCGCCCCGGCCGCCGCCCCCGCCCGGACCCCCACCGGGCGGGGGCGGTGCGGTTTCCGGGCCGGACGGAGCGGGTTCCGGTACCGGGCGGCGCGCGACGCGGTACGGGCGCGGCGGCCGCACGCTGCCCCGGCCCGGCGTCGGGGCTACCGTGGAGACAGAACGGCTGACTCGCACACGACGCAGGGGGCCGTGATGATCGAGGCACTGATCGCAGTAATAGTGGCCATCGTCTGCCTCGGGGGCATCTACGTGCTGGCCGGGGCCCGGGTGGTCAAGCAGTACGAGCGGGGGCTGGTCTTCCGGCTCGGCCGGCTCAGGCCCGGAATCCGCGGCCCCGGCTTCAAGATGATCGTCCCGGTCGTCGACCGGATGCGCAAGGTCAACATGCAGATCGTGACCCTGCCCATCCCGGCCCAGGAGGGCATCACCCGCGACAACGTGACGGTCCGCGTCGACGCGGTCGTCTACTTCAAGGTCGTGGCGCCGGTGGACGCCGTCGTGCAGGTCGAGGACTACCGCTTCGCCGTCTCCCAGATGGCCCAGACCTCGCTGCGGTCCATCATCGGCAAGAGCGACCTGGACGACCTGCTCTCCAACCGGGAGAAGCTCAACCAGGGGCTGGAGCTGATGATCGACAGCCCGGCGGTGGAGTGGGGCGTGACCATCGACCGGGTCGAGATCAAGGACGTGTCGCTGCCCGAGACGATGAAGCGCTCCATGGCCCGGCAGGCGGAGGCGGCGCGCGACCGGCGCGCGCGGGTCATCAACGCCGACGCGGAGCTGCAGGCGTCCCGGAAGCTGGCACAGGCGGCACGGCAGATGTCCGACCACCCCTCGGCGCTCCAGTTGCGGCTGCTGCAGACGGTGGGGGCGGTGGCGGCGGAGAAGAACTCGACGCTGGTGCTGCCGTTCCCGGTGGAGCTGCTGCGGTTCCTGGAGCGGGCGCAGTCCGGCATGGCCGGGCAGCCGCCGGCCGGCGGGCCCGGACCCGCGCCGCCGCCGGTGGACGGTGCGGAGCCCGGGGCGGAGGACGACGAGGACGTGCCGGCGCCGGTGGACCCGATCGACCCGCTGGGCGCGGTGGAGCAGATCGGAGGGCCGGAGGGCTCCGTGGATCAGGGGCTCGGGCCGGAGGCGGTGGACCCGGGCGACGTGGCGTCCGTCGAGGAGCTGGAGCCGCCGCCGCGGGACCGGCCGGACCGGGAGGACTGACGGCCGGAGCCCCGGCTCGTACGGGTCCGGAGTGCCGACGGCCCGGGCGCGGGCCGGCGGCGGTCGGCGGGCGGGTACGGGCGGTCCGCGGCGGTTCGCGCCGCGCGCATCAATCGCCGAAGGCCGCGAGCGCGTCTTCGGCGGAGTTGCGGGCCCACACGTACTCGTCCGCCCACGCCGCCGCGCCCGCGTAGCCGGATTCCGCCGCGATCCGCGCGCAGGCCGCCCCGTAGTCGTACGCCGTCCGCCGCAGCGCCACGCCGCCCGCGCCGAGCAGCGCCCAGTGGGCGCCGGGGCGGCCGTACGGCATGCCGACGCTGCCCGGGTTGACCACGAGGCGGCCGTGCGTGAGCCGGGCGAACGGCATGTGCGTGTGCCCGAGCACCACGGTCTCGACCTGCGGCCCGAGGCCGCCCAGCACCTCGGCCCAGCGCCCGGGCGCCGCGTCGACCAGCACCGTCTCGTCGTCGGCGCGCGGGGTGGCGTGGCAGAAGTACACCTGCCCGAGGCCGCCGACCGGCAGCGTGGCGCTCGCCGGCAGCGACGCCAGCAGCTCGACCTGCTCCGCGCGCAACTGCTCCGCCGCCCACGGCGCGATCGGGTCGGGGAGGGCGGCGCGGGCGCCGCGCCGGTACGCGACCAGCTCGCGGTCGGCGTTGCCGCCCACCCACACGGCGCGCCCGCCGAGCGCGGCCAGCGCGTCGAGGGTGCGGCCGGGGAGCGGTCCCGCGGCGAGGTCGCCGGTCAGGACGACGGTGTCGGCGGCGCGTACGTCGGGCTCGGCGAGCACGGCTTCGAGCGCGGGCAGCACGCCGTGGATGTCGGAGAGTACGGCGACGGACTCGGGCATGGGACCAGGGTGCCGGGCGCCGGGGCCGTCGCGCGCGGGGATTCGCCGAGAGCAGGACGCCGCCGGCGACCCGGGGCGGGCGGCACCGTGCGGGCGGCCTCAGCACTCGACGCGGGCCTCCCGCCAGGCGCGGGCCAGGATCTCGTCCGCCGTCTCCGCCGGCGTCTGGCCGGAGGTGTCCAGCCACAGCCCGAGGCGCGGGGTCTCGTTGCGCAGCACGCCGTCCAGCTCCCGTACGCCCCACGCCGGCCCGTACGCCGTCTTCGCCCGCCCCGCCTCGCGGGCCGCCACCGCCTCCGGGCACGGCGCCAGGACGACGACGAGCAGCGGGTCCGTACGGAACAGCGCCGCGGTCCGCGGCAGCTCGGCACCCAGCACCACGTCCTGGGCGACCGCCGTGAAGCCGGCCGCCGCGTACGCGTCGGCGGTGCGGGCCATCAGCCCGTACCGCAGTCTCAACTGCCGCAGCGCCTCCGGCGAACCCTCCGGCGTCACCTCGGCGCGCCCTCCCACCACCATGCGGCGGAAGACGTCGCCGCGCACGTGCGCCGAGCGCGGCAGCCGTTCGGCGATCAACTGGGCGACGGTGGACTTGCCGGCGGCCTGGACGCCGGTCAGCAGCAGGACCGCCGGGGTGTCGGGGAAAATGGTCGGCTCCTCGGAATGCGGCCGTGAGGGTCGGCGTTGACGCTGGCGTCAGATGTTGCGTGTATCCGTACCACATCAGGGAGATGGCCCATGGCGGCTGCCACCGGTGAAACGCCCAAGGTCGACTTCTACTTCGACCCCGTCTGTCCGTTCGCGTGGATCACCTCGCGCTGGATCCTCGAAGTGGAGCGGCAGCGGGACGTGGACCTGCGCTTTCGGGTGATGAGCCTGTCCGTGCTCAACGAGGGCCGCGACCTGCCGGAGGGGTACCGCGCGCTGATGGACCGGGCGTGGGGCCCGGTCCGGGTCTGCATCGCCGCCGCGCAGCAGCACGGCGAGGGGGTCCTGCGCGACCTGTACACCGCCCTCGGCACCCGCATCCACAACGGGGGCGAGGAAGACCTGACGGCCGTCATCGAGGCCGCCCTGGCCGAGGTGGGCCTGCCGGCCGAGCTGGCCGCCGCCGCGGAGAGCGACGAGTACGACAAGGCGCTGCGCGCGAGCCACCACGAGGGCATGGACCCGGTCGGCGAGGACGTCGGCACCCCGACGATCCACATCGACGGCGTGGCGTTCTTCGGGCCGGTGATGACCGCCATCCCGCGGGGCGAGGAGGCGCTGCGGGTCTTCGAGGGGGCGCTGGCGATGGCGGCGTACCCGAAGTTCTTCGAGCTGAAGCGGACGCGCACGGGCGAGCTGAACTTCACCTGAGCACGCCGGCGGGGACCGGGCCGGCGGGGAACGAGCGGTAAGGACCGGGCGCCGTGGCGCCCGGTCCTTACCCGTGTGCCGACGAACCGGCCCCCGTCGCCGGCCGGCGGCGTCTCGTGTACAGCCACGCCGCCGCCGTCACCGACAGCGGCCACAGCAGGTACGGGCCGGAGGCCACCAGCAGCGCCGCGACCGCGACGAGCGCCGGCACCGCCGCCTTCCGCCCCGCGCTCCCGCGCGGCAGCAGCCGGAACGCGGCGGCCACGCCCACCGCGTAGACGGTGGTGAACGAGCCCGTGGTCAGCAGCACCAGCGGCTTCGTGCCGGTGTCCGTCAGCGTCACCGCGGCCAGCGCCGCGAACGACAGCGCCGAGAGCACCGCCAGGCTCCGCCGCGGCACCTCCCCGGCCTCGCTGCCCCGCGCCAGCTTCGCCGGCAGCGCGCCGTCGCGCCCGAGGGCGGCGCCGAGCTTGGCGGCCCCGGCGTAGTAGACGTTCATGACCCCGAGGGTGAGGAGCAGCGCGGCGCCCGCGGCGAGCGGGCGGGCGGGGCCGCCGAGGCCGCGGGCCATGAGGTCGCCGAGCGGCGCGTCGGAGTCCGCCGCGGCGGGGCCGAGGACCGCGACGACGGCGAAGGCGACGGACAGGTAGAGCACCCCCACCAGCGCGACGGCCGCGCCCGTCGCGCGCGGCAGGTCGCTGGCCGGCCGGCGGAACTCGCCCGCCAGGTGCGTGATCGCCTCCCAGCCGGCGAAGCTCCAGACCAGCAGCGCGGCGGCGGGCGCGACGGCCGTCCAGCCGTGCGGCGCGAAGGGCCGCAGATGGTCCGTACGGGCATGGGGGAGCGACATCAGCACCGCGGTCACCAGGAGGACGACGAGCAGGACCGCGAGCGCCAGTTGCAGCCGGCCGGTCACCCGCAGCCCCGCGGCGTTGGCGGCGGTGACGGCGGCCATGAGGCCGGCGGCGGTGGCGGTGGTCGTCGCCGTGCCGCCGCCCACGGCGGCGGAGACGTACGCGCCGCCGAAGAGCGCGGCGGCCGCGGCGCCCGGGGGTATCGCGAGGAAGAAGCACCAGCCGACGACGGTCGCGGCGCGCTCGCCGAAGGCGAGCCGGGCGTACGTCGAGACGCCGCCGGAGTCGGGGTGGCGGGCACCGAGGGCGGCGAAGGTGGCGGCCAGCGGCACGGAGACCAGGACGAGCGCGGCCCACGCGACGAGGGAGGCGGGGCCCGCGGTGTCGGCGGCGAGCGCGGGCAGGGTGATGACGCCGGTGCCGAGGACGGCGCCGACGTACATCGCGGTGCCCTGCGCGGCGGTGAGGCCGCCGGGGGAGTGCGCGGGGGCGCGGCCCGGTGCCGGGGGGTTCGGGGCGCGTTCCGGGGTACGCCCCGGGCGTACCCGGGCCGCGGCATGCGTCGGCTCCGCGCCGCCCGCCGGGGCGGCGCCGCTGGTCGTGTCGGCCATGACCGGAGCCTCGCGTGCCGGCCCCCTGCGCGACCATGGGCAGAAATGCCTCTCTGCGCTAAATTCCTGCCATGCCCGCGCCGACCCGGAACCCGACGGTGACACCGACGCCGCGCCACGTCGTCGGGGTCGCCGTCACGGACGGCGCCCCCGCCTACGAACTCGCCGTGCCCTGCGAGGTCTTCGGCCTCGACCGCAGCGACCTCGCCGACCCCTGGTACGAGCTACGCCTGTGCGCCGCCCAGCCCGGCCCGCTGACCACCGCCCCCGGGCTGCTCCTGCAGAGCCCGTACGGCCTGGACGACCTGGCCGAGGCCGACACCGTGCTCATCCCCGGCCTCACCCGCAGCCACCAGCTCGACCCGCCGCCCGGCCTCGTCGCCGCCGTGCGGAAGGCATACGAGGCGGGCAAGCGGATCGTCTCGCTGTGCGCCGGCGCGTACGTACCGGCGGCGGCCGGTGTGCTGGACAGGCGCCGGGCGACGACCCACTGGATGAACGCCGCCGACTTCGCCCACCGCTTCCCCCGCGTCCGCGTCGATCCCGACGCGCTCTACTGCGAGGACGGCCCCGTCTTCACCTCCGCCGGCACCGGCGCCGCCGTCGACCTCTGCCTGCACCTCGTCCGCCGCGACCACGGCGCCGCCGTCGCCAACGAGGTCGCCCGGCGCATGGTCGTACCCCCGCACCGCGAGGGCGGCCAGGCCCAGTACGCCAAGCTCCCCCCGGCCCCGGCCCGCCCGGCCGCCCCCGACCACGGGCTGGCACCGGTGCTCGACTGGGCCCGCGCCCGCCTCCACGAGCCGCTCACCGTGGCCCGACTGGCCCGCGCCGCGCACCTCGCGGAGCGCACCTTCGCCCGCCGGTTCCGCGACACCCTCGGCGTCACGCCGCTGCAGTGGCTGCTGCACGAGCGGGTCCGGCTGGCGCAGGAGCTGCTGGAGACCACGGACGTCCCGGTGGAGGCGGTGGCGCGGCGCGCGGGGCTGGGGAGCGCGGCGAACCTGCGGCACCAGTTCGCCCGGCAGACGGGGGTCTCGCCGCGGACGTACCGGCACGTGTTCCGCGACCGGGCGCGCTGACCGCGACCGGCGCGCACGGCGCGCGCTATGCGGCCTGCGTCACCGCCAGGTGCGTACGGCGGTGGCGGGGCGACTCCGCCTCGTCCAGCAGGGCGACGGCGAAGTCCGGGTACGAGATGCGCGCCGCGGGGTCGCCGTGGGGGGAGACCCGGTAGCCGCGGTCCGTACGCCCGGCGCCGTGGTCGAAGTCACCGGCCGGGCTGACGTAGAGCCAGTCCAGCTCCGGCGGCGCCGCGCGGAGGGTCTCCAGGCCCGCCGCGTGCGCCTCGCAGAAGGGGCGGAACTCCGCGGGGAACCCCGGGGCGTCGAGCAGCCGGCGGCCCGTCGCGTCCGGCAGCAGCGACGACAGCCCCACCAGCACCAGCCGCGCCACCCCCGCCCGGGCGAGACCGGCCACCAGCGCCTTCGCCGAGCCGCGGAAGAATGCGTCCGGGTCCGTGCCCTCCCCGTACACCGCCGCCGCGGCGATCGCCGCGGTGCAGCCGGCGGCGCCGGCCGCCACCGCCCCGGGGTCCGTCACGTCTCCGGCCACCGGGCGTATGCCGTCGCCCGCGAGGTCCGCGTGCGTCGCCGGGTCCCGCACCGCGGCCACCACCTCGTGCCCCCGCCGCCGCGCCTCCGCCACCGCCTGGCGGCCGGCCCTGCCGCCCGCCCCGTACACCACGATCCTGCCCATGCCGCGTACCTCCCGCGTCGGTCGTCGTCGTCCGCGCACGCTAACGGGACCTGCGGTTTCCTCCGGGATACCGGGATCGCCGCCTACGCTGGCGGGATGAGCGAGCCGCTGCGTCCCGACATGTTCGACGAGCTGTGCCCGTCGTCGATGCTGCCGTTCCGCTTCGGCGACAAGTGGGCCGGCCTGATCCTCAGGTGCCTGGAGGACGGACCGCGCCGCTTCTCCGAACTCCGCGTTCCGCTGCGGCGGGTGACGCCCAAGGTGATGACCCGCTCGCTGCGCGGCCTCGAACGCGACGGGCTGGTGTCGCGCACGGTGGCCGAAGGGCCGCCGCAGCGGGTGGAGTACGCGCTGACGCCGCTGGGGCGGAGCATGCTGGAGCCGCTGGACGCGGCGTGCGCGTGGGCGGCGGAGCACTGGGACGAACTCCTCGACGCCCGGGAGGCGTACGAGCGGAGGGCGGTCGCCGCGGAGGCCGCCCGCGGCTGAACCGGCGGCTCCCGCCGGGGCTTCAGCCCGCCCCCGCGTCCGCCTCCGTCCTCGCGTCCGCGTCCGTACCCGCGTCCGCCTCCGCGCCCGGCGGGCCGTGGCCGCCCGGGGGACCGTGGCCGCCCGGGGACGCACCCAGCGGGAAGCGCAGCCACTCCCGCCACCGCCTCCCGTCGTACGCGACGAGGTCCACCGCCCCCACCCGCGCGGCCACCGGCAGCCGGGGCGCGAGGTCCGCCTCGATCGCCGCGTGCACCGCCTCACCGCCGCTGTTGGCGACCGTCAGGTGCGGGTCGAGATCGCCGAAGAGGCCGCCGTACGGAGGGTGGCCCGGCCACTGCCCGACGACCGCCTTCGTCAGCGCCCGCAGCGGGCCGTCCGGCTCGGGCACCAGGTACAGCACCCCGGGGAAGCGGGCGCAGCGCCCGAAGGTCACCGGGAACGCCTCGTGCGCGGCGAACAGCCGCCGCAGCGCGGCGCGTACGGGGGCGCCGACGCGGTCGCGGTGCAGAAAGGGGTAGAGCACCGTGACGTGGGCGGTGCCGCCGTGGGCGGCGGCGGTGTCGTGGCGGGCGCGCCAGCGCCGTACGACGGGATCCACCTCGGGCAGCGACACGCTCAGCGCCGTCGTGCCGGTCGCGGTGGGCCAGCCCTCCGGCTCTCGCGGCCGTGCGCGGGGTCGGCCGGGGCGCTGCATGCGGTGATCGTACCGGCGTACGTTGCGCCGATGACAGACGACCGCCTCACGCTCGCCCGCCGGCCGTGCCGCCGCCGGGAGGAGAACGGCCTGCCGGGCGAGGACGGCGGGCAGTTGGCGGCCGACGCGGGTGCGCGTCGGCCGCCCGCGGTATCGGCGCGGGCGCGGGCGGCGTACCGTGTCGATCATGGATACGGACCCCGAGCTGCACCGGCGGCGCGCCTCCTCCTTCGGCAGCCAGGCCGCCGCCTACGCCGAATTCCGCCCCGACTACCCCGTCGCCGCGGTCCGATGGGCCCTGGAGCCGGTCGCGGACCGCGGCGACCCGCACGTGCTCGACCTCGCCGCCGGCACCGGCAAGCTGACCGCCGCCCTGGTCGCCGAGGGCCTGCGGGCCACGGCCGTCGAGCCGGACCCGGCGATGCGGGCCGAGTTGCGGCGTACGCTCCCGGACGTGCCGGCGCTCGAGGGGACCGCCGAGCGGATCCCGCTGCCCGACGGCTCCGTGGACGCGGTGCTGGCGGGGCAGGCGTTCCACTGGTTCGACCCGGAGCGTGCCATGCCGGAGATCGCCCGCGTGCTGCGGCCCGGCGGGGTCGTCGCCGGGCTGTGGAACCAGGGCGACCACGAGGTGAACTGGATCGCCGGGCTGGACCAGATCACCCGCGGCGAAGCCTGCTTCGCCGACCTGTCCGACGAGGTGGAGCTGCCGGCGCACGAGGAGTACGAGCCGGTGCGGCGGCACCGGTTCCCCAACAGGATGCGGTACACGCGCGATTCGCTGACGGCGATGGTGGCCACGCACTCGCGGGTGCTGCTGCTGCCGGAGGACGAGCGGGCGCAACTGCTCGCCCGGGTGCTCGGATACCTGGCGGCGCGGCCGGAGACGCAGCGCACCGAGTTCGAGGTGCCGCTGGTCACGCTGGTCGACAGGGCGGTGCTGCGGGGCTGAGCGGGCGCGCGGGCGGGAGCGGGCCCCGTACCCGTCGTACCTGAGAGCTACCCGGCGGATGGGCTCTCCGGCGGGACGCCGGCGAGGGCCGGCCGTCCGTAGCTTTCTCACCGGATCACGAGACGCACCCGGTGAGAGGACCCCGCCATGGCACCGCCCCGCCCGCGCGCACCCGGCTTGAGCGGTGGGGCGATCGGCCGGCTTCCGCGCGGGGCCGGTGGTGCCGCGGGACCGCGCGACTCCCGGTTGCGCCGGGTCCGTTCGCGTGCCGCCCGGCTGCGGCGTGCGCTGCTCGCCGGCCTCGTCGCCGCGTCCGTGGCGCTGCCCGTGGCCGCCGCGGCGCGCCCCGCCGCCGTGCCGGCGCCGGTGCCGGACGTGCCGTTCGAGGTGGGTGCCGCGACCCCGGCGGCCCTCGCGCAGCGGTACGCCGCCAACCGGGACGGCATCCGCGCCGCCGAGCGGATGGCCGCCGCCCACGGCGACCGGCGCCGCGCCGGGTCGCTGCGCGCGATGGCGGCGCCCGGGCGGCAGTTCCTCTCGTTCGACGGCCGCGCCGGCGGGCGCAGCGCGGAGGTGTTCGGCGACCTGGCGCGCGCCCGGCGCATCGCCGTCCTCGTCCCCGGTTCCGACACCGGCCTCGACTCGTACGGCCGCTTCCGCGCAGGCGCGGTGGCGCTGCACCGCGAACTGCGCGCCGGCGCCCCCGGCGACGGGGCGGGCGCCGTCGTCGCCTGGCTCGGCTACGCGACGCCGGGCACGGTCGGCCCCGCGTCGCTGACCGCGGGCCGCGCCGAGGCCGCCGCACCCCGGCTGCGCGCCTTCGTCCGGTCGATGAACGCCGCCCGCCCGGGCGCCCGGGTCTCGCTGCTCTGCCACTCGTACGGCTCCGTGGTCTGCGGCCGCGCGGCGGAGGGGCTGCGGGTCGCGGACATCGTCCTGTACGGCAGCCCGGGGACGGGCGCCGGCAGCGCCGCCGACCTGGGCGCGTCCGCCACGGTGTGGGCGGGCCGGGGCGCGGACGACTGGGTGGGGGAGGTGCCGCACGTACGGGTCCCGCTGCTCGTGACGACGCTCGGCTTCGGCGCGGACCCCGTCTCGCCGGACTTCGGCGCCTGCCCCTTCGCCGCGGGGTCCGGCGGCCACAGCGACTACCTGAACCCCGGCTCCGTACCGCTGCGGAACCTGGCCCGGATCGTGCGCGGAGAGGCCGGGTGCGCCGCCGCTCCGCACCCGCGTCCGTCCGCCCGCACCGCCCCCGGCGGCACCCGTGCGTGACGCCGTGCCACGCGCCGCCGCTCCGGTCACCCGCGACCGCGGGATCGACGCCCTGCGCGCCGTCGCCATCCTCGGCGTCGTGCTCGGCCACTGGCTGGTCACCGCCCTCGTCGTCGACAGCGGCACCGTGCGCGCCGCCAGCCCGCTCCAGTACACGCCCGCGCTGACACCCGCCTCCTGGGTCTTTCAGACCCTGGCCGTCTTCTTCTTCGTCGGCGGTTACGTCGCCGCCCGCGGCTCCGCCTCGACCGGCGCCGCCCGGGCCCTCCGCCCCCGCCGGCTCCGCGCCCGGCTCGGCCGGCTCTTCCGGCCCGTCGGCGCCCTGCTCGCGGTGTGGGCGGCGGTGCTCGGCGTGCTGCTGGCGGGCGGCGCCGGGTACGTGACCGTGCGGGCCCTCGGCAAGCTCGCGCTGTCGCCGCTGTGGTTCCTGCCGGTGTTCGCCGCGCTGACCGCGGCGACCCCCGTGGCCGCCCGGCTGCACCCGCTGTGGCCGCTGGCCGTGGTCGGCTGCGTGGACCTGTGGCGGCTGCGGTTCGACGGGCCGCCCGCGCTGGGCTGGGTGAACGTCGCGGCGGGCTGGCTCGTGCCGTACGCCCTGGGCGCGCGCGGCGCCCGCCGCGGGCTGCCGGGGCGGCGTACGGCGTGGGCGCTGCTCGGCTGCGGTGCGGCGGCGACGGCGGGGCTGGTGCGGTACGCCGGCTACCCCGCGGCCATGGTCGGCGTGCCCGGTGCCGAGGTCTCCAACCTGAACCCGCCGACCCTCGCCGCCGTCACCTTCGGCCTCGCCCAGTGCGGCGCCGCGCTGCTGCTGCTCGGGCCGCTGCGCCGGGTGCTGCGGCGGCCGGCGGCGTGGGCGGCGGTGGCGCTGCTCAACCTGTCGGCGATGACGGTCTTCCTCTGGCACCAGACGGCGATGATGGCGGTCTCGGCTCTCGGCCTGCTCGCGGGCGGCCCGCTGCCGGGGCTGCACACGGTGCCGGACGGGGGCGGCTGGGTGCCGGCCCGGCTGCTGTGGCTGCCGGCGTTCGCGGCGGTGCTGCTGGTGTGCCGGGCGGCCTTCCAGCCGTACGAGCATCCGTACGAGAGAAGTCCGCGAGGTACCTAGGGTGGGGCGAGGGAGGGAGGGGAGGATGGCGAAGCGACCGGCCGACGGGCTCCGCACGGTGATGCGGGCGCTGCGCGCGGACCTGTGGACGACGGCCGTCAGCCCGGCGCCACGTACGCCACCGGCCACCGCCGGGCGCTCCCGGCTGCGCGAGTGGCTGCCGGCGCTGGCCGTGCCGGCCGTGCTGGTGCTCGCGGCCCTGCACATCGCCGCCACCAACCAGTACGCCTTCGGCTACGACATGGGCATGCGCGTCGCCAGCCTGCTCGCCGCACTGCAGTCCGCGGCTGTCCTCGTCGCGGTCGTCCGGCCGGTGCTCGCCTGGTGGGTCGCGACGGCGGTCATGCCGGTGGTCGCGCGGTACGCGGACGTCTCCGCCCCCGGCCCGGACGCGATGTTCCCGTGGACCGCCACCGGGCTCGTGCTGCAGGCCGCGGTGCTCTTCGCGGTGGCGCTGCGGTGCCGGCCGCGGATCGCGGCCGAGACGCTGGCGATCAGCGTGCTGGCCGGCCTCGGCTACGGCCTGTTCGCCACCGGCGACACCGAGGGCGTGCCGTTCGCCGTGCTGGTCCTCGGCCTGTGCGCCGGCGGCGGCGTCGCGCTGCGCGGGCGCCGGGTGGCCCGTACGGAACTGGCGGCGCAGGAGGAGCTGACCGCGGAGGAGCGGGCCCGGCGCGTTCTGCTGCAGGAGCGCACCAGGATCGCGCGGGAGCTGCACGACGTGGTCGCGCACCACATGTCGGTGATCTCCATCCAGGCGCAGGTCGCGCCGCACCTGGTGCGGGATCCGCCGGCGGAGCTGAGGGAGAACCTCGCGGGGATCCGCGCGAGCGCCGTCGAGGCGCTGACCGAGCTGCGCCGGGTGCTGGGCGTGCTCCGCGCCGACGACGGCGGCACGGGCGGCACGGGGGCCGCGGAAACCCCCGGCGCCCCCGCGCTCCACCCCCACGACGTGCGCCACGCCCCGCAGCCCACCCTCGACCGCCTCGGCGACCTCGCCGCCGCCGTGCGCCGCGCCGGGGTCGGCGTCGACACCCGGACCACCGGCGAGCCGTACGCGCTGCCGCCCGGCATCGAGCTGTCCGCGTACCGCATCGTGCAGGAAGCGCTCAGCAACGTGGCCCGGCACGCGCCCGGGGCCCGCGCCCGGGTCGAGATCGGCTACCACCCCGCCGGGCTCACGGTCCGCGTCGCCAACACCGCGCCCGAGCGCGCCGCCCCGCCCTGGGCGGGCGCGGGGCACGGGCTGCTCGGGATGCGGGAGCGGGCGGCGATGCTGGGCGGCGAGCTGGCCGCCGGCACCATCCCCGACGGCGGCTACGAGGTCACGGCGATACTGCCCGTGGCGCCGCCCGCCGCGCCCGCGACCCCGGACGGTGAGGACACCCCGTGACGAACATCCGCGTGCTGATCGCCGACGACCAGGTCATGGTGCGCCAGGGCTTCACCGTGCTGCTCGACGCCGAGCCCGGCATCGAGGTCGTCGGCCAGGCGGTGGACGGCGCCGACGCCGTCGCGAAGGCCGCGGAACTGCGCCCGGACGTCGTACTGATGGACATCCGGATGCCCGGCCTCGGCGGCATCGAGGCCACCCGCCGCCTCACCGAGCCGCCGGCCTCGCCGGACGCCGACGTCCGGGTGCTGATCCTGACCACCTTCGACCTCGACGAGTACGTGTACGAGGCGCTGCGCGCGGGCGCGTCCGGGTTCCTGCTGAAGGACGCCTCGGCCGCGGAACTGGCCCACGCCGTACGGGTCGTCGCCACCGGCGACGCGCTGCTCGCCCCCGCCGTGACCCGGCGCCTGATCACCGAGTTCGCCCGGCTGACCCGCGTCCCGCGGGCCCCGCTCAAGGACCGCGTCGGCGGGCTGACGGAGCGCGAGACCGAGGTGCTGAGCCTCATCGCGCAGGGCCTGTCGAACGCGGAGATCGCCGGGCGGCTGGTGGTGGCGGAGCAGACGGTGAAGACCCACGTGGGCAGGATCCTCACCAAACTGGCCCTGCGCGACCGCACCCAGGCGGCGGTCTTCGCCTACGAGTCGGGTCTCGTCCGCCCCGCCGGCCGCTGACCGGCGCCCCCCCCGCCGGCCGCTGACCGGCGCCGGACGGCCGGGCCCGCCGCCCCGCCGTCGACGGGTGCCGTCCCGGCCGCCGCGCGCCGCCCGGGCGAGTGACGAATCTCATGTCCGGCCGCCTCGGCGGCCAACTGGGTTGCCCGGGCGGCGAGATGGCGGAAAGCGCGCCCCCGGCGGCCTTCGTGGCGCCGCCGAGCTGGGGGATCACGTGCTCCGGGCCGTTCGCCTGGCGGCTGGGGAGAGCTAGGGTAATCGAACGGATGTACGATGAAATCTATCGTGACAAAGAGCCGAAATGGGGTGGAGTGATGGAGGTGCGGCATGGTGGGCTTCGCCCACGTGCACGTCGCGTCCGGTTACTCCGCCCGCTACGGCGCGGCCCATCCGGAACACCTCGTCCGGCGGGCCGCCGAGCGCGGCATGGGAGCCCTCGCGCTGACCGACCGGGACACCGTCACCGGTCTCGTCCGGTTCGTACGGGCCTGCGAGAAGGCCGGGGTCCGGCCGGTGCCGGGGGTCGACCTGGCGGTGGCGGGCGTGGCGCCGCCGCCGCCCGGGCTGCGGCGGCGTACCCCGGCGCGGGGCGGGGCGCACGTGGTCGAGCCGCCGCTGCGGTTCGTGCTGCTCGCCCGGGACAGGGCGGGCTGGGCCCGGCTGTGCCGCATCGTGTCCGCCGCCCACGCCGGCGCGACCGGCGGCACCCCGCCGGTGGTGCCGTGGGAGGCGCTGCGCGAGCACGGCGGCGCCGGCCTGGTGGCCCTGCTCGGCCCGCTCTCCGAGCCGGTGCGGGCACTGGCGGTGGGGCGGGAGGACGTCGCGGCGAAGCTGCTGGCGCCGTGGCGGGAGGTCTTCGGGGACGGGCTCCGGCTGGAGGCCGTCGCCCACAAGCGGGCGGGCGACGGACCCGGGTCGCTGCGCCTCGCCGCCCGCACCCTGGCGCTGGGCGACCGCGCGGGCGCCACCGTCGTGCTCTCCAACGCCGTCCGCTACGCCGACCCCGCCCAGCACCGGCTCGCGGACGTCCTGGACGCCGCGCGGCTGCTGCGCCCGATCGACTGGCGCCGGCTGGACAGCGGGCAGCGCTGGCTCAAGGACGAGAGGGCGATGGCGGCCGTCGCGCGGCTGGTCGCCGAGTGCGCGGGAGCGGACGTACGGCGGGCGCGCCGCCTGCTGGCGGACACCGCCGCCACGGCCGCCGCGTGCACGATCGACCCCGAGGCGGACCTCGGGCTGGGACGGCGGCACTTCCCGGAGGCGGCGCTCTTCGGCGCCGGGCCCGCCGCCGGCGGCGCCGCGCGGCTGCTGCGCCGGCAGTGCGAGGCCGGCATGGTCCGGCGCGGCCTCGACCGCGACCCCGCGGCCCGTACCCGACTGGACGAGGAGCTGACGGCGATCTCCACGCTCCGCTACGACTCGTACTTCCTCGCCGTCGGCCAGGTCGTGGCCGACATCCGGGCCAAGGGCATCCGGGTCGCGGCCCGCGGCTCGGGCGCCGGCTCGCTGGTCTGCCACGTCCTGGACATCGCCACGGCCAACCCCCTCGACCACCGGCTGCTGTTCGAGCGCTTCCTGAGCGTCCGGCGCAACTCGCTGCCCGACATCGACATCGACGTGGAGTCGGCCCGGCGGCTGGAGTGCTACGACACGATCTTCGACCGGTTCGGCAGGGAACGGGTGGCGGTCACCGCCATGCCCGAGACCTACCGGGCGCGCAGGGCGCTACGGGACACCGGTCTCGCCCTCGGCATCGCGCCCGCCGACGTCGACCGGATCGCCAAGAGCTTCCCGCACCTGCGCGCCGCCGACATCACCGGCGCCCTCGCCGAACTGCCGGAACTGCGGCCACTGGCCGCCGAGGCGCACCGGTACGGCCCGCTGTGGGAACTCGCCGAGGGCCTCGACGCCCTCGTGCACGGCATGGCCATGCACCCGTGCGGCGTGGTCATCAGCGACGCCACCCTGCTGGACCGGCTGCCGGTGCAGCCCACCCCGCAGGGCGACTACCCCATGGCCATGGCCGCGAAGGAGGAGATCGAGGACCTCGGCAACATCAAACTCGACGTCCTGGGCGTGCGCATGCAGTCCGCGATGGCCCACGCCGTCGCGGAGATCGAACAGGCCACGGGCAACCGCATCGACCTGGACGACCCGGAGCAGGTGCCGCTCGACGACGTCTTCGCGTTCAAGCTCATCCAGGACAGCGACACCCTGGGCCTGTTCCAACTGGAGTCACCCGGCCAGCAGGACCTGCTGTCCCGGCTCAAGCCGCGCGACCCGCAGGACGTCATCGCGGACATCAGCCTCTTCCGCCCGGGCCCGGTCGCCGGCGGCATGCCCGAGCGCTACGTCGCCGCCCGCCACGGCGGCGCACCCGAGTACGCCCATCCCGACCTCGAACCGGTGCTCGCCGACACGTACGGCGTGACCATCTGGCACGAGCAGATCATCGAGACCTTCAGGGTGATGACCGGGTGCGACCGGGCCCTGGGGGAGATCGCCCGGCGCGCGCTCGGGGACGGGGACCGGCTGCCCCGGGTCAGGGACTGGTTCCACCGGCAGGCGCGTGCGCGCGGCTACGACACGGCCGTGCGGGACGAGGTATGGAAGACCGTCGAGGCCTTCGGCGCCTACGGCTTCTGCCGGGCCCACGCGGTCGCCTTCGCCGTCCCCGCGCTGCAGAGCGCCTGGCTCAAGGCGCACTACCCGGCGTTCCTGCTGGCCGGCCTGCTCGAACACGACCCCGGCATGTGGCCCAAGCGCGTCCTCGTCTCCGACGCCCGCCGGCGCGGCGTGCCGGTCCTGCCCGTCGACGTCAACCGCTCCCGGGCGAAGCACACCGTGGAGGAGGCCGGCCCGGGCCGGTGGGGGGTGCGGCTCGCGCTGTCCGCGGTGCACGGCATCAGCGAGGACGAGGGCGTACGGATCGAGGAGGGCCGGCCCTACACGTCGCTGTCGGACTTCTGGCAGCGGGCCCGTCCCAGCAGGCCGGTCGCCGAGCGCCTGGCCGGGATCGGCGCCCTGGACAGCCTCGACGGCCTCGATGAGGGTCGCTTCACCCGCCGCGACCTCCTGCTCCAGATCGAGGAGCTGCACCGGCAGTCCCGGGCCCGCTTCGCGGGCGGGGGCCAACTGCCCATCGGCGCGGACGCGGCCGGCGGGACGGAGCCGAGCGGGCTGCCGGAGATGACCGGACGCGAGAGCCTGAGCGCCGAACTGAACACCCTCGGCATCGACGTCTCCCAGCACCTGATGGAACACCACCACCGGCTGCTGCGCGAGATCGGCGCGACGGACGCGGCTCACCTCGCCGGCCTGCGCCCCGGTCAGCAGGTGCTCGTCGCCGGCGTGCGGGCCGCCACCCAGACCCCGCCGATCGCCAGCGGCAAGCGCGTCATCTTCGTCACGCTGGAGGACGGCTCCGGCCTGGTCGACCTGGCGTTCTTCGAGGACTCCCACCCGGCCTGCGCGCACACCGTCTTCCACAGCGGCCTGCTGCTGGTGCGCGGCACGGTCCAGGTGCGCGGCACCCGGCGCACCGTCGTCGGCACCATGGCCTGGGACCTGGACCGGATCGCCGCCGCCCGCCGCGACGACGGCCCCGAGGCCGCACTCGCCCTCCTGGGCGAGGACCGCCCGCACCCGACGCCCGCCCAGCCCCGCCGCACCCTGACCGACGGCACCGCGGGCGCCCGCCTGCACCCGTACGCCGACCTGCAGCCCGCCGGCAGCCGGTCGGCCGATCTGAAGAAGTTCGGCTACACCAGCCCGGGGAGCGCGGGATGACCGCACGCCTGCGGCACATCGCGCACCTTCATCTGCACGCCTCGCTGAGCGGGGAGCGGTACGGGGACGTCGTCGAGCTGATGTCCGGCGTCACGCCGCACGTCCAGGAGATGCCGCCCGACGCCGTCCAGCTCGACCTGACCTCCGCGCTCCGGTACTTCGACCTGACGCCCTACGACGCGGTGCAGCTCGTGAAGATGAGGCTGAAGGCCCTCTACGGCATCGACAGCAGCGCAGGACTCGCGGGCAACCGCATGCTCGCGGCCATGGCGGCCGACGCGTCCGCGCCGGGCGCCACCACCTGCGTCCCCGCGGGGCAGGCGGCGCGGTGGCTGTCCCCGCGCCCGGTCGCCGCCCTCCCCGGGGTCGGCCGCGCGACCGCGGAGAAGCTCGGACGGTACGGCCTGCACACCGTCGGGCAGCTCGCCGAGCTGCCCGCGGTGACCCTGCAGCGGCTCCTCGGCGTCAGCCAGGCCCGCCTGCTCGGCGACCGCGCCCGCGGCCACGACCCGCGCCCGGTCACCCCCGCGGAACCGGCGGCGTCCCTGGCGGCGGAGCTCGTGCTGGACGCCGACTGCCTCGATCCCGTACGGCACCACCGGTCCGTGCTGGAACTCGCCGAGCGGATCGGCCAGCGCCTGCGCGGGGAGGGCCAGGTCGCCGGCCGCCTCACCCTCGTGGTGAGGTACGCCGACCGCAGCTCGACCACACGGACCCGGGTCGTCGCCGAACCCACCGACCACTCGCCGGCACTCGCCGCCACCGCCCTCGGCCTGCTGGCCGCCCTCGGGTTGCAGCGGGCGCGCGTACGGGCCTACGCGCTCCGCGCCGACCACCTGCTGCCGGCGGCCGGCGCGTACCGCCAGCTCTCGCTGGACCCCGGCGACGTCCGCGCCCGCCGCGCCGAGGCGGCCGCGGACCGGGCCCGCCGGCGCTTCGGCGCCGGGGCCGTCCGGCCCGCGACCCTGGCGATCGGGGAGCCGCCGGCGGCGGGATGGGAGGCGCGGGGACCGGCCGGCCGGCGGTGAGCCGGTGCGGCTCACCGCCGGGCGGCGAGCGGCGGAGTCAGTCCGGCGTGCCCGGGCGCTCGTACGCGCTGCGGTGCACGTCCTCCCAGCCCATGTCCACCCCGTCGCGGTGGTACGGATACCGCCACAGCCGGACCGGCTTCCTCGGCCGCAACGGGTCCAGCCGCGCGATGCTGTCGCTGACATGGCTCACCAGCCCCCGCCAGCCGTCGGGGTCGGCCGGGAAGGCGGCGTCCTCGTCGCCCGCGTTGCGGTGGCTCGGCGCGCGGAACTCGGCCTCTCCGGCGGCGTTCACCGTCAGGGTGAACCAGGTCCGGTGCCCGGCTCCGTACCCGCCCCGGTCCTCGACGTCCCAGCGGTAGCCCACCGTGCGCCACGTCGGCGTGAGAGTCCCGTCGTAGTTGTAGCCGACCTTCTCCTGGTACAGCCGCGGGGCCACGAGCGCCTCGTGCAGGGTCAGGGAGCGGTGGTCGGGGGCGGGCAGGGTGCCGATCCGGACGTCCCGCAGGTCGGTCCGCAGGCGGTGCCACCGCCCGCGGGCCTCCGGCCCCCTGGCGTGGTAGCGCCGGTACTCGCGCTCCCACGCCCTGATCAGTCTCGGTGTCCTGCCGGGAAAGCGCCCCACGCGCAGCTCGCTCGCAGCCTTCAGCACCAGCTCCCCGGCCCGCCGCTTGACGTCCGCGCCGGAGCGCGTGACGGGTTCCCTCCGTGCCATGTCAGCCCCCCAGGGCGCGCTTGAGGACCTTGCCCATGTCGTTGCGGGGCAGGGCGTCGAGGAAGTGGACCTTACGGGGGCGCTTGTGCGGCGCCAGGTGCTCGGCCACGTAGGACGACAGCTCCGCGGCGGACGGCGGCGTGCCGTCCGGGACCACCCAGGCGACGATGCGCTCACCCAGGTCCGGGTCCGGCTCCGCGGTGACCGCCGCCTCGGCGACGGCCGGGTGCTCCAGCAGCGCGTTCTCGATCTCCCCGGCGCCGATCTTGTAGCCGCCGGACTTGATGAGGTCCGTGGCGCGGCGGCCGACGATGCGGAAGCGGCCGGCCGCGTCCCGTACCGCCATGTCGCCGGTGCGGAACCAGCCGTCGCGGAACGCCGCCGCCGTCGCCTCGGGGCGGTTGAGGTAGCCGGTGAAGAGGTTCGGGCCGCGGACCTCGATCTCGCCGACCGTCTCCCCGTCGTACGCGGTGAGTTCGGCCCCCACGTCGTCGACCAGCCGGGCGGCGACGGACGGCAGGGGCACGCCGACGCTGCCGGTGCCGTCCGGGTCGTCGGGGCGGACGCTGGTGTTCATCAGCGTCTCCGTCATGCCGTAGCGCTCCACGACCCGGCGGCCGGTCGCCGCGGTGAGGCGGCGGTGGTCCGCCACCGGCAGCGCCGCGGAGCCGGAGACCAGCAGCCGGGCGCGGGCGAGGGCGGCGGCCAGGGACGTACCGGCGGTGCTCCCCGTGCTCCCGGGCGCGGTCGCCGGCTCCGCGTCGAGGGCGTCGGCCAGCCGGTGGTACATCGTCGGCACCCCGAACAGCATGGTGCCGCCCGCGGCCAGCGCCGCCGCCACCGTCTCCGGCGCGAAGCGCCCCACGTGGTGCACGGCGCCGCCGCGGCGCAGCGGGCCCAGCACGCCGAGCACCAGCCCGTGCACGTGGAACAGCGGCAGCGCGTGCACCACCGTGTCCCGCTCCGTCCAGCCCCAGACCTCCGCGAGGTCGTCGAGCGTCGCGGCCACCGCCCGCTGCGGCAGCACGACGCCCTTGGGCGGGCCGGTCGTGCCGGAGGTGTAGACGACGAGCGCGGCGGTCCCGGGCCCGGGGGCGGTGGTGCCGGGCCGGGGGGCCGGGGTCCGGGCTCCGGTGGGGGAGCCGGCCACCGGCGGCGCGGCCGGTGCTTCCGGCGCGGCTGGTAGGTCCGGCAGGTCAGGTACGTCCGCCGCGACGCCCGCCGCCACGTCCACCCGCTCCACTCCCGCCAGCGCCTCCGGCAGCTCCGCCCCCGGCGCCGCGAGCACCAGCTCCGGCCCGCTGTCGGCCACGATGTGCGCCAGCTCCCGTACCCCGATGCGGGGGTTGAGCGGCACCGCCGCCACGCCCGCCACCAGCGCCGCCGTCACCGCCACCGCGGTCGCGGGCTCCGGCGTCGCCCAGACCGCCACCCGCCGGGCGCTCCCGATCCGCCGGGCGACGCCGTCCGCCGCCGCGGCCAGCTCGCCGTACGTCAGGGCGGTGCCGCCGAAGCGCAGCGCGAGCCGCTCGGGCGCGGCACGCAGCGCCGGGAACAACTCCCACCGCGTGTCCGCCCCGTGTACCCCCGGCGCCGCCCCGGACTCCCGCGGCCCCGCCCCCGGGGCCCTCTCCGTCTCCCGCATCCCCGTCACGCCTTCCTCCCCGCGGACCCGCGCCGCACCCTGCTGCCGCGCGCCCGCGGAGGGCACCGTATCCCGCCGCGGCCCGCGGCCCTCAGCCCAGCGGCCGGAAGCGCCGCAGCCGGAGGCTGTTGGCGACCACCGAGACGGAGGAGAAGGCCATCGCCGCGCCCGCGAGCATCGGGTTGAGCAGGCCCGCGGCGGCGAGCGGGAGGGCGGCGGTGTTGTAGCCGAACGCCCAGGCGAGGTTGGTCCTGATGGTGGACAGGGTGGAGCGGGCGAGCCGGATGGCGTCCGGTGCGGCCCGCAGGTCGCCGGTGACCAGGGTGAGGTCGGCGGCCTCGATGGCGGCGTCGGTGCCGGTGCCGATGGCCAGGCCCAGGTCGGCCTGGGCGAGGGCGGCGGCGTCGTTGACGCCGTCCCCGACCATCGCGACCGTGCGGCCCTCGGCCTGGAGCCGCCTGACGGCCTCGACCTTGTCCTCGGGGAGGACTTCGGCGATGACCTCGTCGATGCCGACCTCGGCGGCGACGGTCTTCGCGACGGCCGTGTTGTCGCCGGTGAGCAGGATCGGGGTCAGCCCCAGGTCCCGCAGCCGGCCGATGGCCTGCGCGCTGGTGGGCTTGACCGCGTCGGCGACCTCCAGCAGGGCGCGGGCCTCGCCGTCCCAGGCGACGGCGATCGCGGTGCGCCCGGCCTGCTCCGACCGCTCCTTGGCCGCGGCGAGTTCGGGGGGCAGCGTGATCGCCCACTCCGCGAGGAGCTGCTGCCGGCCGACGAGGACCGCGTGTCCTTCGACGACGCCCTGGACGCCGAGCCCGGGCACGTTGGCGAAGTCCTCGGGCACCGGGAGCGTGCCGACGCGGTCGGCCGCCGCCGCGGCCACCGCCTGCGCGATGGGGTGCTCCGAGGCGTGCTCCAGCGCGCCCGCCAGCCTCAGCACCGTCTCCTCGTCCGCGCCGTCCGCGCCGTCCGCGCCGTCCGCGCCGTCCGCGCCGTCCGCGCCGTCCGCGCCGTCCGCGCCGTCCGCGCCGTCCGCGCCGTCCGCGCCGGCTGCGGTGTCCGCGCCGGTTGCGGTGTGCACGGCGTGCAGGGTCATGGTGCCGGTGGTCACGGTGCCGGTCTTGTCCAGGACGACGGTGTCGACCTTGCGCGTCGACTCCAGCACCTCGGGGCCCTTGATGAGGATGCCGAGCTGCGCGCCGCGGCCGGTGCCGACCATGAGGGCGGTCGGGGTGGCCAGCCCGAGGGCGCACGGGCAGGCGATGATCAGCACGGCGACCGCGGCGGTGAACGCGGCGGAGATCCCGTCGCCCGTGCCGAGCCAGAAGCCCAGGGTGCCCAGGGACAGGGCGATGACGACGGGGACGAATATGCCGGAGATCCGGTCGGCGAGCCGCTGCACGGCGGCCTTGCCGTTCTGGGCGTCCTCGACCAGGCGGGCCATCCGGGCCAGTTGCGTGTCCGAGCCGACCCGGGTGGCCGCCACGACCAGCCGGCCGCCGGCGTTGACGGTGGCGCCGGTGACGGCGTCGCCCACGGTGACCTCCACCGGGACGGACTCGCCGGTGAGCATGGAGGCGTCCACGGCGGAGGTGCCGTCGACGACGGTGCCGTCGGTGGCGATCTTCTCCCCGGGCCGGACCACGAAGCGGTCGCCGACCGCGAGCCGGTCCACGGGCACCCGCTCCTCGCGGCCGTCCCGCAGCACCGCGACCTCCTTGGCGCCCAGCTCCATCAGCGCGCGCAGCGCGGCGCCCGCCTTCCGCTTGGACCTGGTCTCGAAGTACCGCCCGGCGAGGATGAACGTCGTCACACCGGCCGCGGCTTCGAGGTAGATGTTGCCGGAGCCGTCGCCGCGGGCGATGGTCAGCTCGAAGGGGTGGGTCATGCCGGGCTCGCCCGCGGTGCCGAAGAACAGCGCCCACAGCGACCACAGGAACGCCGCGGTCGTGCCGACCGAGATCAGCGTGTCCATGGTGGCGGCGCCGTGCCGGGCATTGGTCAGGGCGGCCCTGTGGAACGGCCAGGCACCCCAGACCACCACCGGCGCGGCCAGCGTGAGCGAGAGCCACTGCCAGTACTCGAACTGCAGGGCGGGGACCATCGCCATCGCGATCACCGGCACCGACAGCGCCAGGGAGCCGAAGAGCCGCTGCCGCAGCGTCCGCAGCTCGTCGGGCGGGCCCTGCCCGCCCGCCCCGTCCTCCGGGCCGACGCCCGCGCCCGGCGCGGCGGGGGCGGGGGGTGCGGCGGTGTAGCCGGTACGTTCGACGGTGGCGATCAGGTCGTCGACGGCCACGTCGTCCGCGAAGGTGACCTTGGCCTTCTCGGTGGCGTAGTTGACGGTGGCCTCGACGCCCTCCATGCGGTTGAGCTTCTTCTCGATCCGTGCGGCGCAGGAGGCGCAGGTCATGCCGCCGATCGCGAGTTCGACCTCGGCGGTCCTGCCCGGCGTGGTGGTGGTCATCACTGCTCCTCGTGCTCGCTGCATGCTGCGCTATACCCCTAGGGGGTATGAGTTCCCTCGCTACCATGTATACCCCTGACCCGTATTCGACGCAAGGGGCGGCCTCGCTTGACTTTATACCCCAGGGGGGTATGGTCACCTGTGTCGAGGCCGGTCACAGCGACGGGCCGACCGAGAGGAGCGAACGATGAACACCGCAGCCAGGGCCGGACTCTTCGCGGGCACACTGGCCGTCGCGTTCGCGGGGGCGTACGGGGTCGGCAGCGCCGTGGGGCCCGTCACCGACGAGGACGCCGCCCCGGCCCACGGCCACGCCGCGGACGAGGGCGCGGCGGAAGGCGCGGCGAAGAAGGGGGACGGGCACGGCGGCGGCCACGGCGCGGACGCGGGTCCCGCCGCGGGCGGGCTGCAGCTCTCCGAGTCCGGCTACACCCTCGACCTGGACACCGCGCGGATCGGCGCCCCCGGCCCCGCCGAGCTGCGCTTCGCCGTGCGCGGCGCGGACGGCGAGCCCGTGACCGCGTACGAGCGGGAGCACGGCAAGGAGCTGCACCTGATCGTCGCCTCCCGCGACCTCGGCACGTACCGCCACCTCCACCCCGTCCGCGACGCCGCCGGCACCTGGCGCACGCCCGTCGACCTGCCCGGGGCCGGTGACTACCGGGTCTTCGCCGACTTCGTGCCCACCGGCGGCCCGGAGAACGGGCTGACCCTCGGCGGCGACCTCGCCGTCGCCGGCGACTACCGCCCGGCGCCCCCGGCCGAGCCGGAGCGGACCGCGACCGTCGACGGGTACGAGGTGACGCTCGACGGCGCGCTCACGCCCGGCTCCGCCCGCGACGTGGAGTTCACCGTCGAGAAGGACGGCAGGCCGGTCACCGACCTGCAGCCCTACCTCGGCGCGTACGGGCACCTCGTCGCGCTCCGCGCCGGTGACCTGGCGTACCTGCACGTCCACCCGGGCGGCGAGCCCGGCGACGGCCGCACGGAGCCCGGCCCCGGGGTGGCCTTCTCCGCCACCGCGCCGAGCACCGGCTCGTACCGCCTGTTCTTCGACTTCAAGCACGACGGCGAGGTGCGCACCGCGGCCTTCACCGTCACCGCGGGCGGCGGCGCGGCAGGTCCCGGCGAGGCGGACGGCGGTGGTCACGGCCACTGACGGCCGTGGTAGACCTGCTGCATGCGCAGCAGGAAAGCTCTCGTCCGCCGCCCCGGACCGCGTCTCGCCGAGGGCCTGGTCACGCACATCGCACGCACCCCCGTCGACGCGGACCGGGCCCTCGCCCAGTGGCGGTCCTACGTGGCCGCCCTCGAACTGCACGGCTGGGAGACCGTCGAGGTCGAGCCCGCCGACGACTGCCCGGACGCCGTCTTCGTCGAGGACACGGTGGTGATGTACAAGAACGTCGCCCTCGTCACCCGCCCCGGCGCCGACTCCCGCAAGCCGGAGACCGGCGGCGTCGAGGCGGCCGTGAGCCTCATGCGCTGCTCCGTGAACCGCGTCCGCGAGCCCGGCACGCTCGACGGCGGCGACGTGCTCAAGGTCGGTGACACGATCTACGTGGGCCGCGGCGGGCGTACCAACGCCGACGGCGTCCGGCAGCTCCGCGCCTGCTTCGAACCGCTCGGGGCCCGCGTCGTGGCCGTCCCCGTCACCAAGGTGCTGCACCTGAAGTCCGGCATCACGGCCCTGCCCGACGGCACCTTCGCCACCCACCCCGGTCTTGTCGACGACCCGTCGCTCTTCCCCGGCCGCATCGAGGTGCCGGAGGCCGCCGGGGCGCACGTCATCCTGCTCGGCGGCGGCGCGCTGCTGATGGCGGCGAGCGCACCCCGGACCGCCGCGCTCTACGAGGAGCTGGGCTATACGCCGGTGCCGGTGGACATCAGCGAGTTCGAGAAGCTCGAAGGCTCGGTGACGTGCCTGTCGGTACGGATGCGCGGCCTGTACGCCTGACGCGGCCGGCGCCGCGGCGGGGAACGGGACGCGCCGGCCGCCCGCCCCCGCTCCGCGGTCTCAGCGGCTCTCCGCCCCCACGCGCAGCGGGCCCCGCGGCGTGCGGAGGGCGGGGGAGAGGTCCGGGGCCGGGGTGAGGTGGCCGCCGAGGCGGCGGCCGGCCGCGACCGGCGCGCGGAGGGCCGCGGGCAGGCCGACTGACGCGCGTAGAGCCGAGGCCTGACGACGTACCCGGGCGGCGGCCACCTCGCCCCCCGCGCCGCCCGCGGCGGCGTGCGCGGCGGCGAGCACGTCGAGCGTGCGCGACGTCCAGTACGGGGTGTCGAGGTGCCGCCAGATCGACAGCGCCTGCCGCGCCGTCGCCTTGGCCTCCGCCGGGCGGTGCGCGTGCAGCAGCAGATCCGCCTGCGCGCGCAGCGTCAGCGCCTCGCCGAACCGCTCGCCGAACCTCCGGTACGCGGCGAGGCTGTCGTCGAGCATCCGCTCCGCCCGCGCCGGCTCCCCGGCCACGTCCGTCAGGTGCCCGAGCCACTGCAGCGCGTGCACCTCGCCCACCCGGTCGCCGCTCTCCACCGCCAGCTCGCAGCTCCGCAGCATCCGCGCCGCGGCGGCGTGCACGCGGCCGGCGGCGAGGTCCGCGAGCCCGAGGTTGCGCTCCGCGGACGCCTCGCCGTGCCGGTAGCCGTCCTGCTGCGCCAGGGCCAGCGCGTGGTCGAACTCGCGCCGGGCGGCGCCCGGTTCGCCGCACTCCAGATGGACGGTGCCGAGGCCGCAGCGCGCGTACGCCTCGGACCGCACGTTGCCGCCCGCCCTGGCACGTTCGATGCCGCGGCGCAGACAGGCGGCGGCCTGCGCGTACTGCCCGCGCAGCCGGAGCAGCACGCCGAGGCCCGCCGCCGCGGCGGACTCGGCGGGGTGGTGGCCGCCGCCGTCCTGGCGGCCGTCCCGGGCCGGGTCGCGGGGGCGGTCGCCGGGCTTCGCGCGGGGGACCGCGCGCGGGCGGTCCAGCGCCGCGAACTCCTTCAGTGACCGCTTGAACGCCACCACCGCCTCGCCGTAGTGGTCCTGCACGGTCTCCAGCTCGCCCAGGTTGCGGTGCAGGACGGCCACGCCGAGCCGGTCGCCGGCCGCGGTGGCCGCCGCCAGCGCCGTGCGGTGCGTCTCGCGCCAGTCGTCGAAGTGCGCGGACGACTCGAAGTACGCCGCCAGCGCCGCGGCGAGCCGCCACGCGGTGCCGGCCTCACCGGCGTCGGCCGCCTGGCGGACGAGGGCGCGCAGCGTGGTCCGTTCTGCCTCCAGCCAGGCCAGCGGCTCCGCCGCGACCCGGGCCGCCTCCGCGGCCGGGGGGCTGTGGCCGGGGGCGGGCGCCTGGACGCGGCCGGAGAAGCCGGAGGACAGGGCGTCGTCGGCGCGGCGGGCCAGGTCGAGGTAGGCGGTGTGCACGCGGCGGAGCGCGGCGGCGCGTTCGGCGGGCGGCTCCTGGGCGTGGGCGCGTTCGCGGGCGTAGAGGCGCAGGAGGTCGTGGAGGCGGTAGCGGGGTTCGGCGGCGGGGTCGGGGGCGTGGACCTCGACGAGGTGGTTGTCGACGAGCGCGTCGAGGGACCGCTCGGCGAGGGCCGCCGGGTCGGCCCGGGGCGTGCCGTGGGCGCTACCGCCCCGGGGTGTGCCGGCTGGGGCCGTGCCGGCCCGGGGCGTACCGCCCGGTGCGTCGCCGAGGAGCGCGGCGACCACCCAGCCGGGCACCGCCGGCACGTCCAGCAGGCCGAGGAGCCGGAACGCCCGCTGCGCCGCGGGGTCGAGAGCCGCGTAGCCGAGGGTGACGCTGGCCCGTACCTCCAGGTCGCCCGCGACCAGCTCGTCCAGCCGCCGCCGCTCGTCGGCCAGGGCGTCCGCCAGGCGCGGCAGCGACAGGTGCCGCCGGGTCGCCAGCCGGGCGCCCGCGATGCGCAGCGCGAGCGGCAGGTTGCCGCACTGCGCCGCGATCCGCGCGGCGACCTCCGGGTCGCGGCGCGTACGGTCGTCGCCGGCCGCCCGCGCCAGCAGCTCCAGCGCCTCCGCGTCGCTGAGCAGGCCCAGGCCGACGCGCAGCGCCCCTTCGAGCCCGGCGAGGGCGGCGCGGCTGGTGACGAGCACGGCGCTGTCGCCGGTGCCGGGCAGCAGGGGGCGTATCTGCCGCTCGGAGCCGGCGTTGTCGAGGACGACGAGCACGCGGCGGTCGGCGAGTTCCGCGCGGTAGCGCCGGGCCCGCTCCTCCACGCTCTCGGGGATGCCGGCGCCGGTCATGCCGAGGGTCTTGAGCAGGGAGGCCAGGACGTCGCCGGTGTCGGCCGGGTGCCCCGCCGCGGTCCGCAGGTCGGCGTGCAACTGGCCGTCGGGGAAGGCGTCGCGGAGCAGATGCGCGGCGTGCACCGCGAACGTGGACTTGCCGGCGCCCGCGACGCCGGTGACGAGGACGGTGCGCGGCGCCGGGTGACGCGCGTCGACCTGCCACGCGTCCAGGCGCGGAACCCCGCGATCCGCCACCCCCTCCGGCCGCCCCAGCCACCGCAGCACCTGCACCAACTGCTCCCGCCGCCCCACGAAGTCCGGGATACGCGCCGGAAGCTGGCAGTACGCCGGCCGGCCCGCGACCTCGTGCCGCGGCGCCGGCTCGGGACCGCCCGCCAGCACCGCCGCGTGCACCTCCTGCAACTGCGCCCCCGGCTCCACGCCCAGCTCGTCCGCCAGCGTCCGGCGGGCCCGCGCGTACGTGCGCAGCGCGTCCGAGCGCCGCCCCGAGCGGTGCAGCGCCAGCATCAGCCGGCCCCACAGCGGCTCCCGCAGCGGGTGCTGCGCCAGCAGCGCGCCCAGCTCCGCGGCCAGTTCCGGGTGCCGGCCCACGGCCAGCTTCGCGTCGGCCAGGTCCTCCCAGGCCGTCAGCCGGCACTCCTCCAGGCGCGCGGCCTCGGCCCGTACGGCATCGGTGGCCGGCACGTCCGCGAACGCCGGGCCGCGCCACAGCCCCAGCGCCTCCGTCAGCGACTCCACGGCCGCGGCGGGCCGCCGGTCGGCCAGCTCCGCGCGCCCGGCGGCGGCCAGGGTCGTGAAGCGGGCGGCGTCGGTGCCGTCGGGCTCGACGGCCAGCTCGTAGCCGCCTGGGCGGGTGTGCAGCGTCTCCGGTTCGCCGCCCAGGGCGCGGCGCAGCCGGTGCACGTACACCTGCAGGGACTTGGCGGCGGAGTCCGGTACGTCGTCGCCCCACAGCTCGGCGATGAGCGCGTCGGCGGGGACGAACCGGCCCGCGTTGATGAGCAGATGGGCGAGCAGGGCGCGCTGCTTCGCGGCGTTCAGCGGGATCCACCGCGTGCCGCTGCAGACGTCGAGCCTGCCGAGGACCCGATAGCGCATCACACCGTCCCCTGGTCAACGGTCGTCGTGTGCTGCTTCGGCGTCACCATCCTTGTACTGGGCGGTACATGTCAAGGTCGCGTGGGTTCGCACAGGAGACGACCCTCTTGACGTGCGGTGATGTGAACCCCTTGATCGGCAGCACGGGCGCCAGGGATTTCTGAGGGACTTTCCGCCGGTTTCCGTCGGACAGCCCGCGCCCACGGCATCGTCCAAGCCTGCCTGATCCGGCACATCCTCGACCTGGCCGACCGTGCCTACCAAGCCCGCGGCGCCACATTCCGCACGCCCTACCACCCCCGACCCTGCTCAGACGGCGGTCGGCCACTCGCCTCGGTGCTGAGCCGCCTGGGACACCGCGAAGTGCGCCGCGCCCCGGCCCGCCAGATACGCAGCCACCGAGGTCGGTATCACGTCCGGGTAGTCCGTGTTGCGCACATCCCGCAACGAGGCCGTTCCGTCGAACATCGCAACCTGGTACTGCAGCGCTACGTACTCGACCACGCTGGATGCCGTGAACTGCCGACGCGCGATTTCCGCGCGCAGCTCGTCGAGCGAACCCCTGCGCACCAGCTCCCACCGCCGCCCGGACGCCGCATCGATCTCGTTCCGTAGCTCCAGCATGGAAAGCTGCTGGCCGACCACGTGCACCTCGCGGCCCGCGGTCTTCGGGTCGAGCGCGATCGCGGCCGTGAACGCGGCCGTGTCCGGAATCGTGGTGATGTCGATCGGGCGCATGCCGTCACCCCACACCGAGAACGTGCCCGCGGCCGGGTCGAGCACCTCGTGGACCGGGCCGAGAAAATACTCCGGGAACGCGCCGATCGCCACCGATGTGCGCGCGACCGTCGAGGTCGCGAACGCGTCCGCGAACACTCGGCGCAGGTCGGACAGCACGTTGATGCCGTAGCCGTACCCGAAGAGGTTGACCGAGAAGTCGGACGGAATCATGCGGTGTACGCCGCCCCGCTCCGCTGCGCGCAGCAGCTCCCGCTGCCCATCGATGATCACCTCCGGCCCGCCCTGGACTGCGGACACCACGACCTCCACACCGTCGACGTGCCGCTGCAGTGTGTCGGCACCGTCTGCCAGGTCGCCGACGCACAGCGTCAGATTCGGGTGTGCCGCCAGCTTGTCCCTTGAGGACTGACGGACCAGCGCGCGTACGGCCGCGCCGCGCTCCAGAAGGTTCTTCACGATCAGGCTGCCGAGGCTTCCGGTCGCGCCCGCCACGAGTACTGTCGTCATTGCGGTTACTCCTCGTTCGATCTGCTTGCGGACGGCCGGCCGGCCCGGTGCGGCGTCGCGAGATCCGGGCGGCTGATCCTCGGGTTCTCTCCGAGGGGAGGTGAAGGTGTTCCGGGTGCCTGCGGCGGTGGGCGCGGTCGATCAAGCCCCGGCGGCCAAGCGCGTGTGCCTGGGGATGCTGCCGAACTTGCCGGAATGGAAGTCTCGGTACGCCTGAACGATCTCGGCCCGGCTGTTCATCACGAACGGACCGTGGGCGACGACGGTCTCCCCGATGGGCCGGCCGGAGAACACCATCACCTTTGTCTGTTCGTCGGCGTCGCCGGCGGCCAGGAGCAGCGTGGTCGGGTCACCCTGCCGGGACACGGGATCGGACCAGGCGATCTCTCCCGCGCGTACGGTCCGCCCGCCGACCGTCAGGCAGCCCGCGATCACGTACGCGAAAGAGCGTTCGCTCCCGTCGAGTATCTGCCGGTACTCGGTTCTCGGGTCGAGCGTGATCACCATGCCCAGAATCGGCCAGTGATTGACTGCCGGCCCGCGCACTGCCCCGGTCCCGCCCGAGATCAGCTCGACCAGGACACCCGGCTCGGTATGCACGGCGTGGCTACCGGCCCGCAGGTCCTGGTAGCCGGTGGGTACCGACTTCTGATGCGACGGAAGGTTGAGCCACATCTGGATCACATGGGCGTGCTCCGCGCGGGCAGCGACCTCACGGTGGATGACGCCCCGTCCGGCCGTCATCCACTGCACGTCTCCGGGCCCCAGGACACCGGTGTTGCCCATACTGTCACCGTGCTCCAGGGCCCCGTCCAGAACGAGGGTCACGGTCTCCATCCCGCGGTGCGGATGCCACTCGAACCCCGGCTGACTGACCCGTTCCTCTCCCATGAGCAGGAACGGGTCGGTCCACGCGTCGTCGCCCGGCGGGATGATCAGCGCACTGTGGTCGGACATGGGGGTCGGACCGATGTCCACCTTGGCGACAACCCGGTCCACCCGTCGCTCCGTCGGCGCGGTTCGTGCGGTCATGGTGCCTTCCCTCTCGTCGGCCCGGGACCAGCATCCGGCCCGGCGGCCTGCATCGACAAAGAGCACCGAAGTTACTTATCCTGGAGAAGTGACTGGATCGCCTGACTCCCCTGTCGACGAGGAGAGCTGCCACCGCATCCTGCGCGCGCTCGACATCATCGGGGTCCGCTGGACCGGACCGATCCTGCTCGCCGGGGCCCGGGGTGCCCGCCGGTTCAAGGAGTACCGCGCTCTGGTCCCGGGCATCTCGGACCCGCAGCTGTCACTGCGACTCAAGCAGTTGCAGAGCCGCGGGCTCATGGAACGCACAGTCGTCCCCAGCACGCCGGTCCAGATCATGTACGCCCTCACTCCTGACGCTGAAGAGCTGATCTCCGCCCTTCAGCCGTTGTCGCGCTGGAGCGAACGAAACTCCCTGCGCGAAGCGAGACGTGACGCGGAACAACCCCCTGCCTCACCCGGATCCACCGGCTCGCTTCGCGGTTGATCATCTCCGGTGATCGGGGGGCGGCGTCCTGGACAGGATCGAACCTGCGACGCCTGCTTGAGGAGTGGGATCGAATCTCTGCCGGGTATTGCCTGAGGCTGCCGCGTGCGGCTGCTGCGCCTGATCAGCGCCACGTGCCTGACGACCTCCGCCGTCGAGTGGGAACGGCGCGGGAAGCGTCCCCCTGCCCCGTCCCCTCCCGCTCTGGGGCCGGGGAGCCCGTCCCGCGCCGTTGCCGTTCCCACGGCCGGCAGCGGAGCGGAACCGGCGCCGCGGCCAACCGGCCCCGTACCGGCTCGGGCCGGCGGTCCGTCCGCGGTGTCGTCAGCGGCTCTGCCGGCGCCGCCACACGTGTCGGCCCGCCGTCGCCGCCGTGTGAACACCGCCGGTGCCAGCAGCAGGCGCACCGCGGCCATGACACTCAGTCTCATTCGGAGATCACTTCCAGTCGGGTGACCCACTTGGTCTGCAGGACACCGGGGCGGTTGGGGGCGATGACGCGGGCCGGACAGCCGTGATCCGGCGCCAGGACATCGCCGCAGCGCCAGCAGCGCCAGCAGCGTCAGATCGTCGCGTGTGTACGTGCGGTCCCTCTCCGAGACGCCGTATCCGCCGCGGGTCTGCAGTGATACGACGCGCAGCCGCGCCCCGCCGGGGAGCCCGGCCCGCTCCAGCAGGTCCTTGATCCGCACGCCCTCCCAGTGGGCCGACTTCGACCAGCCCTCGACGCAGGCGATCGGCAGCGTCGCGGAGTGCTGCGGCAGGGCGCGTAGCTGATCGAGCGTCAGCTCGTAGCCGGTGGGGCCACCTTCGCCGAGGACGCCTCGAAGATCCGCACCGGCCACGGCCCGGCCGACATGGCCACCCTGCGCAACTTCGCGATCAGCACCCCCGAGGCCACCGGCCACCACGGCATCGCCGCCGGGCTCCGATACCTCTCCCACCAACCCCACACCCGACCGCTTGACCTCATCGGCCTGCCCTGACCAGCACCAACTCGTGACCACGCAGACTTTGAATCAGCCCTGTCCGGCGCTGCCCGCAGTCTCCCCGCGGACTCCGGGCGGTTGAACCGCCCGGCACCACATGGATGCTCGGAATCGATGCCCCCGAGATCACCACAAACAAGCGAAAGCATCCATCGCGCGAGCGGCAGTTCCGCCTCGGCAAGCGTGCGCGTACTCATGTGACTGCCACCCCCTCCGTGCATTGACCGAGGCGGTGGAGTTTCCCCCGGATCTGATCGGTGTCGGGGTGGTCGATCGCTTCGTAGACGGCGAGCGCTTGTCGCCAGGTGGTGTGGGCGGCTTCGGGATCGCCGACGTCGAGGAGGACATCGCCGAGGTGGCCGAGGGTGTCACCCTCGGCCGAGACGTTGCCGATGTCGCGGTGCACCTGAAGAGCCTGGTGGTAGTGGTCGATAGCCTCGTGGTGGCGGTGGAGGCGGTGGTGGATGGTGCCGAGGACGTCGAGTGTGGCGCCTTCGACCCAGCGGTTGCCGGTGGCGCGGAGGATGGTCAGTGCCTCCTGGAGGTGGCCGGTGGCCTCGTCGTAGCGGCCGAGTCGCTGGCAGGCGTCGCCGAGGTTGCCCAGGGCGACGCCCTGGCCCCAGGGGTTGCCGCTGGCGCGGTGGAGTGCCAGGCCCCGGCGGCAGTATTCGACGGCCTCGTCGGGCCGGCCCGCCTGGAGGTAGGTGTGGCCCAGGTGGGACATGGTCCGGGTTTCGCCCTGGGTGTCCCCGAGTTCTTGCCAGAGGGTCATCGACCGGCGGAGGTGGGTGACGGCTTCGTCGAATCTGTGCATCGCAGTCAGCGCGGCGGCCACGTCGCCGTGACTCCATGCCTGACCCACCCGGTCGTCGCCGTCGCGGACGGCGTCGAGCGAGGTGGTGGCGATGTCGAGCCAGTCGTGCAGGTGGCTGCGGAGGAGGCAGAACCCCCACAGTGCCGCGGCCAGCCGCCACGCGATACCCGGTCGGCCGGCTGCTACGGCCTGGTGCACCGCGGCGACCAGGTTGGGGCGCTCGGTCTCGCACCACTCCAGCGCCCGGCCGTGCGCGGTGAACGTCAGCGGACGACAGCCGGCTGGCGGAAACATCAGCGGGATCCGCTGCCGATGCGGGGTCAGATGCGGGTAGGCGGCGTCCGCGGTGTGCAGATACCAGCACAGCAGCCGCTCAGACGCCCGTTCCCGCTCCGCCCGTGTTTCCTGCGCCTGCACCCGCTCGCCGGCGTGGACACGCAGCAGGTCGTGCAGGGTGTAGCGCCCCGGTACGTGCTCGGTGAGCAGGTGGGCGCGTGTGAGCTCGGTCAGCAGTTCGCGGGCTTCGCGCAGTGCCACCCCGGCCAGCGCAGCCGCCGCGGGCGCGGAGAGATCGGGCCCCGAATGCAGGCCCAGCAGCCGGAACAGCCGGGCGGCGGGCACCGACAGCGCCTCGTACGAAGTGGCGAAGACCGCCCGTACATCCGCGCCGAGATCGCCCCCGGCAAAGGCGTCGAGGCTGTTCCGCCCCTCGCGCAACTCCTCGGCGATGGCACCCAGCGGGAACTCGGGGCGCGTGGCCGCCCGCGCCGCGACGATCGCCAGCGCCAGCGGCAGCCGGGCGCACCGCTCAAGTATCTCCTCCGCCGCCCGCGGTTCCGTCGCCAGCCGCGCGGCTCCGAGGCGGCGCACCAGAAAGTCGTGTGCCTCAGCCGGTGTCAGCGGGCTCAGCGTCAGCGGCTGCGCCCCGTTGTTGACGACCAGACCGGTGAGCCGGCTGCGGCTGGTCACGATCACCAGACAACCCGGCGCACCCGGCAGCAACGGCCGCACCTGTTCACTGTCCCGGGCATTGTCCAGCACCACGAGCACCCGCCGGCCGGCCAGCAAGGTGCGGTACAGCGCTGCCTGAGCCTCCACGTCAGCGGGGATGCGCTGCGCGGGAACACCCAGCGCATCCAGGAAGATCCGAATCGCCTCAGCCGACGAAACCGGAGAGCCGACCGGGTCGAAGCCGCGCAGGTTGATGTACAGCTGCCCGTCCGGATAGCGGTGGGCGACCCGGTGCGCCCAGTGCACGGCCAAAGCGGTCTTCCCGATACCCCCCATGCCTCCGATCGCGCTGATCACCACCGCCGGCGGCACCACCCCGCCATCCGGCAACAACGCCTCGACCTGCGCCAGTTCGATGTGCCGACCGGTGAACGCAGCGAGGTCGGCGGGCAGTTGCGCCGGGCGAGCCGACTGCTCGACGACCGGGTCCGCCCCCGCGTCGGCCCCATCGGGAGCAGTGAGGTCCGGGGGGAGCTGCTCGGGCCCGGCCGCCTGCCTGGCGGCCGGGAGCACCTCCTGCACGGCCTCTTGCCGTACGGGGGGAGGGTGGAGGGAGGTGTCGGCGGTGAGGATGCGGTGGTGCAGCTCCTGCAGTGACGCGCCGGGGTCGATGCCCAGTTCCGTGGCCAGGATGCGGCGTGTGCTGCGATACGCCGCCAGTGCCTCGGCCTGCCGTCCGGACCGGTACAGCGCCAGCATCAACAGATGGCACAGCCGTTCGCGCAGCGGGTACTCACCGGTCAGCACGCCCAACTCGGCGATCACCTCGCCGTGCCGTCCGAGCCGGACATCGACCTCCAGCCGGGCCTCCAGCGCGGTGAGCCGCAGCTCCGCCAGCCGGGAACGCTCGGCCTCCGCCAGCGGCCCGGGCAGGCCGGCCAGCGGCACACCCTGCCACCCGTCCAGCGCGGCGCGCAGCATATCCGCCGCGGCCGGCGCCCGGCCGGTATCGCGCAGCCGCTTCGCCTCGGCGACCCGCTGCTCGAACACGCCGAGGTCCAGGGCGTGTTGGGGTACGCGGGCAAGGTATCCGTCCGCGGTCGAGACGATCACCTGCGGGGACGCGCCGACGGCGTGCCCGGGTTCGAGCACCTTGCGCAGACGCGACGCATAGGTGCGCAGCACCGACACCGCCGCGGGCGGCAGCTCATCACCCCACACGGCGTCGATGAGTTCGGCGACGGTGACAGGCCGCCCGCGCCGCAGCAACAACGCCGCCAGCACCACACGCTGCTGCGGCGAACCCAGCGCCACCTCACGCTCACCGCACCACGCACGCACCGGCCCCAACACCGAAAACCGCAAAGATCCCTCAACAGGTCCTTCAAAGGCTGCGTTCATGATTCGCCCAGACGCCCTTCAGCGCGATCGCCGTACTGACCGTCATGCCCCTGCCGACCGCGAACGTGGAACGGACCGGCATCAGCGCCACGCAGGCTACCGGTGCGAGCACGCGGAGTGGGTGCCGCCGTCTGGGCGGTCTACTGCGGCCGATGCACTCCGGGCTGTGAGGCCCCGGTGCGGGCACCTCGGATGCTTGCGTCGTGTGGTGATCATGATTCCCTTCTCGGCCGTCACGTACCACCGGGCCGCGGCAAGCGCGTCGTCCGGGGTGTCAAGGGGTCTTGAATCTCGCCACTCCCTGTTCAGGGGAGCGAAAATATCTCGCAGTCGACTGTCCCCAGCCGTCGGGTGGTAATGATCAGCGTGAGGAGTAGCGGTCAGCTCTCAACCGCGATGACCGGGGGTCGTCCCGGGCCGTCTCCTCGTACTGGGCGGTGCGCGTCGAGGTCGCCCGTGTCGTGGCAGGCAGTGGCCGCGCAACCGTCGCGCAACCGCCGCGCTCCCGCCATCGCGTAGACACGTGTCGCAGGAGCCTCACGGCGGACGGCGTCATCGGCCCGGCGACCTGGGGCGCGTTGCTGGCGGGCACGTGAGCGGCGATCCCGCGGAGGAGAACGCGATGAGGAAGACGACCACACGCACGAACAGACCGCTGTTCCGTACGGCCGCGCTGATCGCCGCCGTGGCCGCCCTGATCCTGGGCCTGGGCGCACCGGCGAACGCCTACCCGCAGGCCGCCTTCCCGACCCAGAGCACCGGGAACAGGGGCACCGACGTGCTCGCGCTGCAGCACCTGCTGACCGGACAGGGCATCGCGGTGTCGGCGGACGGGATCTTCGGCCCCGCCACGAACATCGCGGTGCGTCAGTTCCAGACCGCCAAGGGCCTCGGCGTCGACGGCATCGTCGGCCCGCAGACCTGGGGCGCGCTGACCCCGACGATCCGGCAGGGCGACACCGGCGGTGCCGTCAGGGCCCTGCAGGCCGCGCTCAACGCCAAGCGCGGCGCCGGGCTCCCGGTCAGCGGCACCTTCGACGCCGCCACGACCTCGGCCGTACGGACCTTCCAGGGTCACGCCGGGATCGGCGTGGACGGCATCGTCGGCCCCGTCACCTGGAAGAACCTGCTCTGGCACTACGAGAACACCAGCTTCGGCAGCACGATGTGCGGCCAGAGCCCGGACGGCAACGCGAACGCCCACTGGGGCACGTCCGCGGCCGTCGCCCAACTGGAGGCCGCCGCCGCCTCCTTCGCCGGCACCGGCAACGGCAAGCTGCCGGTCGGCGACATCGGGTTCGAGCACGGCGGCGACATCCCGGGCCACGCCAGCCACGAGCTGGGCCTCGACGTCGACGTCTGGCCGGCGCGCACGGACTCGGCGCAGTGCACCGCGGGGCGGATCACCTGGCAGTCCGCCGCGTACGACCGGGCGGCGACCCGCGAACTGGTCAAAGCGATCCGCGCCTCGGCCCCCGGGCACATCAAGCTGATCTTCTTCAACGACCCGCAGTTGATCTCCGAGGGCCTCGTCACGCAGTACGCCAACCACGACAACCACCTGCACGTGCGCTACTGCGAGAAGGTCCACGGGAACGCGCTGTACGACTGCTGAGCGGGCGCGGGCGCGGTCGGTCACGTGTCAGTCGCGGCTGCGATGATCGGCGCATGAGCGCAGAAGCGGCGGACACCGCACCGCAGGACCGGTCCTCCGGGCGCGAACGGCCGCACCGCCACCGGGAGATCGTGGACGTGCACCTCCTGCTCCTCCGGCGCACCCCCGCGCCGGAGGTGCTGCTCGCCCGCCGCAGCGGCACGGGCTACGCGGACGGGCTGCTGAACCTGCCCAGCGGCCACCTGGAGGACGGCGAGGACGTGCGGGCGGCGGTGCTGCGCGAGACCGCCGAGGAGATCGGGCTCGTGCTCGACCCGGAGCGGGTCGCCGCGGCGCTCGTCATGCAGCACAAGTCGCCGGCGGGCCGGTCCCGTACGGGATGGTTCTTCGCCGCGGAGCTGCCGCCCGGCGCCCGGCCGGTCAACGCGGAGCCGGACAAGTGCGCGGGCATCGGCTGGTATCCCCTGGCCGCGCTGCCGGACGACATGGTGGCGTACTGCCGGGCGGGCATCGAGGCGTACCGCGCGGGGGAGCGGTTCGTGCTGCACTGGCACGAGGCGGACGACCCCGTCGCGTACGACCCGGAGGTGCCGGACCGGGCGGTGGCGCTGCCGCAGGCGGAGGGCCCGCCGTGACCCCGGTGGGCCGGGGCCTCAGAGGTCCTTGATGCAGCGCGTCTCGATGAGGAACAGCTCGTAGCCGAACCAGCGGTTGATGGCGAGCATCGGCTCGTTGTCACCGTCGTTGCCCGTGAAGGCGTCGGTGTACCCGGCCGCCCGTGCCCGCCGCAGCGACTCGTGCTTCGCGAGCTTCGCCAGCCCCCGGCCGCGGAACGCCCGGCGGCTGCCGGTCATCCCGGACAGGTAGCGCCCCCGCCCGTCGGTCTCGGCCAGGGAGAACGCCGCCACCTCACCGTCCACCACGGCGGCGATCGTCAGGTCGTGGTCGAGCAGCGGCTCGCGCCAGGTGTGGTCGAGCCAGTGCTCGTACGCCATGGCGTCGACCGGGGTGTCGCTCGGTTCGTCCAGGGCCGCTTCCGCGTCGGCCTCGTACAGAGGCCGGGGATCGTCGAAGTCCGCGAACGCGCGCAGCTCCACGCCGGCCGCCGGTTCCGGCCGCGGCGGGAGCGCAGCGCGCAGGTCGAGGTGGAGGACCCGGCCGGTGCGGCCCCGGTGATAGCCGCGCCGCTCGGCGAAGCGGAAGTCGCGCTCCGGGTCGTACACCCAGGTGTAGACGGTCGTCGCGCCCTGCGCGGCGAGGTGGGCCTCGGCCGCCGCGAGGAGCGCGGTGCCGACGCCGCGGCCGGTGTGCCCGGGGTGCACGTGCGGCTGGGCGGCGCCCTGCCCCGGCGTGCTGCTGTCGAAGATGAGGTGCGCCGTGCACTCGCCGACGATCTGCCCGTCGACCTCGGCGACCAGCGGCCGCAGCCGCTTCTCCGGCGGCGCGGAGGCCACGTTCCAGCGCACCGACTCGGCGGTGGTGACGGCGAACGGCACGGCCGCGCGCTGCACCTCGGCGACGGCGTCGGCGTCCTCGGGCCGGAAGTCCCGTACGCGCACACTCATGGCGCCGCACGGTACGGCGACGGGGGTGCCGCTGTCGTGCGAATTTCCCCCCGCGGCCCACAATGAGTCCGTGACCATCCAGATTTTCGTCGATCAGCAGGCGCCCGAGGCCCCGTACGAGCAGGTGCGCGCCCAGATCTCCGCCCAGGCGCGCGGCGGCGTGCTGCCCGCCGGCACCAAGCTGCCCACCGTGCGGGGCCTCGCCGAGCAGTTGGGCCTCGCACCGAACACCGTCGCCAAGGCGTACCGCGCACTGGAGAGCGACGGGGTGATCGAGACCCGCGGTCGGCACGGCAGCTACGTGGCCGCCGCGGGCGACGCCGCACACCGGGAGGCGGCCGCGGCGGCACAGGTGTACGCGCAGCGGGCGCAGCGCCTCGGACTCGACCACGGAACCGCGCTGACCGCGGTGGAAGAGGCGCTGCGCGCCGCATACGCCGACGCGTAGGGCCCCACCGGGCGGACCCGGCCCGGGCCCTCGGGGGTACGCGCCGAACCTGGGGCCTCCTTCACCCCGGGCCGGGCCGTCGTCGCCCGCGGCTGTGCGGTGCCGGGCGGGCGGTCGGCGCGCAGCGGCCCGGCCGACGAGGCCCACCAAGGGCCGAGCCGACGACTGCGCAGACCGCACCCGGAGCCGCCCGCGAACCGGCCCGGCCCGGGAGGCCGTCGCGCGGCGCCGAGCGGATACCCCCGTATTCCGCCCGGCGCCGCGCCGCTTGGGTGCTGGAGCGCTTGGCTTGGTGCTGGTGACAAGCCTGCGGACCGGAACGAACCGACCGCAAGCGAATGGCGTCGAAACGGGAAGCTGGAACGGGAATCCGACCACCGACCAGCGCGAACGGGACTAGGGTGGAACGCGTCGGAACGGGGGCAGGACGTGAGGGACGCGGCGACGGAGAAATTCGCGGCGCTGCTGCGCGAGTTGAAGCAGCGCTCGGGGCGCAGCTATGGCTCGCTGGCGGCCCGCCTGCACGTGAGCACTTCGACCCTTCACCGCTACTGCAACGGCGACGCCGTGCCGTCGAGCTACGCACCGGCGGAACGCTTCGCGCGCCTGTGCGGCGCGACGCCGGACGAGCTGGTGGAGCTCCACCGCCGCTGGCACCGCGCGCACGGCATCCGCCGCGGGGCGGCTCCGTCGTGGGCGGCGGGCGAGGAGCCGCGGGGCGGCGGCCGGGGCCGGGACGCGCGGTCCCCGAAGCGGGGAACACCCGCGGCGGGCGCGGGCCGTGCGGGAGCGTCCGGTCGGCGCCCTGCCGTGCCGGACGGACCCCGGGGGCACGACCCGGCCGCGGGTGCGGACGGCGAGCCGACCGCCGACGTGAGCACCGACACGCGGTCGCCCGCGGCGGCAGTACCGGGCGCCGCGGACTCCGTACCCCGCGGTGCCGCCGCGCGCGAGGGCCGCGGCGGTGGGGCGTCGGCATCTGATGGCACCGGCGGCTCTGTCGACAAGTCGGCCCCGGACGATGCCCCGGCCGCCGGCGGTGCGGGCGACTCCGGTTCCGGTGACACCCCGTCCTCCGGCGCCGCCGTCCCCAGAGCGGCCCGCGGCCACCGGTGGTCGCGCCTCTCCCTGTCCCTGCGCGGTGCCGCGGCGGGCGGCTTCCGGGCCGCCGGACTCCGCGGCCGGTGGGTGGGCCTGCCGGTCGCCGGGGTGGTGGCGGTGGCGCTGGTCGCCTTCGTCGCCATCTCCAGCGGGTCCACCGGCGAGGGCCGGGCCGGCGGTGGCGACGGGCGCGAGAGCGGGGTCGTGGCCGACGGGAGCCGGGGCGGCGGAGGCGCGAAGGGAGGCGAGACGGCGGAGAAGGACCGGGCCGCCGATCCGTCCGGACGGCGCAAGCCCTCGCCCGCCGGCGGCGGCGCGGGGGAGGACCACCCGGAGGACGGCGCGAGCCCCCGCAAGGGCGGCGCGGCGCCGCCCACGGGCCGGGACGAGGGCAGCGTGCAGACCCCTCTCGCGTGGTCCGTCCGATCGCACGTCTGGGAGAACGGCTGCGACCACCGCTACGTCCTCGACAAGTCCCCCGACGACGTGCCGCCCCCGCCCGTGGCGCAGGACGCCGAGGCGTGGGCCGCCAGCCAGGGCGCCGTCCACGGCGGGACGACGAACATCGAGACCGCCATCGAGCCCCGCGGCGCCGAGCCGGTGACCGTCACCGCCGTCCACGTGCGCAAGTCCACGACCGGCGCGCCGCTGCCGTGGACCGCGTTCGCGATGTCCGACGGCTGCGGCGGCGAGGTCACCAAGGCGGCGTACACCGTGGACCTGGACACGCCCCGCCCCGTTCTCAAGCCCATGCAGGGCGGCGACTCCACGCAGACCTGGGATCCCCCCGCGCTTCCGTACCGCGTCACCCCCGACGATCCGCTGTCCCTCCTGGTGTACGCCAACACCGAGGACCACGACGTCCGCTGGTACCTGGAGGTCGAGTGGAGCACCGGGGACGACTCCGGCGTCATACGCATCGACGACCGGGGTGCCCCGTTCCGTACCAGCGCGATCCAGGACCGCCCGCTGTACGGCTACGACTACGCCAACGGCTTCTGGCGCTCGTGGCCGCTGGCCGACGACCCCGACGCGCAGGACCCCGCGTCGTCCGCGCCCCCGGCGCCGTAGGCACGGCGCCGGCCGGAGGAACCGCAGGAACCGGAGAAAGCGGAAGACGAGCCACCGGCGAGGGGCGTATTCCAGCCAGATGAAACGGTTCTCCTGGTCAAGACCGCGTTCTGGGCCGGGAATTGGGGATGATTCCGCTGTGGGGGATGCGCATGTGACGCAGGCAGACGATAGGGTTAGCCTGCCCGGGCCGGGAGCCCTCGTCAGGGTGGGGAGTGTCATGGATCAGATAGCAATGCGCGGCAAGGCGCGAGTTCCTGCAGTCAACTGCGGGAGCAGCGCGTCGCGGGCACGCGTCGACCGGCATCTCGCCGTGCTCGGCGGACCCGCCGCCCCCCAGGGGGACACGGACAGCGCCACCATGCTGATGCGTGAGCTGACCGCACGCGAGGACAGGGCCGCGAAGCCGGGCCGCATGGCGCGCGTCTCCCTCTTCGCCCCGCTGCGGAAGCTGCGGCGCACCCTCTTCGGCAACCGCAAGAGCTGACAGACGACTCGTATCGGGGCGGGCCGCGGCGACCCGGCATGCCGCGCCCGCCCTGATCGCTGCCCGCGTACGGCAGCACCCCCGCACCCGGGGAGCGCCACGAAACGCGCGCTCCCCGTCGCCGTTCCCCCGTTCTTCGTTTCTCGTTTCTCGCTGCTCAGCCACGTCCCCGCGCGCTGCGCCGCACCGCGAGCGGTACGAACACCGCCAGCAGCACCGCAGACCAGGCCAGCGCCGCCGCCACCGGATGCGTCATCGGCCACGCCGCGCCCGCCGCGTCGTCAAGACCCGGCGGCGCGCTGCCCGTCAGGTCCCGTACGGCGGTGACGTACGCGCTGAGCGGGTTCCACTCCACCACCGCCCGCAGCCACCCCGGCATGCCGTGGGTCGGCACGTACGCGTTGGAGAGCAACTGCAGCATGAACGTGGTGCTCGCCAACTGCCCCGCCGCCTCCTCGTTGCCGACCACCATGCCGAGGTGGCTCCCGATCCACGCCGACGTGAACCGCAGCAGGAGCAGCAGCCCCAGCGCCCCCGCCGTCGCCGCCGCACCGCCGTCGTTCCGCCAGCCCACGGCGTAGCCCACCGCGACCAGCGGCGCCAGCCCGGCGGCGAACAGCAGCACGTCCGCGACCGCGTGCCCCAGCGGCACCGCCGCCCGGCTGATCGGCAGCGCCCGGAAGCGCTCGGTGACTCCGCGGCCGGTGTCGCCGGCGGCCTGCAGCATGCCGGTGACCAGGCCGCCGGCCGCCGTGGTGGCGAAGAGGCCCGGGACGATGTACGAGCGGTAGTCGGCGCCGCCGGGGAGTGAGACGGAGTTGCCGAAGACGTAGCCGAAGAAGAGCAGCAGCGTCAGCGGCATCACCTGGGTGATGACGAGCAGCGCGGGGTTGCGCCGGGCGCGCCGCAACTGGCGGCCGACCATGGCCATGCCGTCGTACGCGAGGTCGCTCATGCCGCCGCCTCCTTCGCGGTCCCGGCACCGTCCGCCGCGCGGCCCGCGTCGCCGTCCGCCCCCGTGAGCCGGAGGAACACCTCGTCCAGCGTCGGCCGGCGCAGAGTCGCGTCGACCAGCGGCACCCCCGCCGCGTCCAGCTCCCGCACCACGCGCGGCAGCGTCAGCCCCGGGTCGTACGCCGCCGCCCCCACCGCGCGCCGCTCCGCGTCCAGCCGCGGTTCGCCCCCGGTCAGCGGCCCGAGCACCACGGCAGCCGCCGCCAGCGCGGCCTCCTCGGCCACGACGACCTCCGCGTACGCGCCCACGCGCCGCTTCAGCTCGTCGGGCGTGCCGGTGACCGCCGCCCGGCCGTGGTCGACGACCACCACGGAATCCGCCAGCCGGTCGGCCTCTTCCAGGTACTGCGTCGTCAGCAGCACCGTCGTGCCCGCCGCCGCCAACTCGCGCACCGCCGCCCAGATCTGCTCGCGGCTGGCCGGGTCGAGCCCGGTGGTCGGCTCGTCCAGGAAGAGCACCCGCGGCCGGGCCAGAAGGCTCGCGGCCAGGTCGAGCCGCCGGCGCATGCCGCCCGAGTACGTCCGGACCGCCCGGTCGGCCGCGTCCGCGAGGCCGAACCGCTCCAGCAGCTCGTCCGCCCGCTCCCGGCCGGCGGGCCCGCGCAGCCGCAGCAGCCGGGCGAAGAGGTGCAGGTTCTCGCGCCCCGACAGGTCGTCGTCCACCGACGTGGCCTGCCCGGTGACGCCTATGGCCCGGCGCACGGCGGCCGGCTCGGCTACCACGTCGTGCCCGGCGACCCGCGCGCCGCCGCCGTCCGGCGGGACGAGCGTGGTCAGCACGCGCACGGCGGTGGTCTTGCCGGCGCCGTTGGGGCCGAGGAGGCCGCAGACGGTGCCCTCGGGGATGGCGAGGTCGAGGCCGCGGAGGGCGTGGACGTCGCCGTAGCGCTTCTCCAGGGCCTCACTAAGTACAGCGTACGTAGTTGTCATGCCGCCGAGCATAACCGACTCAGTACGCTGTACGTAAACCAGTGGCCGACGGCCCGTGGGAAGGCAGCGATGGCAGCGAGCGGACGAGCCGCGGACGGGGCGGCGCACGGCGCCACCCCCGAGGTGATCTGGACCCGCCCCGAGCGCGCCGGCCGCGGCCCGCGCCCCGCGCACAGCCGCGCCGCGATCGCCGCCGCCGCGGTCCGGATCGCCGACGCGGACGGCCTCGACGCCGTCTCGATGCGCCGGGTCGCCGCCGAGATCGGCAGCGGCACCATGTCGCTCTACAACTACGTGCCGCGCAAGGAGGACCTGCACGAGCTGATGGTCGACGCGGTCAGCGCCGAGTACGACCTGTCGGCACCGCTGACCGGGGACTGGCGCGCCGACGTGCTGGCGCTGGCGGAGCAGTCGCGGGAGCTGATGCGCCGGCACCCCTGGCTGCCGCGGCTCACCGCGACCACGGCGTACGGGTTCACGCCGCACGCGCTGCGCTACCTCGACCGCTTCCTCGCGGCCCTGGAGGGCCTGGACGCGGCGCCGGGCACGAAGATGGAGCTGGTCGCGATGGTCACGGCGTCGGTGACCAGCTACGTGACGTTCGAGATCGCGCTGGCCGAGCGGGCCCGGGCGCTGCCGTGGAGCGAGGCGGAGGAACAGGCGGTCCGGGGGGCCTATCTGGCGGGGCAGTTGGCGACGGGGGAGTACCCGCACCTGGCCGCCGTACTGGCGCAGGCGGCCGAACCCGGGGACCACGACGAGGCGTTCCGGCGGATGCTGGGGCGGGCGCTGGACGGCTTCGAGCCGCCGGGCGGTGCCGCGCCGGGCGCCGGGACGCCGGGCGACGGGGTGGGCTGACGGATACCGCCGCCGGCCACGGGAGTTGGGCGCGAAGCACACTTGAAACGCGTCCGGCCCGGCAATTACGTTCCTCTGACATGTATCTCGCCCGGCGCCTGCTCGCCCTGCCGCTGACCCTCGCCGACCCGACGTTCACCGACGTCGAGAGCCCCACCGACTCCACCCCGGCCGAGCGCACCGTCGACCCCGCCGAGTGCCCCGTGGTGCCGCACATGCTGCCCGGCGTCGTCAGCGCCGCGTCGGTCGGCTCCGAGAACCTCAAGTCCGACCACTCGGACCACGGCCTCGGCGTCATCGACGTCGCCGCCCCGGGCGGCGACGACTACCAGATCCCCGACACCCCCTCGAAGGACCCCTACGTCCTGTCCACCTGGATCGACGGCGCGTACGCCTCGGGCCCCGGCACCTCCGCGGCCGCCGCCCAGGTCTCCGGCGTCGCGGCCCTCCTCAAGAGCGAGCACCCGCACGCCTCCCCCGCGAAGCTGCGCGCCCTGCTCTTCGCCCAGGCCGACAACCCCGGCTGCCCCGACTTCTACGACCCGGACGGCGACGGAGTCGAGAACGCCGTGTGCACGGGCGACGACCGGCTCAACGGCTTCCACGGCGCGGGCGTCGTCGACGCCCTCGACGCGGTCCGCCGCTAGCGGTCCGCCGCCGGTCGCCCGGCCCCGCGGTTCAGATCAGCGCGAACTGCCCCTCCGGGCCCTCCTCGTGATGGTCCAGCACCGACGCCGGGCGGCGCGCCGACGCGGGGACCGGCAGGACGCCCGCCTCGTGCAGCTCGGCCGCCGTGATCTCCGCTCCGGACGCGCCGGAGGCTCCCTCCGGGCCCCGTGCCTCGTCCGCGCCCGGCTCCGCCGCCTCCGCGAGCAGCGCCAGCACCGTGATCAGCTCCAGCAGCTCCGACGTCCACTCCTGCGGCCACGCCGCGGGCCGTATCGCCGCCAGCGTCCCCGGCTCCGCCGGCTCCAGCCGCGCGGCGATCCACTGCTCCAGCACGGGCACGCCGCCCTCCGTGAACTCCCAGGCCGCCCGCGGCACCGGCGAGATGCGTCCCGCGCCGAGGAGCAGCGCCTCCTCCTCCGGGTCGTACGACACCTCCGCCGGCCGGGCCGGGATCGCCGCCCGCACGTACGGCCGCCGGCCGCCCGGCAGCCGGGGCTTCCCGCCGCCGCGGGCGCCGCGGAGCTGCACCTCCAGCAGCCGCCGGCCGCGCGCCACGCCCGCCTCCCACACGGCGGCGTCCGCGGTCAGCGGCACCGCGCACCCGCGCGGGGTGGCCCGCCCGGCGGCCAGCACCCAGGCGAACACGTCCTCCGGCGCGACCTTGCCGCCCAGCCGCCTGCCCAGCAGGCGCAGCAGCCGCGGGGCGAGGTTGGGCTCCCGTCCCCGGGGCCGCCGGTACAGCGGCCGGATCCGCCCCGGCCGCCCGGCGGGCGACCGCCCGTCCGGCAGCAGCGCGGAGGCGACCACGGCGAGCCCGCCGGACCCGGCAGGCCCCTGCGCCGCGTAGCCCGCCTCGACGGCGAACAACTGGCGGTCGTCCGCGACCCGCCACAGCTCCGGCCGGGCGGCGTCGATGAGCCGGTTGTCGGGGATCAGCCACTGCGGGTCGTACGCCCCGTGCAGCACCCGCACCGGCTCGGGACACGGCCCCGCCTCGCGGGCCAGCCGCCCGGTCCCGGCCGCCCGCCCGGGCAACTGCGCCACGGCGCTGCGCGCCGTCCGCGCCCGGGTCGCCCGGAAGAGCGCGTCCCGGTCGGCTCCTTCGGCCCGTACGAGCGCATCCCACCGCGCCCGCAGCGTCGCGGCGCCGGGCGCCATGACCCACCCCCGCCCGAGCCGCAGCGGGGCGACGGACCAGGGCATCAGGTCGGCGAGCAGCGGGGCGGAGAGGATCGCGGCGTCCGCGCCCTCGGCGTCCGCGCCCGCGGCATGCGGGCCCTCGCCGTCCGGACCGGCGCCGGCGGGACTTCCGGCGCGTACGCGCTGGGCCGGCACGGCTGTCGCCGGCGCGTCCTCGACCGGCGCGTCCTCCGCCCGCTGCACCGCCGCCGCGGGGTCCTCCGGCGCGGGAGCGGCGGCCTCCGCCACGGCCGGGCCGCTGTCCGCCGAACTCCCCATGGACCGTCCTCCCCTCGACTCCCGAGCCGCCCGCAGGGCGCTTCGCATCCTACGATCCCGCTGCGACATCCCCCTCGTCACCGCGAGCGGTTCACCCGTGTCATGATCCGTCGATGACTCCCGGAACGATCACCGCGGACGCCGCCGGCACCTGGCGGCTCGGCGACCTCACCGTCCACCGCCTCGGCTTCGGCGCCATGCGCCTGCCGGCCGCGGCGGAGCCGGCGGCCGGCGGCCGGGCGCGCGCCCACGCCGTGCTCCGGCGCGCCGTCGAACTCGGCGTCAACCACATCGACACCGCCGCCTTCTACTTCTCCCCGTACCGCTCCGCCAACGAACTGATCAACTCCGCCCTCGCGCCGTACCCCGACGACCTCGTCATCGCCACCAAGGTCTGGGCCGGCCGCGACCCGTCGGGCGCGTGGGCGTGGGCCGAGCCCGAGCAGATCCGCGGCCAGGTCGAGGAGAACCTGCGCCAGCTCGGCCGCGACCACCTCGACGTCGTCAACCTCCGCCTCCCGCCCAGCCGCCGCCGCGCGAACGGCTCGCTGGCCGACCACTTCGGCGCCCTCGCCGAGTGCCGCACGGCCGGCCTCGTCCGCCACCTCGGCGTCTCCAACGTCAGCGCGGACCAGCTCGCCGAGGCCCGGACGATCGCCCCGGTCGTCTGCGTCCAGAACGCCTTCGGCGTCGGCGCGGACGACGAGGAGCGGGCCCTGCTGCGTACCTGCGACGAACAGGGCGTCGCCTACGTGCCGTTCTTCGCCATCGCCGGCGAGGGCCGCGAGGCGGGCCCCTCTGGTACGGACACCGAGGAGGTCCGCGCCGCCGCCCGCGCCCACGGCCTGACCCCCGCGCAGATCCGCCTGGCCTGGACCCTCCACCAGGGCCCGCACGTCCTCGCCATCCCCGGCACGGGCAACCCCGACCACGTCACGGAGAACGTCGCCGCGGGCGCGGCCCGCCTCACCGACGAGGAGGCGGGGCTGCTCGGCTGAACGCGGCCCGGGGAGCGCCCGCTACGGCGCCTCCAGCGTCATGCTGAACGAGAACCGGTCGCCCCGGTAGCGGATCCGGGCCACGTCCACCACCCTGCCGCCGTCGTCGTACGAGACGCCCGTGTAGTGCAGGATCGGGCTCAGCAGCGGGACTCCCAGCAGCTCGACCGTCTCGGGGTCGGCGAGCGTGGCGGTCACCGTGTCCGTGATGCGGGCGATGCGGACTCCGGCGCGGTCGCGGAGGACCTTCGTCATCGGCCAGCGCTCCAGGTCCGCCGGGTCGATGCGGGCCGCCGCCTCCGGGTGCACGGTGTTGACGGCCCAGTTGGTGGGTTCGCCGGTCTCGCCGTCGTGGCGCAGGCGGCGGTACGTCACGGCCTCGGCGAGGTCCGGGAAGTAGTCGGCGAGGTCGGCGGGGACCGGGGCCGGTCCGTGGTCGAGGAGCTTCGTACGGTCCCCGGACTGCTGGGCGACGATCGCGTCGACCGAGCCCAGCAGCCGGACGGGCGCGGTGCGCCGGGCGGTCGCCTCGATGAAGGTGCCGCGGCGGCGGTGGCGCGTGATCAGGCCCTCCTCCTCCAGCTCCTTGAGGGCCTGGCGGAGGGTGAGCACGCTGACGCCGTAGTGCTCGGCGAGCCGTTCCTCCGTCGGCAGCCGCAGGGGCGCGTCCGGGGAGCGGCCGAGGATGGAGGCGCGCAGGGACTGCGAGACCTGGTACCACAGCGGCAGCTTGCGGTTGAGCTGGAGTGAGTCGGGCGCGAAGAGGCCGGTCATGCCCGGAATTCTTGCCGCAGCCCCCGCCACACGTCGTCGTAGCCCTGCTGCAGGTGGTCCGCGTCGCGTGCCTGCGGCGTGAGCGTGACCGGCCAGCGCGTCTCGAACATGAACGCCAGCCCGTCCTCGATCTTCTGGGGCTTCAGCTCCGCCGCCGAGGCCCGGTCGAAGGTCTCCTGGTCGGGGCCGTGCGCGGACATCATGTTGTGCAGCGAGCCGCCGCCGGGCACGAAGCCGCCGGGTCCGGCCGTCTTGGCGTCGTACGCGCCCTCGACGAGGCCCATGTACTCGCTCATCACGTTCCGGTGGAAGTACGGCGGCCGGAACGTGTCCTCGCCGACGAGCCAGCGCGGCGCGAAGACCACGAAGTCGACGCCCGCCAGGCCCGGGGTGTCCGAGGGCGAGGTGAGGACGGTGAAGACGGACGGGTCGGGGTGGTCGTAGCTGATGCTCCCGATGACGTTGAAGCGGTGCAGGTCGTAGACGTACGGGACGTGGTTGCCGTGCCAGGCGACGACGTCCAGCGGGGAGTGGTCGTACGTGGCCGTCCAGAGGTTGCCGCAGAACTTGCTGACGACCTCGACCGGGCCCGTCGTCTCCTCGTACGCCGCGACCGGGGCGAGGAAGTCGCGGGGGTTGGCCAGGCCGTTGGCGCCGATGGGGCCGAGGTCGGGGAGGACGAAGGGCCTGCCGTAGTTCTCGCAGACGTAGCCGCGCGCCGTGACCCCCGCGTCCAGCGGCTCGACGCGGAAGCGGACGCCGCGCGGGACGAGCGCGACGTGCCCCGGCTCGGCGCGCAGCAGGCCCAGTTCGGTGCGGAGCAGCAGGCCGCCGCGCTCGGGGACGACGAGGAGTTCGCCGTCGGCGTCGGAGAAGACGCGGGTCATGGGGGCGTTGGCGGCGTAGAGGTGGATGGCCATGCCGGTGCGCTGCGCGGCGTCGCCGTTGCCGCCGAGGGTCCACAGGCCGGCCACGAAGTCGGTGCCCGGCGGGGGTTCGGGCAGCGGGTCCCAGCGGAGCCGGTTGGGGTCGGGGACCGCCTCGGTGAACGGGGCGGAGCGCAGACCGCCGTTGTCCGCACGGACGAAGCGGGGGTGCGCGGCGGAGGGGCGGATGCGGTAGAGCCAGGAGCGCCGGTTGTGGGCGCGGGGCTCGGTGAACGCGGACCCGGACAACTGCTCGGCGTAGAGCCCGAGGGGGGCGCGCTGCGGGGAGTTGCGGCCGGTGGGCAGGGCGCCGGGGACGGCCTCGGTGCTGTGCTGGTTGCCGAAGCCGGAGAGGTACGACAGCCCCTCGGCGGTCTTGCGCGCCCGCTCGGCGCCCGCCTGCCCGTCGGGTGCCCGTTCCGCGCGTGCCTGTGCTGCGCTGCTGGTCATGGTGGTGTCGCCCGCCTTCCCTCACCATTCCTATGGAGGACCATAGGAATGGTCTCAGGTGTACGCCGCCGGCGCCACCCGGCCCCGCGTGACCCACCGCACTCCCGGCCGCCCTGGGCGCCGAAAACTACCGGCGCTAGTTTGGTGCCGTACGCACACCGCCGACCCACCGGGAGACGTACCGATGCAGGCTCACGACGGCATGTTCCTCGACGGCCGCTGGCGGCCCGCCGCCGGCGACGGCGTCATCGAGGTCGTCGACCCCGCCGACGAGCAGGTCATCGCCACCGTCCCGGCCGGCACCGCCGCCGACGTGGACGCCGCCGTCGCCGCCGCCCGCGCCGCGTTCCCCGACTGGGCGGCGACCCCGCCCGCCGAGCGGGCCGCGCGCGTTCGGGCGCTCAGCGACGCGCTCGCCGCCCGGGCGGAGGACGTCGCCGCGACGGTCACCGCGGAACTGGGCGCGCCGCTGACGTTCAGCCGGAAGGTGCACGCCACGGTGCCGGTCGCCGTCTCCGCCTCGTACGCGGACATCGGCGCCTCGTTCCCGTACGAGGAGAAGGCCGGCAACTCCACCGTCCTGCACGAGCCCGTGGGCGTCGTCGGCGCCATCACGCCGTGGAACTACCCGCTGCACCAGATCGTCGCCAAGGCCGCCCCGGCGCTCGCCGCCGGCTGCGCCGTGGTGCTCAAGCCCGCCGAGAACACCCCGCTGGTCGCCCGCCTCTTCGCGGAGGCCGTCGCCGCGGCCGGCTTCCCGCCCGGCGTCCTGGGCGTCGTCACCGGGCTCGGCGCCGAGGCCGGCCGCGCGCTGGTGGAGCACCCCGGCACCGACTTCCTGTCGTTCACCGGCTCCACCGCCGTCGGCCGGACCGTCGCCGCGGCGGCGGGCGCGGCGGTCAAGCCCGTGGCGCTGGAGCTGGGGGGCAAGTCCGCGAACGTCATCCTGCCGGGCGCCGACCTCGCCAGGGCCGTCAGCGTGGGCGTCGCGAACGTCATGGCCAACTCCGGCCAGTCCTGCAACGCCTGGACCCGGATGCTCGTCCACCGGGCCGCGTACGACCAGGCGCTCACCCTCGCCACCACCGCCGTCGCCAAGTACGCCCCCGGCGATCCCCGCGACCCCGCCACCCGCCTCGGCCCCGTCGTCAGCGCCGCCCAGCGCGACCGCGTCCGCGGCTACATCGAGCGGGGCACCGCCGAAGGCGCCGTGCTCCTCGCGGGCGGGCCCGAGGCGCCGGCGGGGCGGGGGCGGGGCTACTTCGTCCAGCCCACCGTCTTCGCCGACGTCACGCCGGAGATGACCATCGCGCAGGAGGAGATCTTCGGGCCGGTGCTCGCGATCATGCCGTACGAGGACGAGGACGACGCCCTGCGCATCGCCAACGGCACGGTCTACGGCCTCGCCGGCGCCGTGTGGGCGGGCGACGACGCGACGGCGGTGGCGTTCGCGCGGCGGATGGAGACCGGAACGGTCACCGTCAACGGCGGGAAGTTCGACCCGCTGGCGCCGTTCGGCGGCTACAAGCAGTCCGGCATCGGCCGCGAGCTGGGGGTGGCCGGGCTCACGGAGTTCCTGCACACCAAGTCGCTGCAGTTCTGACGTACGTACCCACGCACCCGAGACCCCCCGAGACGCCCCCGAGACGCCCCCGAGAGACGGAGCCACCGATGACCCGCGCCGCCGTCCTGCCCGCGATCGGCTCCCCGCTCGAACTCGCCGACATCGACATCCCCGCCCCCGGCCCCGGCCAGGTGCGCGTCCGGCTCGCCGCCGCCGGCGTCTGCCACTCCGACCTCTCCCTCGCCAACGGCACCCTGAGCCAGCCCGCGCCCGCGGTGCTCGGCCACGAGGGCGCCGGCACCGTCGTCGCGGTCGGCGAGGGCGTCACCGGCGTGGCCGCCGGCGACGAGGTGGTGCTCAACTGGGCCCCGTCCTGCGGCGCGTGCCACCACTGCCGGCTCGGCGAGCCGTGGCTGTGCGCCGCCGCCGGCGCCGCCGCGGCCGAGCCGTACGCCACCCGCGACGGCGCCGGGCTCTACCCGGGCCTGGGCACCGCCGCCTTCGCCGAGGAGACCGTCGTCCCCGCGCGCGCCGTGCTCCCCCTGCCCGCCGGGGTGCCGCTGGCCGACGGCGCGCTCCTCGGCTGCGCCGTACTCACCGGCTGGGGCGCCGTGCACCACGCCGCCGCGGTGCGGGCCGGGGAGTCGGTCGCCGTCTTCGGCGCCGGCGGTGTGGGGCTCGCCGTGCTGCAGGCCGCCAGGATCGCGGGCGCCGGGCCGCTCGTGGCGGTGGACGTGTCGCCGGCGAAGGAGGAGCTGGCCCGCGCCGCCGGGGCCACCGACTTCGTCCTCGCGGCGCCGGGCGGGGGGCGCGACACCGCGAAGCGGATCCGGACGCTGACGGCGGGGATCGGCGCCGACGTGGCGATCGAGTGCGCCGGCCGGGCGGAGTCGATCCGTGCCGCCTGGTCCTGCACGCGCCGCGGCGGGCGGACGACGGTCGTCGGCATCGGCGGGCAGGAGGACCGGGTGTCGTTCTCGGCGCTGGAGCTGTTCTACTTCGGCCGCACGCTCGCCGGTTGCGTCTACGGCAACAGCGACCCGGCCCGCGACCTGCCCGTCATCGCCGCCCACGTACGCACCGGGGAGCTGGACCTCGGCGGGCTCGTCACCGCTCGCATCGGGCTGGACGGCATCCCGGCGGCCTTCGAGGCGATGCTCGCGGGGCGCGGGGGCCGGGCGCTCGTGGTCTTCTGAGCGGACCGCCGCCTTCCGCACACCGTCAGCCGATTACTTGACGGACGTCCCGGCGGGCGGAAAGAAAGTGCCCTGACGATCAAGCTGCGACAACGCCCTTGTCTTCACTTCTTGGAGGCACCTGGGCCGCCGGATGTGCTTTCGGTCAACTCCCCCGGGCTTTTGACTCTTGGTGGATAAAGTTTGTTTGCGGTTGAGTCGAAGCAGTTCCCAGGGTGAGGAAAAGAAGTTAACTTGTTGCGGACCGGTCAACCGGGACGGCGTCGTCACCCCCTCACTCGGACGCCGCCGCCCCGTGGCGCGACGGCGCGCGCCTGTGCAACCCCCCACCGACCCTCTCCCCGGAGGCAACGCGTGCACAGGAAACTCAGAAAGGTCATCGCCGCATTGTCAGGCGGCCTGCTCGTGACATCGGGCGTGGTCGCGCTTACCGTCAGCCAGACGGCCACGGCCGCCCCGCCCGCGGCCGCGGCCGCGGAGTTCCGGCAGGTGGAGCTGGCCAAGGGCGTGCCCGAGATGGGCGAGCCCATGTCGCTGGCCGTGCTGCCGGACCGGTCGGTGCTGCACACCGCGCGCGACGGCACGGTGCGCCTGACCAACGCGAACGGCGACACCAGCGTCGCGGGCAAGCTCTCCGTCTACTCCAACGACGAGGAGGGCCTGCAGGGCGTCGCCGCCGACCCGGGCTTCGCGCAGAACCGCTTCGTCTACCTCTTCTACGCCCCGCCCCTGAACACCCCCGGCGGCGGCGCCCCCGAGACGGGCACCCCCGCCGACTTCGCGCCCTTCGACGGCGTCAACCGGCTCTCCCGGTTCGTCCTCGGCGAGAACGGCACGCTGGACATGGGCAGCGAGGTCACCGTGCTGGAGGTCCCCACCTCCCGCGGGCAGTGCTGCCACGTGGGCGGTGACATCGACTTCGACGCCGAGGGCAATCTCTACCTGTCCACCGGCGACGACACCAACCCGTTCGCCTCGGACGGCTACACGCCCATCGACGAGCGCGGCAACCGCAACCCCGCGTTCGACGCCCAGCGCTCCTCCGCCAACACCAACGACCTGCGCGGCAAGGTGCTGCGGATCAAGGTCAACGCGGACGGCTCGTACGACATCCCCGACGGCAACCTCTTCGCCCCCGGCACGGAGAAGACAAAGCCCGAGATCTACGCCATGGGCTTTCGCAACCCGTTCCGGATGAGCGTCGACAAGGCCACGGGAGTCGTCTACCTCGGCGACTACGGCCCCGACGCCGGATCGGCCAGCGGCACCCGCGGCCCCGGCGGCCAGGTCGAGTTCAACCGCATCACCGAGCCCGGTAACTTCGGCTGGCCGTACTGCACCGGCGACAACGACGCCTACGTCGACTACGACTTCGGCAACGGCTCCTCCGGCGGCGCCTTCAACTGCGGCGCTCCGGTCAACAACTCGCCGCACAACACCGGCCTGACCGAGCTGCCGCCGGCCCAGGCCGCCTGGATCCCCTACGACGGCAACTCCGTCCCCGAGTTCGGCAACGGCTCCGAATCCCCGATGGGCGGCCCCGTCTACAACTACGACGCCGGTCTCGACTCGGCCGTGAAGTTCCCCGAGGAGTTCGACGGGGACTACTTCGCCGGCGAGTTCGGCCGCCGCTGGATCAAGAACATCAAGGTCGACGGCTCCGGCGGGGTCGAGTCCATCAACGCCTTCCCCTGGTCCGGCACGCAGGTGATGGACATGGCCTTCGGGCCCGACGGGGCGCTGTACGTCCTGGACTACGGCACCGGCTTCGGCAGCGGCGACGCCTCCAGCGCGCTCTACCGCATCGAGAACGTGCCGGCAGGGCAGGCGGGCGGCGCCTCGGCCGGTGAAGAGCCCAAGGTGGTGAAGGCCGGCGGCGCGGACAGCGGCACGCCGAAGGCCGAGAGCGCGGCCACGGTGGAGCTGAAGCTCCCCGGCGACGGGCAGCTCTTCGAGTTCGGCGACGCCGTGGACTTCGAGATCGAGGTGACCGACCCCGACGGCGGTGAGGTCGACTGCTCGAAGGTGACGCTCGACTACCTCCTGGGCCACGACTCGCACGCCCACCACCTCGCCTCCGCCTCGGGCTGCTCCGGCACCCTGCAGACGCCCACGGACGGCGGGCACGACGTGAGCGCCAACATCTTCGGCGTCTTCACCGCCAAGTACACGGACGCGGACGGCACGATCGTCACCGACCAGCACCTCGCGCAGCCCCGGCACCGGCAGGCGGAGCACTTCAAGACCACCGAGGGCGTCGAGGTCGAGGAGGCCGAGTCGGCGGAGGGCGGCACGCGGGCCGGCGGCATCGACGACGGCGACTGGATCGCGTTCTCCCCGTACCTGCTCCAGGACGGCGACTTCACCGCCCGCGTGGCCGCGGAGGCGGCGGGCGGCAGCATCGAGGTCCGCGCCGACGCACCGGACGGGACGCTGCTCGGCACGGTCGACGTGCCGGCGACGGGGGGCGCGGACACGTACGAGGACGTGACCACCACGCTGGCCGACGCGCCGGCCGAGACCACGACGCTCCACCTGGTCTTCACGGGCGCGGCCGACGCGCCCTTCACCGTCGACTCCTTCACCATCGGCTCCGGAGGCGAACAGTGACCGACAACATGAAGCGGCGGGCCCGGCGGCTCGCCGTCCCGGCCGCGGCGTGCGCGCTGCTGTGCGCGGCGGCGGTGCCGATGACCGGCGCGACGGCGTCGCCGGCACCCGAACCTCCGGCCGCGCCCGCCGCCGAAGCGGCCCCCTTCGACGTGCTGGTCTTCTCCAAGACGGCCGGCTTCCGGCACGACTCGATCGACGAGGGCGTCGCGGCGCTCACCCAACTGGGCACCGAGAACGACTTCACCGTCACGGCCACGGAGGACGCCGGGGCGTTCACGGCGGAGAACCTCGCGCAGTACGAGACGGTCGTCTTCCTGCACACGACGGGCGACGTGCTCGACGCGGCGCAGCAGACCGCGTTCGAGGGCTACGTCACGGGCGGCGGCGGCTACATGGGCATCCACGCGGCCGCTGACACCGAGTACGACTGGCCGTTCTACGGCGAGCTGGTCGGCGCCTGGTTCGCCTCCCACCCGCACATCCAGGAGGCCACGGTGCAGGTGGAGGACCACGCGCACGACGCCACCGCGCACCTGGACGACCAGTGGGTCCGTAACGACGAGTGGTACGACTACCGGGCCAACCCGCGCGGCACCGCGCACGTGCTGGCCACGCTCGACGAGTCGACCTACGACGGCGGGCAGATGGGCGAGGACCACCCCATCGCCTGGTGCCAGGAGTACGAGGGCGGCCGGTCGTTCTACACCGGCGGCGGCCACACCGCCGAGTCGTTCGCCGAGCCCGACTTCGTACGCCACCTCCTCGGCGGCGTCCGCTGGTCGGCCGGCGCGGTGGAGGCGGACTGCGCCTGAGCCCCTGTCCCCGAGACCCGTCGTCGCCGCGAGGGGCGGCGACGACGGACCGGCCCCCGGGCCGGCACGGCGAACGGGTGGCACGCCGACCACCCCACCGCCGAACCCAGGTGCCCGGCCGTCCCGGCCGGGCACCTGGTCCGTCCCTCAGACGTCCTGGATCCGGCGCCAGGGCCGGTCGGCCTCCAGCGCGAAGGCCAGCTCCAGCAGCGTGCGTTCGTCGCCGTGGGCCGCCGAGAGCATCACGCCGACCGGCATGCCGCCCGCGGGTGCCGGGTCGGTGGCGGGGGCGGGCAGTGAGACGGCCGGGCTGCCGTTGATGTTGTTGATCGGCGTGAAGGCCACGTACGCGCGCAGGCGGTTCAGCAGTTCCTCGTACGGGACGTTGGGCGACAGGTGTCCCAGGCGCGGGGTGGTGTGCGCGAGGACCGGGGAGAGCAGCACGTCGTAGCGGGTGAGCGCGGCGTCGTACGCCTCGTCCGCCGCGCGGCGCAGGCGGCGCAGGAACGCCGGGGTGGTGTGCATCCGGCGCAGGTACGTCGCCCGCAGGCCCTTGCTGAGCCCGTCCATCCGGCGGCCGTCGAAGTGCCGGTCGTACACGAACCGGCCGCCGGCGCCGGCGAGGAAGGCGAGCAGACCCCAGTAGGAGATGAAGTCCTGCTCGAACCGGCCGTCGAGCGGCAGCGCGTACGGCTCGACCGCGTGCCCCTGCCCCTCCAGCGCCGTGGCGACCGCGGCCACCGCCGCGCGCGTGGCGGCGTCGGTCGGGGCGCCGGTCGGCGACTCCGCCACCAGGCCGATGCGCAGGCGGCGCGAGCCCGGGCCCTCGACCAGGCCGAGCGGGGGCATGCGCGGGTTGCGCCAGTGCCGTTCGGCCGCGGCGAGGAACGCGGCGGTGTCGCGCACGGACCGGCTCAGGACGCCGTCGCCGACCATGTCGATGGGCAGCCGGCGGCCCGTCTCGTTGGCGACGACCCGGCCCCGGGTCGGCTTGAGGCCGACGAGCCCGCAGCACGCGGCGGGGATGCGGATGGAGCCGCCGCCGTCGTTGGCGTGCGCGATCGGCACGGCGCCCGAGGCGACGAGCGCGGCGCTGCCCCCGGAGGAGCCGCCGGGGGAGTAGGAGGGGTGCCAGGGGTTGCGGACCGGCTCGTCGTTCTCGTACTCCGTGCTGGCGTTGAAGCCGAACTCCGGCAGCCGGGTCTTGCCGAGGAACGTCATGCCGGTGCTGAGGAACTGGCGTGTGAACGGCGCGTGCCGCGGCGCGGTGCGCGGGGTGAAGGCGGCGCTGCCGTGGCCGGTGGGCAGGCCCCCGTAGTCGGTGTTGTCCTTGAGCAGGGTGGGCACGCCGGCCAGCGGGCCGGTGGCCGCGCCGTCCCGCTCGTACGTGTCATAGGCGGGGACGGCGACGGCGTGCAGCTCGGGCTCGACGAGGCGGATGCGCTCGACGGCGGCGCGGGCCAGCTCACCGGCGCCGACCTCGCCGGCGCGGACGAGGGCGGCGAGGGCGACCGCGTCGTGCGCGCCGAGGGCGTCGTCACGGAAGGCGTGGACGCGCGCACGGTCCGCGGGCGTGCCGTCCGCGGGCGCCGCCGCGTCGCGCGCGCGGGCACCGGCGCCCGGGCCGCCGCGCCCGGCCGGCGCGCCGCGCTTCCCGGCGGCCGTGCCGCGCTTGCTGTCCGCGGCGCCGCGTGCGCGCGCGGCCGGGCCGTCCTGCCGGTCCTCGGTGACGTCGTCGGTCATGCTCTGCCTCCCGGCTGGGGTGACGCTTCCACGGCGGCGGCCATCCGGTCCACCGCCTCGGTCAACACCTCGGGCGAGGTGGCGAAGTTGAGCCGCGCGTGGCCGGCGCCGCCCGTGCCGAACGGGATCCCCGACGCCAGCGCCACGCGCCCCCGCTCCAGGAACACCGCCGCGGGATCGTCCCCGAGCCCCAGCGCGCGGCAGTCCAGCCAGGCCAGGAACGTACCGTCCGGAACGCGGTACTCCACCCCCGGCAGCCGCTCCGCCAGCAGCCGCCCGAGCAGCCGGCGATTCTCGTCCAGCCCGGCGAGCAGCGCGTCGAGCCACGGGTCGCCGTGCCGGAACGCCGCCACGTGCGCGATCGCCCCGACGTGGCTGGCCCCGTGCGAGACCTCCTCCGGCAGCAGCGCCAGGTCGCCCGCCGACTCCTCGCCGGCGACGGCCACCGCCGCCTTCAGCCCCGCGAGGTTCCACGCCTTCGACGCCGACAGCAGCGCGAAGCCCCGCCCGGCCCCCGGCACCGTCAGATACGGCACGTGCCTGGCGCCGGTGCCCGGCGGCACCAGCGGGGCGTGGATCTCGTCGGCGACGATCCGCACCCCGTGCTCCCCGGCGAGCACGGCGACCTGCGCCAGCTCGGCGGCCGTGTGCACGGTGCCGGTCGGGTTGTGCGGGCTGCACAGCAGGAACGCCGCGCGGTGGCCGCCGGCGCGGGCGGCGGTGAACGCCTCGTCCAGGGCGCCGAGGTCGATGCGGCGGTCCTTGCCGAGCGGGGCCTCGACCACGCGCCGGCCCAGGTTCTCGGTGAAGGCGTAGAACGGCGGATAGACCGGGGAGTTGACGACGACGGCGTCGTCCGGGCCCGTGACCAGCTTCAGCACCTCGACGATGCCGAGCATCACGTCCGGCACGAGGGCGACCCGCTCGGCCGGAATCCGCCAGTCCCAGCGGCGCCCGGCGAACTCCGCCAGGGCCTCGGCGTACGGCTCGACGGTGGCGTACCCGGTGTCGCCCAGGTCGATCGCGGTCCGCACCGCCTCGGCGACGGGCTCGGCGAGCAGCGTGTCCATCTCGGCGACCCACAGCGGCAGCACGTCGGGCGGGTACGTCCGCCACTTCATCGACGTCCGCCGGCGCAACTCCGCGAGCGACGGCCCGCGCAGCGGGTCGGCCACCGGGACGCCGGGCGCCCCGGCGCTCACCGGCGCCCGCCCGCGGGGCGTGGCGGGACGGGGCGGGCGAGGGGACTGTCCGATCGGGCCATGCCTGCCATCGTAGGTCGGCCCGCCGACACCGGACCTGCGAATTCCCGCCTCCCGACGCGACGCCCGGCGGCCGGCCGGCGCACCGGACCGGAACCCGGCACGGCTAGCCCTCCGCCACCTGTGCCAGCCACCGCCGGTACGCCCCGGCGAACGGCTCCGCGCCCTCCGTCACCGCCGCCATCAGCCACTGCGCCGACGCCGTCGCGCGCGCCACGGTCTCCTCCGAGTAGCCGTAGCGCACCCGGTGTTCGGCGAACTCGTCCTCGTCCAGCAGCCGCGGCGCGTGCTCCCCGCGCCGCCGGGCGACGTCGAGGTCCAGGTCCACCATGGTGACCTCCGCGGCCGAGCGCCAGCGCGGCGGAGTGGTGACGTCCGCGTAGAGGTCGGTGCGCCGCGGCGGGGCGTTGAACTCGGCGGTCCACCAGGCGTCGCGGGGGAAGAGCGCCACGTGCGCGCACTCGAGGGTCACGGGCGGTCCCGTGCCCTTGCGCGACGTGCCGCCGGGCGGCTGGCCGAGCCACACGCCGTGCTCGTCCTCGCCGAGGCGGCGCATGGTCGAGTTCCAGTGGAGGGTGCCGTCGTACTTGCGGTAGATCACGCGTACCAGGTCGGCCATTGCGGGATCATAGCCCCGGCCGCGGCCCGCGCCGCGCCGCCCCGGTGCCCGGCCCGCGTCAGCCCGACGGCTGCCCGCTGAGCTGGGCGAACTGCATGCGCAGCCCGTCCACGAGGGCCCGCAGCCCGGTGTCGAACGCGCCCTCGTCCACCTCCCGCCGGTGCTCCGCCAGCAGATGCGCCCGGCCGAGGTGCGGGTAGGCATCCGGGTGGTCCTCCGGGCGGTACACAGCGGGGTCGGCGACGAAGCCGCCCGCGAACGAGCCGAGCGCGGAGCCGGCCACGTAGTACCGCATCAGCGCGCCGACCCGGGTGGCATGCGCCGGCGGCCAGCCCGCGGCGACCATGCCGCCGAAGACGGCGTCCGCCAGCCGCAGCGACGCCGGCCTGCGGCCGGGGCCCTGGGCGAGCACGGGCACGATGTTCGGGTGCGCGGCCAGCGCCGCCCGGTACGACCTGGCCCAGGCGAGCAGCGCGTCGGGCCACGGCGAGCCGTCCGCGAACATCGACAGGTCGACTTCCGCGACGACGGCGTCGACGGCGGCGTCCAGCAGTTCGTCCTTCGTCGTGAAGTGGTTGTACAGCGACGGCCCGCTGACGCCCAGCTCGGCGGCGAGCCGCCGGGTGGACAGGGCCTGCAGCCCCTCGGCGTCCACGAGGGCGAGCGCCGCCGTGACGATGCGCGCGCGGCTCAGCAGGGGCTTGCGGGGGCGGGCCATGCCGCACATTTTAGAGCGGGCGAAGCCGGAAACTAGCAGCGCTAACCGCGGTCACGGCCCGGGCACCGGCCGCCCGGCCGGGTCGCGAGGGCCTAAGCGCTTGCTCAGCGTCGGGGGGTAGGGTGTTCTCCGCGGCCCCCGGGAGAGCGGAGAGCGAGCATGCAGGACGTCCAGGAGCCCGCGGCCTGGGGCGGCGTCGAGCCGGAGGCGGCGCAGCGGCTGCTCACCGCGGGGGTCGAGGCCTTCGCGGAGCGCGGCTACCACGCCACCACCACCCGCGACATCGCCGGCCGTGCCGGGATGAGCCCTGCCGCGCTGTACATCCACTTCAGGACCAAGGAAGAGCTGCTCTTCCGCATCAGCCGCGTCGGCCACGAGCGGGCCCGGGGGGTCATCGCCGCCGCGGCGGAGTCCGAGGGCACGGCGGGGGAGCGGCTGGCGCGCGCCGTACGGACCTTCGCGCGCTGGCACGCGGAGCACCACACGACGGCGCGCGTGGTGCAGTACGAGCTGGCGGCGCTCGGCGAGGAGCACTACGCGGAGATCGTCGCGCTGCGGCGGGACATCGACCGGCTGGTGCGCGGGATCATCGAGGACGGCGTACGGGACGGCGAGTTCGCGGTGGCCGACGTGCCGGGGACGGCGCTGGCCGTGCTGTCGCTCTGCGTGGACGTGGCCCGCTGGTTCAGCGCGGCGGGCAGCAGGCCGCCGGGCGAGGTGGGGGCGCTGTACGCGGACCTGGTCGGCCGGATGGTCGCGGCGCCGGACGCGCGGGGCGGTCAGAAGGAGAACGCGCGGGGCGGTCAGAAGGAGTAGCGGACCACCGACTCCGCGACGCACACGGGCTTCTCGCCGCCCTCGCGCTCGACCGTGTACCGCACGGCGAGCTGCACGCCGCCCGCGACCTCGGTCACGTCCACGATCACGGCGGACGCCCGCAGCCGGGAGTTCACGGGGACGGGGGCGGGGAAGCGCACCTTGTTCGTGCCGTAGTTGACGCCCATGCGGACGCCCGTGACGTCGATGAGCTGGGGGCCGAAGAGCGGCAGCAGCGAGAGCGTGAGGTACCCGTGGGCGATCGTGCCGCCGAACGGGCCGCCGGCGGCCCGCTCCGGGTCGACGTGGATCCACTGGTGGTCGCCGGTCGCCTCGGCGAACAGGTCGATGCGCCGCTGGTCGATCTCCACCCAGTCGGTGGGCCCCAACTGCTCGCCCACCGCGCCCTTCAGCTCGTCGACCGAGGTGAACGTGCGGGGCTCTGCCATGGCGTGCCTCCCGGGGCGGACGAGGGTTGCGTCGGGATGGTCTAAGCGACTGCTTAGCATGGTCGGACCGCGGGTGACTGTCAACGGCCGCGCCGCCGGTGGCGGCTCCTGTCCGAGAGCTTCCCCGCGGCATACCGACCGGTTAGTCTGCGCGGTGTCGGCAACCGCGGGGAAGGGGCACCATGGGCAGCGTGCGGGACGCGCGGGCGGTGGTCACCGGCGGCGGCGCCGGCATCGGCGCCGCGCTGGCGCGGCGGCTCGCCGCGGCGGGTGCCCGGGTCGCCGTCAACGACCTCGACGCCGACAGGGCAGCGGCCGTGGCAGCCGGGATCGGCGGCGTCGCGCTGCCCGGCGACGCCTCCGGCGCCGTGGCCGCCGGCCGCGAGGCGCTCGGCGGCATCGACCTCTTCTGCGCCAACGCAGGCGTCGCCACCGGCGGCGGCCCCGAGGCCGCGGACGACGAGTGGTCCGCCGCCTGGGACGTCAACGTCATGGCCCACGTGCGGGCCGCGCGCGAACTGCTGCCGGAGTGGCTGGAGCGCGGCGAGGGCCGGTTCGTCGCCACCGTCTCGGCCGCCGGCCTGCTGTCGATGGTCGGCGCCGCCCCGTACAGCGTCACCAAGCACGCCGCGCTCGCCTTCGCCGAGTGGCTGTCCCTCACGTACCGCCACCGCGGCATCGCCGTGCACGCGGTCTGTCCCCAGGGCGTACGCACCGACATGCTCCGCGCCACCGGCGCCGCCGGGGACCTCGTCCTCGTCCCCGGCGCCCTCGAACCCGAGCAGGTGGCCGACGCCGTCCTGGCCGGCATCGCCGAGGACCGCTTCCTGATCCTGCCGCACCCCGAGGTCGCCGGCTACAGCGCTCTCCGCGCCACAGACCCGGACCGCTGGCTGGCGGGCATGAACCACCTGCAGCGGACACTGGAGGACGGCCGGGGCTGACGCGGGCGCCCCGCGGGTCCCTCCCGCCCGCCGGGACGCGCCGGGGCGCAGGGCCGACACTGGAGGCCGGAACGACGAAAGGGCGAGGAGATGGCGACGACGACGGGCGGGAGCGGCGGGACGGTGCCGGAGCGGCTGCTCGCCGCCGCCACGAGGCTCTTCGCGGAGCGGGGTTTCGACCGCACCTCGGTGCAGGAACTCGTCGAGGCGGCGGGCGTCACCAAGGGCGCCCTCTACCACTACTTCGGCTCCAAGGACGACCTGCTGCACGAGATCTACGGCCGCCTCCTGCGGCTCCAGCAGGAGCGCCTCGACCACTTCGCGGCGCTGGACGCCCCGGTCGAGTACCGCCTGCGGGAGGCCGCCGCGGACGTCGTCGTCACCACCGTCGACCATCACGAGGACGCGCTCATCTTCTTCCGCTCGATGCACATGCTGAGCCCGGAGAAGTCCAAGGAGGTACGGGCCGAGCGGCGCCGCTACCACGAGCGGTTCCGCAGCCTGATCGAGGAGGGCCAGGCCACCGGCGTGTTCTCCACCGTCACGCCGGCCGACCTGGTGGTCGACTACCACTTCGGGGCGCTGCACCACCTGGGCAGTTGGTACCGCAGGGACGGGCCGATGTCGGCGCGGGAGGTCGGCGACCACCTGGCCGAGCTACTGATGCGCGCGCTGCGCCCGTAGCGCCCGAAGCTCCGGGCGTACGACTCACGCGCCCGGCGCGTACTTCCTCAACTCGCGCCGGGCCAGCGACCGCTGGTGCACCTCGTCCGGACCGTCCGCCAGCCGCAGCGTGCGCGCGCCCGCCCACAGCTCGGCCAGCGGCGTGTCCTGGCTGACGCCCGCGGCGCCGTGCAACTGCACCGCGCGGTCCAGGATGCCGGTGACCTCGCGCGGCACGGCGATCTTGATGGCCTGGATCTCCGTGTGCGCGCCGCGGTTGCCGACCGTGTCCATCAGCCACGCGGTCTTCAGCACCAGCAGCCGCAACTGCTCCACCGCCACCCGGGCGTCCGCGATCCACGTCTGCACCACGCCCTGCCGCGCCAGCTCCTTGCCGAACGCCGAACGGTCCAGCGCGCGCCGGCACATCAGCTCGATCGCCCGCTCCGCCATGCCGATCAGCCGCATGCAGTGGTGGATACGGCCCGGCCCCAGCCGCGCCTGCGCGATGGCGAAACCGCCGCCCTCCTCGCCGATCAGGTGCGCCGCCGGGACCCGTACGTCGTCGAGCACGATCTCGGCGTGGCCGCCGTGCAGATGGTCCTCGAAGCCGTAGACCTGCATGGCCCGGCGGACGGTGAGGCCGGGGGTGTCGCGCGGGACGAGGACCATGGACTGCTGGCGGCGCGGGTCCTGCCCGTGCGGGTCGGTCTTGCCCATGACGATGAACACGGCGCAGTCCGGGTTCATCGCCCCGGAGATGTACCACTTGCGGCCGTTGAGCACGTACGAGCCGCCGTCCCGCTCGATCCGGGTCTCGACGTTCGTGGCGTCGGAGGACGCGACGGCCGGCTCGGTCATCGCGAACGCCGACCGGATACGTCCCTCCAGCAGCGGCTCCAGCCACCGCTCGCGCTGCTCCGCCGAGCCGAACTCGGCCAGCAGTTCCATGTTCCCGGTGTCCGGCGCGCTGCAGTTGAGCGCCACCGGCGCCAGGTGCGGGCTGCGGCCGGTGATCTCGGCGAGCGGCGCGTACTGCAGGTTGGTCAGGCCGGCGCCGTACGCGCTGTCGGGAAGGAAGAGGTTCCACAGCCCCCTCTTGCGTGCCTCGGCGCGCAGCTCGTGCACGACGGGCGGGTGCACCCACGGGTCGCCCTGCTCGGCGAGCTGCGCGGCGGCGACCGGCTCCGCGGGGTAGACGTGCTCGGTCATGAAGGCGAGCAGGCGCTCGCGCAGTTCCTCGGTACGGGCGTCGGGTGCGAAGTCCATGGCCGGTCAGCCTTCCTGCAGAGTGGTGCGGCCGCCCGCGATGAAGCGCGGCACGAGCTCGCCGATGCGGTCGAAGCCGGCGCCGACGGTCTGGCCGAGCGTGAAGCGGTAGTGGATGCCCTCCAGGATCACGGCGAGCTTGAAGTACGCGAAGGCCGTGTACCACGACACGCGGGAGACGTCCCGGCCGGACCGCTCGGCGTAGCGGGCGGTGATCTCGGCGGGGGTCGGGTGGCCGGGGGCGTCGGCGGTGGTGGCGATGGGGGAGTCTCCGCCCGCGTTGCTGCTGTACATGGCCAGCAGGCCGAGGTCCGTGAGCGGGTCGCCGAGTGTCGACATCTCCCAGTCCAGGACGGCGGTCACGGTGTCGTCGCCGTCGACGAGGGCGTTGTCGAGGCGGTAGTCGCCGTGGACGACGGCGGGCGCGGAGCCGGACGGCAGGTCGCGGGCGAGGGCGTCGTGCAGCTCGTCGATGCCGGGCAGCTCGCGGCTGCGGGAGGCGTCGAGCTGCTTGCCCCAGCGGCGCAGTTGCCGCTCCAGGAACCCGTCGGGCCGGCCGAAGTCGCCGAGGCCCACGGCACCGGGGTCGACGGCGTGCAGGCGGACCAGGGTGTCGACGAGGCCGTCCACCACGGCGCGGGTGCGCGCCGGGCCCAGCGGGGCCAGTTGCCCGGCCGTACGGTACACCGTGCCGGGGACGGACTCCATGACGTAGAAGGGGGCGCCGAGCACGGCGTCGTCGGTGCAGAGCAGCAGCGTGCGCGGCACGGGGACCGGGGTGGGGTGCAGGGCGGTGAGCACGCGGTGCTCGCGGGCCATGTCGTGCGCGGTGGCGAGGACGTGGCCGAGCGGGGGACGGCGGACGACCCAGCGGCCGGTGCCGTCGGTCACGTCGTACGTGAGGTTGGACCGGCCGCCCTCGATGAGCCGGGCGCGGAGCCCGCCGCGGACGAGCCCGGGAATCCGCGCGTCGAGGTGACGGCGCAGCGCGTCGAGGTCGAGACCGGGCGGGTGGTCGTCGCTCATACGGGGTCCCTCCGGGACGGCGGCAGCGGGGGCCCGGGTCAGGGGCCCGGGTCCATAATGCCGACCGGTCGGTATGCAGTCCAGGCCGGAGAACCGGCCGGCCGCGCTAGCCGCGCTGTGTGCGCTGGCCGCGCTGTGTGCGCTGGCCGCGCTGTGTGCGCTGTGTGCGCTGTGCGCACCGCCGGGTTCCGTGCTCGTCCCGCCGCGCCCGCCGCAGGCGCTACGCGTGGCAGGGCATCATCTCGCCGCCGTTCAGCGCCGCCATGTCCGCGAAGTACTCCGCCGCGTCCAGCGGACCGCCCTCCGGCTCGCCGGCCAGCTCGCTGTACGCCCGGTGCAGATTCGCCACCAGCCGCTCCGGCTCCCGCAGCCCCGCGAACGCCTCCGGGTCCGCAGCACGCGCGGTCTCCAGCGGCGTCCGGCCCGCGGCGCGGCCCTGCGCCGCCAGCTCGCCGACGTACCGCAGGTACCGCTCCACCGCGTCGAACACCCCCGCGTCCGTCACCGGCCCGTGCCCCGGCACCACCGTCTCCGCGCCCAGCGACCGCAGGTGCTCCAGCGCCCGCAGCGAGCCCCCGAGCGAGCCGAACGCGACGAACGGCGTCCCGCCGCACAGCGCGATGTCCCCGGCGAACACGACCCGCTGCTCCGGCAGCCACACCACCGTGTCGCCGACCGTGTGCGCGGGCCCCGGGTGCAGCAGCCGCACCTCCGTGCCGCCCGCGGTCAGCGTCATCGACTCCGTGTACGTCATGTCCGGCGCCGTCAGCCGCACGTCCCCGTACTCCACCTCCGGCCACACCAGCTCCAGATGGCGCCCCGCGGCGAGCACCTGCTGCCGGCACGCGGCGTGGCCGACGACCGTGGCGGGCGCGAAGACGCTGTTGCCGTACGTGTGGTCGCCGTGGTGGTGGGTGTTGACCACGAGCGCCGGTTCGGGCGCCCCGCTGGCGAGCACCGCCTCCCGCAGCAGCCGCGCCCGGCGCTCGGTGGCCGCGGTGTCGACGAGCAGCGTGGTCGTGCCGTCGCTGACGAAGCCCGCGTTGCTCAGGCACCAGCCGCCGTCCGGCTGGATGTAGGCGTGCACGCCGGGGGCGAGCTGCACGCAGTACGGCGTGCGGGCGGCGTCGACCGCGCGGTCCACGATCTGCGCCGGCGTGCCGTCGATGCCGACCGCCGCCCCGTGCTCGTCGGGCGCCAGCGGTTCGAGCGCCGCGAACTGCGCGTCCAGCACGTCGTGCGGCACGAACAGCTCCTTGCGCTCGGCCAGCCGCGCGCCGACCAGCTTCCGCGAGCCCGCCAGGTGCAGGAAGTACAGCCCCGGCACCGCGGCCGCGAGCCGGTCGCGGTCGCGGCGGCGCAGCGCGGTCCTGCTGACGACGCCGCCGCTCGCGGCCCGCCTGCGGAGCCAGCCGGCGACGGCGTCGTGGGGCGGCTCGGCGAACCCGCCGGAGAGGCCGGCCTCCCGGCAGATGTCCGCGCCGTCCGCGTACGGCACGTTCAACCGCTCGGCCAGCTCCCGGCCCACCGTGGTCTTGCCGCAGCCGGACACTCCCATGACGACGATCAACGGCACGGTCACGGCCATGCGCATGCCCCCTCAAGAAAGCTCCCGCCCGCGCTGTGGTGCTGCTGCGAGCTTAGAACCACGCACCGGCGCGCGCGGCGGCCCGCAAGCGGCACCTGCCGGGGAGACCCGTCAGACGAAGAGCAGCACGGCGGCGGACGTCGCCGACGCCACGACGCACGCGCCCGCGACCAGCACGCGTCCCGGCGCCATCGCCGCCGGTGCGGTCGCGGCCAGTTGGGCTATCCGCCGCTGGCCCGTCGCCAGGAACGCCAGCCACGTGCACAGCGCCAGCGACAGCCCGGCGTAGCCGCCCGCCGAGCCGCCCTCGGCCACCAGCCGCCGTATCTCCAGCACCACCACGACGGCGAACGCCAGCGTCGTACGCCGCCACGCGAACCGCGTGCGCTCCGGCTGCGCCGCGGGGTCCCGGGCGTCGCTCACCCGCCCGTCCCGACCAGCACCGCCACGATCAGCCCCACCGCCGCCACCGCCGTGCCCACGGCGAGCAGCCCGGGGAAACGGGACTCCGGCAGGTCCTCGCCGCGGCGCATCGCCCGCTCGCAGCGGATCCAGTGGTTGACGGCCCGTACCGCGCAGACCGCCCCGCCGGCGAGCAGCACGGCGGCGATGGCCGTGCGGATGGGGCCGTACATGTCGGTGAGGAACTGGTCCGCGGCGATGCCGCCGCCGACGAGCGCCAGCGCGGTCCGTACCCACGCCAGGAAGGTCCGCTCGTTGGCGAGCGAGAAGCGGTAGTCGGGCGTGCGGCCCTCGGCGCGCAGCCGCCGGGGCGCGAACCACAGCCGCACGGCGGACGGACGCTCGGGGTCGCTCACGGCCTCGACCCTAACCGAACGCCCTCGTGCACCCGGCGGCCGACCCGCCCCGCCCGCGGGCCGGGAAAGTGCCCCGTGCCCGGCGGTTGACGGGCGGCGGCCCAGTCAACAGGATCTGAACCCACCGGTAACCTTCGAAGGGCGGCAGCCATGGTCCACGACGCCGACGTCATCGTGATCGGAGCGGGGCTCGCCGGCCTCGCCGCGACCGCGGAGCTTGCCGACGCCGGACGCAGGGTGATCCTGCTGGACCAGGAGCCCGAGCAGGCGCTCGGCGGCCAGGCGCACTGGTCCTTCGGCGGCCTGTTCTTCGTCGACTCGCCGGAGCAGCGCCGCATGCGCATCCGCGACAGCCGCGAGCTGGCCTGGCAGGACTGGCTCGGCACCGCCGGGTTCGACCGCGCCGAGGACCACTGGCCGCGCAAGTGGGCCGAGGCGTACGTCGACTTCGCCGCCGGCGAGAAGCGCGCCTGGCTGCGCTCCATGGACGTGTCGTTCTTCCCGGTCGTCGGCTGGGCCGAGCGCGGCGGCTACGACGCGGAGGGCCACGGCAACTCCGTACCCCGCTTCCACATCACCTGGGGCACGGGACCCGGCGTCGTCGCCCCCTTCGAGCGGCGGGTGCGCGAAGCCGCCGAACTCGGCCGCGTCGACATGCGGTTCCGCCACCGCGTCACCGGCCTCGCCCGCAGCGCCGGTGCCGTCGACACCGTCACCGGCGAGATCCTGGCGCCCAGCGACGCCGCGCGCGGCACCGCCAGCTCCCGGGAGGTGGCCGACACGTTCGAGCTGCGCGCCCAGGCGGTGATCATCACCTCCGGCGGCATCGGCGGCAACCACGATCTCGTCCGCGCCCACTGGCCCGAGCGCCTCGGCACCCCGCCGGCCAAGCTGCTCTCCGGTGTCCCGGCGCACGTCGACGGGCTCATGCTCGACGTCGCCGGGGCCGCCGGCGGCCGGCTGATCAACCGCGACCGGATGTGGCACTACACCGAGGGCATCGAGAACTGGAACCCCATCTGGGCCAGGCACGGCATCCGCATCCTGCCCGGCCCCTCGTCGCTGTGGCTGGACGCGACCGGCCGCCGGCTGCCCGTACCGCTCTTCCCCGGCTTCGACACGCTCGGCACGCTGGAGCACATCATGAAGTCGGGCCACGAGTACACCTGGTTCGTCCTCAGCCAGAAGGCCATCGAGAAGGAGTTCACCCTCTCCGGCAGCGAGCAGAACCCGGACCTGACCGGCAAGAGCGTGCGCGACGTGCTGGGCCGGGCGCGCTCCGGGGCACCGGCGCCCGTGCAGGCGTTCATGGACAACGGCGTCGACTTCGTCGTCGAACGCGACCTCGGCACCCTGGTACGCCGCATGAACGAGCTGACCGGCGACAAGCTCCTCGACGAGGAGGCGCTGCGCCGCACGCTGGCCGCCCGCGACCGCGAGATCGAGAATGCCTACACCAAGGACATGCAGATCACCGCCCTGCGCGGCGCCCGCAACTTCCTCGGCGACAAGCTCGTGCGCGCCGCCTCCCCGCACCGCTTCCTGGACCCGAAGAACGGCCCGCTCATCGCCGTACGGCTGAACATCCTCACCCGCAAGTCCCTCGGCGGGCTGGAGACGGACCTGTCGTCGCGGGTGCTCACCGAGGGCGGGGAGCAGTTGCCGGGCGTCTACGCGGCCGGCGAGGCCGCCGGCTTCGGCGGGGGCGGCGTCCACGGGTACCGGTCGCTGGAGGGCACCTTCCTCGGCGGGTGCCTGTTCTCCGGCCGCACCGCGGGCCGCGCGGCGGCGAAGGCGGTGGGCTGAGGGGCGTACGGGGCCGCGGGCGGCACGCCGCCCGCGGCTACGAGTCCGCCTTCGGTGCCGGCGCCGGATCCGGCAGGACGCCGGGCGCCCCGGCCTTCGTCTCCGAGCGCCGCCCGCGCAGCAGCCCCGCGCCCGCGACGAGCCCGGTGGCCAGCAGCGTCACCAGCCCGAACGACACGGTCAGCGACGTCGCGTCGGCGACCTGCCCGATCGCCGCCGGGGCGACCAGCCCCGAGGCGTACATGATCGTCGCCACCCCCGCGATCGCCTGGCTCGGCGCGTGGGCGGACCGCGCCGCCGCCGCGAAGACCACCGGGACCACGACCGCGATGCCGAGGCCCAGCAGCCCGAACCCGGCCATCGCCTGCGCCGGGACGGAGGAGGTGACGATCAGGACGCCGCCGAGCGTCGCCAGCACCCCGCCCGCGCGCACCGTGCGCACCGGGCCGAGGCGTTCCACGACCGCGTCGCCCACCAGCCGGGCCACCGCCATCGTCAGCGCGAAGCCCGTGGTGCACGCGGCGGCGAGGCCGGGCGAGGAGTCCATCTCCTCGCGCAGGTAGACCGCCGACCAGTCCAGGCTGGCGCCCTCGGCGAACACCGCGCAGAACCCCACCGCGCCGATGAGCAGCGCCGAGCGCGGCGGCAGCGCGAAGTGCGGCGGCGGCTCCTCGTCGGCGTGCGCGACGGGCGCGAGCACCCAGCGGCAGGCGACGGCGGAGACCGCGGTGAGGACGGCGGCGGCGAGCGCGAAGTGCACCCGGCCGTCCAGGTCGGTGTGCGCGGCGACGGTGCCGGCCGCGGACCCCGCGAGCGCGCCGCCGCTCCACATGCCGTGCAGCCCGGACATGATCGAGCGGCCGAGCCGCTGTTCGACGTCGACGCCGAGCGCGTTCATCGCGACGTCCGCCATGCCGGCGGTCGCGCCGTACACGAACAGGCCCGCGCAGAGCGTCGCGAGGCCGGGCGCGAGGGCCGGCAGCACCAGCGCGAGACACCACATGACCATCAGCCCGCGCAGCGCGCGGCGGGCGCCGAAGGTGTGGCTGATCCGGCCCGCGAGCGGCATCGCCGTGGCGGCGCCGAGCGCCGGCATCGCCAGCGCGAGGCCGAGTTGGCCGGCGCTGATCCCGGCGTGGTCCTGCACCCAGGGGACCCGGGTGGCGAAGCTGCCGGTGACGGCGCCGTGCGCGGCGAACACCGCCGCGACGGCGTACCGAGCCCGCCGTATCTCGCCCGTGCTCGCCACCCGGCCTCCTCCGCCCTCCCGTTGAGCCTGTTCCGGGCGCCGACGTCTCTCCGCCGCCGGCCTCCACCGGCCCGTATCCGCTGCCCGACCAGCTCGATTCCCGCCCACGATCGCATACGAACACCTGGAGGCCAGCCCTTTGGTGCGACCTTTCCCGGCGCGCGGGGTCTTGCCTCGCGCCGCGGCGCCCTCTACGTTTTGCGATCGGACATCCCACCTCCTACGTCCGACGACCTCGGGAGCCGCCGCATGCGCACCTCGACCAGCCTCCTGTTCCTCTCCGCGACCGCCCTCCTGGGCACCCTGGCCGCAGGCCCCGGCGCGGCGGCGGCCGACGCCGGGGCCACGGCCTCCGGCGAGGCCCGCTGCACGTCCTCCGTCCCCTACAGATCCGGCGAGGGCGGCTACGACACGTACCGCATCCCCGCCACCGTCATGACCCGCGGCGGCTCCCTCCTCGCCTTCGCCGAGGGCCGCGTCGGGGGCGCCGGGGACACCGGCAACATCGACGTCGTCGTCCGCCGCTCCGAGGACGGCGGCTGCACCTGGGGCCCGATGTCCGTCGTGGCCGCCGGCGGCGGCGACACCCGCGGCAACCCCGCGCCCGTCGTCGACCCGAAGACCGGCGACCTGGTGCTCGTCACCTCGTACAACAGCGGCGAGGTCACCGAGGCGCAGATCATGCGCGGCGAGGCCACGGCCGAGCAGAGCCGGCGGGTCTTCGTCCAGCGCTCCACCGACGACGGCCGCACCTTCGACGAGCCGCGGGAGATCACCGCCGACGTCAAGCTGCCGCAGTGGCGCTGGTACGCGACCGGTCCCGGGCACGCCGTCGCCCTCAAGCACGGGCCGCACCGCGGCCGGCTCGTCATCCCGTCCAACCACTCCACCGCGCCGCCCGCCGGCTCGCCCGACACCGGGCAGGAGGCCAAGTACTACGGGGCGCACGCCGTCTACAGCGACGACGGCGGGCGCACCTGGGAACTGGGCTTCATCGACGACGCGTACGAGGGCGAGGTCAACGGCAACGAGAACATCGCCGCGGAACTCCCCGACGGGCGCCTGTACTTCAGCACCCGGGACCAGAGCGGCACGTCGACCGGCAACCGCCTCGACTCCTACTCCAGCGACGGCGGCACGAGCCTCGACCGGCCGTACCGGGTGCAGCCCGACCTCAACGAGGTACCGGTCGTCCAGGCGAGCGTGCTGCAGACCGCCGGGCGGCACGCGCCGCTGCTGTTCTCCGGGCCTTCGAACCCGGCCAAGCGCGAGAAGCTGGCCGTCTGGCGCAGCGACGACGCGGGGCGCAACTTCACGAAGGTGACGACGCTGTCGCAGCAGCCGGCGGCGTACTCGGACCTGGTGCAGGTCAACGGCCGGACGGTCGGGGTCCTGTACGAGACGGGGGTGGCCGGGTCGTACGAGACCATTGAGTTCCGCCGCCTGGACCTGCGCAAGCTCGACGGCTGACGGCTGACGGCGCGGGGGTCCCCGCCGACGGCGACCGACGGTGCCTGACGGCCGGTCGGTCGCGTGCCGCTCGACCGCTGCCGGTGCGCCGGGACTTCCCCGGCGCACCGGCGGCGGCGGGCGCGACCTAAAATCTCCCTGTGGTGGCGATAGGCGTGCTCGGCCCGCTCGCCGCCGATGTCGACGGCGTGCCCGCCGAACTCGGCGGCCCGCGCCAGCGTGCCGTCCTCGCGCTGCTGCTGACCGCGCGCGGGGCGACGCTCTCCGCGGACCGCATGATCGACGACCTGTGGAACGGCACACCGCCGCCGCGCGCGCGGGCCTCGCTCCAGGCGTACGTCTCCCACCTCCGGCGCGGCCTGGAACCCGGCCGCTCCCGCCGTGCCCCGGCCCGGCTGCTGGTGAGCACCCCGCCGGGCTACGCCTTCCACCTGCCCGAGGAAGCCGTGGACGCCTGGCGGTTCGAGCGGGCGCTCACCCGGGCGCGGAGTCTCCTGGCGGCGGATCCGGAGCGGGCGCGCAGCCGGACGGCGGCGGCGCTGCGGCTGTGGCGCGGCGAGGCGTACGCGGAGTTCGCCGACGCGCCCTGGGCGGCGGCCGAATCCGCCCGCCTGACCGGCCTGCGGCTGACCGCCCGCGAAACCCACGCGGCGGCGACCCTCCACCTGGGCCGCCCCGCGGAGTCGGTGGCCGAGGCGGAGGCACTGACCCGCGAGGAGCCGCTGCGGGAGGAGGGCTGGCGGCTGCTGGCGCTGGCCCTGTGGGCGGACGGCCGCCAGGCCGACGCGCTGGCGGCGCTGCGGCGGGTGCGGCGGCGCCTGCGGGAGGACCTGGGGATCGAGCCGGGGCCGGAGCTGACGACTCTGGAGGACGCCATCCTGAACCGCCGCTGGGACGCGTTGCGCGACCAGGCGCGCGGCGGCCTGCGGCCGGCTTCGGGGGTGGGGGGTTCGGCCCCGGGCGGTGGAGTGCCGCGGGTATCCGGGGCGAGCGGGTCGGAGGCGGGCCGTGGTGGCTCGCGGGTTTCCGAAACGGCAGGGGCGGACCCGGTGTCGGCGTTCCCCGACGCGGACCCCGCCCCGGCGGTGCCGACTCCGGCCGGCCGGCCCGGGCGGGCCGCGCCCGGCGGCCCGGCCACTGCTCCCGAGCGCGGCGAGCTGCCGGGTTCCGCGCCCGCGCGGGGTGCGTCGCCGCGCGGTGCGGCGTCCGCCGCGACGGAGCGGCCCACGCCGGTCCCGGCCGGGCCGGCCGGGACCGCCGGCCCTGACCCGACCGCCGACCCGGAGCCCTCCGCGCCGCCGGGCGCCGGGCCCGCGGAGTCGGCCGACGCCGCGGTCGCCGGACCGGCGGGTTCGGTAGCGGCCCCCGTGCCGGCCGGCGACAGGGCGTCTCCCGGGCCCGTACTGTCCGTACGGACCGGTCCCGGGGCACTCGGTCCGTACCGCGCCGCCGTGTCGCCTCCGGTCGGCCCGTTCACCCCCGGTGGCGTCCCGGCGACGAGCGGCGGGCGCAATCCCTTCGACCCCGCCGCTCACACCCCCGTCCGTCCCTCCTCCGCACCCTCCTCGTCCCGCGGAGACCTCGCACCCGCCGCCGCGCACCCCGCCGGCCCGCCGCCCGAGGCGCCCGAGGCGCCCGTGCCGCACCCCGCCGGCCCGCCGCCCGAGGCGTCCGCCCCCTTCGTGGGCCGCGCGGCCGAGGTGGCGGCGCTCGACGCGGCGGCCGCGGAGGCGGTCGCGGGAGCGGTGCGGTTCGCGCTGGTGGCGGGGGAGGCCGGGGCCGGGAAGTCGCGGCTGCTTGCGCACTGCGCGCGGCGCCTCGAAGGTGCGGGGTGGATCACCGCCGTCGGCCGGTGCCCCGAGGCCGAGGGCGCGCCGCCGGCCTGGGCCTGGGAGGAGATCGCCGGCGAACTCGCCCGGCACGCGCCGCCCGACCCCCGGCTCGCCGACGACCTCGCCCCGCTGCTCGACCCCGGTCCGCGGGCGGCGGCGGGCCGGGCCAGCGACCGGTTCCGGCTGCACCGCGCCTGCCGCACCTGGTTCGCCGCCGCCACCCGCGCGCGGCCCGTCGCCCTCTTCCTCGACGACCTGCACCGCGCCGACCGCGAGACCCTCGCGCTGCTCGCCGGGCTCGCCGACGACCCGCCCGCCGGCCGGCTCCTGATCGTCGCCGCCCACCGCCCGGACGAGGGCGATCTCGCCGCCGCGCAGGCCGTCCTCGCCCGCCGCGCCCCGGTGCGGCTGCCCCTCGGCGGGCTCGCGCCGCCCGACGCCGTACGGCTCGTACGCGCGCTGGCCCCCGTCGACGCCGCGACCGCCGCCGCCCTCGCCGAACGCACCGGCGGCAACCCGTTCTTCCTGCTGGAAACCGCCCGCATGCTCACCGGGGGCACCGTCACCGCCGACGCGCTGCGCGCCGTCCCCGACGGCGTACGCGACGTGCTGCGGCGCCGCTTCGACCGGCTTCCGCCCGCCGCGCTGTCCGTGCTGCGCCTCGCCGCCGCGGCGGGCCGCGAGGCGGACGTCGAGGTGCTGGTCCGGGCCGCCGGCACCGGGGTCTCAGGCGCCGTCGAGGCCCCCACCGGATCCGACGCCGCCGCGCACCGGGCCGCGGATCCGGCCGCAGTTCCGGCCGCAGTTCCGGTCGCGGATCAGGAGCCGGCCCCCGCTCCCGACCCGTCCGCCGACCAGCGCGCCGCCGCCGAAGACGCCGTCCTCGACGGCCTCGACGCCGGCGTCGCCGCCGGGCTGCTCACCGAGCCGGGCCCCGGCCGCATCCGCTTCGCCCACGCCCTCGTCCGCGACACCCTCTACGCCGACACCAGCGGCCTGCGCCGCGCCCGGCTGCACGCCGCCCTCGGCCGGGCGCTGCGCGAACTGCGCCCCGACGACGTCTCCGCCATCGCCCACCACCACCTCCGGGCCCCCGCCACCGCGACCGCCCGCACCGCCGTCGACTACGCCGTGCGCGCCGCCGGTCTGGCCGGCCGCCGCTACGCCCACGACACCGCCGCCGACCTGCTGGCCCAGGCCGTCGCCTGCGTCGAGCGCCACCCGGCGGCGTTCGCCGCCGAGGACGCCCCCGCCCGCGTCGTCGCCCTGCTCGGGCTGCAGTTGCAGGCCCGGGCCCGCGGCGGCGCCGTCGTCGAGGCGCAGGGCATCCGCGCCCGCGCCATGGACGTGGCCGAGCGGCACGGCCGCGACGACCTGCTCGTGGAGGCGCTGACCGCCTGGACCGAGCCCAGCGCCTGGGAGCGCAGGACGTACGCGCACGAGGACACCCGCGCCGCCGCCGCGCTGCGCCGGCTGCTCGCGGACGGCACGCTCGACGACGCCACCCGCTGCCGGCTGCTGGAGGCCCTCGCCTCCGCCGTCGACAGCGCCGCAGGACCGACGCACGCGGCGCGCGCGGCGTCGGCCGAGGCCGTCGAGCTGGCCCGCGGCCTCGACGCGCCCGAGCTGCTCGCCCAGGTGCTCGCCACCCGGAGCAAGGTCATGGACTGGGAGTTCGACCCCGCGCCGCGCGAGCAGCTCGCCGCCGAGCTGGCGCGGCTCGCGGCCGGCCACGACCTGCCCGTCTACGCGTGGCACGCCGAGTACCTGGCCGCCGGGAACGCTGCCGTGCGCGGCGACGTCGCGGCGCTGCGCCGGCACGTCGACCGCGGGCTGGAGATCGCCGAGACCCACCGGCTCAGCGACCCCGCCGCCGTCGGGCGCGTCCAGTCGGCCGCGCTGCACATGGCCGCGGGCCGGGTGGCTGAGGCCGAGCGCGGCTACGCGGAGGCCGTCGACCGGCTGCGCGCCAACGGCTCCCCGCACGCGGGGGCCCTGTGGACGCTGGCGCGGTTCGCGCTGTGCTGGGTGAAGGGCCGGCCCGCAGAGGCGCTGCCGGAGATCGAGGCGGCGGTGCCCGTCTACGGGGCGGTCGCCGGCGACGCACTCGCGCTGGCCCTGGTCGACGCCGGCCGCCCGGACGAGGCCCGTGCCGTACGCGCCGAACGGCCGCCCATCAGGCAGGACTTCTTCTACTCGCTCTTCATGACCGCCCGCGCCCTGGCCGTGGTCGCGCTGGAGGAGCGGGACGAGGCCCCGGGCCTGCTGGCGGCGATGCTGCCGCTGCGCGACGTGGTCGCGGGCGCGGCGAGCGTCTGCCTGGCCATGCGGCCCGTCGCGCAGACGCTCGGCGACCTCGCCCTGCTGCTGGACCGTACGGACGAGGCCGCGGACCACTACGCGCACGCCGCCGTCGTCGCGCGCCGCTGGCAGGCGCCGCACTGGCGCGCGGACGCCGAGCGCGCCCTGGCCGCGCTGCCCGGCCGCACCGCGCCGGCGCCCGCCCCCGCTGAGCCCCGCTGAGCTGCGCCGGAACCCCTCCGCCCCGTTCCAAGAAGCCTCCAAGTCGCCTGCAAGAAGCCTCCGGCAGCGTGTGACCGGAATCGAACGGATCTGCCCAAGGAACGGTCATGACGCGACTGCTCGGCCGCCTCGGCGGCGCCTGCGCGGCGCACCCCTGGCGGACGATCTCCGCCTGGCTCGCCGCCATCGCCGCACTCGTCGCCCTCGCCGGGGCGTTCGGCGGCACCCTGCACGACGACTACCGCGCGGACGGCACCGCCGCCCAGGCGGGCACCGACTTCCTCGCCGACGCCTTCCCCGAGATGTCCGGCACCAGCGCCCGCGTCGTCGTCCACGGCGACTCCGGCGACACCCTGCCGGCCGACGTCCTCGCCGAGGTGCGCGAGCGGCTCGCGCGCGTGGAGGGCGCGTCCGTGGTGGACGAGCCGGTGCTCTCCCGCGACGGCGACACCGCGCTGTTCACCGTCGCGTACCGCATCGAGATCACCGACATCAAGGGCTCGGAGGGCACCGACGCGCTGCGCGAGGCCGCCGCGCCCGCCGAGGACGCGGGCCTGGACGTCGAACTGGGCGGCCAGGTGCCGGAGAACGTCACCAAGCCCGCCGTCACCGCCGAGATGATCGGCGTCGGCGCCGCCCTGATCATCCTGCTGTTCGCGCTGCGCTCGTTCACCGCCGCCGGGCTGCCCCTGGTCGTCGCCATCGGCGGCCTCGGCGCCGGCTTCGCGGGCATCACGCTGCTCTCCGCCGCCACCGACATCGGCAACATCGCGCCCACCGTCGCCTCCATGGTCGCCCTCGGCGTCGGCATCGACTACGCGCTGCTGCTCGTCGGCCGGCAGGCGGAGGGGCTGCGCGCCGGCCTCGCGCCGCGCGCCGCGGCGGCGGAGGCGACGGCCACCGCCGGCGTCTCGGTGGTCATCGCGGGCGCCACCGTCCTGCTGTCCCTCTTCGGGCTCCGGCTCAGCACGATCGGGGTGTTCGCGTCCTTCGGGTACGCGACCTTCTGCACCGTCATCGCCGTGATGGCCGCCGCGCTGACGCTGGTGCCGGCGCTGTGCGGGCTGGCGGGACGGCGCGTGCTGCCGCGGGCCGAACGCCTCGGCCTCGTACGCCCCGAGCAGACCGCGGAAGCGGCCCGGTCTACGGGTCCCGAGACGCCCCGCGCCACCCTCACCGAGCGCTGGGCCCGCGCCGTCACCAAGCGGCCCGTGGTCTCCGGCCTCGGCGCCCTCGTCGTGCTCCTCGCCCTCGCGGCACCCATCCTCGGCATGCGCACCTGGCCGCAGGACGCCGGCAGCCAGCCGGAGTCCAACACCACGCGGCGCGCGTACGACCTGGTGGCAGCCGAGTACGGCGAGGGCGCCAACGGCCCGCTGCAGATCGCCGTGGACCTCACCGAGGTGCCCGCGGACTCCCTGCCCGCGCTCCGCGACGACCTGGCCGCCACCGACGGCGTGGCCGCCGTGGCGCCGCCCCGCCTCAACGAGGCCGGCGACGCCGCCGTCGTCGCCGTCACCCCGGTCACCGGACCGCAGGACGAGCGCACGCACGACCTGCTGGACCGGCTGCGCGCCGACGTGCTGCCCGAGGGGGCCGAGGCCACCGGGGTCGTCGCCGTCTTCGCGGACATCTCCGACCGGCTCGCCACCCGGCTGTGGGTGGTCGTCCCGTTCGTCGTCGGACTGTCGCTGGTGCTGCTCACCGTGATCTTCCGGGCCCCGGTGGTGGCGCTGAAGGCGGCGGTGATGAACCTGCTGTCGGTCGGCGCGGCGTACGGCGTGATGACCGTGGCGTTCCAGACCGACGCGGGCGCGCGCCTGCTGGGTCTGCCGCACGGCGTACCGGTGTCGAGTTGGGTGCCGATCCTGATGTTCACCATCCTGTTCGGCCTGTCCATGGACTACGAGGTCTTCCTGCTCTCCCGCATCCGGGAGGACTGGCTGGCCACCGGAGACCCGCACGGCAGCGTCGTACGCGGCCTCGCGGCGACCGGGCGCGTCATCACCAGCGCGGCGGCCATCATGATCGCGGTGTTCACCGGCTTCGCGATCGACCCCGACGTGACGGTGAAGATGGTCGGCGTCGGCATGGCGGTGGCGGTGCTGGCGGACGCGACGATCGTCCGCATGGTGCTGGTGCCGGCCACCATGACGCTCCTCGGGCGGGCCAACTGGTGGCTGCCCCGCTGGGCCGACCGGCTGCTGCCGGAGCTGCATCTCGAACCGCCCGCCGCCGCGCGGCCGAAGGCGCCGGACGACCCGGCGGCGGCGCCCGGCGACCCGGCTGTCACCGCGGAGAACGGCGGCCAGGCGCGGGTGCCCGTCGGCGGCGGGGGGTAGAGCGGCGGGGAGGGGTCGGAGGGGCGGGCGCCCCCGGTGCCGGGGGTCCGCGCCCCTCCCGCCGCCGTACTGCGCGGAAGTTCCGTCAGCGCAGCCCCGCCGCGGCGAGGTGCTTCTCCACCCGCTGCACCTCCTCGGCGTCCAGCGGGATCTGCGGCAGCATCGTCGCCGGGCAGTCGATGACCCCGCGCAGATGCAGGGCGGCCTTGAACGCGCCGAGGGCCGAGGAACTCATGCCCATCCGCGCCGGGTCGCCGCTCCTGACCATCCCGAAGAGCGCAAGCAGCCGCTCCTGTTCGGTACGGGCCGTCTCCCAGTCGCCCTCCCGCGCGCTGCGGTACAGCCGCACGTAGCCGTGCGGGTCGACATTGCCGAGGCCGGGGACGACGCCGTGGGCGCCCATCGCCAGCGCGCTGTCGACCATCGTCTCGGACCCCGTCAGCGCGGAGAAGCCCGACACCTTCTCCCGTACGCCGACGATGACGCGGCGCAGGCCCGTCTCGTCGCCGCTGGAGTCCTTCAGCCCGGCCAGCACCCCGTCCGCGGCGAGTTGCAGCACCAGGTCGGAGCCGAGCTTGGTGTGCACCGACGTCGGCAGGTCGTAGGCGTAGACGGGCGCGCCGGTGCGGCCGGCGACCTCGCGGTAGTGCCGGTCGATCTCCGCCGGATGGGTGCGGGTGTAGAACGGCGCGGTGACGACGAGCGCGTCCGCGCCGGCGTCGAGCGCGCCGCGGGCGTGGTCGAGCACGCGCGGCGTCGTCATGTCGATCGCGCCGGCGAGCACGGGCAGTTGGCCGCCGACGTGCCGTACCACCGTGTCCACCACGGCTCTGCGCTGCTCGTCCCTGAGGTAGGCCGCCTCCGACGACGAGCCGAGCACGAAGAGTGCGTCGACGCCTCCCGCGACGAGGAAGTCCACCAGCCTGATCAGCGAGGCGGTGTCCACCTCGGCGTCCGGCGTCAGGGGGGTGCAGACGGGCGGTACGACGCCGGTCAGGTGGGTGGGACGGGTCATGCGCTCTCCTTCGCTTGGATCACGAGATCACGGGTGCTCTCCGCAGCGGCCACCGGATGATGGCAGCGGAACCGGTGGGCCTGCGCCGCCTGCGTGACCTCCGGCATGGCCGCGGCGCACTCCTCCGTGGCCTTCCAGCACCGGGTACGGAACGGGCAGCCGCTCGGCGGCCGGGTCGCCGACGGCACGGGACCGGCGAGCGGGATCGGGTCGATGGGGTCGAGGAGCCCCGGCGTCGCCGAGAACAGCGCCCGGGTGTACGGGTGCCGGGCGGTGTCCGTGCTGTGCTCCTCCGGGGCGTCGCTGCCCGAGCCCAGCGCCACCGCCGGCGCCTCCTCCACGATCCTGCCCAGGTACATGGTGATGACGCGGTCGCTCATCCGCCGCACCGTCTGGATGTCGTGCGAGACGAACACCAGCGCCAGGTTCAGCCGCTCCTTCAGATCCAGCAGCAGGTTGAGGATCTGGGCCCGTACGGAGACGTCGAGCGCGGACGTCGGCTCGTCGGCCACGACCAGGTCCGGCTCCAGCGCCAGGGCACGGGCGATGGCCACCCGCTGCCGCTGCCCGCCGGACAACTGGCCCGGCAGCGCGTCGGCGAGCACCGGCGGCAGCCCGACGAGGGCCATCAGCTCCCGCACCCGCTCGGTGCGCTGCGCGGACGTGCCGCGGCGGTGCACGTCGAGCGGGTCGCGGAGGATCTGCCGGACCGGCAGCCGCCGGTTGAGCGCGGTCGACGGGTCCTGGAAGATCATGCCCGTGCCGGTGCCGATGGCCGTACGCCGCTCGCTCCCGCCCATCTCCCAGATGTCGCGGCCCCGGAACTCCACCGTGCCGGCCGTCGGCGCCTGCACGCCGACCAGCACCTTCGCCAGCGTCGACTTGCCACAGCCGGACTCGCCGACCACGCCGACCGTCTCGCCGGCCGCGATCGTCAGGTCCGCGCCGGTCAGCGCGTAGACGCGGTCGCGGGCGAACAGCCCGCCGGTGCGCGCCCGGTGCACCACGTGCGCGTCCCGCACGGTGATCAGGGGCGGCGCCACACCGCCGCCTTCGAGCAGTGCGTCGCCCTCGACCAGGGGCTCGCTGGCCAGGTCGCCGATCGGCCCGGGGCCGCCGCTGTCCTTCGCGCTCATCGCAGCGCCTCCTTCTCCGCCTCGCCCGCGGCGGTCGCCGCCGGCCTGGCCGCCGGCTCGGCTCCCGGCCCGGCCGCCGGGTGGTGGCACGCCACCTCGTGCTTGCGTTCCTCGCCGACCAGTTCGGGCGCGGTCTCCTGGCAGACGTCGCTCGCCATCGGACAGCGGTCGGCGAACCGGCAGCCCGCCGGGAAGTCGGCGGGCGACGGCACCACGCCGCGGATCTGCGTCAGCCGCTCCTGAGCCGACTCCAGCGACAGCACCGAGCCCAGCAGGCCCCGGGTGTAGTGGTGGGTCGGCGCCTCGACCAGGTCGGCGGTGACGCCGGTCTCGACGATCTGCCCGCCGTACATGACGACCACCCGGTCGGTGACGTCGGAGATCAGCGCCAGGTCGTGGCTGACCAGGACGAGCGCGAAGCCCAGCTCCGCGCGCAGCCGCAGCAGCAGCTCGATGACCTGCGCCTGGACCGTCACGTCGAGCGCGGTGGTCGGCTCGTCGGCGACGATGAGCTTCGGGTTGCGCGAGAGCGCCATGGCGATGAGCACCCGCTGCCGCTGCCCGCCGGACAGCTCGTGCGGATAGCTGCGCAGCGTACGCTCCGGGTCCAGGCCCACCAGCTCCAGCAGCTCGGTCGCGGTGCGCGTGCCGCCGCGCCGGATCACCTGCTTGAGCTGGGCGCGGATCGTCATCGCCGGGTTCAGCGAGCTGAGCGCGTCCTGGTAGATCATCGCCATCTCGTGGCCGAGCAGCTTGCGGCGTACCCGCATCGGCGTGCCGATCAGCTCCCGGCCGTCGAAGACGACGCTGCCGCGGATCCGCGCGCCGGCCGGCTCCAGGCCCATCACCGTCAGCGCCGTCAGCGACTTGCCGCAGCCCGACTCGCCGACGAGGCCGAGGACTTCACCGGGCCTGACGTCGAAGCTGATGCCGTCGACGATGTCCACGCCCGAGTGCCGCTTGTCGAAGCCGATCGCCAGGTCCCGCACCGCCAGCACCGGCTCCCCGCCGGGCAGCGGCCGGGCCCGTTCGCGCAGCCGCCGGGCGGCCTCGGCGAGGCCGGGCAGCTCCACCACCTTGCCGGTGCCGGGCTTGGCGGCCTCGATCCGGTCCTCGGCCTCCGCTTCCTTGACCGGCACGCTCTCGGACCGCCGGGAGGCGGGCGCCGCCCAGGCGTCCGAGATGCCCTCGGAGAGGATGTTCAGCGCCAGCACGGTCAGCAGCATCAGCAGGCCCGGGAAGACCGTGGCCCACCAGCCGCCGAGCAGCACCATGTTCTTGCCGTCCGCGATGACGCTGCCCCAGGACGGGTCCGGCGGGCGGACGCCCGCGCCGATGAAGGACAGCGACGCCTCGAAGACGATCGCCTCGGCGACCTGCACGGTGCAGAACACCAGGATCGGCGCCGCGCAGTTGATGGCGACGTGCTTGACGATGATGTGCGGCGTACGGGCCCCGATGACCCGTTCCGCCGTCACGTAGTCCTCGCCGTACTGGTCGAGCACGTTGGCCCGTACCACCCGCGCGATCGGCGGCGTGTAGAGGAACGCGATGGCGCACACCAGCACCGGGATGCTGCCGCCGAACACGGCGACGAGCACCGCGGCCAGCGCGATCCCCGGGAACGCCATCACGACGTCCAGGCAGCGCATCACGAACTCGTCGACCGCCTTGCGGGAGGTGGCGGCGACGGCGCCCAGGACGGCCCCGGCGACCAGGCCGAGCAGGGTGGCGCCCAGCCCGATGACCAGCGACCAGCGGGCCCCGTACATCAGCCGGCTGAGGATGTCGCGGCCGAGGCTGTCCTGCCCCATCCAGTGGTCGCCGGACGGATGTCCGGTGCCGTCGACCTGGGCCTGCTGGTCGAGCGGGTCGTGCGGGGCGAGCAGCGGCGCGAACACCGCCACGGCCACGACCACGGCGAGCAGCCCGAGCGAGATCCGGGACATCCAGGGCAGCCGCTTCAGCCCGCGGAGCCGCAGGCCGGGCCGGGACAGCCGCTCCGCGAGCTTCTGGCGTCCCCCGAGGGTGGCGAGCATCAGGCGGCACTCCTCAGTCGGGGGTTGACCAGCAGGTACAGGATGTCGATGACGAGGTTGACGACGACGAACGCGACGGCCACGGTCAGCACCACGCCCTGCACGACCGCGGGGTCGCCGTTCTTCACCGCGTTGATCATCAACGTGCCCATGCCGGGCAGCGAGAAGATCGTCTCGATCACGACGGCGCCGCCGAGCAGATAGCCCACCCGCAGTCCGAGCACGGTCAGCGGGTTGATCAGCGCGTTGCGCAGCACGTTGCGGCCGACCACGACGACCGGCGGCAGCCCGCTGCCGATCGCCGTGCGCACGTAGTCCTTGTCCAGCTCCTCCACGACCGCGGTGCGGACGATGCGGGTGAGCTGCGCGGCGACGTGCAGCGACAGCGCGATGGCCGGCAGCGTCATCGTCTTGAGCCAGCCCGTGAAGGAGTCGCCCGGATTGACGTACCCCCCGGAGGGGAACCACCCCCAGTCCACCGCCAGGTACTGGATCAGCAGCAGCGCCACCCAGAAGGCGGGCGCGGCGACGCCGACCAGCGAGACGACGCGGATCACCTGGTCCGGGATCCGGTCGCGGTAGATCGCGGCCGAGACCCCGAAGAGCACCGACAGCACTATCGCGAGGGCGAGCCCCATGAAGGTGAGCTGCATGGTCAGGGGCAGCGCGGTGGTCACCTGGTCGATGACCGGCCGGCCGTTGAGCACGCTGAGACCCATGTCGCCCGTGATCAGCTCGCCGACGAACGCGGCGTAGCGGACGGGCAGGGGGTCGTTCAGCCCGTGTTCCTCGCGGTAGTCCTCGAGCTGCTGCTCGGTGGGGTTGGCACCCTGGAAGTGCGCCACCGCCGGGTCGATGTCCGAGAAGCGCATGACGAGGAAGACGAACAGCACGATGCCGAGCATCAGCGGGACGAGCAGGGCGATGCGGCGTAGCAGCATCCTGGCGATCTGGGCCACGTACGTGAGCTCCTAGCCTTGACAGACCGGGTCGGGCCGCCCTACGCGGGCTTGGCCTTGAGCAGGTTGATGCCGGGGTACGCCTGCGGCTGGATCCCGGTGATCGCGTCGGGGTCCCAGGCGGTGATCAGCTCGTTGTGGACCACGGGGTAGATGACCGCGTTCTCCGCGACGACGTCGAGGTACTCCTGCGTCATCAGCTTCTTCTTCTCCTGGTCGGGCTCGCGCGTGGCCGCGTCCATGAGCCGGAACAGCTCCTTGGCCTCCGGCGCCGCGGACCAGCGGGAGTACTGCATCCACACGTTGTCCGCCGTGTAGTTGTAACGGAGGATCAGGTCGGGGTCGATGCCGAGCTGGTTGGGGTTCGACGCGGAGGCGGCGACCTGGTAGTCCGCCTTCTGGTCCAGCTTGGTGAAGAGCGCGGAGGTCTCCTGCGGTTCGAGGGTGGTCTCGACGCCGATGGCGTCCCACGACTCCTTTATCGTCGGGATGCAGTCCGCGATCCAGCTCACGGTCGACGCCATGAGCGTGACCTTCAGCCCGCTGACCCCGGCGTCCTTCAGCAGCGCCTTGGCCTTGTCCGGGTCGTAGCCGTAGACGGTCTTGGCCTCGCGGTACGTGGGGTTGCCCTCGTCGAGGAAGGAGGTGGAGGCCTTGCCGTAACCCCTCAGGCCCGCCTCGATCATCTTGTCGGTGTCGATGGCGTAGTGCAGCGCCTGGCGCACGCGCACGTCGTCGAAGGGCGCCTTCTCGGTGTTGAAGAGCAGGAACATGTGGTTCATGCCGGCCCCGCCCTCGACGGTGAGGCCGTCCTGCTCCAACTGCTTGACGTTGGCGTACGGGATGTTGTCGGAGATCTGCGCGCCGGCGCTGCCTCCGGAGATCTTCGCGACCCGCGGGGCGGCGTCCACGATGGACAGCCAGTTCATCGACTTGAAGTTCGCCTTGCGGGGGCCGTTGTAGTCCGCGTACGCCTCGAAGGAGGTGTTCGACAGCGGCTGGTTGGCCGTCATCTTGTACGGGCCGGAGCCGACGACCACCTCGGGCACGCCGGTGTCGAGGTCGCGCCAGGCGCCCGACTTGCTCAGGATGTGCTTGGGCAGGATCTTCGCCAGGGTGAGCCGGGACAGCCCGTCCGGGAACGGGAAGGCGAGCACCAGGTCGACGGAGTTCTCCCCGGTCTTCTTGACCTCCTTCAGCCAGGCGGCGAAGAAGCCCCGGGCCAGGGTCTGCGTCTCGGGGTCGAGTATCCGGTCGAACGTGAACACCACGTCGTCGGCGGTGACCGGCTTGCCGTCGTGCCACGTCGCCCCGTCGCGCAGGGTGAACGACCAGGTGGCGGCCCCGGGGTCGGCGGGCAGCTCGGTCGCCAGCGCCGGGTAGGGCTCGCGGGTGATCGGGTCGGTGTCGAGCAGCCCCTCGAAGATGTGGTGGTTGCTGGCCACGGAGAACGCGGACGCGGTCAGCGTGGGGTCCCAGCTCTGGTCGTTGCCGTACCCGATGACGGCGGTGACGGAGTCGGCACCGCCGCCCCCGCCGGTGTCGGAGGTCGAGTCCGGCCCTCCGGAGCAGGCGGCCAGCGCCGGCGCCATGACGCCGAAGGCGCCCAGCGCCCCGCCGTACTGCAGCACTCGCCGGCGCTCGACGCCCGGCTCTGGTGATACGTCGCTCACGGTGCCTCCAGGAGGGAAATCAAGGGGATGGCGCCGCGCCCGTCCCTGTCCCGGGGATAGGCGGGGTCGTGGGAGGTCCTACGTTCTACCTCTTGGCGGTGAACATAGAAGTCAGCCCGGAGGCGGGTCAAGAGGTCGGCGGCAAGCGTTATCCGGTGTCAACCCGGCCCGAGCCGGGCAGCCACGACGATCTCGCCCGGCTCCGCGCGCCCTTCGGGCGTATCCGGCGGCGAGGTGCGATCCTGCGCGTCGTCCGGTACGCCGTGGAGCGCCGTCACGTCCGTCTCCAGCCGCGCGGTGGCCGGCGCGCCGGCCACCGCGCCCAACAGCCCGTGCTCCGCAGCGGCGTTGGCGGCGACCAGGTCCCCGGGTACGCCGGCGCCGGCACCGGCCCGGTCATCGCGGGCGGGTGCGCGACCACCTCCGCTGCGCGCATGAGGTGAATTCCGGTGAGGAGCACCCGAAAGGTGGAGAGCGGCGGCTTCGGCTCACCCGAGGAGCCGAAGAGCCGCCCCTCCCCACGCGCGAAGCCGCGGCAGTGGTGGGCGGGGGGCAGCGGCCCCTCCCGGTGCGCGGGCGGCTTCTCCAGCCGCCGGAACCACTCGGTCGGGGCGACGTCCCCGGCGCCGCCCGCCACCACCGCCAGGACGGTGTGCTCCTCGACCGGCAACCCGCCGCGCTCCACCGGGCCATCCTCGCCGGGCGCGAGCCCCGCCCGCCAGGGGTTTTACGGGCCGGCGCCGTCGGCCGAGGTGCTACGCCACCTGCCGCAGCACCTCGGCCGCGATCAGCTCCAGGTGGTCCAGGTCCGACAGGTCGAGGATCTGGAGGTAGAAGCGCTGCGAGCCGGCCGCGCCGTAGCGGCCGATCTTCTCGACCACCTCCGCCGGCGTGCCGGCCAGGCCGTTCTCCCTCAGCTCCGGCACCTGCCGGCCGATGGCCGCCGCGCGGCGGGCGACCTCCGCGTCGTCCCGGCCGACGCAGGCGACGAGCGCGTTGGAGTACACCAGGTCGGACGGCGTGCGGCCCGCCGTCTCGGCCGCCTCACGGACCCGCGCGAACTGCCGCTCGGTGTCCTCCAGCGAGCTGAACGGCACGTTGAACTCCGCCGCGTAGCGGGCGGCCAGCGCCGGGGTGCGCTTCGCGCCCATCCCGCCGATCAGCACCGGCAGCGGCGACTGCACCGGCTTCGGCAGGGCGGGGGAGTCCCGCAGCTCGTAGTGCGTCCCGGAGTAGGAGAAGGTCTCGTCCCCCGGTGTGCGCCACAGCCCCGTCACGATCGCGAGCTGCTCCTCCAGCCGGGAGAACTTGTCCTTCGGGAACGGGATCCCGTACGCCGTGTGCTCGTCCTCGAACCACCCCGCGCCGATGCCCATCTCGACCCGACCGGCCGACATCTGGTCCACCTGCGCCACCTGGATGGCCAGCGGCCCCGGCAGCCGGAACGTGGCGGCGCTCATCAGCGTGCCGAGCCGGATCCGGCTCGTCTCGCGGGCGAGACCCGCCAGCGTCACCCAGGCGTCGGTGGGTCCCGGCAGGCCGCTCACGTCGCCCATCTTCAGATAGTGGTCGGAGCGGAAGAAGGCGTCGAAGCCGAGGTCCTCGGTGGCGCGGGCCACCGCCAGGAGGGTGTCGTACGAGGCGCCCTGCTGGGGTTCTGTGAAGATGCGAAGATCCATGGGGCCATTGTGCTTCAGCCGTGCCGGCGGCTTCCCGGGGCACGGCGGCGGTGCATAGAGTGCTCTCACCGCACTGCCCGGCTTGCCGCTAGGGGGTCAGGATGACGGTCGTCTACCGCGCGCCGGAGGGGGACGGCGGACTGGAGTTCACGGTCCGGCTGACTCCCGAGGAGACCGGGGCACTGACCCGGGAGGCCCGGCTGCTGGCGGAGATCGTCGACAGTTGCCTGTGGGCCCTCGGCATGCTCCGCACGGGCGTCAACTCCCGCGACGCCGGCGGCCCGCCGCCGATTCCCGGCGACTGGTACGCCGCCCTGCGCGACCTGGAGCGCATCGCGCCCCGGATCGAGGGCACGCGGGACGCCGTGATCCGCGCGCTCGCCGTGTCGGGGGAGGGCACCGACCGGCTGGCGCAGGCGATGCACACCGACGAGGAGGCGGCCGTACGGCGCCGCGCCGACGTGCTCGGCAACCCGCCGTCCGAGTGGGAGACCTGGGCGGCGAAGGGCGTGGGGGAGTAGCGCTCCCGCGCGTCGCCCCGTTCCCTCAGGCCCGTTCCACCAGGACCGCCGAGCCCTGCCCCACCCCGACGCACATCGTCGCCAGCCCCCGCCGCGCGCCCGTGCGCGCCATCCGGTGCAGCAGCGTCGTCAGGATCCGCGCGCCCGAGCAGCCCAGCGGGTGGCCGAGGGCGATGGCGCCGCCGTCCGGGTTGACGGTCTCCTCGTCGAGCCCCAGCTCGTCCACGCAGGCCAGGGACTGCGCCGCGAACGCCTCGTTCAGCTCGGTCGTCTCCACGTCCGCCACCGACCAGCCCAGCCGGTCCAGGGCCCTGCGGGTCGCCGGCACCGGGCCGAGGCCCATGACGTCGGGGTGGACGCCGGCGGAGGCGCCGGCCGCGTACCGGCCCAGGGAGTCGAGGCCGAGGGTCTTCAGCGCCTCCTCGCTGACCAGCAGCAGCGCCGCCGCCCCGTCGTTCATGGGCGAGGAGTTGCCCGCGGTCACGCTGCCGCCCGCCCGGAACACCGGCTTCAGCTTCGCCAGTTGCCCCGCCGAGGTGTCCTCGCGGATGCACTCGTCCGCCGTCACCGCCGCACCGCCGTCCGGCCGTTCCACCGGCAGCAACTCCGCGTCGAAGTGCCCCGCCGCGCGCGCCGCCGCGGCCCGGCGGTGGCTGCGCAGCGCGAACTCGTCCTGCCGCGCCCGCCCCACCCCGTGGCGCCCGGCGACCTCCTCGGCGGTCTCGCCCATCGCGAGCAGCCCGTGCAGGTCCCGCATCCGCGGGTTGACCAGCCGCCAGCCGAGCCGGGTGTCGGCCGTCGCCAGCGCCCGCGGCAGCGCCTCGTCCGGCCGCGGCAGGACGAACGGCGCGCGGCTCATCGACTCCGACCCGCCGGCCAGCACCACGTCCGCCTCGCCGGCCGCGATGGCCCGGGCGGCGGTCGTGACGGCCTCCAGGCCGGAGGCGCAGAGCCGGTTGAGGGTGGCGCCGGGGACGGACTCGGGCAGGCCGGCGAGCAGGACGGCCATGCGGGCGACGTTGCGGTTGTCCTCGCCGGCCTGGTTGGCGGCGCCCCAGTAGACGTCGTCGATACGGGCCGGGTCGAGCGCGGGGACGCCGTCGAGCAGCCCGCGGATCACCCCCGCGGCGAGGTCGTCGGGCCGTACGGCGGACAGCGAGCCGCGCAGCTTCCCGATCGGCGTGCGGCGGGCGGCGGCGAAGTGGACGGTGCGCACGGCGGGCCTCCCCATCGAAACTAGCGGCGCTAGTTTCGGACTATAGCCCGCGCGCCGAGCCCGCGGCCAGCACGCACGATCCGCCCGCTCCGACAGTGATCGCTTACGATCGAACACGGCGTCCCGGACGTCCCGAAGCCGACGCGAGGAGAGCGCGATGAGCAGTGCCAAGGTTGCCGACCAGCTCGTGGACGTCCTGCTCCAGTACGGGGTGAAGCGCATCTACGGCGTCGTCGGCGACAGCCTCAACCCGCTCGTCGACGCCATCCGCCGCAGCGACGGCGCCATCGAGTGGGTGCACGTGCAGAACGAGGAGGCCGGCGCCTTCGCCGCCGCCGCCGAGGCGCAGGTCACCGGGCAGCTCGCCGCCTGCGCCGGCTCCTGCGGGCCCGGCAACACCCACCTCGTCCAGGGCCTGTTCGACGCGCAGCGCAGCGGCGCCCCCGTCCTCGCCATCGCCTCGCACATCCCCGCCACCCAGATCGGCAGCGGCTTCTTCCAGGAGACCCACCCCGAGAAGCTCTTCGACCAGGCGTCCGGCTACTGCGCGATGATCTCCCAGCCCGAGCAGATGCCCCGCATCGCCCGGATCGCCGCGCAGCACGCCGTAGGCGCCGGCGAGGTCGCGGTGCTCGTCCTGCCCGGCGACATCGCCGACAAGCAGGCCGCCAACCCCACCGGCCACACCGTCCCCTGCGTCCGCCCCGCGTCGATCGTCCCCGACGCGCAGACCGTGCGCGAGCTGGCCGACGCCGTCAACGCCGCCGACCGCGTCGCGCTGTTCGCCGGCGCGGGCGTACGCCACGCGCACGCGCAGGTGATGCGGCTCGCCGAGACCGTCAAGGCGCCCGTCGGGCACACGCTGCGCGGCAAGGAGTGGATCCAGTACGACAACCCCTACGACGTCGGCATGATCGGCCTCCTCGGCTACGGCGCCTGCTACGACGCGCTCCAGGACGCCGACCTCGTCGTCATGCTCGGCACCGACTTCCCGTACGACGCCTTCCTGCCCCAGGCTGGATCTGTGGCGATTGTCCAGATCGACGTCGACGCCACCCGCCTCGGCCGCCGCACCCCGCTGGAGGTCGCCGTGCACGGCGACGTCGCCTCCACCCTGGACGCGCTCCAGCCGCTGCTGCGCGAGAAGAGCGAGCGCCGGTTCCTCGACGGCATGCTGCGCAAGCACGAGCGGGCGCTGACCAAGGTCGTCGAGGCGTACACCTCGAACGTCGAGAAGCACGTGCCGATCCACCCCGAGTACGCCGCCCGGGTGCTGGACCGACTCGCCGCGGACGACGCGGTGTTCACCGTGGACACCGGCATGAACAACGTCTGGGCCGCCCGCTACCTCACGCCCAACGGCCGCCGCCGCGTCATCGGCTCGTTCACCCACGGCTCGATGGCCAACGCCCTGCCGCACGCGATCGGCGCCGCCTGCGCCGACCGCGACCGGCAGGTCATCTCGCTCTCCGGCGACGGCGGCCTCGGCATGCTGCTCGGCGAGCTGATCACCGTCAGGCAGCAGGACCTGCCGGTCAAGACCGTCGTGTTCAACAACTCCTCGCTGGGGATGGTCAAGCTGGAGATGCTGGTCGACGGCCTGCCCGCGTACGGCACCGACCACAGCAAGGTCGACTTCTCCGCCATCGCCCGCGGCGTCGGCATTCCCGCCTGGCGGGTGGAGAAGCCCGGCGAGATCGAGGGCGCGCTGCGCGAGGCGCTGGCGGCGAAGGGCCCCGCGCTGGTCGAGCTGATCACCGACTCCAACGCGCTGTCGATCCCGTCGCGGATCACGCTGGAGCAGGTGCGCGGCTTCGCGCTGGCCGCCGGGCGCACGGTGCTGGACGGCGGCGTCGGCACGATGCTCGACCTCGCCCGCTCCAACCTCCGCAACATCCCCCGGCCCTGACGCCCGCGCGGGCCTTCGTGCCGTACGGACCGGGCCGGCGCCGCGCCCGCCCGGTCCGTACGGCGCCGGCCCGCGGGCCCCTCAGGTCACCCAGGGCAGGTCGCCGAAGTAGCCGCCCTCCGCCGGCGGCGTGAGTATCGCCAGGCGCGCACGGTACGTCAGCGGCCCGCCCTCGCACCGCGCGACGGCCCGCGCGCGCAGCTCCCAGCGGCCCGCGGGCGCGCCCTTCGGCGGCGTGACCCGCCAGCGGGTGACCACCTCCGTGCCGGGCGCCAGCCGGCCGCGCGGCCGGCGGGTCGCGGCGCGCACCTTCCAGCCCTGGGGGACCTGCAACTGCACCCGCGGCTCGGTCCACAGGCTGCCGGAGCCGTTGCGCAGGGTGGCGGTGACCGTCAGCACGCGGCCCGGCTCGGCGTAGGGCGGGGCGCCGATGCGTACGCCGAAGGGCTCGCGGTCGTACGAGTCGTGCCACTCCCGCCGCATGACGTGCACCAGCCGGGCGGCGATGTCCGGGCGGTCCGCGGCGCGGTCGACGGACTCGGCGGGATCGTCCGCCAGGTTGTACAGCTCCACCTGCCAGCGCTCGTCCGGCACCCTGCGGTCCTTGCCGGGCGCGAAGCGCACCGCCTTCCAGTCGCCGGCGCGCACCGCCTCCGAGATCCGGCCGATCCGGTCGTGGTCGGCGGCGCGGGCCAGCGGCGTCGACGCCCGCTCGTTGCGGTACCAGTACAGGAACTCGTGCCGGGGCGCCGGCCCGGTGCCGGTGAGCAGCGGCGCGAGCGACAGCCCGTCGACGTCCCGGGGCGCGGGGGCGCCGCCCAGCTCGGCGAGGGTGGGCAGCAGGTCTATGTGGGGTGTCGGCCGGTCCACGACGCCCCGCCGGATGCGGTACGGGGACCAGGCGATGAGCGGCACCCGGATGCCGCCCTCGTACAGGTTCCGCTTGTAGCCGCGCAGCGGCCGGTCGCGCTGGAAGAGCGCCGGCGTCACGCCGCCCTCCTCGTGCCGGCCGTTGTCGCTGGTGACGATGACCACGGTGTCCTCGGCGACGCGCTGCGCGTACAGCTCCTCGATCACCTGGCCGACCATCCGGTCGAAGTTCGCGACCTGCGCGGCGTGCCCCTTGTCCTCCGGCTTCCAGTCGGTGTCGCTGTACTCGCCGGTGTCCGGCACGGTGCTCGGGGCGTGCGGCACGTTGGGGGAGAGGTAGAGGAAGAAGGGCTCCTCGGCGTGGCTGCGGATGAAGTCCAGGGCGCGCGTGGAGAACTGCTCGGGCGCATACGTGCCGCGCCCGCCGTCCCCGTTGCCGGCGAGCGGCACGCGGCGGCCGTTGTGCCACAGGTACTGCGGGAAGTAGGAGTGGGCGTGCCGGTGGGTCAGGTACCCGTAGAACTCCTCGAACCCGCGGTAGTTGGGGTGGCTGTGCTGGTCCGGCTCCTCGGGGCCGAAGCCCCACTTGCCGATGCACGCCGTGCGGTAGCCGCGGGCCCGCAGCAGCTCGGCGACGGTGGTGTCGCCGTCGCCGATGGAGGGCTGGATGCCGCGCATCGGGTTCTCCCGGACCCGGGCCCGGCCGCTGTGCAGGCCCGTCAGCAGCGAGGCACGCGACGGCGCGCAGACCGGCGCGGAGGCGTACGCCGCGGTGAACCGCAGGCCGTCGGCGGCGAGGCGGTCCAGGTGGGGGGTGCGGATGAGCTGCTGGCCGTACGAGCCGAGTTCGCCGTAGCCGAGGTCGTCGGCGACGATCAGGACGATGTTGGGGCGGTCGCCGCGCGGGCTGCCCGGCGCGGCGGCGAGCGGGGCGGGGGTCAGCGCCGCGGCGCCGAGGCCGGCGGCCGAGGCCGCGAGGAACTGCCGTCGGGTCGTCAACCGGCTCCCCCTCTCGGACGACTGGTGCCGATGAGCAGCGCCGTCCGGAGGCGGTGGCGGGCCGGTACGCAGTGTTCCGGGGCCGCGTCACCCGCCGGGGGTGAGCCGGTCCGGCAGCCGGATCCGCCGTGGCGGACTCCGGGCCGGAAGCGGTGCGACGGCGCCCGTACCCGGGTACGGGCCGGGCGCCCTCCTGGCGTGCCGTCTGGTCGGGACGGCGCGTTCGGCCGCGCAGGGGTGACCTACGGATCAGTTCCCCCCGGGACTGCGTCTACCCCGTGCGCTTGCGTACGGCTTGACGTTTCGAGGGGGACCCTACCACCAACGATCGACGCTCCCGCGCGCGTTGGGGCCCGGCGGAAGGCGCGACTCCGGTCGCCCCGTACCCGCTACTTGCGTCCCTCGCGCCCCTCACGCCACTCGCGTACCAGAGTGTCGGCGTCCAGCGGAGCCAGCTTCAGCGGCGGTCCGACGGCGGGCGCGCGGTGCGCCGCGAGGATCTTCTCGTTGACCTCCGCCACGATCTCGCGCACCTCCTTCTCGCTGCGCGCCCTGGTCACGGCGGCGAGCGCGGCCTCGGCCTCCCTGCGTACGGCGAGGGAGGGCGGCAGCGCGGACAACTGCTCGCGCGCCATCTTCGCCTTGACCCACCACAGCTCGTCGTACGGCCGGTCGAGGTCCGCGAGCGGCTTGCCCTTACCGGGGAGATCGTCGAACTCGCCGCGCTCCGCCGCCTCGCGGATCTGCCGGTCGATCCAGGACTCGAAGCTCACACCCGGCGGTTTGCGTTCGGTCACGTGCGCTGCTCCCTCCGCTCGCGGCGGTCGCCGATCGGCCGTTCGCCCACGTCAACGGTAACGCCGGCGGCGTGGGCCGCGGCGCGCGGGTGGTGTCACGCCGATGGCGGCTCTCAGCTTGCACACACCTTGGTAACAATTCAGACAATGGGCTCGGAAGGTGTCCATCCGGCCCCGATAGGGAGACCCTCGTGTCCCGTCTGCGTTCCGCGCGCCGTGCACCGCTGCCGCCGCGCCGTGTTCCGCGCGCCGTGCGCCCCGCGCCGCGGCTGCCGCGCTCCGCGCACCTCGCCGGCACCGCGGCCGTCGCCCTGGCCCTGTCCGTCGCCGCGGCGTCCTGCGCCGCACCGGGGCAGGGAAGCCGCGCGGCCGCCGCCGACCCGGCCGCGGAGCTGGTGCTGCAGCCCGTCGCCGACCGGGAGCACGACCCGTTCACCCCGAGCACCGCGACACCCGACGGCGCCGACCCGTCGCCCTCGCCCACCGCCGCGCCGCCCGACAGCACCCCGCCGGCGGAGCCGGGCAGGCACCAGTCGGTGCCGGGCGGACAGGCCGGTCTCTACGGCGGCGTACGGAACGTCGCGAGCTGCGACGTCGACAAGCAGATCGCGTTCCTCGGCCGCGACGCCGACAAGCAGGCGGCGTTCGCGCGGACCCTGCGGGTCGACGAGGGTGACCTGCCGGGCTATCTGCGCGAGCTGACCTGCGTGCTGCTGCGCGCCGACACCCGCCTGACCGGCCACGGCTTCGCGGGCGGCGAGGCGAGCCCGTTCCAGGCGGTGCTGCAGGCCGGCACCGCGGTGCTGGTCGACGACACGGGCGTACCGCGGGTGCGGTGCGCGAGCGGCAGCCCGCTGACGGAGCCCGAGAAGCTGAGCGGCGACGGCCGCTACGGCGGCACGGCCTGGCGCGGTTACCGGCCGTCGCGGACCGTCGTGGTCACGCCGGCGGACCGGGCGCTGTCGAAGCTCGTCATCGTGGACATCACCACGGACCTGTGGTTCGAGCGGCCGGTCGGCGCGCGACCCGGCGAGGACCGGAAGCTGCCCGAGGCGCCGCGGGACCACTTCGCACCGCCGGCGCCGGGCGGCGGGGCGTCGCCGAGCCCGACCACCGAGCCCACCGGCAGCCCCGGGCCGACCACCACGGGCCCGTCCGACGGACCCGGCACCGAGTCCGGGCAGCCGAGTACCGCCCCGCCGCTGCCGGGCGGCGCCGAGGACCCGGACCACGAGCGCGTCTCCGCGGGCGAGTCGGCGAGGAGCACCGCGTCAGCCCGGTGAACCCGCCGCCTCCTCCGCCGCCGCAGGACCCGGGGCCGTGCCGGGCGCGGCGGGCCCGCGGCGCACCGGCGCCAGCGTGAACCCGCGCGGCATCAGCGTCAGCCGCTCGGCTATCTCCAGCCGGTAGCCGGGGTCGCCGCGCAGCTCGTACCGGCGCAGCAGCAGACCCAGCACGAGCGTCGCCTCGTGCAGCGCGAACTGCCGTCCGATGCACGCCCGCTCGCCGGTCCCGAAGGGCTTGAACACGTGCCCCGGCCGGGCCCGTACCCGCTCCGGCAGGAACCGGTCCGGATCGAAGCGGTCGGCGTCCGCGCCCCACACCGCCGGGTCCCGGTGCAGGGCGGGGATCAGCACCAGGGCCCACGCGCCCGCGCGCATCGGGTGGACGCCGCCCAGCACCGTGTCCGTGCGTGCGGCGCGGGTGAACGCGGGCGCCGTGGGCCACATCCGCAGCGACTCGTCCAGCACCCGGCGCACGTAGCGCAGCTTGCTCACCTGCCGGTACGACGGTTCCCCGGTCCCTCCCCACACCTCGTCCACCTCGGCGCGGGCGCGGGCCGTCACCTCGGGGTGGCGGGAGAGGTAGTACAGCGCGAAGGACAGCGCGCCCGAGGTCGTCTCGTGCCCGGCGACCAGGAACGTGAGGATCTGGTGGCGGATGTTCTCCGGCGCCAGCCGCTCCCCGGTCCGCGGATGCCGGGTGTGGAGCATCAGCCCGAGCAGGTCCTGCGCACCCGGGTCCGGGCGCTCGGTGCGCTCCCGTACGACCTCGTCGACGACGGAGGCGAGATACGCGGCGTCGGCGGCGCCCCGGCGGCCGGGCCCGCGGTTCTTCATGGGGCTGAGCGGCCGGGGCACGGTGCCGCCCTGGGCGTGGCGCAGGGCGCGGACCATGGCGGCGACGAAGGGGTGCTGCTCGGTGCGCTCGAAGGAGCCGAAGTCGTAGCCGAAGCCGGTGTTCGCGATGGTCTCCAGGGTCAGCTTCGTCATGTCCGCGGACACGTCGGGCGCGGTGCCCGCGGCGGCGTGCGCGTCCCAGGCCGCCGTGAGCCGGCGGGCCATCGCGAGCATCACCGGGTGGTAGCGCTCCATCGCCTCGCGGGTGAAGCCGGGCGCGAGGATGTCGTGGCCGAGCTGCCAGTTGGGCTCGTGGCTGTGCGCCGTGAACAGGCCGTCGCCGGCGACGTCGCGCAGGTTGTGCACGGCGAGCACGACGCGCTTGGTGAAGCGCGACTCGTCCGCCAGCTCGGCGACCAGGTCGGCACCGGAGACCACCACGATCTCCAGACCGAAGATCTTGCGCCGGAAGATCGGCCCCAGCTCCCGGGCCATCCGCAGCGAGTCCTGTATGGGCGTGCCCGGGTCGAAGCCGAAGACGTCCCCCAGCACCGGCACCCGGTGGCGCGGGTGGGGGATGCGGGTCAGCTCCGGCCAGGAGCTGGGACGGGTGCGTAAGAACGGCTTCGCCATCGTGCGCCTCCCTTATTGAACTCGGTTCAGTACGCAGCGTGCGGTAGCGCTGAACCGGTGTCAAGTAAGGTGGCGCGATGGCTCGTTCCGGCGCTCGTGGTACGCGGTCGGGGCGCCCGCGCACCCGCATGGGCACCGAGGAGCGGCGCCGGCAGTTGCTGCGGATAGGCGCCGAACTCTTCGCCGAGCGGCCCTTCGACGACGTGTGGATCGAGGAGGTCGCCGAGCGCGCCGGCGTCTCGCGCGGGCTGCTCTACCACTACTTCCCGACCAAGCGGCAGTTCTACGCGGCCGTCGTCCGGCACGAGGGCGAGCGCCTCCTGCACCTGACCGAGCCGGATCCCGCCACGCCCGTCGACCGGCAGGTACAGCAGGGGCTGGAGGCGTACCTGCGGTACGCGGAGGAGCACGCGCGCGGCCTGCGCGCCTTCCACCGCGCCTCGGCCACCGGGGACCGGGAGATCCACGAGATCCACGAGCAGCTCCTCGCCGAGCAGGAGCGGAGGATCGTCGCGGCGCTCGACGCGCAGGCCGCCGCCGGGCTGCTCGACGGACCGTCGCCCGCCGCGCTGCGGCTCGCGGTGCACGGGTGGCTGGCGTTCGTCACGGCGGCGGTCCTGGACTGGCTGGAGCGCGGGGAGCCGTCGCGGGCGGAGGTACGGGAGGTGTGCACGCGGGCGCTGCTCGGCGCACTGGCGGGTGCGCGGGGAGACTGAGGCGCGGGGGACCCAGGCGCGGGGCCGGGCGCCCCCGCCGCGGGCCGTGCGCCTGTGGGCCGTGCGCCCGTGGGCCGTGCGGCGTGGACCGTGCGGCGTGGGTCGTGCACCGTGGGTGTCCGCCGGTCACCGCGCGGTCGCCGGGGGGGGCGGGCCGCTGTTCGATTCGTAGGGCGCGGGCGGCCGCCGTACGCTGGTGGTATGGCCGCGCGAGCACTGGACGCCACCGGGGCCGCGGAACTCGTACACGCAGCAACCGCCGCGCCCTCCATGCACAACGCGCAGCCGTGGCACTTCCGCTGCCACCTCGGACACCGGACCGTCGAGATCCGCGCCGACCCGGAGCGCGCCCTGCCGGCCTCCGACCCGGACCGGCGCGCCCTGCACCTCGGCTGCGGTGCCGCCACGTGCAACCTGCGCGCCGCCGCGGCCGCCGCCGGCTGGCGCACCGGCACCGTGCTGCTCCCCGACCCGGACGACCCCCTGCTGCTCGCCGTCGTCCGGCTCACCGAGCCGACGCCCGACGCGGACCCCGACGCGGCACTCGCCGGCCTGGAGCCGCAGATCGCCCGCCGCCACTCCAGCCGCTGGCCCTTTACGGACGAGCCGGTCCCGTCCGAGGACCTGGCCGACCTCGTCGAGGCGGCGCGGGCCGAGGGGGCGGACCTGGTCTTCCCCGACGCCTGGCACGCGGCCTCCCTGCTGGAGCTGGTGCGGGACGCCGAGCTCCGCGACGCGGAGACCCCGGAACGGGCCGAGGAGCTGGCCCGCTGGACGCACCCGTGGCCGGACACCGCCGACGAGGGCGTGCCCGGCTACGCCTACGGCCCCCGGCGCCGCGACGGCGCCGCACCGGTGCGCGACTTCGCCGGCGGCGCCGGCCGCGCCGGGCATGCCGGCCCGCCGGGACGGAGCAGCGTGGCCTTCGAGGCCCGGCCGACCATCGCCCTGCTCGGCACCGCGCACGACCGGCCGGCCGACTGGCTGCGCGCCGGCCAGGCGCTGGAGCGCGTGCTGCTCGCGGCCACCCGCGCCGGTCTCGTGGCCTCCCTGACCAGCCAGGCGCTGGAGTGGTCCGACCTGCGCGCCCTCGTACGGGACCCGCTCACCGACGTCGGCCAGGTCCAGATGATGCTGCGCGTCGGCTACGGCCCGCGTGGCCCGACGACGCCGCGCCGACCGATGTCGGAGGTCCTGGAGATCGTGGGCAACCCGCTGCTGTAGCGGGCCGGAAACGACGAACGGCAAGGAGCCCTGCGCTCCTTGCCACTCTCAACTTATAGCGCACCCCGGGGCTTGCGGCAAGGCCCGGGGCCCGGTGCAGAATCTCCCGCCGAGGCCAGGACCTGCGGAAATGGGGATTCATGAACGACGTGATCATCGCCGGCGGCGGCCCGACCGGGCTGATGCTGGCGGCCGAACTGCGGCTGCACGGCGTGCGCGTGGTCGTGCTGGAGAAGGAGCCCGAGCCGACGGCGGTCGTGCGGGCCCTCGGGCTGCACGCGCGCAGCATCGAGGTGATGGACCAGCGCGGCCTGCTGGAGAAGTTCCTCGCGCACGGCACGCGGCACCCGCTGGGCGGGTTCTTCGCCGGCATCACCAAGCCGGTGCCCGAGCACCTGGGCACCGCCCACGGGTACGTCCTCGGCATCCCGCAGCCGGAGATCGAGCGGCTGCTCGACGAGTACGCCCGCGCGCTCGGCACCGAGATCCGCCGCGGCACCGCGCTGACCGGGCTGAGCCAGGACGAGCACGGCGTGACCGTGCAGACGGCCGCCGGCGAGCTGACCGCCCGCTACCTCGTCGGCTGCGACGGCGGCCAGAGCACCGTACGCAAGCTCCTCGGCGTCGGCTTCCCCGGCGAGCCCGCCCGCGTCGAGACGCTGATCGCCGACGTCCGGCTCACCGCGCCGCGCGAGGAGATCATGGCCGCCGTGGCCGACATCCGCAGGACCCGGCTCCGGTTCGGCATCGCGCCCTTCCCCGGTGGCACGTACCGCGTCATCGTGGACGCCGCGGGCCTGGCCGCCGACCGCGGCGTCCCGCCCACCCTCGACGAACTCCGCGCGCGGCTGCGGGCCGTCGCGGGCTCCGACTTCGGCGCGTACGAGCCGACGTGGCTCTCCCGGTTCGGCGACGCCACCCGGCAGGCCGAGCGCTACCGCACCGGCCGCGTCCTGCTCGCCGGCGACGCGGCGCACGTCCACCCGCCGGTGGGCGGGCAGGGGCTGAACCTCGGTGTGCAGGACGCCTTCAACCTCGGCTGGAAGCTGGCCGCCGAGATCGCCGGCCGGGCGCCCGCCGGCCTGCTCGACACCTACCACGCCGAACGCCACCCCGTGGCCGCGGACGTGCTGGACAACACCCGCGCCCAGACGCTGCTGATGTCCCCCGAGCCGGGTCCGCGGTCCGTGCGCCGTCTGCTCGGGGAGCTGATGGACATCGAGGAGGTCAACCTGCGCCTCATTGAGAAGATCATGGCGACCGCCGTCCGCTACGACCTCGGCGCCGGCCACGACCTCCTCGGCCGCCGGCTGCGCGACCTGCGGCTCAAGCGGAACGGCCGGCTCTACGAGCTGACGCGCGCCGGCCGCGGGCTGCTGCTCGACCAGACCGGCCGGCTCTCGGCGGCGGGCTGGGCGGACCGCGTCGACCACGTCGCCGACACCGTCGAGGCGGGCGACGCGCGGGACGCGAGCGACGGCCTGGACGTGCCCGCGGTGCTGCTGCGCCCCGACGGCCACGTCGCCTGGGCCGGGGAGGACCCGGCTGACCTGCGCGACCACCTGGGCCGCTGGTTCGGCGTGCCGGCCGCCTGAACCCCGGCCCGGACGCCCCGGGTTCAGTACTCGGCGAGCAACTGCTCCAGCATCTCCTGGCTCGACTCCTGCTTCTCCGCCGCCGCGCACAGGCCGTCCATGGTCAGGAGATAGCGCTCGACGTCGTTGCGCTTGTCCAGATAGAGGGCGCTGGTCAGTTGCTCGATGTACGCCACGTCCGGGAGGTCCGGCTCCGCGAAGCGCAGGATCGTCAGCGGGCTGACGACGGCGGCGAAGCGGCCGGTGGCCAGCCGGGCCACCTGGACCGTGATGTTCGACAACTCCAGGATCCCGAGGAGGTGCTTGATCTGCGTGCGCATCACCCGGCGCCCGCCGAGCGGGCGGCGCAGCGCCGCCTCGTCGATGACCACCCAGTAGCGCGCCGGCCGGTCGGCGTGGCCCAGGATCTGCTGCCGGCGCAGCCGCAGGTCGACGTGGCGCTCTATGGCCGCCTCGTCCGCGTTCGGGTAGGCGATCTGCGCGAACGCCCGGGCGTAGTCGGCAGTCTGCAGCAGCCCCGGGATGCGCTGGGCCTGGTAGGAGCGGATCAGCGAGGCGGCCTCTTCGAGGCCGAGGAAAGTCTCCATCCAGGCGGGCGTCACATCGCTGTACTGATGCCACCAGCCCGTGGTGTTGGCGCCGCGGGCCAGCGCGAGGTAGTGCTCGCGCTCGACGTCGTCCTCCACCCCGTACAGCGTCAGCAGGGCGGCGATGTCGTGCTCCTTGCAGCCGCCCCGGCCCAGCTCCAGACGGCTCAGCTTGGGCTGCGAGGCGCCGATGGTGCGCGCGGCGGCCTGGAACGTGATGCCGCGCTGCTCGCGCAGCCGCCGCAGTTGGTTGCCGAGGATGATGCGGCGCACGGTGGGGCCGCCTCGGGAAGGGGCAGGCAGAGAGTTCGTCTCCGACATGCTTGGCGCGTGCATCGGGCTCCCAAGGATGATCAGGTCGCGCCCTTCAGTCTCGCATCCAACGCGTCGGCGTGTACAGGGGAAAGCGATTGTTCAAGCCGAATATGCCTCTGGTACGCGGCCGTTACGCGCGCCGTCCGCCCCGGACGTCAGGGCCGCCGCGCCAGCACGGCACGGGCGCGCGGACTGCCGTCCGGCCGCCGCCCCAGCTCCTCCAGCGCGGCCGTCGCCACGGTGAACCCGGCGCGCTCCAGGTCCGCCCGCACGTCCGGCAGGCGGAACGTGCGGTAGTACATGACGAACCGCGGGCGCCACAGGGCGTTGCGCACCCGCATCACGGCGTCGAACCCCCACAGCGCCCAGTAGCCCCGGGATCCCACCGGCGGCGGCGCGGGGATGGGGAAGGCGAAGTACCCGCCGGGCCGCAGCGACCGGAAGACCTGCGCGAAGAGCGCGGGGCGCTCCGCGGGCAGGAAGTGGCCGAAGGCCCCGAAGCTCACCGCGAGGTCGAAGGCGGGCGCGAAGGGCAGGGCCAGGGTGTCCGCCCGAACCCAGCGGGTCGGGGGCGCGCCGGCGTCCGCGTACGCGGCACGCGCCTCGGCGAGCATCCCGGCGCTGAAGTCGACGCCGACGACCTCGCCCGCACCCAGCCGGCGCAAGACCCCGGCCCCCGCGCCCGTACCGGTGCAGACGTCGAGGCCGCGCACGAACGGCCCCAGTGGCTCGACGACGGCGGCGAACGCGTCCAGCACGCGGTCGGGGGTGCGGAACGGCGTGCGGTCGAACTTCGGCGCCAGCAGGTCGTAGCCGCGCTCCGTGGAGGACATCGCCTGCACGGTCAGCTCGAGAAGGGTCGGACCCTCGGGACTGAACATCGCCGATCAGCGTAGCCGCCGGCGGCCGCACCGCCTGCCCGGGCGCTACGCCGCCCCCGACGGTTCGCCCGCCGCGGCCCGCCCGGCGGGCCCCGCGCCGGGCAGCCGCCGGATGCGTGGCACCGGCGACGGCAGCAGCCACAGCACGGCCAGTGTCGCGCCGGCTGTCGCCACCCACAGCGTCGGCCGCAGCCCGAGCGCGCCGCCCAGCGCCCCACCCGCGAGCGCGCCGAGCGGGCGGACGCCGAAGTTGACGGTCTGCAGGGCCCCGAGGACGCGGGAGCGCAGCGCGTCGGGGATGGCCGCGGAGAAGTAGGAGTTGGCCGAGATGTCGAGGATCATCACGCCGAACGCCGAGGCGAACTCGGCGGCCAGCAGCATCCCGGCGACCAGCGGCGTCGGCCCGTCCGCCAGCGGGATCAGCGTGAGCGGCACGCTGAAGCCGGCGAACCCCGCGGTCATCGCGGGGCCCACTCCGAACCGGGCCACGACCCGGGCGGCGAGGACCGCGCCGGCCAGGCCGCCGATGCCGCCGGCTCCGAGCACGACGCCGAGGAGTCCGGGGCCGAGGCCCAGCTCCCGAGTCGCGTAGAGCACGAACAGCGCCTGGAAGATGAAGTTGAAGAAGTTGAGCGTTGCGACCGCGGCGACGCAGGCGCGCATCGCGGGCGTCCGCAGGACCCACCGGATGCCGGTCGTCGCCCGGCTCTTCATTTGCACGGCGGGCGGCGGTTCCGCGGGGGAGATCCGGCCGAGGAAGAGCGCCGAGACGAGATAGCTGAGCGCGTCGAGCAGCAGCGCGAACGGCGCCGTGGCCATCTGCACGAGAGCGCCGCCGAGCCCCGGCCGGGCCGTGAACGCCAGCGCCCGGCTGCCGTTGAGCAGCGAGCTGCCCTGGACGTAACGCTCGACGGGCAGCAGGGCGACGTACACGGTGCCGGCGCAGACGTTGAACAGCGCGCCGAGGGTGCCGACGGCGAAGGCCGCCGCGTACAGGTGCGTGAGCGTCAGCGCGTCGAGCGCGTACGCGACGGGGACGGAGGCGACGGCCGCCATCCGGCCGAGGTCGGCGGCGATCATCACCCGGCGGCGGCTGCGCCGGCGGTCGGCCCAGGCGCCGGCGGGGACGGAGAAGAGTAGCGCGGGCAGCAGCGCCGCGGCGGTGAGGAGGCCCAGGTCGGTGGCGCCGGCGCCGAGGAGGAGCACGGCGGCGAGGGGGAGGGCTATGCGGTGGACCTCGTCGCCGAGGAGGGAGACGCTCTGGGCAGTCCAGTAGCGGCGGAAGGGGCGGTCGCGCAGCAGTTCCGGAACCGCGGGCAGGCGGGCGTGGCGTGTCACGACGGGCGCTGCGGGGGCTCGGCGGCGGGGTCGCCTGCTTCTCCCGGGTCTGTCGGGTCTGTCGGGTCGACGAAGGCCAGGCGCAGGACGCTGACCAGCCGGGCGCCCTCCGGGCGGCGCGCCGGGTCCGCGAAGCGGTCGTCGTAGCGGGACAGCAGCCGGGCCGTGTCCTCCGTCAGCCTGGTCAGCTCCCCCGGCGTGAGGTACAGGCTCCAGTCCCCCGAGTGCTCCGCGGCCTGCCACGCGCGCGGCAGCCGGTGGCGGACGGCGATCGCGGCGCCCAGCTTCCGCACGTACGCCTCCACCTGCGCCATCGTCAGGTCCCCGACGGCCTCGGTCGCGGCGGGGTCGTCGTACGCGGCCTCCCAGTGCGTCGTCCGCGCCGTGGCCCGCCACGGCTTCTCCCGCCCCCGGCCGCCGCCGCTCTGCTCCACGAGCCCGTACTTGGCGAGCATCCGCAGGTGGTACGAGCACCCGGCGACGGACTCCCCGGTCAGCTCCGCGGCCCGGGTGGCGGTGAGCGACCCGTGGCGGCGGAGCAGGCCGACCAGCTCCATCCGGGTGGGGTGGGCGTACGCGCGCAGAGCGCGGGCATCGGTGAGGTCGATACGATCCGGCATGCATCTAAAGGTACCTTTAGAAAGGTTTCTTTAGAAGCCGGGTGCGCCGACCGGGAGGAGAATGGCGGGGATGGATCTGGAGAGCGTTGCGGACGAGCTGTACGCGCTGTCGCCGGGCGAGTTCGTCGCCGCCCGCGGGCGGCACGTCGCCGCGGCGCGTACGGCCGGGGAGCGGGCGCTCGCCAAGGAGATCGCCGCCCTGCGCAAACCGACGCTCGCCGCCTGGGCCGGCAACCTGCTGGTGCGCTCCGCGCCCGAGCAGGTCGACGCGCTGCGCCGGCTCGGGGAGGGCCTGCGCGAGGCGCAGGACCGGCTCGCGGGGGAGCAACTGCGCGAGCTGACCCGGCAGCGCAACGCGCTGGTCGCCGAACTCGCCCGCGAGGCCCGCCGGCTCGCCGCCGAGGCCGGCCAGCCGGTCGGCGACGCCGTCCAGCACGAGGTCGAGACCACCCTCCACGCCGTCCTCGCCGACCCGGACGCGGCCCGCGAATGGGCCGCCGGCCACCTCGCCAAACCCCTCACCACCCGGCCCGGCTTCCCGGGCACCGCCACCACCGCCCGTGCACCCGCGTCCCGCCCCGCCCGCAAGCGCCACCTCAGGGTCGTCGAGGACACCGACAGGGCCCGCCCGGCAGAGCTGGCCCGGGCCCGCGAGGAGTCCAGGGCCGCGGAGCGCCGGGCCCGGGACCAGGACAAGGCGCTGCGCCGCGACGAGTCCCAGCGGGACAAGGCGGAGACCCGACTCGAAGAGGCCACCGCCCGGGTCGCCGAGCTGAGCGACCGGCTCCGGTCCGCCGAGAAGGCCGAAACGCAGGCCCGCGAAGCCCTCACGCAGGCCCGGCGCACGCTGACCGCCACCGCCCGCGCGACCCGCGAGTCCCGCAGGGCGGCGGACCGGGCGGCGGCGAAGCTCGAAGGTCTGGAAGAGGACACCTGAGGGCGTCCCGGCAGCGCACTCCGGTGTCACGCCGGGTCCGCTGTCACGCCCGGTCCGCGGGCGGTGTCTGGATGGGGACCAGATCGTTTGACCGAGGAGAGATCATGACGGTGCGTGTCCCGAAGGCGGAGCTTCCCGGCGAGGTGCAGGAGGCGATGGTGCGGCAGTTCGGCGAGGTGCCCGAGCCCGTGGAGGTGCTGTTCAACCATCCCGACCTGGCCGCCGCCAACCTGGAGTTCGCCGCGAAGGTGGCCTCGTGGAAGGCCGTCGACGCGAGTCTGAAGTCGTACGCCCACATGGCGGTCGCCGCGCTCGTCGGGTGCAGTTGGTGCCTCGACGTCGGCTACTTCCAGGCGCAGCACGAGGACCTGGACCTGGCCAAGGCCAGCCAGGTGCCGCGGTGGCGGGAGTCGGACGTGTTCTCGCCGCTGGAGCGGGAGGTGATGGCGTACGCGGAGGCGATGTCGGTCACGCCGACCACCGTCACCGACGAGCAGGCGGCGAGCCTGCTGCGGCAGCTCGGCACCGCCGGTGTCGTGGAGCTGACCGTGTTCGTCGCGTTCGTCAATCTGTCGACAAGGGCGAACACGGCGCACGGCGTCACCTCGCAGGGCTTCTCGGAGTCGTGCGAGATCCCGCTCGCCGGCCGCCCCGCGGCCGTCGGCCGGGCATGACCGCGACGCCCGACGACCCGTTCGTCACCCACCGCGGCCTGCTCTTCACCGTCGCCTACGAGATCCTCGGGTCGGCGGCGGACGCCGAGGACGTCGTGCAGGAGTCCTGGCTGCGGTGGGACGGCGCCGACCGGTCGCAGGTGCGGGACGCGCGGGCGTACCTCGTACGGACCGTCACCCGGCAGTCGCTCAACCGCCTGCGGACGCTGTCGCGCCGGCGCGAGGACTACGTCGGCGAGTGGCTGCCGGAGCCGTTGCTCACCACGCACGACGTCGCCGAGGACGTCGTGCTCGCGGAGAGCGTGTCGATGGCGATGCTCACCGTGCTGGAGACGCTCGGCCCCACCGAGCGTGCGGTGTTCGTGCTCCGCGAGGTCTTCGACCTGCCGTACGGCGAGATCGCCGGCGCCGTCGGCAAACCGGCGGCCACCGTGCGGCAGATCGCCCGGCGGGCCCGGCAGCACGTCGCTGCCCGCCGGCCGCGGGTGCGGGTCGGCCCGGCCGAGCAGCGGGCGGTGGTGGAACGGTTCCTCGCCGCGCTGCACACCGGGGACCTGCGGGAACTCCTGGAGGTCATGGCGCCGGACGTGGTCCTGGTCGCCGACGGCGGCGGGATCGTGGCCGCTGTGCTCTCCCCGATCCACGGGGCCCGCCCGGTGGCGGAGCTGCTGGCGACGGCGAACCGGGCGTCGCTGGAGACGGCCGCCGTCTGGCTGAACGGCGAACCCGCGGGCCGGCTCGACCTCGACGGCGAGCCGGCGGCGGTGAGCCTGGAGCTGGCCGAGGGGCGGATCACCCGGATCTACCTCGTCCGCAACCCGCACAAGCTCACTCGCCTCGACCACCCCGCCGATCTCACCAGATGACACGCAGACGCCGCGGCCGTCCGCACCGGCGCCGGCCGCGGCGCCGGGTGCGGGCGGCTGTGGCGCCGGGTGCGGGCGCCCGCTGCGCCGCCGCCTCCCGCCGGAGTACTCCGCCACGGCCTCCTCCGGCTCGACCGCGCCTTACTTCTGCGGTAATCGACGCCCGCCCCGCCGCCCCGCATCGTGGACGCATCGATCCGCAGCACCCCTGAGGAGGCCACCCCCATGCCGACGTACGAGACCGCCGTCGCCCGCTACTTCACCGCCTGGAACGCCCACGACCCCGCAGAGCGCGAGCAGGCCGTCGCCGCCGCCTGGACCGAGGACGCCACGTACACCGACCCCCTCGCCGAGGTCAGCGGCCACCCCGGCCTGACCGCCGCGATCGCCGGCGCCCAGGAGCAGTTCCCGGGCTTCGAGTTCCGCCTCCTCGGCCCGGTGGACGGCCACCACGACACGGCCCGCTTCTCCTGGGAGCTGATCGCCCCGGACGGCTCGGCGCCGGTGCAGGGCTTCGACGTCGTCACGCTGGCCGAAGACGGCCGTATCCGTTCCGTGTTCGGTTTTCTGGACCGAGTGCCGGACTGACGCGGGCCCCCACGGCAGACTGGTGCGGGTCGTGGCCCGAACCGATCCGCACCAGGAGCGCCGATCATGGACGAGCAGCACTTACCCGACGGAGCGAGGGAGCTGGACCAGCAGCGGCCCCACTCGGCGCGCGTCTGGGACTACTGGCTGGGGGGCAAGAGCAACTACGAGGTCGACCGCGCGGCCGGCGACCAGTTGCAGGAGGCCGTGCCCGACGTCGTGGAGGCCGCGCGGGCCGACCGCGGTTTCCTCACACGGTCGGTGCGCTGGCTGACCGCCGAGGCCGGGATCCGCCAGTTCCTCGACCTCGGTGCCGGACTGCCCACCAACCAGAACACCCACGAGGTCGCGCAGGCGGCGGCGCCCGAGGCCCGCGTCGTCTACGTGGACAACGACCCCCTTGTTCTGCGGTACGCCGAGGCGCTGCTGTCCAGCGGCCCGCAGGGCGCCTGCCGCTACCTCGACGCCGACGTACGCGACGTGGACGTGATCCTGGAGCAGGCGGCGAAGACCCTGGACTTCACGCGGCCCGTCGCGGTCATGATGCTGGGGATCGTGCAGTTCATCATCGACGACGCGGCGGCACGCGAGGTCGTGGGACGGCTCGTCGAGGCCGTGCCCCCGGGCAGTTGCCTGGCGATCGCCCACCCCGTCAAGGGGGTCAGCAGCGACGTGGACCGGGTCCTGCAGATGTGGAACGACACGGGCGTGGACCCGCAGACGCTGCGTACCCCCGCCGACGTCGCCGGCTACTTCGAGGGCCTGGAGATCGTCGAACCCGGGGTCGTCCCCTGCGCCGAGTGGCGGCCCGAGATCGCGGACGTCGGCGACCAGCGCGCGGTGGCGCCCTGGCGGCTCTGCGCCGTGGGCCGCAAACCCTGACGCCGGCGGGGCCGCCCCGTCAGCGGTCCTCGGCGACCTGGATGATCGTCTTCCCGGGAGTGCGCCGGCCGGGGGCGAACGCGTCCGCCGCCTCCGCGAGCGGCCGTACGCTCCCGACCAGCGGCTTGACCCGTCCGTCGCGCAACCGCCGCGCCAGCTCCACGAGGCGGGCCCGGTCGGCTTCGACGACGAAGAAGACCGCGCGTCCGTCGCGGGGCCGGACCGTGACCGGCTCGGCGATGGTCACCAGCGTGCCGCCGGGGCGGACCAGGGCGGCGGAGCGCTCAAGGATCTCGCCGCCGATGACGTCGAAGACCACGTCGCACTCGCCGGCGTCCTCCAGACGCTCCGCGTCCAGGTCGAGGAACGTGTCCACACCCAGCTCCAGGGCGGTGGCCCGGGAGGCGGCACGGCCGGTGCCGATCACCCGGGCGCCCGCCTCGCGGGCCAACTGCACGGCGACGGACCCGACCCCGCCGGCCGCGCCGTGGATCAGCACGGTCTGCCCGGTGGTGAGCCGGCCGTGGTCGAACAGCGCCTGCCAGGCGGTGAGTCCGGAGATCGGCACCGCCGCCGCGGTGACGTGGTCGACGTCGGCGGGCAGCGGCGCGAGGTTGCGCGCCTCGACGGCGGTGTACTGCGCGAGCGAGCCGTTGCGGGTCCAGTCGGCGAGCCCGTAGACCCGCTGACCGACGGTCAGCCCGGTCGTGCCGTAGCCGAGTTCGGCGACCACGCCGGACAGCTCGTGCCCGGGCACGCTCGGCGTACGGTCCCGGCCGGCGCGGTCGGTCCACGTGCCCGGCCAGGTCAGCTCGCCGGGGGTGAACCCGGCCGCGTACACCTTCACGATGACGTCGTTCTCGGCGGCGTGCGGGTGGGGCAGGTCCGTCAGGGACATCCCTGCCGGGCCGGCGTCACGGTCGCGGACGGTGATGGCTTGCACAGGATCCGGGCTCCTTACCAGGCGGTCGGGGGTGACTGCCCGCTCCGAACATAGCCGTGCCCCCGCCGGCGAGACGAGCCGACTCCCGCCCGCCGCCGCGATCGGCGCAGCCGAACGGGCCCCGGTGGGCCGACGTCATCGCCGGGCGCCTCGCTCGGCGGCGTCGAACGCGGGAGCGAGCGGCGCCAGCGCCGCGCGGAGCAGGTCGGGCAGGGAGCCCGAGGGCACGACCAGTCCGCCGGAACCGGAACTCCCGGCGGCTCCCGCGGTCCCGGCCGGCTGGAGCCAGCCTTCGCACGCGATGCGCACCGCCGCGGCTGCGCTCGCCGCGAGCACGCGAGCCGTGTGCGCTCCGGCGTCGCCCAGGCGTTCGGCGATCACCGCCGTGAGCGGGGCCTCGATGCCGGAGGTGGTGTCGAGGAACGCCTCGCGCAGTGCGGTCCGGCTGGTGATCAGCAGCAGCACCTCGCGTTCGCGCTCCCCGGTGTGCGTGTACTGCTCGACCACAGCTTCGGTGACGGCGTCGGCCAGGCGCTCTCCCGCGGGCCGGGCCGCGACCGCCGCAGCGACGCGCGCCTCCCGGTCCGCGGTGACGGCGGAGACGATCGCCTGCTCGCGGCTGGCGAAGTAGTTGTTGTAGGTGCGCGGCGAGACGCCGGCCGCCTCGGCGATGTCCTCGACCCGCACCCGGTCCGGTCCGCGCTCCACGGCCAGGCGCAGGGCCGCCGCGCGCAGCGCCTCGCGCGTGGCCTGCTTCTTCCGTTCCCGCAGCCCCGGTGGTGTCGTCACGTCGCCAGCGTTCCACAGAAGACTGCGTGTACGCAAACTTGCGTGCACGCACTTTTCCTGTCAGTCTCGGCCCGGCCCCGACCGACGGAGAGGACTCACCGTGCGAGCAAGAGGAATGACCTACGACACCGGACTCGTCGTGCACGGCCGGATATCCCGCGAGCAGTTCGATCCCGCGGTGGTCCGGCGCGAGCTCGCCGTCATCCGCGACGACCTGCACTGCAACGCGGTCCAGATCATCGGCGGCGACCCGGACCGCCTGGCGCAGGCCGCCGCCACCGCCGCCGAACTCGGCCTGGAGGTCTGGTTCTCGCCCTACCCGCTGGAACTGGATCCCGAGCAGATCCTCACGCTCTTCCGCGACTGCGCCGAGCGGGCGGAACGGCTCCGGCGGCGCGGGGCCACCGTCGTGTTCGTCGCGGGGGTCGAGCTGAGCGTGATGAACCACGGGTTCCTGCCCGGGGACAGCCCCGAGGAACGGGTCGAAGGACTGATGAGCCGACCAGAGCGGCGGGCCGAAAGTCTGCGCGAGCTCGGCGTACGCGTCAACGCGTTCCTCCGCGACGCCGCGGCCGCCGTCCGCGAGCGGTTCCGGGGCATGCTCACCTATGCGTCCATCCAGTTCGAGCAGGTCGACTGGACTCCCTTCGACATCGTGACGTTCGAGCTGATCCGCTCCGCCGAGGTCGCCGACCGGTTCCCCGACGCGGTGCAGGCCCTGGCCCGGGGCCCGAAGCCGCTCGCCGTCACCGGGTTCGGCACCGCGGCCTACCGCGGCGCGGGAGACCGCGGCGGGCGGGTGCTCGACGTGGTCGAGTACGACCCGGAGACCAGGGCCCCCGTGCGGCTGACCGGCGTGTACGAGCGTGACGAGGCCGGCCAGGCCGCCTATCTGAGCGAACTGCTCGACATCTTCGAGACCGCGGGCGTGGACAGCACGTTCGTGTTCCTGTTCGCCCTGCCCGGCTTCCCCCACCGCCCCGGCGGCGACCCCAGGGACGACCTGGACCGGGCGGGACTGGGCATCGTCAAGCTCCTCGAAGGGGGCCGCGGGCAGACGTACCCCGACATGGACTGGGAACCCAAGGCCGCCTTCACGGCAGTCGCGCAGCGGTACCTGCGCGGCATGCGAACGGCCCGGCCGCCGGCGTGATATTCGTGGCCCGGAACGCACAGCTCACCGCAGATGCGGTCCCGGTAAGGGGCGCCGACCCGGAGGGGGTCGCATGACAGCGACCCGTGCTGTCGGATAGTGGAGGCGAAGCCCCCGGGAGACGCGACCTCCCGGCAGGGCCCACGAAGGAAGGACGGCAGTAATGAGCGCTACCGCACAGATCGGTGTCACGGGGCTCGCGGTGATGGGCCGCAACCTGGCGCGCAACTTCGCCCGCAACGGCTACACCGTGGCGCTGCACAACCGCACCGCCTCGCGCACCCGTGACCTGGTGGCGGAGTTCGGCGGCGAGGGAGACTTCGTGCCCACCGAGAGCGCCGAGGACTTCGTGGCGGCGCTCGAACGCCCCCGGCGACTTGTGATCATGGTCAAGGCCGGCGAGCCGACGGACGCCGTGATCGAGGAGTTCGCGCCGCTGCTCGAACCCGGCGACATGATCATCGATGGCGGCAACGCGCACTTCGCCGACACCCGCCGGCGTGAGCAGGCCCTGCGCGAGCGGGACATCCACTTCGTCGGCACCGGCATCTCCGGAGGCGAGGAAGGCGCGCTGCACGGGCCGAGCATCATGCCCGGCGGCAGCGTCGCGTCGTACGCCTCGCTCGGCCCGATGCTGGAGAAGATCTCGGCGAAGGCGAAGGACGGCGCCCCGTGCGTGGCGCACGTCGGCCCGGACGGCGCCGGCCACTTCGTGAAGATGGTCCACAACGGCATCGAGTACTCCGACATGCAGTTGATCGGCGAGGCGTACCAACTGCTGCGGGACATCGGCGGGTACACCCCCGCCCAGATCGCCGAGACCTTCCGCACCTGGAACACCGGCCGTCTCGACTCGTACCTGATCGAGATCACGGCGGAGGTCCTCGCCCACGTGGACGCGGACACCGGCAAGCCCTTCGTCGACGTCGTCGCCGACCAGGCCGAGCAGAAGGGCACCGGCCGCTGGACGGTGCAGACCGCCCTCGACCTGGGGGTGCCGGTCCCGGGCATCGCCGAGGCGGTCTTCGCCCGCTCCCTGTCCGGGCACACCGACCTGCGGGCTGCGTCCGCGCACTTGGCGGGCCCGAAGCCGCAGCCGCTGGCCGGGGGAGAGGCGGAGGCGTTCGCCGACCAGGTCGAGCAGGCGCTGTACGCCTCGAAGATCGTGTCGTACACGCAGGGCTTCCACGAGATCGCCGCGGGCAGCGCCGCGTACGACTGGAACATCGACCCGGGCGCGGTGGCCCGGCTCTGGCGCGGCGGCTGCATCATCCGCGCGGCGTTCCTCGACCGGATCAGCGCGGCGTACGGCGCCGAGCCGGCCCTGACCTCGCTCCTGGCGGACAAGGGCTTCGCCGACGAGATCGCCGCCGCGCAGCACGACTGGCGGGCCGTGCTGAACGCCGCGACCACGCAGGGCGTTCCGGCTCCGGGCTTCGCGGGGGCGCTGGCCTACTACGACGCGCTGCGTGCCGAGCGGCTGCCCGCGGCTCTCACCCAGGGCCAGCGCGACTACTTCGGCGCCCACACCTACCGGCGCGAGGACCGCGAAGGGACCTTCCACACCCTCTGGGGCGGCGACCGCGCCGAGGTGCCGGCCTAGCAGTACGGACGGTGAGCGGTGGGCGGCGGCGAGCCGCTCACCGCACCCGGCGCAGGACCATGCGTACGGTGCCGTCCCGTTCCGTGGTCTCCTCGGCGAGATGGAAGCCCTCTTCCGCCAGGCGGGCCGCGGTGACGTGGTAGGCGTGGCGTGCGGTGAGCCGGTCCAGCCAGGCCGCGTCGTGCCTGCGGCGGTCGTAGTCGCTGATCGCGGCGGTGAAGCGGCCGTCCTCCCCGTGGAGGAAGCCGATGTCGTTCGACAGCCGCCCGACGTGTCTGCGCCGCACGATCACGTGTGCCGTGTGCTCCCGCCGGTCACCGCGGTAGCCGTGCAGCGGCTGCGCGGTGTCGTGCACCTCGACCTCGCGGTACCCGACGTCCGCCAGGGCGGCGCACAGCGCGTCGGTGTCGGTCAACGCCGTGCTGAGCACGCTGAAATGGGACATGCGACGACTCCGTCACGTCGGGAACTCATCGGGTTCGCGGGGCTCCAGCGGGTCGAGGGGCACGACGAACCGGCTCGCGGCCTCCCTCGTCTCGGCGAAGGACGCCGACTGCGCCCGGCCCTCCCGCAGCCAGGCGCGCAGCGCACCGATCGTCTCGCGCTGCGACACCGACAGCGGCACCTGCCGGGCGAGTGCGGTGAGAATGTCGTCGGTGGTGAACTCACGGCCCTCGTTGAACCCCACGTACATGGCGTCCACGACGGCCTGCTCGATCTCCGCGCCCACGTACCCCTCCGAGCTGCGGGCGAGCGCCGCGACGTCGAAGTCCGCCGGCAGCCTTCGGCGTTTACGCAGGTGCACCTCGGCGATTTCCGCACGTTCGTCGGCGATCGGCAGGTCGAGGAAGAAGATCTCGTCGAACCGGCCCTTCCGCAGGACTTCGGGCGGCAGGCTGGCCACGTCGTTGGCGGTGCCGACGACGAAGCACGGCGCCGTCTTCTCCTGCATCCAGGTCAGGATGGTGCCGAACACCCGCGTGCTGGTGCCGGAGTCGCCGCCGCCGTGCGCGAGCGCCTTCTCCATCTCGTCGATCCACACCACGCACGGCGCGACCGTCTCCGCGAGCCGCAACGCGCGGCGGGTGCGTTCCTCCGCCTCTCCGACCAGGGACCCGAAGAGCGCACCGACGTCCAGCCGCAGCAGCGGGAGCCGCCACAGCCCGCCGATCATCTTGGCGGTGAGGCTCTTCCCGGTCCCCGGAATCCCGATCAGCGCGATGCCCTTGGGCGCGGGCAGCCCGTAGTCGCGGGCCTCCTGGGTGAACGCCCGCTCCCGCAGCCGCAGCCACTTCTTGAGCACGTCGAGGCCGCCCACGTCGTCGGGGGTCTCGTGCACCGGATAGAACTCCAGCGCCTCGCTCTCCCTGATGACGTCCTTCTTCTCCTGCACCACCGCCTCGATGTGCCGGTCGTCGAGTGCGTTGTCCCGGACGATCGCCTTGGCGTAGGCGCGGCGTGCCTGCGCGGCGGTCATCCCGAGAGCCGCCTGCCCGAGCTTCTCCCGGCCGGCCGGGGTGAGGTCGACCTTCACGCCCGGTGTCGCCGTCAGCCCGCCCAGCACCTCGTCCAACTGCCCGCGATCCGGCAGCGGCAGTCCGATCACCACCGCCTCGTCCCGCAGTTCCTCGGGCACCGTGCGGTTCGGTGAGATGACGATGACCGACTTGCGGGTGAACTTCAGCCGCTGCACGGCGCTGCGCAGCTTGCGCTTCACCTGCGGGTTGCTCCAGCAGTCGTGGAAGTCCTTGAGGACGAAGACGGTGCCGTCCTCGGCCTTCTCCACCTGCTCGATCACCGAAACCGGGTCGCGCGCGGTGGGCAGCGCCCCGCCCTGGCCGTGCAGCGCCTCGAACCCGTCGGCGAGATCCCACGCGAGGCACCGGCGGCGTCCGCGCTCGCACACGGCGCGCACCGCCTCCAACGCCCGTTCCTCCTCCACCGTCACGGCCACGATCAGCGTGTACCGCGCGCGCAGGTAGAGGTCGAGATCGGTCCGAAATCCCACCGGATACCCCCAGCCCCTTCGCTGACCAGCCTCACGACCGTAGCCGACCGGTCGGTCATCCGTCGCTCACCTCGATGTCGGCGGTGCCCGGAATCCGTCCGGGGCCGGCGACTTCGATGTCATCGCGGTGGCCCCACCACGCCAAGGCGGAGATCGCGTCGGCCCACGCGCGGTGCGGCGTGCCCGGCGCCGCTTCCGGCAGGGCGTCGAGCCGCCCGGGATGCAACTCGTGGACCGGGAGCCGGCACAGCGCCGTCAGCTCCGGATCCCACAGGTGCCGCAGCCACAGGCCGCCGCGCCGGTCGCCGCTGACCAGCGAACCGCCGTCCGGGGTGAACACCAACTCGGTGACGCGCCGGTCGTGTTCGGCGCGGACCCCGGCGGCCTCGCCGGAGGGCAGCCGCCACAGCCGCACCGTCCCGCCCGCGTCGCCGCTTGCCAGGACGTCCCCGTCCGCGGACACGGCCAGGGCCGTCACCCCCTTTGCGTGGCCGGTCAGCACCCCGGCGGGCTCGCCCGAGGGCATCCGCCACAGCCGGATCGTACGATCCGCTCCGGCGCTGGCGAGCAGGGTTCCGTCCGCCGTCACGGCCAGGTGCTGCACCCAGCCCGTGTGCCCGTTCAGCACGCCCGCGGCCCGCGGCGCCTCCGCCTGCCACAGCCGGATGTCACCGCTGTCCCCGCCGGTCGCGACCAGCGCGGTGCCCGGGATCGCCACGACACGGTGCGGGGCGGTGCCGCTGCCGCTCATCGCCACCGTGTCGACGTCGGTGCCGGGCGGCAGGCGGGTGCGGCCTCCGACGAGGAAACGGCCGTCGGACGGGGACAGCATGGCGTGATAGACCGCCCTGTCGTCGGCCCTTTCGGTCTTCGGGCCCCAGGGGTCGCGCCACCGGGACGCGGTCCGGCCGTTGTCGATCAGCAGTTCCCCGTCCGGCGTCACCAGCAGCATGCCCGACCAGGATTCGTGCTGGGAGGTGCGTACGGTGCCGACCTGCTCGCCCGAGGGCAGCCGCCACAGCGCCGTCCTGCCGAGCTTGGCGGCGGCCAGCAGGTTCCCGTCCGGGAAGGCCGCCAGGTCGAACCAGCGCCCGTCGGCCAACTGGCGCATCGGCTCGCCGGTGGGCAGGTGCCACAGGCGTACGCCGCCTCCGTTGCCCGCGGACGCGAGCACGGTGCCGTCCGGCGTGGTCACCAGGCGGTTGACCTTGCCGGTGTGGCCGGGCAGCGCCCGCGCGTCGTCGTCTCCCGCGGCGGGGTTTCCGGTGCACCGCCGCGCCAGCGCGGTCAGCTCGCGGTAGCGGGCCCGGTCGGGCCCGGCGTCCGGTCGCCAGTCGTATGCGTGCAGTTCGGACAGGATGCGTACGGACCAGAACGACGGGGCCCGCAGGGCGAGCTGCCAGAGCCGCGCCGGTCTGCCCGCCGCCAGGAGCATGCCGATAGCGGCGTCCCACTCCACCTCGGACAGCTTCGCGACCGCCTCGTCGCGGCCGGAGCCGACGGCCGCGCGGACCCACTCGATACGTCCGGACTCGCGGGCCCGCTCGGCCAGCCGTGCGCGCAGGGGCTCGTCGGCGGCCGTACGTGCGGCGGCCAGGGCGCCGCCGTCGAAGTCCAGCGCGGCGTAGTCCTCGAACTGCCCGGTCAGGAACAGCAGCAGCGCCCGGCGGGCCGGATCGGAGTGCCGGTACCCGGCGGACGTGACCAGGTCGGCCAGCCGCGGGCTGTCGGTGCTGAACACCACCTCGCACAGCGCGTCGATCTCCGCCTGGCCGCCGAGCCGGGTCAGCCCGTCCTCGGCGATCGCCACGACCGTACGGTCCGGGCTCCCGGCGTACGCGGCAGCCAGCGCCCGTACGGCGGCCGGCGTGCGCAGCGCCGCCAGCCGTTCCGCCGCGCGGCGCCGCCGCCGGCCGCCGAACAGCGGGCCGCGGCCGTCCACTTCGGCGGCCAGCCGGGCGGTCTCGTCGCCCTCGACGCCGCTCACCGCCGCATCACTCCTGCCTCACTCCCGCAACTCGATGTCCGTCGCGGCGGCGGCCGAACCGTCGTCGATCTCCACGTCGTGCCGGTGCCGGCGCCAGGCCAGCCGTGCCAGGAGATCCACCCAGGGCTGCCCCGCGACGCCCGCGGACGCCCGTAGCCGCTCGACCTCGTCGGGGCGGAGCCGGCCCGCCGGGGCACGCGCCTGCGACAGGACCGCGGGCTGCCACAGCCGGAGCGAACCCGCGCCGCTCGCGGCCACCGCGTATCCGCCGGGAGCCACCGCCAGCGCGGTGATCTCGGCCCCGAGTCCCTCCGGGGCGACGGCGGGTTCGCCCGAGGGCAGCCGCCATGTCCACAGCCGGCCGTTGCGGCTGCCGGCGACCAGGAAGCGGCTGTCCGCCGTGACCGTGAGGCGGCCCACCTCGTCCCTGTTCCCCAAGTCCCAGGAGACCGGGCGCTCGTGGACGGGGAGCACTCCCGCCGGCTCACCGGACGGCAACCGCCACAGGCGCACCGTCCCCTCGCGGCCCGCACTGGCCAGCAGGCTGCCGTCCGGGGTGATCGTCAGGTGCGTGACGTTGCCGGCATGTCCGGTCAGTGTGCCGGCGGACTCGCCGGAGGGCAGGCGCCACAGCGCGATGTCGCCGCGCTGCGCGGGGGGTGGTGGCTGCCGCCCCGGTGTGCCCGCCAGCAGGGCGCCGTCCGGTGCGAGCGCCAGCGGGCCGTTGCCGTTGATCCGCTCCAGCAGGAGGGCGGACGGCAGCTCCCACACCCTGATTCCCCATCGGTCCAGCCCGGCCGCGCGTTCCCGGCCCGGGGTGGCGACGACGCCGGAGACGGAGCCGTAGAAGTCTTCGACGGTATGGACCGGGCGCAGCCCCGGCGACTCCCACACCTTCGGCTTGCCGTCGTAGCCCAGGGAGAACAGCGTCCTGCCGTCCGGTGCCGGCAGGAGGTTCGCCCGCGATTCCCACGCCCGCGCCAGCTCCGCGCCGTCCCGTAGCCGCCAGGAGGTCATCACGGCCGAACCCGCCGCGACCAGTGTGCCGTCGTCGATGACGATCGAGGTGACGGTGCCGGGGCTCACTTCGATACGCCGGAGCCGTCGCACCCGGGGCAGCGTCCACACCGTGATCACGCCGTTGTCGTCGCCGGCGGCGAGCGCCTCGCCGTCGGCGGAGACGGCGAGGGCGCGTATCGCGCGGGCTCCTTCGGGATCGAGCAGCAGCCGGTCCACCGGATGCAGCTCGCACCGGTCGGCGAGCCCGACGAGCGCCTCGTACTCGGCCCGCTCCACCGTCTGCCGCGGGCGCCAGCCGGATGCGCCGAGGTCACACAGGAGCCGTACCGCCCAGAACGGGGGAGCGGCCAGAGCCAGTTGCCACAGCTCCGCCCACCGCCGGGCGCGCCCGAGCATCGCGCGCGAGGTGTCCCACTCGTCGTCGGACAGCTCCGCGAGCCGCTCGTCGGAGCGGTCGAGCGTCACCGCGCGCACCCAGTGCAGCCGGCCGGTCCGCCGGGCCATCGCGGCCAGCCGGGCGCGCAGGGCCGGCTCCGCCGCCTCGTGCGCGGCGCGCAGCAGGCGCCCGTCGAAGTCCAACCGCCGGTAGGCGTCTTGTTGTTCGGTGAGGAAGAGGAGCACGGCGCGGCGACCCGGATCCTTCGGTGCGAACCCGCCGGCGACCGCCGCCCTGAGCGCGGCCTCGCTTCCGCTGTCGATGGCAGCCGCACACACGTGCTCGCGGGCCTCCTGGGCGTCCAGCCCGGCGAGCGCCGTGGCGGCCCGGGCGCGTAGCTCCGGGTCGCGGTCGCCGTCGGCGATGCCGACCATCGACCGTACGGTCAGCTCGTCGCTGCCGAGAACGTCCGGGCGGCCGGCCCGCAGCGCGGTCCGCACCCGCACGTACGGAGGATGCGAGGCGATCCAGCCGTGCTGCCCGACCAGCCGGTCGAGTTCATCGCTGCGCCGATAGCTCCAGACATGGCACACCACGTCGATCGCGCGCTGGTCGTCCAGCCGCGCCAGCGCCCGCCTCGCGACCTCGTGCGCGCCGCGGTCGTGCCCCCTGGCCAGCTCCTCGGCCAGGGCGCGTACGGCGTCCGGCGTGCCCGCCCTGGCCAGTCGTCTCGCCGCCCGTTGCGGCGGGATCCACACCGACCCACCGGATTCGAGGAGGCGGGCGAGCCGGTCCACCTGCTCGTCGCGCATCGTGGCTCACCACCCCGTGGGCGGGTCGATGCCGGTCAGGGTCACCCTGCCGTCGGGGTGCACGATGACCTCGGCTTCGGGCACGGCGTCGAGATCGGCGCGGGTGTAGCGGTCCGAGAAGAACCGGACAGTCTTGTCGGCCGATCCCCGCAGCCCGCGGGCGATCCGCAGGTCCTGCCGGTACCGGCCTGCCAGCAGCACGTCGACGCAGCGGCGCAGCTCGTCGAGCTCGCGCATCCGCAGCACCTCGGGCCAGTCGTAGCCGGTGAGCAGAATCGTCGACAGGCGCGTCCCGGCCCGTATCCGCCGCAGCAGTTCCAGCACGGCGCCGCGCTGCTGCAACGGCTCGCCGCCGGTGATCGTGACGCCCTCGATCCGGTCCGCGAGCGCGGCCACGCGGCGGTACAGCTCGGCCACCTCGACCTCCTCGCCCGCCCGGGCATGTGTGCCGGGGTTGAAACACCCCGGGCAGCCGAGCGTGCAGCCCTGTACCCAGATGACGGCCCGGGTGCCCGGTCCGTTGGCGACGCTGAACGGTTCGAAGCCGTGCGTCCGCAGCCGCCCGGGCACGGTCACGCCTGCGGCCCGCGGCGGAGGTGGTCCGGCACCTGCTCGTCGACCACCGCGTAGGCGTCCGCCGTGAGTTCGCGGCTGACGACCTCGCCGCCGAGCGCCTTCTCCAGGGCGGCCGTCAGGTCGAGGCAGCCGCGGCCGGGGACGCCGTGCACCTCGATCCGGGTCGTGCCGTCCGGCGCGATCGTCACCTCGATCTCCTGGAACTCCACGGTGCTCTCCTCACCCCGCAGGTCAGGTCAGCTTCACCACCGGGAAGTCCCGGTGCGTCTGCCGCCCGCTGACCAGATCGTAAGCCGTCAGCAACAGCCGTTTGTTGCCGTCGATGCCGAACTCGACCCGGAACCGGGCCTGCCCCGCCGTCGCGGCGGGGTCGGCGCGCAGGAACGTCGGGCTGTGCTCGTTCAGCCAGAACCGGTGGCGCTCCTCCTCCGCCGGCACCGCGCGCACCCGCCACGCTCCGGACGGGTCGCACACCAGCTCGGTGTTCCCCTCGCCGGCGCGGTGCCGGCTCAGCTCGTAGATCGCGATGCCCAGCTCGGTCTGGCCGTCGTGGGTGGCGTTCACGGTCATGGTGTGCACCGGCTCGGTGCTCGGATAGGCGGTACCCGCGGTGACGCAGGTGCGGTACTCGTAGCGCCCGGCCCGCCGGTCGAACCAGCGCACCGCGTAGTCGTGCTGGACGTGGTCGTAGAAGTCGGTGCCGGCGGCGAACGCCGCCGCCCCGCGCGCGACCGCGTCCAGCGGGCGCTCGGAGAGCACCCGGTCACGCCCGAAGATCCGCTCCAGCGTGCGGCGGACCGAGGGGATCAGGCTGCTGCCCCCGACCATCAGCACGGCCGCCAGATCGTCCTCGTCGTAGCCCCGGGTCGACGCGTCCCGTACGGCCCGGCGGACCACGCGGTCGATCCGGGAGAACAGCTCCCGGCGGTCCAGCAGTTCCTCGAACGACACGAGCCGCCGATCGCCACGCGCGGCGCCCTCCCGGACCAGTTCGAGGCCGAGCACCGCGCCGGTGTCCGGGTCCAGCACGCTGATCTCGGCGTGCTCCCGCGCGGACAGCGCCTCCTTCGCGCGCTCGCACTCCACCAGCAGCGCGCGGCTGACGCGCCGTACCTCCTCGTCGCTGTCGTGGCGATCGTTGCGCGCCAGCAGCTCCTCGAAGATCCACTGATCGACGGTGGCGCCGCCCAGCTCGTCACCGGCCTTGCCGAGCACCCGGCAGGTACGCCCGGTCGCCGCGCGCTCCTCCTCGTCCTGCACGCGCACCACGGCGGCCTGCACGGTTCCGCCGCCGAAGTCGAACATCAGGTAGACGTGCCCCGGCCGGATGTGCGCGCCGTAGCCCAGTGCCGCCGCGGACGGCTCGTCGATCAGCCGGTACCGGCTCAGCCCCGCGGCCTCGGCGACCTCGCCGAGCCAGTTCTCGTAGTGCTCGAACGACTCCACCGGCGCCGTCAGCGCGACCTCCTCGCCCTCGGCTCCCGCCTCGACGGCGGCGAACGCCAGAACAGCGGACAGGAAGTCGCGGCCGGCTTCGGAGGGGGAGACGCGCCGCCCGTTCGCCGCCATCGTCAGAGGACTCCGGTTGCCGACATAGCGCTTCATCCACCGGAAGGTGCCGGCGGCGTGGTAGAGGTTCCGGGCCAGCACCTGCTCGCCGAGGAGCCGGCGCCGGTCCCCGGTGTAGTGGATGAGGGAGGGCACCACGGGCACCCGGTCACCACCCTGTCCGAACGATCGCCCGTAGTCGGGCAATCGCAGGGCCGATCCCTCACCGGCCTCGTCGTCCCACAGGGCGACCACGGTGTTGCTGGTGCCGAAGTCGACACCCAGGCGACCCGCCATCAGGACTCCGGGTCAGCGGCGACCGGTTCGACCCCGGCCCGGCGCAGCACACGGCCCCGGTAGCACAGGCCGACCACCCGGATCCGCACCCGCGTCCCCGCTTCCGGTGCGCTGCTCATGCTCAGGGGGTCGTGCCGATCCGGATCGAACGCGGCTTCCTCGCCGAGCGCGCCGAGGGTGTCCACACCGGCCGCGCCCAACGACCGCACCAACCGCGCACCGACGGCAATCACGTCGTCCGCCCGCACCTGCACGGTGCCGCCGTGGTGGAGCTGAGCCTGCGTCGCCAACTGCACCAGCGAGGCACCCATGGACTCCACGAGCTGCTCGACCTGGGCCTGCCCCTGCCGCTCGGCCTCGTCCTCGGACGAGGTCCGGGCCCGTTCCAGGTCGGCGCGCAGTCGCCGCACCGAATCGTCGCGCTCCGTCAACGTCAGCCGGCACTCCTGGAGCTGCCGCTCCAACTCCAGCTCCCGCCCGGCCCCGCGCCCCCTGGCCCTCCACCGTCGGCGGAACTCTCCCCACATCCCACCGAACATACAGAACGCGACGGGGCGGGAACCAGGGAACGGCGCCCGGCCGGCCCCGGGGCAGTCCACGGTCCCATGAGGAGGCCGGGACGGGGGGCGGATCCGCCGCCTCGGCGATCCGGGCCGCGGCGTGCGGGGTGATCGGGATACGCGGGCTCTTCTTGCCGGAGGTCTCGGCTGGGAGCCGACCGCACCCTCCGGCGAACCACCGCACGGGACAGGGCTTCCGGGGCGGACCCGGGCGGATCGCGGATCCGCCCGGGGTAGCCGAAGGCCCTGTCTTCTCTTGTTTCTGCGTCGCCTTGTGCTGTGCCGGGCGTGGGATGGGTCAGTTCTTGATGTCGCCCTTGACGTGCTTGTCGACGAATTCGTGGGCCATGTCGCCGAACTGTTCGCCGAAGGTGATGGTGCGGTCGACGGTCTTCATGAAGTGGACGCCGCCCCAGACGCGGCTGGTGCCGCAGGCGCGGGTGAAGTCGGTCCAGGTGGGGAAGTGGAGCTGGAGGTCGGCGGCGGGGGTGATGCCGGGCTCGACCATGGTGGAGCCGGCTTTGTAGTCGATGGTCCAGTCGAGTTCGTCGGAGCCGAAGTAGCGGCGGGCGGCCTGGGAGGTGGCCGAGCACAGGCTGGTGGAGCCTGAGGGGTATTCGGGGTGGTCGCCGACGGGCAGGTAGCTGGACCACTCGGAGGCTCGGATGTCGTCGACGGTGCCCATGCCGATGCCGCCCCAGGCGGTGACCTTCTTCTTGCCGTAGACGTGCTGGACGACGGTGACGGGGCGGGCGGCGTCGAACTTGGTCTTCTGGTGCCAGGCGGCGATCAGCGGCTCGAACGTGGCCAGGACGTGGGAGAGCATCCAGTGGACCCAGCCGTGCATGCCCATCTCGTTGTTCTCATCGTGCTTCTTGGCGATGACGATCGATGAATGCCCGATGCCCCACAGCTTGTTCTCCATGATCTCGGTGACGACCTTGCGTTCGTCGGTGAGAGCGGCCGAGGTCTCCAGGATTTCGTCCGCGGAGCGCCTGAAGGCGCGGCGGTCGGTGTGGTCGATGTGGTCGGGGCGGGGCAGGCGGAACTGGGCGGGGTCTTTGAAGATGTGCGGCTTGGTGCGGGCGGCCTGGGGGGTGACGAAGTGCTGGGTGACGTAGATGCCGAGGTCGCCGGGGCCGCCGCCGGCGCGGCGGCCGTTGTGGCGCTGGAGTTGGGGCTGCCAGCGTGAGGGGTTGTTGACGTCGAAGGCGGTGTTGACCGGCTGGTAGCCGGTGTAGTCGGCCCAGGGTGTGGGGTTGTAGGTGCGGCCGCCTTCGTAGCCCAGGACGTTCATGCCGTCGTTCTTCAGCGCGTTCCACGCGTTCTTCGCGGCGACGTTCCCGATGCCGATGGGGCTGGTGAGGTTCTCCGACTCGTCCATGGGGTCCAGCCCGAGGCCGGTCATGAGTTCGCGGAGGCGGCCGACCTGCTGGGGGAGGATCTGTGTCCAGACGCCGTGCTGGGCGTAGAGGGCGGCGATGTTCATGTTGCGGTTGGTGGCCGATTCGCCGGCGGGGCGGCGGGGGATGCGGGAGTACACGCCGACGGCGGTCTCGTGGTAGGGGGCCAGGGCGTCGAAGGCGGCGAACCAGACGACGCGGTTGATCCACAGGAAGACGGTGACGTCCATGGGGCCGAGGATGGCCAGGGTGGGGGACTGGCCGGCGTTCTCGTCGGTGGGCTGGGCCCACTTGATGTAGTTGTCCTTGTCCAGGTCGAACTCGATCTGCGCCGACTGGGCCGCCCCACCCGCCGAGGTGCCGGCGGACGGGCTGGCCGGCTTGGGGGTGGCGTTGGCGGTGCCGGTGAGGCCCTGCGTGGTCAGGACGGCGGCGCCGGTGACGCCGCCGAGGAGCAGGGACCTGCGCCGCGGGGAGGAACCTGTGTCAGAAGTGTGTCCGGACGTCGTCATGTGTTGTGTTCCTTTCCAAGAAGAGAGGGGGGCTCCACGGTCCACGGCGACGCCCTTAGGGGGCAGGTGCTGCCCCGGGGCTTGTCGCACACACCGACTGTTCCGGCGCTTTCATAAAATGAAGAGGGGGCGGGTGCACCCGCTGTTCCTGTTCTTCTCGGGTATTTTCGGTAACGTCTTCAAATCCCTCGGACAGTATTTTCATTCCGCGCCGAAGGTCAGGAAATCATGCGCGGCACCCTGTGCGCTGCGGGGTACCTTACTGGGCTTTGCTAGAGGTCTGCTAGAGCGCAACTAAGAGTTGCGGCAACCAGCCCGACACGCCCGACACCCCCCACCGAAATTCATGACACGACGAGATATGTACGGAGTAGGCAAGGGACGGGGGGGTAAAGGCCATGCGCTCCCGGGCGCCGGCGGTGCGCGACTTCGGGGCGCCCGACGGGCGGTGCGATGCCCCCGCGGTGGCGAAGATCCCGTGTGGGTCGGTCCCGGTGGAGTCTGCACTGAGCAATCTGGGCGATGACAGGGTCTGTTGTGTGGGGTCAGTGTGGTGGTGAAGCGTGTTTTGGGTGCGTGGAGGGGGTCTTCACGCGAATCGCTGGTGCGGTCGTATCGGAACTGGGCATCGGAACGGGAAGGTCCTCTATGTCGTCCACTGTTGTCGGGTTTTCTGGCGATTTCGACGTTATCGTCATCGGCGGCGGGCCCGCCGGTGCGACCACATCCGCACTCCTGGCCAAGCGCGGACGCCGGGTCCTGGTCCTGGACCGCGAGCGGTTCCCCCGCTACCACGTCGGGGAATCCCTCATCCCCGGCGTGATGGTCCCCATGGAAGAACTCGGCCTCAAAGAACGCATGGAAGCCAAAGGCTTCGAGCGCAAGTACGGCGGCACCCTGGTCTGGGGCAACAACGAAGTCCCCTGGAACTTCTCCTTCACCACCGGCGGCCGCATCCCCTACGCCTTCCACACCCGCCGCGCCGACCTCGACGCGCTGCTGCTGGACCGGGCCCGGGAGCTGGGCGCCTTCGTCGTCGAAGACGCCACCGTCAAGGACACCCTCGAAGAAGACGGCCGCGTCGTCGGCGTCCGCTACGCCCTGCGCGGCCTGAGCGGCACCCAGGAAGCCCGCGCCTCCCTGGTCATCGACGCCTCCGGCCAGGCCCGCGTCATCGGCCGCAAGTACACCGAGGTCAACTGGAACGAACAACTGCGCAACGTCGCGGTATGGACCTACTTCGACAACTGCCACCGCCTGCCGGGCGACGAGTGGAGCAACATCCTCATCGAAGGCACCCGCGACGGCTGGTTCTGGGGCATCCCCATCGACAAGGGCGTCTTCAGCGTCGGCTACGTCACCCGCTCCGCCCTGGCCAACGAGTCCGACAAGTCACTGGAAGACCTCTTCGAGTCCGAGATCGCCAGCACCACCAAGCTGAAGGAACTCCTCAAGGACTCCACCCAGGCCGCCGGCTACCGCACCGCACGCGACTGGTCCTACACCAACGAACGCTTCCACGGCCAGGGCTGGGCCCTGGTCGGGGACGCCGCCGCGTTCGTCGACCCGCTGTTCTCCACCGGCGTCGCGCTGGCCACCCTGGCCGGCAGCACCCTGTCCAAGGTCGTCGACCAGATCCTGGAACACCCCCACATCGAGGAGAAGGCCCTCGACCGCTACTCCACCGCCTACCAGGAGTTCTTCCACGACATCCGCAAGTTCGTCGAAGGCTTCTACGACCGCTCCAAGACCAAGGGCTTCTACTTCAACATGGCCCAGGAGATGGTCGACCCCGAACGCGAAAACGAAGCCGAAGTCGACTTCGTCAAACTCATCTCCGGCCTCAGCGGCCGCCAAGGCGGCCTCTTCGAACTCAACGTCGACGACCTCATCGAAGACACCACCCCCACCCCCACCAGCACCTGACACCACACCCCGCACGAAGCTCCCGGCGGCGGAGGATCCAGTTGATCCTCCGCCGCCGGGAGCTTCTGCCGTTCATGCCCTGCAGTGCGCCGGCGCGGGGGCGCCCGACCTACCACAAGTCACCGCAGGGCCCCTATTCCCGACGCCGTACCTGCCCTGACATTTGCTTGCCGGTTACGATGAGCGGAGTAGGCGGGTAAGGTCCCACTCTATTCATCGCCCCGTGAATTTTTCGGCGCCGCACGCCCGAAATGTCAAGAATCCCTTCCATAGTTTCTTTCGAGTGGCTCTTGAGTGGCGAGTGTTAGGGTCCGCTCCAGGATTTCGCAAAAACGTTCGGCGTCGAGTGCGGGGGAGTGTCCGGTGGCCGAAGGTGCGGGGGCGGAAGGGCTTTGCTCGCCTATCGGGAAATCTGCTCGACTGGTCGATGCGCCCTTCTCGCGTGACAAGGTCTGGTCGATCCTCTCCGCATTCGAGCGCGGATTCTCAGACGCCCGCGGCGTCATTTCCCTCAACGTGGTCATAGCGGAGGAAGGCGTAGCCTCGTGACGACGTCCGCCCGTGTCCAGCAGATTCCGTTCGATTTCGGCAAGGGTAACTTCATCCGGGATTTGATCACGACTCATGGTGGTGGGGGGTATCCGCCGGCGGATGCGATGGCCCCGGGGGATGTGGCCTCGTACACGTGGGTGACGCATCTGCTGCAGACGTCATGGTTCGACGCGCTCGCCTCCTATCACCCCACCGCGGTGGGGGTGTGCCCCACCGCGGTGGGGGTGTGCTCCCGTATCCCGCGCCGTCCGGTGGGGGAGTCGGCGACCAACCGGAACAGGAACATCGCGGGCCTGTATGCGATGTTCCAGGTGGTCAAGGGGGTGTTCACGGAGCGGGAGCCGGTGTTGCGGCAGGCGTTCTCGGCACTGGGCCCGGATCCTGACGACGAGTCACGGGATGTGACGACCGCGGTGGGGATCGGCAACGTGGCCGGCACGTCGGTGGTCGCCACCCCCCAACTGGCCCTGGTCACCCCCCAGACCTACCACCACCCCGACCGCTTCACCCTCCCTGCACCGGGCCATCTCGACCACACGGACAGGAAGGCCTACCGGCAGGCGGTCGACGAGGTCCTGGCCGCCTCGGCCGGGCTGGACGACGAGCGGAAGATGAAGGCGGAGTTCTTCGAGCACACGCCGCTGTCGGTGACGCTGTCACCGCGGGCCGCGGCCATGGCCCACGATCTGGACCTGGACGGCTGGGCGCAGTTGTTCCTGGTGTGCTCGACCGCCCGGTTCGACAGCCTGATCGCCGCCTGGCACCACAAGCGCGCCTTCGACGCGGTGCGGCCCTTCGGCGCGGTGCGCCACTTTGCCGCCGGCTCCGGCCAGCGTGAACCCGGCACCGTCCCGGCCGCCGACCTCCAACTGACCTGGGCCACCTGGAGCGACTTCGAAACCGACTGCGCCGCCAGCCGCGTGTGGGCCGGCGCCCGCTTCACCCAGACCAGCCAAGCCTCCCCAGGCCTTCGGCACCCGGTTCGGCGACCTCGCCCACACCTTCGTCCACCAACACACCACCGGCAACGTCGACAACTGACCCCTCCTCCCACAAGCCACGACTGCCTTCCACCTCTGGGGACAAGGAAGATCACCATGACGACGTCCAGACGCACTCTCCTGCCCGGATCCCCCGGGGGCCGCAGATCCCTGCTGATCAGGGGTGCCTCGGCCTTAGTCGGCGAGAAGAAGGCCCGAGACCGACGCAGACATGTGGACGCACGACACCAACGCCTTGAAGAACGACGGATCGAACCTCCTGGGATACGAGAGCGGCCGCACACACAGCGCGCGACCCCGGGCGGATTACACCGGCTGGGCGCCGCTGAACTCGGCGTGCGAGGTGAACGCCCCCGCGGGCGCGCAGCCGCACCTCCAGGCCCCCGTCGACCGCCGCGCCTGCGGGGTCACGAAGTGCCGGGCACCTTCGCCGCCCGGCACTTCGTGACCCCGCAGGCCGCCCGGACCAGGGCCCTCATCCTCAAGGACCCGTCCCGGTCCCGGGTCGCCCGACCTGACCACGTCGATCACACCGCACGACCGGTGCGGTCAGGCACGTCCACGGCCGGCGTACCCGTCGGCCTCCACGAGCCTGTGCTCGGCCACCTCGCAGGCCGCCCGGAGCTCCAGCGGCTCCGACGACCCGCACGCCACTTCAACAGGACCGTCGACCCATCGAGTTCGGTGAGCAGTCGGCGACCTGACCCACGAGCAGCGCAACGGCACGTCGAGGGCAGCGTCAAGGGCTGAATCGTTTGCCCATGCCGCAGCCATCGAGAATCCCCCTTCCCTTGAAGGGCCCTTGCCAGGTTCGCCTCGGGAGGCCCTTCCCCGTAGACATCAAGGAAGACGATCATGACGACGTCCGGTCACACTTCTCCCGCAGGCACCCCGTTAAGCCGCCGATCACTGGTGGTCGGCGGCGCCTCGGCCGTGGCACTCTCCCAGTTGGCCTTCGCCCGCACGGCCGGTGCCGCGAGCGAGGAGCCGCCCGAACTCCTCGACCTGGACAAGGACAACTACGTCAAGTGGGCCCAGCCCGGCGACGACCAGGCCGGCCAGGTGCCCAGCCTGCAGTTCATCGGCCCGATGGATGCGACGGTCTTCCTCTGGACGAACCGCGCGGCGATGCTGGCGGCGTTCGACGCGCTCGCGCCGTACCACGAGACCGCGCTCGGCATCCACTCCCGGATTCCGCGCCGCCCCTCCAGTGAGTCCACCACCAACCGGAACATGAACATAGCCGTCATCTACGCCCAGCACGGCATCTGGAAACGTCTGCTGCCGGAGAACGTGGGTGCTCTGCAGCAGTTGATGACCGCGCTCGGCCTGGACCCCATGGACGAGTCGGAGAACCTGACCAGCCCGATCGGCATCGGCAACGTGGCCGCCGCATCGGTCTGGAAGTTCCTGGAGAGCGACGGCATGAACCTCCTCGGCGACGAGGGGGGCCGCAAGTACAACCGCCAGCCGTGGAGTGACTACACCGGCTTCGAGCCGGTGAACACGCCCTACCGGGTGGTCAACCCCTCACGCTGGCAGCCGCTGCTCGGCCCCCACAACGGCCGTCGTCTCGGTGGCGGCCCGGGCGACCTGGGCATCTACGTCGGCCAGCACTTCGTGACCCCGCAGGCCGCCAGGACCAAGCCGCACATCTTCGACGACCCCAGCCGGTTCCGGATCGACCCGCCCCGGCACAGCGACCACACCAACGCCCGCGCCTACAAGCGCTCCGTGGACGAGGTCCTGGAGGCGTCGGCCACGCTCACCGACGAGCGCAAGGTGCTCGCCGAGATCATGGACAACAAGCTCTGGGGCATCGGCCACTCGTCCATCGTCATCGCCCGCAAGCGCGACGAGGACAACCACATGGGTGTGCACGGCTGGGCCCAGTGGGTCCTCCAGAGCATTCTGGCGACCTTCGACACACTGATCGCCGACTGGTACCTCAAGGCCAAGTACAACGCCGTGCGGCCGATCACGGCGGTCCGGCACGTGTACGGCAAGAGCAAGATCACCGCCTGGGGTGGGCCGGGCATGGGCACGGTCGACGACATCCGCGCCGACGAGTGGACCAGCTACCTGCCGACGGGCGACCACCCGGAGTACCCGTCGGGTTCCACGACGCTCTGTGCCGCCGGGTCGCAGAACACGCGGCGCTTCTTCGGCGACGACGTGCTGGACTGGAAGTTCGTCTTCCCTGCCGGCACGTCGCTGGCGGAGCCCGGGGTCACCCCCGCCAGGGACATCGAGGTGCACTTTCCCACGTGGACGGACTTCGACAAGGCGTGTGCCCAGAGCCGGGTGGACGGCGGCGTCCACTTCAAGAAGACGGTCGAGCGGTCGATCAGGTTCGGTGAACAGTTCGGCGACCTGACCCACGAGTTCGTCCAGCGGCAGGTCAGGGGCGAGGTCAAGGACTGACCGCCGGCCGTAGCGGAAGGAAGGGCCCCCGGCGCTCCTGCCCGAGTGCCGGGCGGCCCCTTGCGCACCCGCCACGCACCACCACCTGACGAGCCCGCACCCACCTCCCCCCTCGCCCGGCGGCCGGTCCTGCGCAGCGCAGACTCCGCATCCCTTGTCGGGAGGAATCCATGGGTACGAACCCCGAACAGGCGGCACCCGCCGACGGGAGCGGCGGGGATGCGCTGGACGCGCGTCGGCGCGATCGGTGACCGTCTGGGCCGCAAGCCCACACTGCTCGCGGGGCTGGGCCTCTTCGGGGTGGCGAGCGTGGTGGCGGCGCTGGCGCCGAGCGCCGAGATCATGCTGGCCGCGCGGGTGGTCAGCGGCATCGGCGCGGCGACGATCATGCCCATCACGCTGGCCGTCATCACCTCCACCTTCCCCGAGGAGCAGCGCGGAAAGGCGGGACCGGCGTCGCGGGCGGAGGCGGCATCCTCGGCATGTTCCTGTCCGCCTTTCTCGTCGACGTCGCCGACTGGCGCTGGCTGTTCGCCCTGCCCGTGGCGCTGACCGTCGCGGCCCTGGCGATGACGCTGAAGACGGTGCCCAACTCCCACGAGCGCTCCGGTCACGCCCTCGACACCACCGGTGCGGTGGTCTCCGCCATCGCCGTGGTCGGCCTCATCTTCGCGCTGCAGGAGGGGCCGGAGCGCGGCTGGACCGAACCGGCCACCCTGATCAGCCTGGCCATCGGTCTCGTCGCCACGGCCGGGCTCGTGTTCTGGGAGCTGAGCCGCCGCGACGCCGCTTTGCTGGACGTGCGCCTGTTCCGCGAACGGGGCCTGGCCGGCGGGTCGACCACGCTGGTCGCGATCTTCGCCGTCCAGGGCGCGATCTCCGTCGTACTCTTCCCGTTCCTCCAGGCCGTACTCGACTGGTCCGCGCTGCTGTCCGCGGCGGCGCTGATGCCGCTGGCCGTCGCGATGATGATGACGTCGGGCCTGGCACCCAGGATGGCCGCGCAGGTGGGCCCCCGCCCGACCATGGCCACGGGGATCGCGCTCACCGGCGTCAGCCTGGCGCTCATGGCGGGGTTCGTCTCCGTCGACGACGGCTACCTGTCGATCCTTCCCGGCATCATCGTCATGGGTATCGGCCTGGGCCTGGCCATGGTGCCCTCCACCGAGGCCATCACCCGCTCGCTGCCGGAGGAGAAGCAGGGCGTCGCCTCCGCCCTGAACGACGTCACCCGTGAACTGGGCACCGCCCTGGGCATCGCGATGCTCGGGGCCATCCTGACGGCCGGCTACCGCAGCGCCATCGACGACGAACTGACCGGCTTCCCGGAGAGGGCCGCGGAGAGTGCGCGGGAGGGCGTCGCCAACGCCATCGAGGCCTCGGGCAGCGCGGGCCCGCAGGCACCGGCCCTGATCGACGCCGCACGGCAGTCCTACGTCGACGGATGGCAGCAGGCCATGTGGGTGGGCGTCGTCGTCATGGCCGTCCTGCTCGTCTACATCGTCTTCCGCGGCCCGGACAAGCCCGCCCCCAAGGCCGTTGCGGACAAGGCGGAGGGCGCCGAGGCCGTAGCGGCGGGGTGACCGGCACGGGCCGGAGGCACCGGCCCGGCGCTGCTCTCCGCCGGGCCGACGCCGTCCCGTTCGGGGCTCAGCTACCGATGCTCTGCGGGTGCCGGAAGAAGTTCGGCGCGTCGTACCGGCGCTTCACCGAAACCAGTCGGGAGTAGTTCTCGGCGTAGTACGACTCCCGCCAGTCCTCCAGGTCCGGGTTGGGGAAGCCGAGATAGGACTCTCCACTGGAGAGCGGGTCGATGACGTCGAAGCCCCGGGTGGGCCACACCATGGCGGCCTCGGCCTCCTCCGCGGGCGGCTGCGGGTCGGGCAGCAGGGACGCGCAGGCCACGAAGAACTCCGCGCCGCGGTGCACGAAAGCGGTCTGGTCGCGGGGGACGTCCTTGCCGGCGCCACCGAGCGACGTGAAGTACAGGTACGTGGTGTGCCCCGGCCTGCGGTTGGCCTCGTAGGTGGCGAGCAGGTCGGCCACCCCGGAGCTGCCCGTGGGGCGGTCGAGCAGCCGGGTCCGCTCCCTGAGGAAGGGGGTGCGCTGGATTCTGGCATCCGGGTTCGAGCCGGCGCGGTGGCACTCGGCCAGCGTGAACTGCTCGCAGCCGTAGACCGCTTTCATCCCCTTGTCGTACGGAAGCTCGACCACATGGAGACTGGGCGTGGCGCCCGACGTGGCGGCCAGCTCGTTCAGGAGCCGCTCGCACTCCGACTTCGGCCCGTGGTAGGCGCCGTGGATCCTGATGATCGGCACATTGCCCGGGGCGCCGTTGCTCAGCAGCACGGTCAGGGTCGAACCCAGGTCGCGCGGGCCGTGGTAGCACCACTCCTGCCAGGCCGTGATGATCTCCTGGGCCTTCTCCCACGGCCAGGTGGAGTCGAAGGACACCACGCTGGGGGCTGCCACCGGACGTACCTCGAAGTCGGTGACCACGCCGAAGTTGCCACCGCCGCCGCCGCGCAGGGCCCAGAAGAGGTCGGAGTGCTCCTCCTCGGAGGCGCGCACGACGCGGCCGTTGGAGAGGACCACCTGGGCCGAGACGAGGCGGTCGCTGCCGTAGCCGAACTTCCGTACCTGAAAGCCTATGCCCCCGCCCGATATGTAGCCGCCCATGCGTATGGTGGCGCAGGTGCCCGTGACCACCTGCCTGTCATAGGGCGCGAGCTCGGCCAGCACGTCGACGCTCTGTATCCCGGGCCCGAGCCGCACCGTGCGCCTGCCCGCCGCGACGTGGTCCAGCCGCGAGACGTCGAGGATCATGCCCTGGCCGGTGGACCAGCCGCTCAGACTGTGCCCGCCGCTGCGGGTGTGCACCGGTATGTCGTTGTCACCGGCGAACTTGACGGCCGTGCTCACGTCCCGGGCCGACTCGCAGTAGACGACCGCCCGGGGCGTCACGGTGTCGAACTCCACCAGAACGCCTTGCTTGGCATAGGCGTATTCCTGGTCTGAGGGCAGCACCACGTCGCCCTTCAGATGCTTGCGCAAACGCCCCCACTTGCCGTCATTTCCGTATACCGACCCCACTGATGCCCCGACTGCGGTGGCCGCGAGCGCTATGCCGCCTCCACCGCGAAGAAGGGATCGTCGACTCAGCATCGTTCCTCCTGTTACCAGCAGACAGAACGGACAGGTGGAGGGGGTCGACCGGGAGCCTTGAGGTCTCCTCATGCTTGGTCACGGGTCAGACGATGCTGCTGTGATCGGTGTGATCGGTGTGACCGCGCCCGTCGCGCCCGCCCCGAGCAAATGTTCGCCGACCCGAACCCCCGCGCCCCGGAGGACGGGTCGAGCCCCACTGGAAGCAGAGTCGACGTCCCCGGCCGCCGCCGACGTGGTTGATCCGATCAACTCCCTTGTCAACACAGGGTGGGCAGTCTCTCGCATGAATAGGATCGCGCGAGAGCGGACGCGAGGAGCAGGTGCCGATGACAGATGCGCGTTTCCTTCTGGCATCGACTCGTCCGAGTTGATGCGTCCTCTTGCCCGGGACGGCGCTCACGGGCCGTGGGATGCTGCGGAGCCGTTCCATCCCCGGGTCAGACGACTGGATCTCGGTACGCTCCTCGTGGCCGACGTCAACGGCGTTACCCTGCGCCCCGAGCAGCGTGGTCAGGAAGTCGGGGCCGTCACATTCGTCTTCGAGAAGTCGGCTCTCCAGCTACAGCTCTTTCATGCTGCCGAAGCGGGGGATGGGATGACGTGCGCGGCCGCTTGAGCTCTCAGGTGCTTGCGGCCGGGGGGCAGGTCGAGGAGAGGGCGGGCGCGCTGGGGGCGAGCTCGATTGCAGGCTTCCGGTGAGCGACGGATCGGGGCGGCTCGCCCGGGTGAGGTTCGTCGGCAGCCGTGGCCCCGGACGGCTACTGCGCGGAGTGCTACGGGGAGACGCCGCGGAGTCCGATGTCCACCACGCCTGTGAGTCGCCCGCCCGGAGCGGACTGCCGGTTACGAGCGGCTTACGCTCCTGGACTCCAGGAGGAATCTGGCCACAGCCGAGAGGATCCCCGGGACGGTGATGAACCAGAGATCGGCGTAGTCTCCCAGCCAGAGCAGGATCGCAGGGATCGCCGCGATCGAGATCACGAGATGCATCACCGCGACGGGGACCGCCGACTCCGGCCCGTCCGCGAACCAGGAGATCCAGGCCCGGGCGAGCATGGCCACCGGCACGCCGACGACGTACGCCAGTGTCAGCAGCAGCAATCATGTCTCCTTTACTTGAAGCTGAACTGCGGGTCGGGCTTCCCACTCAGAAGTGTCCCGAACGGTTCGCTTCAGCGGAGTCCAGGGGATTGATTCCCCACGAATCGCCGCCTCGTGGATTCCCGGCGAGCTATGCGGTCGTGCTGGTGCGCCCGTGTTCCCGTCTCGCAGGAAGTCTCTCGTCATCTTCGGGTTCGCCGTACGGTGCGTACAGGTGGCTCCGGTCGTGAACCGGCACGTTCGCGAACCGGGGAGGCTGCGCAGGGCGAGTGAAGAAGATGCTATGAGCGCCGCGCTAGCCCTCACCCGGGCCTCGACCGTCAAGGGCTTCGCGCAGACCCTGGCCGGGGGCAGGCTGCCCTCCGCCATCCGCGACCGCGGTAGCTCGGTGCGCAACGACTCCGGCCGCACCGCACGCGTCAGCCTCGCCCGCTTCGCAACAGCCCGCGACACAGGCCCGTTCGCGAGCGTTCAGCCGTTCGGCGGATTCAACGTGTTCGTATGGGTTTGAGAGGTGCAATTTGGTCAACCTCGACACTATGGCCCAGGCGAAGCAGGAGACGGAGCGCAAGTACGCCGCGGCAGCGGCCGAGGGCATCCCCTGGCTGCCCGAGCTGACCGCCGTGCACCCGGTCGCCTCGCTGGCAGACGCCGGGATGCAGGAGCTGGACGCCGTCCACTACGACACCGAGGATCTGCGGCTGACCCGCACGGGCGCGTCACTGCGCCGCAGAACCGGCGGCACCGACGCCGGCTGGCACCTGAAGCTGCCCCTGGAGGGCGACAGCCGGGAGGAGATCCAGGCCCCGCCGTCGTCGCAGGACGTCCCCGCGGAGCTACGGGAACTCGTTCTGTCCCGCACCCGCGGCGCGCCGCTGCGGCCGGTGGTGCGGATCCGCTCCACCCGCTGCCTGCACCGCCTCCTCGACGCCGACGGCGACCTGCTGGCCGAGCTGAGCATGGACGCGGTGCACGCCGAATCGCTGCTGGAGTCCGGCGGGCACGCGGTGTGGACGGAGATGGAGGTCGAGCTCGCCGACGGCGGCGACCCCGCGCTCCTGGACGACGTCGAGGAGGTGCTGCGCAGGAACGGCGTCGAACGCGCCGACAGCCCGGCCAAGGCGGTCCGCGCCCTGGCCGAGGCCGCGGGCCTGCCGCAGCGGACGCCGAAGAAGCGCCGCGTGCTCGCCGCGGGGTCGGCCGGCGACCACGTGCTCGCCTACCTGGACCGGATGGCCGCGAAGCTCAGGGACCTCGACCCGGCCGTCCGGCGCGACACGCCCGACGCGGTGCATCAGATGCGCACCACGGCCCGCCGCCTGCGCAACTGCCTGCGCTCCTACCGCTCCGTCCTCGATCGTGACGTCACCGATCCGATCCGCCGCGACCTGCGGTGGCTGGCCCGGGCGCTCGGTGCGGAGCGCGACCACGAAGTGCTCAACGAGCGGCTGGCCTCCGGTGTACGGGAGCTGCCCGGCGAGCTGGTACGCGGCCCGGTCGCCGCACGGCTGCAGGCCTGGGACGTGGCGCAGCGGGCCGAAGGCCGCCGGCGCACCCTCGACGCGCTCGCCTCGCCCCGCTACCTGGAGCTGCTGAACCGGCTGGCGGCGCTGACCGACGCTCCGCCGCTGCGCCCCAAGGCCGCCGGGAAGCCCAAGAAGGTACTGGTCAAGGCCCTCCTCAAGGAGTACGACCGGCTCGCCGAACGCATGGACCGCGCGCTGCAGATGCCCCCCGGGCCCGAACGCGACGCCGCGATCCACCACGCCCGCAAGACCGCCAAGCGACTCCGGTACGCCGCGGAGACCGCCGATCCGGCCCTGGGCAAGCCCGCGCAGCGGCTCCGCAAGCGCGCCAAGGCCGTCCAGCAGGTGAGCGGCGACCAGCACGACAGCGTCGTGGCCCGCGAAGCCCTGCTCCGCATGGCGGTCTCCGCGCACGCGGCGGGCGAGACCGCCTTCACCTGGGGGCTGCTGTACGGGGAGGAGCGGGCCACGGCCGGCGCACGGGAGAGGCAGCTCCCCGAGGCGTGGGCCCGGGTGCACCCGGCGGCTCGGCGCAAGGCCCTGCGCGGCTGAGCTTGTTCTTTAACCTTTGCCGCCTTTGTGTCGGTTGCGTTCGGGGTCCACAAAGCCCGAAATATCACGAACGCCCTGCCGAAGTCCGCGCAGCCGGGCGCGACGAAGGCCGTGCAGGAGATCTACAACGCCGAGGACCGCACGCACGCCGAGAAGGCCATCGAGGCGTTCGCGAAAACCGACGGCACGAAGTGGCCCAAGGCTGCCGCGAAAATCACCGACGACCGGGACGAGCTGCTCGCGTTCTACGACTTCCCGGCCGAGCACTGGGTCCACTTGCGGACCACGAACCCCATCGAGTCCACATTCTCCACGGTCAAGCTGCGGACCAAGGTCACTCGCGGGGCCGGCAGCCCGGCCGCCGCCCTCGCCATGGCATTCAAGCTGGTCGAGTCCGCCCAGGAACGCTGGCGCGCGATCACCGGCGCCTCCCTCGTCGCCGTGGTCCGCTCCGGGGCCACGTTCGAGAAAGGCTTCCTGGTCGAGCGCGACGAGACCGTCGCAGCCTGATCACACGTCACCGAACCACACCGATTGACAATCGGCTCTCGCCGCCAGCCTTCTTGACTCCCGGCTCCTCCAACGCGGGACATAATCGCCTATGTGGAATCGGCCACGCTCGCGTTCAGCGGCTTCACCAGATCCAGCGCCTGGCCGTCGCCGATCGCGGCCACCTGGTGAATACCTGCCCAATTAGCTAGGTTGCCCTCACCTCGTCCGTTTCTCACAGCCGGGAGTGGCAGCCGTGCGGCAACAGCACATGACCTTCCAGGCGATCGAGGTCGGCGACGGCGGCGACGGGCGGTGGGCCGCCTACGCCCGGGCCCTGTGGCAGGAGATGGAGGGCCTGCTGACCGAGGAGGGCCGGACTTCCCAGGGCGCGGACCGTGTTCGGGCGCTGTTCCGTGCACACATGCCGGAACTGGTCCCGGTGCTGGACCGCCTGGCCGGCCAACTCGACCGGCCCGAGGCGGACGTCTTCCTCACCCACGCGGCACTGCGGCCGTTCTCCCCATCCTGCACCCAGATCGGCCAGAGCGGCACTCTGCTGCGCAACTATGACCTACGGCCCGATCAGTGCGAGGGCACCATCGTCTCCTCCTGCCTCCTGCGCCCCGTGATCGGGATGCAGGACATGCTGTGGGGCTTGCAGGACGGGATGAACGACGCCGGTCTCGCGGTCTCGCTCACCTGGGGCGGACGTTCCGTCTACGGACGCGGCTTCGCCATTCTCATCGTGGTGCGCTACCTGCTGGAGACGTGCGACACCGTCGATGAGGCGGTCGGCAGGCTGCGGTCCCTGCCGGTCGCCGTCCCACAGAACCTCACCCTTGTCGATCCCGCGAAGGCGGTGACGGTGTTCGTGGGGCCGGACATGTCGCCGACGATGGCGCCGGATGCCTGCGCCGCCAATCACCAGCACCTGCCGGTGACCGACGAGCAGGAGCGGGCCTTGCAGACGCAGGAGCGGCTGCGCGCCATTCGCGCCGCCGGCGCAAACGTGGCGGCGATGCAGAAGCCGCCGCTGTATCGATCCGTCGACGAGCAGGGGTCGAGAACCCTCTACACAGCCCGCTACCGGCCCGTCGAGGGCCGTGTGACGTACTACTGGCCCGGTGAGTCCTGGCAGCAGTCCTTCGGTGACTTCGTACCCGGAGCCCGCACCGTGACCTTGGGCCAGGCCAGTTGAAAGGCTTTCCCGACTCCAGCTCACCCCTGCACGAAGATCTTGCAGGATCGTGACGTCACCCGCCGCCGACAGCCCCTCCCTCGGCCGGCCCTGCCACAGCCGCACGGTTGACCGGCAGTTACTCGGCACCGCTCCACAGATCGCACGAGCGCCCCGCCCGATACACCCGACAAGGCGTCTCTCGCCACGTGGTCACCAGTCCACAGGTCTTGACAATTGCTCCCGCGGGCATCTCCCCAGGTCAGAATCCAAACAGCCGCCCAAGGGGCGCCACTCAGGGCCAGAGGTTGAAGAACAAGCTGAGCGACGCCAACCTCGAGAAAGCTCGGGGGTGACCGGGACGGGTACCTACCGGGTACGCGCATCGACGAAGACCCCGACCGCGAACCGTCCCCGATTCCCAGCCCGACGACGTAACGCCACAGCCCGCGATCAGCGGCCGACTCCGGAGCCCGGGAGAAGGCCGGGCCGAAAAGCGCGCGACGGCGTTCCGAGTCGGCCGCTGCCAAGCGCTTCCACCTCCTCCAACCGCTCGGCGTCCCACGGTGGTCTCGTCAGCTTCGGGTCCCGGGTACGCGCGTTCAGGTGACGTCGGTCCCGAAGCGGAGCGGGTCTAGTCGTTGCGGCCGTAGAAGAGCCGCCCGCCCGCCGTGTCCACCAGGTACAGCACGTCCTGCCCGCTCGCGTTGCGGCGGACCGCGAGGCGGTCGACCGGCAGGCCGGGGGCGACGGTCGCGGCGGTCCATGCGCCGCCCGACTCGGTGGCGACGAACGCGTGGTCGGCGCCGGACTCGGTGACGTAGTAGACGCGCTTGCCCTCGTCCGCGTCCCAGGTGATGCCGAGCGCCGCGCGGGTCCCGGATCCGCCGTGCACCATCTGGCGGGCCCATGCGGTGCCTTGGGGGTAGGCGTAGCGGACCTGGAAGGTGCCCCCGTCTGTCGGCCGGTAGCGGTACGCGACCCTGGGCGCCGCGCCGTTGAGGGCGAGCTTCGCGCTCTGCACGGCCGGCCCGGTGTAGGTGTTGTCGCTGCTGTAGACCTCGCCGGCGCCGAGGGGCTGGAGCACGTCGGCGGTGGCGGGGGAGACGGGCGCGGCGACGGCGGCGCCCCGGGAGTCGGTGAACGCGCCGGTGGCCGGGGCGTACTTCAGGTACGACAGCTCGTGCCGGAACGCCGAGGACGGGAAGCGGCTCCACTGGAAGAGCAGGTGTACGTTCCCGGCCGTGTCGAACTGCAGGTCGTCCGGGTAGACGGCGCGGTCCGCTGCGCCGGCGAAGACCGCGGCCCTGCTCCACCGCGACTCGGCGTCGTGCCACCGGTAGAGCCTGCCTGTGCGGCGGTCCGCCTCGTCGATCCGGGCGATCAGCCACACGTCGCCGTCGGGGGCCGTGGCCACCACCGGATACGTGACTCCGGCGCCCTGGTCGGGCAGGTCGGCGGAGTGGTCGACGGGGGCGGAGCCGGTGGTGTCCGAGCGGAAGTACCGCCAGGGGTTGTTGTGCATCGAGGCGAAGACGTGGAACCTGCCGCTGCCGTCCCGGGCGATCGACGGCTGGTTGTGGCCGAGGTCGTCCGTGAACTCGGCCTGTGCGCCGCCCCGCATGACCGGGATGCGGGTCCATTGCCCCGCCGGGTCGCGGCGGGCGATCGCGACCCGGTGTGTGCCCGCGGAGGAGCCCGGCTCGTCGAAGGCGAAGTAGGTGTACTCGCCGGCGCCGCGGTAGGTGGCGACCGGCGTCCACCAGGCGGCCTGGTTGGAGGAGTCCATCGGATACGGCACCAGGACCGGGGCGGTGGGGGCTGCGGGGGCGGCCTGCGGCCGGGCGGCGGGGCCGAGGAGCGCGGCGGCCGGGGCGAGCGCGGCGGCAGTCAGCAGGCGCCGTCGACCCATGATGAATGAGGCATTCATATTGTGGGAGGATCACGCACAGAGCGGATGCCGTCAAGAGTAGGGCCCGGGGGAAGTAAGCCGCCGACCCGCCGCCCTGGCGCCGCCGGGCGTACAGCTCGCCGCCACGACGGCCGTCCATCGGATCACCACAGGAGAAACGGGGCTCGTCGGCGCCGTGAAGCCGGCCGCCGGTGAACCGCGTCCACGCTCTCAGCCCGCTGTCAGCCCGCCTTCTCGAAGCGGAACGAGCACCGCGCGGACACGCGCCGGGCGAGCCGGGCACGGCACCGCAGGGCAGGCACACCACGGGACACGCGCGAGCGGGACCCGGCGGGCTGCCCGCCCGTCGGTGTCAACCGGAACGGGGAATCCCCGCGCGGTGCCTGCCGGTCCGATAAGGAGGGGGCACGGCCCACCTCGACGACCCGCGGAGGATCGATGCGATGCGGCGGGCGGGTGACCTGACACGGGCCTACCTCTCCCAGGGCCGCGCCCGGGTCGCATCCTGCCTCACGGGCCTGGACGCCGACCGGCTCGAACACGTCATGTGTTGGCCGGGGGCCTCGATCACGACAAGCGCTTCGGCGAACTCGGGGAACCGTCCCTGACGGTACGCCAGATCCGCGCGGTGGCCGGCCTGGCACCGGTTGAGACCGAACTCGCTGTGACGACCGCCCTGCACCGCATCACCACAGGAGACAGGGGCTTCCCCCAGGCCCTGGAAGCCCTGGAGATGCGGGACCGCATCCACGCCCTCGCGATCTGGACCGCGGTCATGCTGCAGCGCTACTTCTCGCCGTGAACGCCGGTGCCCGTGGGGTGGTGGCGGGGAGGATACCGGTATGGCAGGTGGGGTGTTCCTCGGTGCGGGCAGCGGGCGGCGCCGGCTGGTGGTCGGCACGTACGTCATGCTCACCGCCTGCGGACTCGCGGCCATGGGCTGGGGTCTGCATCGCGGCACCGATGTGGCGACCGTCAGCAACGTGGCGGGCATCGTGAGTTCGCTCCTGGGCATGCTGGGGGTGCTGGCGGTCTGGGCGCGCCGCCCGGCGGTGGACGCCGCCGTCATCGGTGCCGCCGCCGACAACCTCGCGCTGGTGGTGCTGGCTCAGCACCGGGGGCGCCGCGAGCAGTTGCTCGGCGCGGAGTACCGGGCGATCGACGTCACCTTCCGGTACGTACCGGAGCCGGGCCGCAACGCCGAACACGCGGATGAACGGGGCAGCTTCACCGCCGTCGGCGCGTACTACACACAGCTTCAGCCCCGCCGGCTGGTGATCACCGGGGAGCCCGGGGCGGGCAAGACGCTGCTGGCAGTGGAGCTGGTGGTGCAGTTGCTCGAGGAGCGCCCGAGCGGCGGCGCGGTGCCCTTGGTGTTCTCGCTGCCGGCGTGGGACACCGACAAGCCGCTGACCGACTGGCTGGCCGCAGAGGTCGCGCTCTCCTACGGCCTGCCGCTGACGCTGGCCCGGGCGCTGGTCGAGCACGACCGCATCGTCCCGGTGCTGGACGGCCTGGACGAGATGGACGCCGCCGGCCGGCTGCCCGAGCGCGCGGAGGCGGCGCTCGGGCAGCTCAACCGGTACCACCGCGACCTCGTGCTGACCTGCCGGATCGGCCAGTACGCCGCGCTGCGGGGCAGGCGGCGCCGGTTGTGGGACTGTGCCGTGGTCGACCTCGACGTCGTCTCGGCGGCGCAGGTCCACGACTATCTGTCCGGCCGCTCCCCCGACCGTGAGCGCTGGCGGGCGGTCCTGGAAGACATCCGGCAGCGCGGCGACGGCGCGCTGGCCGTCACGCTCACCACTCCCTGGCTGCTGGCGCTGGCGTCGTCGGTGGCGCTGGCCGAGGAGAGCCCGGCGATATTGGAGCGGTTCGTCGGCGTCGCCGCGGAGCCCACCGGCGCCCGGGAGCTCCAGCAGACGCTGGTGCGGCAGTGCATCCCGGCGCTGACGGCGCTGCATCCCTCCACCACCGGGCGGCCCGCGGCCGCTCCGGGCCCCGCGGTCCCCGGCTCCGGTCCCGCTGTCTCCGGTGGCCTTGCCGGCCGCGGCCGCAGGGCCGGCCGCCGCTACGACAGCGCGGCCGTGGAGTCCTGGTGCGCGCATCTGGCTCGCTTCTTGCGGGACACCGGCGGGCGCAGCCTGGCGGGCCGGGTCATGTCCGGCACCGACATGGTCCCCCACTACCTCTGGCCCATCTCCGGATTGCGCGCGCCGCGGTTGGTCACCGCGGCGGTGACGGTGGCGCTGTGGGTCCCCCTGCTGGTCACCGGGAGCTTGTTGGTGGCACGCCAGGGCCACTTCCCGCATCCGGGGACCGCCGGAGTGCTGCTGGTCTGCACCGTTCCGGTGCTCTCCGTCTGGGGCGCGCTGAGCCACTGGCTGGTGCCCCGGCGGATCTTCTTCGACCGGCTGCTGACCCCGGGCGGCGCGCTCCGCTTCGGCCTGGGCCTCTTCCTGGGGTGCGTGCTCGGTCTGAACGCCGCCCTGGCGTTCGCGCCGGGTTTCGGGCTGCTGTTCTGCGCCGGCTTCTGCGGCGTGTTCGCCCTCGGCCTGGCCACGGCCGTGCGCTGGGACATCCACCTGCCGGCCGCGCTGGTCGGCGCCGGGCTCAGCGCGATCGGGCTGTGCGCCGCCGCGGGCGCCGTCAGCACGCAGCTCGGCGTCTCCGGCGCACTGGTCAGCGGGCTCGGCACCGGCTGCGTGGCGCTGTACGTCGCGGTCAAGGCCGGTGTGGCCGGCGCCCGCCGGTACGGCGGGGGGCTACCCGACGTCGCGGCCGAGGCGTTCTCCCCGCACGCCGCGCTGCGCTACGACATCGCCGCAGGTCTTATCGCCGGCACGGTCACGGCGACGGTGGCGTTCTTCGTCGGCTGGCAGGCCGCATGGGTGGCCGCCCCGCCGCCACTGGCCGCCGTGCTGGCGCTGACCGCCTTCTTGGCCGCGGGCCCAGGCTTCGTATCCGAAACCTCGCGCCGCTACCTGGCCATGCTGCTGACCACCCGCGGGCGGCTGCCCTGGCGGCTCGGACGCTTCCTCGCCTGGGCCCACGCCGCGGGCATCCTGCGCACCGCTTCGACCGCGTACCAGTTCCGCCATCATCAACTCCAGCAGTGGCTGGCACGCTGAACAGGCGGGGGTAGGGCCGGGCACGATCACCTCCTTGCGCGGGGCCCGGCCGGCCTGCGGGCCCGGGGCGATGCCGTGCAGCGTCTTCGGCGCCTGATCAGGGGAGTCGCCGCGGCGCCACAAGCGCAGCATGCTCACACCTCCGCGCGCCTGTTGCTCGCGCTTGGCGGCCTCGGACACGAACTGAACGCCGCGGGTGCGCCCCGCCGGCGACCTGGGCGCGGTGGGCCGGAGGGGTGGCCGGCCAGGTGGTGGGGTACGGGGGCCGGTGCGGCGATGAGTTTCGCGCCCCGCGCGAGTCACGATCAGTGGAGGCAGAAACGCCACGGAAGGACTCGCCATGACCAACGCAAGCCCCGACGTACCGGCCGCCCACCCGGACCTCGGCCCGCAGACCGCAGTCGTCGCCCGGCTCGCCGCCGGTGTCCCTGAGGACCGGCTGGAGGACCCCACGCCGTGCGAGGGCATGGCCGTACGCCACCTGCTGGGCCACCTGGTCGGCCTCACGGCCGCGTTCCGCGACGCGGGCCGCAAGGACCTCGGCCCCACCACCGGCACCGACCCGAGCTCCGCACCGCGCCCCGACATCGGCCCCGGCTGGCGCGAGGAGCTGGCGCGACAACTGCCCGAGCTCGCCCAGGCGTGGCACGACCCGGCGGCCTGGGAGGGCGACACCCAGGCCGGCGGCGTCACGTTCCCGGCCGCGGAGGCCGGCCGGGTCGCCCTCAACGAGCTGGTCCTGCACGGCTGGGACCTCGCCCGCGCCACCGGCCGACGTTACGAGCCGGACGAGGAAGCACTGCGTGTCTCGTACGAGCTCGGGCTGGCCACGCCCGACGGGCCCGCGCGAGAGGGGATGTTCGGGCCGATCGTCGCGGTGCCGCAGGACGCACCGCTGCTGGACCAGGTGGTGGGGCTCAGCGGACGCGACCCCGGCTGGACACCGCCCGGACACTGACGCCCGTCCATCGAGGGCGGTCCCGCCGCAGCGTAGCCGGGAGCGAAGGCCGAGGTCCATCAGACCTCGGCCTGAAGCTGACTTACCAGCCCGAAGGGCAACTGGTGCGGGTTGAGGCCGAGTTCGACCCGCACAGGGTGGGGACAAGGTCTGTGTCCAGGGGGGGACTTGAACCCCCACGCCCTAATACGGGCACTAGCACCTCAAGCTAGCGCGTCTGCCATTCCGCCACCTGGACCGGTGGGCGCCGCGCGGGCGTGGCCCGCCGCGACGCGGTACACCCTAGCAAACCCGCGGGCTCTCGCGATCACCCCGCGGGTTGGGTCGGGGGGTCCGGCGGGGCAGGATGGGGCGTGGACCCCGAACGTGCCAGGGAGGCATCGTGAGCCAGCCGGAGAACCCCCGTGGCGGCACCGTCGAGCGCGCGGAGGGCGAGGTCGTCGACCTCTGCCGCGAGCTGATCCGGATAGACACCAGCAACTACGGCGACCACTCCGGGCCGGGGGAGCGGGTGGCCGCCGAGTACGTGGCGGAGAAGCTGGCCGAGGTGGGGCTGGAGCCGGAGATCTTCGAGTCGCACCCCGGGCGGGCCTCGACCGTGGCGCGGATCGAGGGCGAGGACCCCTCGCGGCCCGCGCTGCTCATCCACGGGCACCTCGACGTCGTGCCGGCCAACGCCGCCGACTGGACCCACGACCCCTTCTCCGGCGAGGTCGCCGACGGCTGCGTCTGGGGGCGCGGGGCGGTGGACATGAAGGACATGGACGCCATGACCCTCGCCGTCGTACGCGAGCGGCTGCGCACCGGGCGCAAGCCCCCGCGCGACGTCGTGCTGGCCTTCCTCGCCGACGAGGAGGCCGGCGGGCTCTACGGGGCCCGGCACCTCGTGGACACGAAGCCTGAGCTGTTCGAGGGCGTGACCGAGGCCATCGGCGAGGTCGGCGGGTTCTCCTTCACCGTGAACGAGGACGTGCGGCTGTATCTCATCGAGACCGCGCAGAAGGGCATGCACTGGATGCGGCTGACGGTCGACGGGACCGCCGGCCACGGCTCGATGACCAACCGTGACAACGCCATCACCGAGCTGTCCGAGGCCGTGGCCCGGCTGGGGCGGCACGAGTTCCCCGTGCGGCTGACCAAGTCCGTACGCGGCTTCCTCGACGAGCTCGGCGACGCCCTCGGCGTCGAGCTGGACCCCGAGGACATGGACGCCACCCTCGCCCGGCTCGGCGGCATTGCGAAGATCATCGGCGCCACGCTGCGCAACACCGCCAACCCCACCATGCTCGGCTCCGGTTACAAGGTGAACGTCATCCCCGGGCAGGCCACGGCGCACGTCGACGGCCGCTTCCTGCCGGGGCACGAGGAGGAGTTCCTCGCCGACCTCGACCGCATCCTCGGCCCGCGCGTCAGGCGCGAGGACGTGCACGCTGACAAGGCGCTGGAGACCACCTTCGACGGGGCGCTGGTCGAGGCCATGGCGACGGCGCTGAAGGCGGAGGACCCGATCGCCCGCGCCGTGCCCTACTGCCTCTCCGGCGGCACCGACGCCAAGTCCTTCGACGACCTCGGCATCCGCTGCTTCGGCTTCGCGCCGTTGCAGTTGCCGCCGGAGCTGGACTTCGCCGGAATGTTCCACGGCGTCGACGAGCGGGTACCGGTCGCGGGGCTGCAGTTCGGTGTCCGGGTACTCGACCGGTTCCTGGATGCCTGCTGACCTGGGGTTTCTCCCTGACGTAGGCGCGGTCGCCGGCGCGTGGCGCACGCCGTCGAATCGACCGCTTGTGCCAAACGGCCTGAATCGGGTGAATGGCACGATAAGTGCGTAGCTCGACACCTACCTCGTCGTTGCATTGGATGCGGTCCGCTGCTGGGGCCGCACCGTCGATGAGGAGGAAGAATGATCAAGAAGGTTGTCGCTGTGGCGGCCGCCACGGGCGGCCTCGTGCTCGCGGGCGCCGGCGTCGCCGCCGCCGACGCGGGCGCTCAGGGCGCTGCCCTGCAGTCCCCGGGCGTGCTGTCCGGCAACGTCGTGCAGGCCCCGATTCACGTCCCCGTGAACGTCTGCGGCAACACCGTGAACATCATCGGTCTGCTGAACCCGGCGTTCGGCAACACCTGCGTCAACAAGTGACGTCGAACCTCCCTTGAGGGGGTGAACCGGACGGCCCCGGAGCGCGCAGCAGCGCTCCGGGGCCGGACGGGCTTTTTGGACGAGCAGGGCGGGGACGGCCCGCCTGCTCGCGTACCCAGAGCTCAGAAGGCAGGAAAAGACCCATGCGACATGTCGCAAGGAAGGGCTTGTTCAGCATCGCCGCCGCGGGCGGCATGCTGGTCGCCGCAGGCGCCGCCGCCCAGGCGGACGCGGGCGCCGAGGGCGTCGCGCAGAACTCACCCGGCATCGGCTCAGGCAACACGGTGCAGGTGCCGGTCAACGCTCCGGTGAACGCGTGCGGCAACTCGGTGAACGCCGGCGGGCTGCTCAACCCCGCGTTCGGCAACACCTGCGTCAACGACGGCGGCGGCACGAAGAGCGCCGGCGGCCAGACCGGCGTCCGGAGCGGCCAGACCGGCAGCCAGGGCGGCCAGACCGGCAGCCAGGGCGGCCAGACCGGCAGCCAGGGCGGCCAGAACGGCACCCAGAGCGGTCAGGCCGACACCCAGAGCGGTCCGACCCGTGGCAACACCACAGGCGGCGGCGCCCATGCCCAGGGCCTGTCGTCGCAGTCCCCGGGTGTGCTCTCCGGCAACACGGTGCAGGTGCCCGTGGACGTACCGGTGAACGCGTGCGGGAACTCCGCCAACCTCATCGGCCTCGGCAACGCCGTCTTCGGCAACGAGTGCGCCAACGGCGCCATCCCGAAGCCGCCCAGGCACGAGGCGCCGCCGGAGGAGCCTGACCGGCCCGACGTGGCGGACACCCCCGAGCGGTCCGACACCCCGGACCGGCCCGAGGAGCGGCGTACCCCGCCGAAGCACGAGACGCACGTCGCCCCCGTCCCCGCGGAAAAGCTCGCGGAGACCGGCTCCGAGATCCCGCTGGGGGCCATCGTCCCGATCAGCGGCGGCCTGCTGCTGGGCGGCGCGGTCCTCTACCGCCGCGCCCGCGCTTCCGCGGCCTGATCAAGTAGCCGACGGCAGGGGCGGGTCCGGCGAGCCGGACCCGCCCCTCCGCCGTGTCCGCCCACGTCGGGCACCCTCCGGCGCCGCCCCCTTGGGCGCGTAGAAGCCGCAGGTCAGCGGCGTGTCCCCGCGGTGGTCACGCGTCAACGGGGCTCACCACGTCGCCCGCACCTGCCTGATGATCCGGCGCCTCAGCCGCGCCCTGCGGCTGCCGTCGGGATACAGCCGCAGCCGGTGCAACTCCCAGTGCCCGTACTCGGCTTGGTCGGTGAAGAGCCTGGCCGCGGCGGCCCGGGAGACTCCCCGCGGCACATAGACATCACGAAACTCGTATTCCGGCATCGCATCCATTGTGCGGAAAGTGCCTCGCTCCGGATAGCGTCTGCACTATGTCTGATGCTGCGCAGCCTACGGCTGCCGAGGTACGCGCCGCCGCGTCGGCGCTGAAAGCCGCGATCGACCGCCACCTCGAAGCGGTCGAGCGCCGGTCGGGCGAGGAGGGCTCCGCCGTCTATGCCGCCTTCGAGGAGCTGGCAGCGGCAGCCGAGGCGTACGACGAGGTGTTGTACGAGGTCCACGACGAAGTGACCCCCTTCGAAATCCCCAGCAGCGACACGCTGCCCGCCTACACCGGGCCCGACGAGCCGGGGGCGCTCAGCGTCCTCATCCGCCGGGACTACACCGTGGCGGAGCCGCACCGGCTGCTGGCTCAGGCGCAGCGCATCGCCGACCTCGACCCGGACGTCGCGGGCGTGGACGACGCCGACGACCGGGAGGCCGTGGGCAGCAGCCTGACGGCGGCGGTCGGGGTGCTCTTCGGCGAGTTCGAACCCGACGAGATCGCCTCGCGGCACCGGGAGTTCGGCCTCTCCGAGGGCGACTCCGCGGTGTGGGTGGCGGCGGCGGAGGAGCCGGCGGAGCCGGGGGAGTGGCTGTCGGCGCCGTTCGACCAGGTCGACCCCGAGCTGGTCATCTGCCGCTTCGACGTCAGTGCGTCGTTCGAGGACGAGCTGGACTTCGACGCGGACGACGAGGCGGACCTCGAGGACGAGGACGCGGACGCCGAGGGCAGGGAGGACGGCCGGGCGGTCGACGCGCTCGACGACCTGGACGACGGCGACGACGAGCTGGAGCGGGTGGACACCGGCCGCTGAGCGTGGTCGCAGCGGGGGCCCGGCGCGCAGGCGCCGGGCCCCTTCGTGCCCGTACAGGGCGGCCGGGGCCGGGCCTCGCGGTCAGGCTTGCGCCTGGGCGGCGAGCAGGCCCCGTAGCCGTGTCGTACGCGGCGGGGCCGGCACCTCCGCGAGGCGCCGGGCCAGCACGGGGCCCGCGCCGTGCACGACGGACAGGTGCCGCTCGCCGCGGCCGAACGCCGTGTACGCCCACGCCCGGCTCAGCGCCGCCTCCGCGTCCCCGGGCACGACGACCACCGCGGCCGGCCAGCGCCGCCCCGCCGCCTGGTGCGCGGTCAGCGCCCACCCGTGCCGCACGGCCTCGCCCACCCGGTCCGGCCGGACGACGACGGCGGTGCCGCCGCAGTCGAGGTGCAGCCCCGCGTCGTCACCGGAGGTGACCAGGCCGGGCACGGCGGTGCCGGGGGCGGGGACGTAGACGACGCGATCGCCCGCGTCGAAGCCGCCGAACGCGCCGGGGCCGGGGTTCAGCCGCTCCTTCAGCGCCGCGTTCAGCACCCGGGTGCCGGCGGCGCCGCCGTGCCCCACGGCGATCACCTGCGTGTCCGCGGCGGGCACCCCGAGAGCGCGCGGCACGGAGTCCGCGACGAGCTGCACCGTGCGGTGGACCGCCTCGCCGGGGTCCTGCACCGGGACGATCACCACCTCCTTGCCGGGCGCCGCCACGGCCTGAAGCTCGCCGACGCCGATGCCGGAGACAAGCTCGCCGATCGGGCCGGGATCGGGGGTACGGGACGTCACCCGCGGGCAGACCCGGGCGGCGGCGACGTCGGCGAAGACCCGGCCGGGGCCGGCGGACTCCAGCAGCCCGGGGTCGCCGCTGAGGACCAGCCGGGCACCGTCGGGCAGCGCCTCGACGAGGGCCGCGGCGGCCTCGGCGTCGAGCTGCGGCGCGTCCAGCACGGCCAGCACGTCGATGCCGAGCACCCCGTCCGCGTCGCGCCCGGGGCCCTCCCGCCCGGAGAGCAGCCCGCGCACGGTCACGGCTCCGCCGGCGGCCGGGTCGGTTCCGGGTGCGGAGCCGCCCGGTACGGCTGCGTCCGCCGGCCCGCCCGCCGACTCCGGCCCGCCAGCCGCCGCGGCGAGCAGGGCGGCCAGGCGGGTGCGGCCGTCGTCGGTGTGGGTGGCCGCGTACGCGCGCAGCCCCAGGGCGCGGGCCGCGGCGACCAGGGCCGCGGGCTCCGCCCGGGCGGCTTCGCCGCCGGTGTGCACCACGAGCCCGCTCCCCGCGACGGCGCGGATCAGCTCGGCGGCCGAGGGCGACGAGGCGGCGCCGGCCGCAGCCTCCCACGCACCCGCCCCCGCGGTTCGGACGGCCGTGTCCGTGTCCCGTGGGCCGGGTGGGCCGGACGGGGGGCCGGCCGGCGCTGTCTGCGCGTCCGTCGCGGCTCCGCCGGCCGCAGGGTCGGCCGCCCCGCCGTCGTCGTCGGCCGAACCCGCCGGAGGCGGCGTGCACGTGCTCATGAGGCGGGACAGGCCGTCCGCCAGGCTCTCCTCCGCCATCGCGTAGCGCTCCAGGCCGAGGAGCAGCCGTACGGGGATCTCCTCCTCGCCCTCCTCGCCGCCCTCCGGGGCGCTCTGCGCCGCGGGCGGATCCTCCCGCTCCTCGAAGGCCAGTACGCCGCCCGTCGCCGCCGCCTCGCGCAGCGCCTCCCCGGCTTCCGGCACCCCGTACCCCGCCAGCGCCTCGGCCAGCGCCGGGAACTCCAGCGCGGTGTGCCCCCTGAGGGCCGCCTGCGTCAGCAGCCAGCCCACCAGCGCCTCCACCCGGCGGCCGTCGCCCGGCTCGGCGGACTCCAGCAGCCCGCGGGCGAACTCGTCGGCCTGCGAGGGCCGTACGCCCGGCACCGCGAGCAACTGCCAGGGGTCCGTACGCAACAACTCCGCCGCGCCCTCGCCGAAGTGCGCCGCGGCGCGGGCGCCCGGCTCCTCGGGGACGCCCGCGCCGGCGAGCAACTGCCGCACGGCGGCCACCGCCTCCGCGCTCGGCTCCGGCGCACGCACGGGCTGCCCCTGCTCGGGCCCGGCTCCGACACCGGCTTCGGCACCGGCACCGGCTTCGGCACCGACACCGGCTCCGGCCTCGACCCCGGCGGCCGGCCCGGCCGCCGGTGCCGCGCTCCGCGCGGGCCGGGGCGCCGGTGCCCGCGCCGGGGCGGGGAAGAACGCGGCGGCGGCGCGCTCGCCCCGCTCCACGGCCCGTACGGCGGCCAGCAGCTCCGCCGCCTTGCCGGTCAGTGCCGCGCCGCTCTCGACGGCCACCGCCGCCCGCCGCGCGCGCTCCTCGCCGCCGCCGTCGGCGCTCTCGCCGGTGCCATCGGCCGGTGCATCGTCGCCAGTCCCGCCAGTCCCGCCAGTCCCGCCAGTCCCGCCGGGCTCCGCGCTCGCGCCGGATCCCGCGCCCTCGCCACCGCCACCGGGCCCCGCATCCCCGCCGGTCCCGACGCCCGCCCCGGTGCCGTCCTCCGCGGCCTCCGGCCCCGTGCCGCCCCCCGCCGCCGCTTCGGCGGCCCCCGCGGGCCCCGCGGCCTCCCGTGCGTCGTTCACAGCGTGCTCCAGTCCTGATCGGGATAGCGGTGCACCGGCGCCGACACGTCGTCCAGCGCCCGGCAGATCTCGTCAGGAAGCGTAAGACCCTCCACCGACAACGCCGCCGTCAACTGCTCGGCGTTGCGCGCCCCCACCAGCGGCGCCGCCACCCCCGGCCGGTCCCGTACCCACGCCAGCGACACCTCCAGCGGCGTCACCGCCAGCCCGTCCGCCGCCGTGGTCACCGCGTCGACCACCCGGCTCGCCTCCTCATCCAGGTACGGCGCGACGAACGGCGCCAGGTGCTCCGAGGCGCCGCGCGAGCCCGGGGGCGTGGCGTCGCGGTACTTGCCGGTCAGGACGCCGCGGCCGAGCGGCGACGACGGCAGCAGGCCCACGCCCAGGTCCAGCGCCGCCGGCAGCACCTCCCGCTCCACCCCGCGCTGCAGCAGCGAGTACTCCATCTGCGTCGACGCCAGCCGGGTCCGCCCGCCCACCGCGCCCCCGCCGCCGCCCGCGACGCCGGCGAGTTGCCAGGTCGCGGCCTTGGCGAGCTGCCAGCCGCTGAAGTTGCTGACACCCGCGTAGCGCGCCCGGCCGCTCGCTATGGCGGTGTCGAGGGCCTGGAGGGTCTCGTCCATGGGCGTGTACGGGTCGAAGGCGTGCACCTGCCAGAGGTCGACGTAGTCGGTGCCCAGCCGCTCCAGCGAGGCGTCGAGCGCGCCGAGCAGGTGCCGCCGGGAGGTGTCGAAGCGGCGCTCGGGGTCGGGCACGCTGCCCGCCTTCGTGGCGACGACGATCTCCCGCCGCGGTACGAGGTTCCCCAGCAGGCGCCCCAGCAGATACTCCGCCCCGCCGTCCGCGTACACGTCGGCGGTGTCGACGAGCGTCCCGCCGGCCTCCCAGAACGTCTTCAGCAGGCCGGCCGCCTCGGGCTCTCCGGTGTCCCGCCCCCAGGTGAGGGTGCCCAGTCCCAAGCGGGAGACGCGAAGGCCGGTGCGGCCGAGTTGCCTGTGCTCCATGGGCGTTGAGATTACTGGGGACGGCGCACTGCGCGGCGGGGACGGTCACGCTAGAGTCGCACAGATATATTACCCACCGGTACGAAACCTCGGCGCGAGGCGCCGGAGAGCAGGAGGCCCGCATGCGGCTCGGGATCAACCTCGGCTACTGGGGCGCCGGCATGGACGCCGACAACCTCGCCGTCGCCCAGGAGGCCGACCGCCTCGGCTACGACGTGTGCTGGGCGGCGGAGGCGTACGGTTCCGACGCCGCCACCGTGCTCACGTGGGTCGCGGCCAAGACCGAGCGCATCGACGTCGGCTCCGCGATCTTCCAGATCCCCGCCCGCGCCCCCGCCATGACCGCGATGACCGCCGCCACCCTCGACTCCCTCACCGAGGGCCGCTTCCGCCTCGGCATCGGCGTCTCCGGCCCGCAGGTCTCCGAGGGCTGGTACGGGGTGCGGTTCGGCAAGCCGCTCGCGCGCACCCGCGAGTACGTGGAGATCGTGCGCAGGGCGCTGTCGCGTGAGCGGCTGTCGTACGCGGGCGAGCACTGGACGCTGCCCCTTCCCGACGGTCCCGGCAAGCCCATCAAGCTGACCGTGCACCCCGTGCGCGAGCACATCCCCGTCTACATCGCCGCCATCGGCCCGAAGAACCTGGAGCAGACCGGCGAGATCGCCGAGGGCGCCCTGCTCATCTTCTACTCGCCGGAGCACGCCGAGGAGACCACCCTGCGCCACCTGCGCGCCGGGCGCGCGAAGGCCGGCAAGGACATGGCGGGCTTCGACATCGTCCCCACCGTCCCGCTGGCGCTGGGAGACGACGTGTCCGCGCTCGCGGACGTCTTCCGCCCGTACACCGCCCTCTACGTCGGCGGCATGGGCAGCGCCGAGCAGAACTTCTACAACCGGCTCGCCGGACGCATGGGGTACGAGCGCGAGGCCGCCGAGATCCAGTCCGCGTACCTCGCCGGCGACAAGGCCGCCGCGGCCGCCGCCGTGCCGCAGGAGCTGATCGACTCCACCACGCTGCTCGGCCCGGTGGAGCGGATCGCGGACCGGATGCGGGCGTACGCGGAGGCGGGCGTGACGTCCCTGTCGCTGGCGCCCTCCGGATTCACCCGGGAGGAGCGCATCGCCGGCGTGCGCGCGGGAGCGGAGGCGCTGGACCGCGCCGGCCTCGCCTGACCCCGCAGCTCCAGAGCCCCCGGGCCCGAGCGGCGCCGCGGCCGTGGTGGGGGCTCGGGGTCCTCCCCGCCACGGCCGTCCCCCACCCAACGCGCCATCCGCCGATCGGTTACGGGATCGCCCGCATGGCGGATGGTGCGCACCGCGGTGTTGCGTCGAACGCATCTCCGTCATTCACTCGGATACGGGTGTATTCGGGCGGAGAGAGGCGGCGGTGACATGCTTTCGGCCAAGGACCTGTACCAGGAGATCCTGGACAACGACGAGACGTTCCGGCTGTTCTGCTCCATCGCCGCCGCCGGGGAGGCCCAGGGCGGCTGGGAGAACGCCCGGATCTCCGTCCTCGTCCCCGACTCGTACCGGGAGCTCGCCCCCAAGGTGGCCAGGCACGGCGCCGACGAGGACAAGCACGGCCGCATCTTCCACGCCCTCATGAAGAAGCGCGGCGTGGAGCCGGTGGACGTGCCCGGCGAGACGGACTACACGATGCTGCTGGAGGGCATCGGCATCGGCCTCGCCCACGACCAACTGCGCCGCGACCGGCAGCTCACCGAGGCCGACATCATCACGTACCTCGCGCACAGCCGGGTCACCGAGCAGCGGGCGTCGGACCAGATGCGGATGCTCCTCAAGTACTTCGGCGACCACCCGGACATCGGCCGCGCGGTGCGGATGATCTCCCACGACGAGGACAACCACCTCGCCTACTGCCACGAGGAGCTGCTCGGCATGGCCGCGCGGGGCCACGGCCGGCGCGTACAGGCCGCGCTGCGCGAGGCGGCCCTCGCGGAGATCCGCGTGTACCGGGACGTGAGCCACGCGGTGATGGCCCACATGGGGCGGATCCTGAAGTGGTCGCGGGCCAGGCGTGCGCTGCTGTCCGCGGGCATCCAGGCGGTGTACGCGTACGAACGCGCCGGCGGCTGGCGGCGGATGGTCTCGCTGCGGATGCCGGAGCGCCGCGACGCCCTCGGCGGCCCGCCGCCGCGCACCGCGACCGAGTTCGCCTGACGCGAACGGCACGCACACGGCACACACAGGGCACACACACGGCAGCTCCGGCCGTCAGCGCCCGTCGCTGCCCAGCCAGCCGCGCCGGCGGAAGAACATGTACAGCCACAGCACCACCGACGCCATCAGCAGCAGCACCGCCGGATACCCCAGCGTCCAGTGCAGCTCCGGCATGTGGTCGAAGTTCATGCCGTAGATGCTGCCGATCACGGTCGGCGCCGCGGCCATGGCGGCGTACGCGGAGATCTTGCGCATGTCGTCGTTCTGCTGCACCCCCACCCGTGCCAGGTGGGCGGAGAGGATGTCGGACAGCAGCCGGTCGATGGTCTCCCCGTGCTCGTTGACGCGCGCGAGATGGTCGCCGACGTCGCGGAAGAACGGCCGCGCCCCCTCGCCCACGAAGGGCAGCCCGGTCCCCGACAGCCGCGCGATCGGGTCGGTCAGCGGGCCGGTGACGCGGCGGAACTCCAGCGCCTGCCGCTTGAAGTCGTAGATGCGCGCGGCGGACCTGCGGGTGTCCGCACCGCCGGGCTGGAAGACGTCGGCCTCCAGCTCCTCCAGGTCGGTGTGGAAGTCGTCGGCGACGTCGAGGTAGTTGTCGACGACGGCGTCGCACACCGCGTACACCACCGCCGTCGGACCGTGCGCCAGCACGTCCGGCTGCTGCTCCAGCCGGGCCCGCACGCCGCCGAGCGGGTTCGCCTCGCCGTGCCGCACGGTGACCACGAAGGAGTCGCCGACGAAGACGTTGATCTCGCTGACGGTGATGGTGTCGGTGCGGTCGTCGTAGAGCACGGGCTTGAGCACGAGGAACAGCGCCGCGTCATAGACCTCCAGCTTCGGCCGCTGGTGCGCGGTGACCGCGTCCTCCGCCGCGAGCGGGTGCAGGCCCAGACCGTGGGTGACGGCGTCGAACTCCCCGCGCGAGGGTTCGAAGAGCCCGATCCAGCAGAAGGCGTCCTCCTCGGCGCGCGCCCGCGTGAGCAGGGCCTGGACGTCCGCGTGTGCGGCCACCCGCCGGCCGTGCCGGTAGAGCGCGCAGTCGACGATCACCTCGTCATTCTTTCCCGAACCCTGCCGGCTGTCTCGCAGGACGTACGCTGGCTGGCATGCCCACCCTCCTCCTGCTCCGGCACGCCCGGTCCACGGCCAACGTGGACGGCGTGCTCGCCGGCCGCAGCCCGGGCGTCGGGCTGGACGAGCGCGGCACCGAGCAGGCCGTCGCGCTGCCCGCGCGGCTGGCCGCTCTGGCGCCCGCCGCCGTGGTCACCAGCCCGCTCGAACGCTGCCGCGAGACGCTGAAGCCGCTGCTGGCCGCCCGCCCGGAGCTGCCGGTGCACGTCGACGAGCGGCTGAACGAGTGCGACTACGGGGACTGGACCGGCAGCAAGCTCGCCGAGCTGGCGCAGGACCCCCTGATGGACACCGTGCAGCAGCATCCCTCGGCGGCCGGGTTCCCCGGCGGCGAGACGATGCGCGCGATGCAGGCGCGCGCCGTCGAGGCGGTCCGGGACTGGAACGCCACCGTGACCGACGAGCACGGCCCGGAGGCGCTGTACGTGATGTGCAGCCACGGTGACGTCATCAAGTCCGTGGTGGCGGACGCCCTCGGGATGCACCTCGACCTCTTCCAGCGCATCGCCGTCGGCCCCGCCTCCGTGACCGCGATCCGGTACACCCCGCTGCGCCCCTTCGTGCTGCGCCTCGGCGACACCGGCGGCCTCGACGGCCTCGCGCCGCCGCCCCCGGCGGAACCGGGCGCGGAAGCGGAAGCGGCGCAGGAGAGCGCGCGGGGGAGCGCGGCGGACGCGTCCGCCGCGGAGGTGGGCGGCGGTGCCGGAGCCGGTTGATCCCCGATGATCAGCTCGCGCAGTAGGGTGGTCGGATCGGTCCCGCAGCGGATCCCGTTCAGGAGTCGAGCAATCGGAGCAGCACGTGCCGCGTGAGGTTTACTTCTACGACCCGCCGGACCGCTTCGTGGCCGGCACGGTCGGGCTGCCGGGGCGCCGCACCTTCTTCCTGCAGGCGTCCAAGTCCGGCCGCACCACCAGTGTGGCGCTGGAGAAGGCGCAGGTGGCCGCGCTGGCCCAGCGGATCGACGAGCTTCTCGACGAGGTGGTACGGCGCAGCGGCGGCACCAGCGACGTGCCTGCCGTCGCCCCCGCCGAGCTGTCCGACACCGCGCCCCTGGACGCCCCCATCGAGGAGGAGTTCCGGGTCGGCACGATGGCGCTGGCGTGGGACGCGGAGAGCGAGCGCATGGTCGTCGAGGCGCAGGCCCTGGTCGAGTTGGACGCCGACTCCGACGAGGACCTGGCGGCGGCCGAGGAGGCGCTGCTGCAGGACGACGAGAACGGCCCCCCGATGCTGCGCGTACGCCTCACCGGGCAGATGGCGCGCGCCTTCGCCAAGCGGGCCAACGACGTGGTGAACGCCGGCCGGCCGCCCTGCCCGCTGTGCAGCCTGCCGCTCGACCCGGAGGGACACGTATGTCCGCGCCAGAACGGATACCGCCGGGGAGAGTGAGCCCGCTCGCCCTGGCGCCCGACGAGGCCCGCACGCTGCTCACCGGCGGCGAGCTGACCGTCGCCGGGCGCATCCGCGGCGCGTCGAACGCGGTCCTGTTCTGCACCGTCGCCCACGACGGGCGCACGGCGGAGTGCGTGTACAAGCCGGTCGCGGGGGAGCGGCCGCTGTGGGACTTCCCGGACGGCACGCTGGCGCAGCGCGAGGTCGCGGCGTACGAGGTCTCGGAGGCCACCGGCTGGGGTCTGGTGCCGGCGACGGTGCTGCGGGACGGGCCGTTCGGCGAGGGCATGTGCCAGCTCTGGATCCCGTCCCCGGACGCGGAGGACGAAACCGGCCGGGCGGCGTCCGCCGGCGCCGACCTGCTCGCCCTCGTCGAGGGCGACGAGCCGGGACCCGGCTGGAAGGCCGTCGGCCTCGCCGAGACCGGCGAGGGCCGCCCCGCGCTGCTCGTGCACGCCGACGACGTACGGCTGCGCCGCCTCGCCGTCCTCGACGCCGTGATCAACAACGGCGACCGCAAGGGCGGCCACCTCCTGCCCGCCGCCGGCGGCAGGCTCTACGCCATCGATCACGGCGTGACGTTCCACACCGACGACAAGCTCCGCACGCTGCTGTGGGGGTGGGCCGGCGAGCCGCTGCCCGCCGAGGCCGTCACCGTGCTGCGCCGGCTCGCGGACGGCCTCGCCGCGGACGGGCCGCTGGCCGCCCGGCTGGCGCCGCTGATCACCCCGGCGGAGGTGGCCGCGCTGCGCGCCCGTACCGTCGCGCTGCTGGCCTCGGGACGGCACCCCGAGCCCGGCGGCGCGTGGCCGGCCATCCCCTGGCCGCCGGTCTGAGTCCGCCCGGACGGCATTCGCGTACCGCCCGGGCACCCGGCGGGGCCGCCCACGTCGCCGCCCCCGGTCATATTCCGTGCGAACCCTCCCACCCCTGTCCGAAACCGCGGCCTCGCGTCGCCCCGGTCGTTTCACCAGGCAACCGGCGGTTACGCTCGTGACATGCATGCCTGGCCTGCTCCCGAGGTCCCGGTGCTCCCCGGCACCGGCCGCGACCTCCGCCTCCACGACACCGCGACCGGAGGGCTCGTCACCCTCGATCCCGGCCCGGAGGCCCGCATCTACGTCTGCGGCATCACCCCCTACGACGCCACCCACATGGGGCACGCGGCCACCTACACCGCGTTCGACCTCGTGCAGCGCGTCTGGCTGGACAACAAGCGGCAGGTCCATTACGTGCAGAACGTCACCGACGTCGACGACCCGCTGCTCGTCCGGGCCGCCGAGACGGGCGAGGAGTGGACCGCGCTCGCCGACCGCGAGACGGACCTGTACCGCGACGACATGACGGCCCTGCGGAACCTGCCGCCCCGCGAGTTCGTCGGCGCGGTGGAGGCGATACCGGGCATCGTGCCCCTGGTGGAGCGGCTGCGCGACGCCGGCGCGGCGTACGAGCTCGACGGCGACGTCTACTTCTCGGTCGAGTGCGACCCCCGCTTCGGCACCGTCTCCGGGCTCGGCGCCGCGACCATGCGCGAGCTGTCCGCCGAGCGCGGCGGCGACCCGGGCCGCGCCGGCAAGAAGAACCCGCTCGACCCGCTGCTGTGGAGCGCCGCCCGCGAGGGCGAGCCGAGCTGGGACGGCGGCTCCCTCGGCCGCGGCCGGCCCGGCTGGCACATCGAGTGCGTCGCCATCTCGCTGGACCACCTCGGCATGAGCTTCGACGTCCAGGGCGGCGGCAGCGACCTGATCTTCCCGCACCACGAGATGGGCGCGTCCCACGCGCAGGTGCTGACCGGCGAGTTCCCCTTCGCCAAGACGTACGTGCACTCCGGGCTCGTCGCCCTCGACGGCGAGAAGATGTCGAAGTCCAGGGGCAACCTGGTCTTCGTCTCCCAGTTGCGCCGCGACGGCGTCGACCCCGTGGCCGTACGGCTCGCGCTGCTCGACCACCACTACCGCGAGGACTGGGAGTGGACCGCCTCCGGGCTGGAGCGGGCAGAGCGGCGGCTGGCGCAGTGGCGCGACGCCGTCTCCCGGCCGGAGGGGCCGCCCGCGGAGGGGCTCGTGGAGGAGATCCGGGCCGCGCTGGCGGAGGACCTGGACTCGCCGGCGGCGCTGGCCGCCGTGGACCGCTGGGCGGCGCTGCAGCGCGCCGGGGGCGGTACGGACACGGGGGCGCCCGGGGTGGTCTCGCGGGCGGTGGACGCGCTGCTGGGCGTGGCCCTGTAGCGGGGCGGGCGGCGCGGCGTCAGTCCTTGTCGCCGGTCCCGCCGTCGCCGCCGGGGCGGGGCTCGTCGCCGTCGCCGTGGGTGTCGGCGACGTCGGTCTCGGAGTCCCCGGCGGCTCCGGTGGCCTCGCCCTTGTCGCCGGTCTCGCCGCTCTCGCCGTTCTCGTCGGCGTGGCCGTCGTCCTCCGGCTCCGCGGCGCCCTCCGCCGCGGACGTGCCGTCGTCCTCGTCCTCGCCGCCGTCCTCGCCGCCGTCGTCCTCGCCGCGCTCGCCGGGCGCCCGCGGCTCCTCCCGCCCCGTGAGGTCCGCGAGGGGCTGCGGTCCTGAGAGGTCGCGCAGGTAAGGTCCCGCGCCCGGGTCGCGGCGGCGCAGATAGCGCTCGAACTCGCGCGCGATCGCCTCGCCCGACGCCTCCGGCAGCTCCGCCGTGTCGCGGGCCTCCTCCAGCGTCTGCACGTACTCCGCGACCTCGCTGTCCTCCGCGGCCAACTGGTCCACGCCCGTCTGCCAGGCCCGCGCGTCCTCGGGCAGCTCGCCGAGCGGGATGCGCACGCCGATCAGGTCGTCGAGCCGGTTGAGCAGCGCCAGGGTGGCCTTCGGGTTCGGCGGCTGGGAGACGTAGTGCGGCACGGCGGCCCACAGGCTGGCGGTCGGCACGCCCGCGTGGGTGCACGCCTCCTGGAGGATGCCGACGATCCCCGTCGGGCCCTCGTAGCGGGTCTCCTCCAGGTCCATCGACTCGGCCAGCTCGGGATCGGAGGTCACCCCGGTCACCGGCACGGGCCGGGTGTGGGGGGTGTCGCCGAGGAGCGCGCCGAGGAGGACGACCAGCTCGACGCCCAACTCGTGGGCGAAGCCCAGGATCTCGTTGCAGAAGGAGCGCCAGCGCATGCTGGGCTCGATGCCGCGGACGAGGACGAGGTCCCGCGGGTGGCCCTTGCCGTCGGCGTCCGCGATCCGCACCGCGGACAACTGCGTGGTGGGCCAGGTGACCTTCCGTACGCCGCCGTGCAGGGTGACGGTGGGCCGGTTGACCTGGAAGTCGTAGTAGTCCTCGGCGTCCAGCGACGCGAAGACGTCGCCCTTCCACTCCCGGTCGAGGTGGCCCACCGCGGAGGAGGCGGCGTCACCGGCGTCGTTCCAGCCCTCGAAGGCGCAGATCATCACCGGATCGACCAGTTCGGGCAGCCCCTCCAGCTCGATCACCCAGCGCCTCCTTCCGGCGGTAACGGCCCCTGTGGCCACATGCTCCGAGACCCGCGGCCCCCAGCCTAAGGCTTTCCCGCCTACGCGCCGTATCCCGTACGGCACGAGTACCGATTCATCCGAGGTGTTCCCCTTGAGGAGGGTTGGCAGCGCGTCCGTGCGGATAAATCACTCACTGCCTCTGGACGTTGGCAAGCGCATCCGGCTATACATCGGATGACTGTTCAAAGATCCGATGTTCCAAGTGTGAGGGAAGCCCGCATGCGACCGACTGTCACCGATGTGGAAGTCTCCGACATCCGCTTCCCCACCTCCCTGGAGCTCGACGGGTCGGATGCCATGCACCCCGACCCCGACTACTCCGCCGCGTACGTCGTGCTGCGCACCGACGCGCCCGGCGTCGAGGGCCACGGCTTCTGCTTCACCATCGGCCGCGGCAACGACGTCACCGCCGCCGCCATCCGCTCCCTTGCCCCCCACGTCGTCGGCCGCCCCGCGCCGCGTACCGCCGCCGAGCTCGCCGAGCTGTGCGACACCCTCACCCACGACTCCCAACTACGCTGGCTCGGCCCGGAGAAGGGCGTGATCCACATGGCCGCGGGTGCCGTGGTCAACGCCGCCTGGGACCTGGCCGCCGGGCAGGCCGGGCTGCCGGTGTGGGAGTTCCTGGCCCGCATGACCCCCGAGGAACTGGTCTCCCTCGTCGACTTCCGCTACCTCTCCGACGCTCTCACCCCCGACGAGGCGCTGGCCCTGCTGCGCGCCGCGGAACCCGGCCGCGCCGAGCGGGCCGCCCGGCTGCGCGCCGAGGGCTACCCCGCGTACACCACCACCCCCGGCTGGCTGGGCTACTCCGACGAGAAGCTCGTCCAGCTCTCCAAGGCCGCCGTCGCCGAGGGCTTCGGGCAGATCAAGCTGAAGGTCGGCGACGACCTCGACGCCGACGTACGGCGCATGCGGCTCGCCCGCGAGGCCGTCGGCCCGGACGTCCGCATCGCCGTGGACGCCAACCAGCGCTGGGACGTCGCCGACGCGGTGCGCTGGATGACCGCCCTGGCCCCGTACGCGCCGCACTGGATCGAGGAGCCCACCAGCCCCGACGACGTGCTCGGCCACGCCGCCGTACGCGCCGGGCAGCCGGTGAAGGTCGCCACCGGCGAACACGTCGCCAACCGCGTGATGTTCAAGCAACTGCTCCAGGCCGGCGCCGTCGACTTCGTGCAGATCGACGCCGCCCGCGTGGCCGGCGTCAACGAGAACCTGGCCATCCTGCTGCTCGCCGCCAAGTACGGCGTCCCGGTCTGCCCGCACGCCGGCGGCGTCGGCCTGTGCGAACTGGTGCAGCACCTGGCCATGTTCGACTACGTCGCCGTCTCCGGCACCCGCGAGGACCGCGTCATCGAGTACGTCGACCACCTCCACGAGCACTTCACCGACCCGGCCGTCGTCGTCGACGGCCGCTACCGCGCGCCCGAGGCCCCCGGCTTCTCCGCGCGGATGCACCCCGAGTCGCTGGCCGCGCACCGCTACCCGGACGGACCCGTCTGGCAGGCCGTGGCCGAGCGGGACCAGGGGAGCTGAGCCCCATGCCCGGCGTACCGCACGCCGCACCCGAGACCGCGCGGCCGGCCCTCCGGCCCGCCGCGGCCCGAGCCGAACCCCCCAGCCGCATACCCGAGACGAACGACGGGACGGGACTCCCATGCTGACTCGCAGCCTCCGCAGGACCGCCGTCGCGGCCTGCACCACCCTCCTCGCCATCGCCCCGCTCGCCGCCTGCAACCGCGGCAACGACGAGGCCGGCGCCGACGGCCAGGTCGGCATCGACATGCCGCGCACCGACAGCGACTTCTGGAACTCCTACCACCAGTACCTGAAGAAGGGCGTCTCGGACGGCGTGGTCGACGCCCTGCCGATCACCAACTCCCAGAACGACATCGGCAAGCTCGTCGCCAACGTGCAGGCGTTCACCGACCAGGGCGCCGACGCCGTCGTCATGGCGCCGCAGGACACCGGCGCCGTCGCCTCCACCCTGGAGCGGCTGGCGGAGGAGGACATCCCCGTCGTCAGCGTCGACACCCGCCCCGACAAGGGCGAGATCTACATGGTCGTACGGGCCGACAACGAGGCGTACGGCATCAAGGCCTGCGAGTACCTCGGTGAGCAGCTCGGCGGCAAGGGCAAGGTCGTGGAGTTCCAGGGCGACCTGGCCTCCATCAACGGCCGGGACCGCTCGGTGGCGTTCAAGAAGTGCATGGACGAGAAGTACCCCGACATGGAGGTCTTCGAGCTGCCCACCGAGTGGAAGGGCGACGTCGCCTCCGCCAAGCTGCAGAGCGTCCTGGCCAAGGAGAAGTCGATCGACGGCATCTACATGCAGGCCGGCGGCGTCTTCCTGCAGCCCACCCTCGCGCTGCTGGAGCAGAAGAACATGCTCAAGCCCGCCGGCGAGGAGGGCCACATCACGATCGTCTCCAACGACGGCATCCCCGAGGAACTGGACGCCATCCGCGAGGGCACGATCGACGCCACCGTCTCCCAGCCCGCCGACCTCTACGCCGAGTACGCGCTCTTCTACGCCCAGCAGGCGCTGAAGGGCAAGGAGTTCAAGCCGGGCAAGACCGACCACGGCTCGAAGATCGTCAAGATCCCGAACGGCCTGGAGGACCAGTTGCCCGCCCCGCTGGTCACCAAGGAGAACGTCGACGACCCCGAGCTGTGGGCGAACCAGCTCGAAAAGCAGGGCTGAGCCGTGGCCGCGGCGCCCCCTGCCGTACGCGCCGACGGCGTCGTCAAACGCTTCGGCCCCACGCTCGCGCTCGACGGCGTGCACCTGGAGGTCGCGGCCGGCGAGGCGCACGCCCTCGTCGGCCGCAACGGCGCCGGGAAGTCGACCCTCGTCTCCGTGCTGACCGGCATGGAGCGCCCCGACGCGGGCACCGTCGCCTTCTCCGGCGAGCCCGCGCCGCCGTTCGGCGACACGTCGGCCTGGCGCGCCAAGGTCGCCTGCGTCTACCAGAAGCTCATGATCGTGCCGGACCTCACGGTCGCCGAGAACCTCTTCCTCAACCGCTTCACCGGCCCCGGCGCCATCAACTGGCGCCGGCTGCGCTCACGCGCCCGCGAGCTTCTCGCGGCGTACGGCGTGGAGGTGGACCCCGCCGCGCGGGCGAAGGATCTCGGCGTCGAGCAGCGGCAGTTCGTGGAGATCGCGCGAGCCCTCAGCTTCGGCGCGCGGCTGATCATCCTCGACGAGCCGACCGCCCGGCTCGACGCCGGCGGCATCGACCGCCTCTTCGGGAAGCTGCGCGAACTGCAGCGGCAGGGGGTCGCCTTCCTGTTCATCTCCCACCACCTGCAGGAGGTCTACGAACTCTGCGACACGGTCACCGTCTTCCGCGACGCGCGGCACATCCTGACCGCGCCGGTCTCCGGACTGCCGAAGGAGGACCTCGTCGCCGCGATGACCGGCGAGGGGGCACCCCCCGGCGGCGCGGCCGTGGCGGAGGAGTCGCCCAGCCGGGCGATCCCGGGCCAGGCGGCGCGGACCGGCACGACCGCGCCCGCCGGGGACGGCGGCGTCGCGCCGGTGCTGCGGGCGCGGGCGCTGGCCGTCGCCGGCGCGTACGAGCCGCTCGACCTGGCGGTCGCCGCCGGCGAGGTCGTCGGCCTCGCCGGCGCCGCCGCCAGCGGCAACACGGCGATCGGGGAGACCCTCGTCGGCATGCGGGCGCCCGACGGCGGCGGGGTCGAGGTGCGCGGCGCCGCCGTCCGCACCGGCAGCGTGCCGCACGCGCTGGAGGCCGGCATCGGGTACGTACCGGAGGACCGGCACGAACAGGGCCTGGTGCCCGGCCGCAGCGTCGCGGAGAACGCCACGCTCACCGTCGCCGACCAACTCGGCCCGTACGGCACGGTGCTGCCCTCGCGGACCCGCCGGTTCGCGCAGCGCATGATCGAGTCGCTGGACATCAAGACCTCCGGGCCCGGCCAGGACGTCGACGGGCTGTCCGGCGGGAACCAGCAGAAGGTCGTCATCGCCCGCGCGCTCGCCCGGGACCCCGGCGTGCTGGTGGCGATCAAGCCGACCGCGGGCGTGGACGTGAAGTCCAAGGACGCCCTGCTGGGCGTCGTCCGGCGGGTGGCCGAGAGCGGCAGCGGCGCCGTCATCGTCTCCGATGAACTGGACGACCTGCGCGTCTGCGACCGCGTGCTCGCGCTCTTCCACGGGCGGGTGGTCGCGGAGTTCGACGGCGGCTGGACCGACCGGGAGCTGGTCGCCGCCATGGAGGGCATCGAACCCGGACGCCCGGAGCAGCAGAACGTGCAGAACGAGCAGAGCCAGCCAGACCAGCCAGACCGGCCGGACGGGCCGGACCAGCGGGAAAAGGGGCAGCAAGCATGACACGGCCTACGTCCACAGCGCCGCCGGCCGCCGCGGCCGAGGGCGGAGCGGCGGTGGAGAAGAAGCCGCAGTTGCAGCTCGGCGGGGTGGAGATCGACCTCGGCCGCTGGCGCGACTTCTCGCTCGTACCCGTCATCTTCGTGCTCGGCGTGATCGGCTTCATCGTCTCGCCCGCCTTCCTGACCTCCGACAACCTCATCGGCGTCGTCCAGCAGTCCACCGAACTCGGGCTGCTGGTCCTCGCGCAGGCCCTGATCCTCATCAGCGGCCGGATGGACCTGTCGCTGGAGTCGACGATCGGCGTCGCACCGGTGATCGCGCTCTGGCTCGTGCTGCCCGCCGAGGGCGGCCGGTTCACCGGCATCGAGCTGCTGCCGTCTGGCACGTCGATCTTCCTGTGCCTCCTCGTCGGGGCCGTGATCGGCCTGTTCAACGGCTTCCTCATCCTCAAACTCCGAGTCAACGGATTCATCGCCACGCTCGGCATGCTGGTCATGCTGCGCGGCCTGCACGAGGGCATCACGGGCGGCAAGTCCATCATCGAGGTGCCCGAGTCCTTCGCCTACCTCGGCAAGGAGAGCTGGCTCGGCATCCCCGCCGCCGTCTACGTCTGCCTCGGCCTGTACGCGGTGGGCGGCCTGATGCTCGGGTATCTGCGGCACGGCCGCGCGCTGTACGCCATCGGCGGCAACCCCGAGGCGGCGCGCGCCGCGGGCATCCGCGTCGACCGCATCACCTGGGTCGTCCTGGCCATCGGCGGCATGCTCGCCGCCTTCGCCGGCGTGCTCTACACCGGCCACTACGGCTCGGTCTCCGCCGGCCAGGGCAAGGACATGATCTTCCAGGTGTTCGCCGCGGCGGTGATCGGCGGCATCAGCCTGCGCGGCGGGCGCGGCACCCTCTTCGGGGCGCTGACCGGCGTGCTGACCCTCCAGCTCGTCATCAACGTGATGACGCTCGCGGGCGTGCCGGCGGAGTGGACGAAGTTCCTCAACGGGGCGATCATCATCGTCGCCCTGGTCATTTCCCGGTTCGTCAGCGGCGAGAAACAGGACTGAAAGGCGGCGGATGCCCCCCATATCCAGGCTCGGCCTCGGTTGCGCCAACCTCGGCAACCTCTACCGGGCGATGTCCGACGCCACCGCGGCCGAGATCGTCGAGACCGCGTTCGCCCAGGGCTACGGCTACTTCGACACCGCGCCCCACTACGGCGTCGGGCTGTCCGAGGAGCGCCTCGGCCGAGCGCTCGCGGGCCGGCCGCGGCACTCGTACACCGTGTCCACCAAGGTCGGCCGGCGGCTGCGGCCGCTGGGCCCCGGCGAGTCCGAGCCCGCCCACGACTTCGTCGGCACCCCCGCCCGCGGGCGGGTGTGGGACCTGAGCCGGGACGGGATCCGGGCGACGCTGGAGTCGTCGCTGGAGCGGCTGGGGCTCGACCACGTGGAGATCGCGTACCTCCACGACGTCGAGAACCACCTGCCGCAGGTGTACGAGACCGCCTTCGCCGCGCTCGCGGAGCTGAAGGCGGAGAAGGCCGTCGGCGCCATCGGCTTCGGCATGAACTTCAGCGACCACCTGGGCCGGCTCGTCGCCGACCTCGACGTCGACGTGGTGCTCTGTGCCGGCCGCTGGACGCTGCTGGAGCGCAGCGCGTACGACGACCTGCTGCCCGTCTGCGAACGGCGCGGCACCGCCGTCGTCGTCGGCGGCGTCTACAACACCGGGCTGCTCGCCGACCCGCGGCCCGGCGGCCGGTTCCACTACCGCGAGGCGCCGGCCGAGGTGGTGGCGCGGGCGCGCGGGATCGCCGAGGTGTGCGCCGAGTTCGGGGTGCCGCTGAAGGCCGCGGCGCTCCGCTACCCGTTCGCGCACCCGGCGGTGATCTCGGTCGTCCCGGGGGGCTCCCGGCCGGAGGACGTCAAGGAGAACGCGGAGATGTTCGCGTACGACATCCCCGACGGGCTCTGGCCCGCCCTCGTCGAACGCGGGCTGCTCGACGCCGACCTGCCGCTGCCGGCACCCGCGGGAGGTTGAGCGTGCCGCGCATCGACGCCCACCACCACCTCTGGGACATCACCCGCCGCCCGCAGCCGTGGATGGACGGCTCCTGGGCCGACCCGCTGCGGCGCACCTTCACGCTGGCCGACCTCGGGCCGCATCTGGCGGAGCACCGCATCGACGGCACGGTCCTGGTGCAGACCTCGTCGTCGTACGAGGAGACGCTGGAGCTGTGCGAGGAGCCGAGCCCGCCGGTGGAGCTGGTCTGCGGCTGGCTCGACCTGACCGCGCCCGGCCTGGACGCGGACACCCTGCGCCGCCGCCCGCCGCGCCTGCGGGCGCTGCGCCACCAGGCGGAGGACGAGCCCGACCCGCGGTGGCTGGTACGCCCCGACGTGCTGCGGGCGCTGGGGCTCGCGGGGGAGAGCGGCCTCGTCTACGACCTGCTGGTGACGCCGCGCGAGCTGCCGGCGGCCATCGCCGCGGCGCGCGCGGTGCCGCACACCCGGTTCGTCCTCGACCACGCGGGCAAGCCGCCGATCGCGGCGGGGGAGTGGCAGCCGTGGGCGGATCTGGTCACGGAGCTGGCCCGGCTGCCCAACGTGAGCTGCAAGGTGTCCGGCCTGGTCACGCAGGCGGACTGGGAGCACTGGCGGCCGGCGGACGTGCTGCCGTACGCCCGGCACGTGATCGACGCGTTCGGCCCCGGACGGATCCTGTTCGGCTCGGACTGGCCGGTGTGCACGCTGGCGGCCGACTACGGGCGGGTCGTCGAACTGGCCGAGGAGGCGGCGGCGGAACTGGCGGCCGAGGAGCGCGAGGCGTTCTTCGGCGGCAACGCCCGCCGGATCTACCTCCCCGGCTGACGCCGTCGCCGGGCGCGGCCGGTGGCCGTGCCCGGCGCCACGGCGCTCACAGCGTCCGGCGCAGCCACTGCTCCACGCTCGCGATGTGCACCGTGGCCCACGACCGCGCCGCCTCCGCGTCGCGGCTGCGCATCGCGTCGAGGATCGCCCGGTGCTCGGTGAGCGTGCGCCGTACCGCGTCCTCCTGCGTGAGGCCGCGCCAGATGCGGGCGCGGGCCGTCGGCCCCGACAGCCCCTCCAGCAGGGAGCTGAGCACGGAGTTCCCGGACGCCTGCACGATCCGGCGGTGAAACTCCAGGTCGGCGCGGACCAGTTCCTCCACCGACGGGTCCTCGCCCAGCTCCGTCAGCTCCGCCTCCAGCGCGTCCAGCTCCGCCTCCTCGATGCCGGTGCAGGCCAGCGAGGTCGCGGCGGGCTCCAGGATGCGGCGTACGGCGAGCAGCTCCAGCACGGTGTCGTCGCGGTGGAAGTCGACGACGAAGCTCATGGCCTCCAGCAGGAGTTGGGGGTCGAGGCTCGTGACGTAGGTGCCGTCGCCCTGCCGTACGTCGAGGATGCGGATCAGCGCCAGGGCGCGCACCGCCTCGCGCAGCGAGTTGCGGGACAGACCCAGCTCGGCCGCCAGCTCGCTCTCCTTGGGCAGCCGGTCGCCCGGCCGCAGCTTGCCGGAGACGATCATTCCCTTGATCTTCTCGATCGCCTCGTCCGTGACCGCCATCTCGCGCCCTCCCTGACACAGACATCCGATGTCTGCGCCGCTTCCATTATGACCTGCGCACGCGGTGAGAGAGGCGGCGGTGGGCGGTGAATCCCGCGGGAGGCGGAAGCCGGCGAGGGGAGAGGCGCCCCACGGTACCTCCCCCCTCGGACCTCCCGGCCGGCCGCCGGCGCTCAGTCCCGCCTGTGTGCGAGCAACTCCCGCACCCGGGCCCGGACGTCGGCGGTGTCCAGGCCGCGGATCACCGCCGTCGTGCGGCGGCGCAGCACGTCGTCCTCCGTCGCGGCCCACTCGTGGTCGCGGGCGTAGACCACCTGCGCCCAGATCTCGGGCCCGTCGGGGTGGATGCGCTCGCCCAGGTCGGGGTTCTCGTTGACCAGACGGGCGATGTCGTACGACAGCGAACCGTAGTGCGTGGCCAACTGGCGTGCGGTGTCGGGGGCCATGCGGTGGCCCGGGTCGCGGTCGACGAGGAGCCGGTGCGCGACCGCCTGGGGGTTCGCCACCCCCGGCAGCGGCGTGTGCGGCACCAGGGACTTCACCGGCTGCATGTCCTCGGCGATCGCACCGCCGTGCTCCTTGGCGAGCTTCCCCAGCACCATCCGGCCGATGTGCCGGTACGTCGTCCACTTGCCGCCCGCCACCGACAGCATCCCGCCGGTGCCCTCGGTGACGACCGTCTCCCGCCTGGCCTGCTCCGTGCCGCCGGGACCGCCCGGCAGCACCCGCAGCCCGGCGAAGGTGTACGTCACGAGGTCCGGCGACAGGTCCTCGTCGCGCACCGAGAGCGACGCCTCGTCGAGGATCTGCGCGATGTCGGCGTCGGTCGGGCTCACCTCGCCCGGGTCGCCCTCGTACGCCTCGTCCGTGGTGCCCAGCAGCAACTGGTCCTCCCACGGCAACGCGAAGGTGACGCGGTACTTGTCCACCCACGTCGACATCGCCGCGCGCCACGGCGACCGCCGCTTGAGCACGACGTGCGCGCCCTTGGAGAGCCGGATGGAGGGCGCCGCGGCCGGGTTCTCCATCCGCCGCAGGTGGTCCACCCACGGACCGGTCGCGTTGAGCACCAGCCGGGCGTCGACGCCGAACTCGTCGCCGCTCAGCCGGTCCCGCAGGTCCGCACCCGTCACCTGGCCGTGGGTGAACCGCAGCCCGGTGACCTCGGCGTGGTTGAGGACGACGGCACCGGCGCCGACCGCGGCCCGTACCGTCATCACCGACATCCGGGCGTCGTTCATCTGGTGGTCGCCGAAGACGGCGACCGCCTTCAGCCCCTCGGTACGCAGCGCGGGGACGGTCCGTGCCGCCTTCGCCGGGGTGATGAGGTGCCCGACGCCGTCGCGGAACGCGGAGAGCGCGGAGTAGGCGAAGACGCCGGCGCCGAGCTTGGCGGCGCCGTGCGGGCCGCCCTTGTAGAGCGGCAGGTAGAAGGGGAGCGGGCTGACCAGGTGCGGTGCCACGTCGCGGGCGAGCACCCGGCGCTCGTGGTGGTTCTCGGCGACCAGCTTCACCGCGCCGTTCTGCAGGTAGCGGATGCCGCCGTGGACGAGCTTGGAGGACGCCGACGAGGTGGCGCCGGCGAAGTCGCCGGCCTCCACCATCGCCACCCGCAGTCCCGACTGAGAGGCGTGCCAGGCCACCGAGGTGCCCAGGATCCCGCCGCCGATGACCAGGAGGTCGTAGGTCGCCCGGTCGAGCAGATCCCGCGTCTCCGCACGGCTGAGGTCGCGGCCGGCAGTCGGGTGCGTCCCCAGCGCGGGTATCGCCTCCGGGACGGTCTGCGGGAGAGTCATCGTCGCTACTCCTTGTCCTCGATCCAGCCCATGGTGCGTTGGACCGCTTTGAGCCAGTCGTTGTACTCGCGGTTGCGGGTGGCTTCGTCCATGCGGGGGGTCCATTCCGCCGCGCGGCGCCAGTTGGCGCGCAGGGCGTCGGTGTCGGGCCAGTAACCGACCGCCAGACCCGCGGCGTAGGCGGCACCCAGACAGGTGGTCTCGGCGACCAGCGGACGCACCACCGGCGCGTCCAGCACATCCGCCAGGGTCTGCATCAACAGATTGTTGGCCGTCATACCGCCATCGACCTTCAAACTGGTCAGCTCGACACCCGAGTCCTTGGTCATCGCATCGACGATCTCCCGGGTCTGCCACGCGGTGGCCTCCAGCACCGCCCGCGCCAGATGCGCCTTGGTCACATACCGCGTCAGCCCCGCGATCACCCCACGCGCATCATCACGCCAGTACGGAGCGAACAACCCCGAAAACGCCGGCACGAAATACGCCCCGCCGTTGTCCTCCACACTCAACGCCAGAGTCTCGATCTCCGCGGCGGTGGAGATGATGCCCATCTGATCACGCATCCACTGCACCAGCGCACCCGTGATCGCGATCGACCCCTCCAGCGCGTAGACCGCCGGCTGGGTACCGATCCGGTAGCCGACGGTGGTCACCAGCCCGTTCTCCGAGTGCACCGGCTCACCCGCGGTGTTCATCAACAAGAACGTGCCGGTCCCGTAGGTCGACTTCGCCTCCCCCTGATCGAAACACGTCTGCCCGAACAACGCGGCCTGCTGATCGCCCAGTGCGGAGGCGACCGCAATCCCCGTCAACGTCCCCGAAGCAGCCCGCCCGTAGACCTCCGCCGAAGACCGGATCTCCGGCAACACCGCCTGCGGCACCCCCATGGCCTGGCAGATATCCGCATCCCAGTCCAGGGTTTCCAGATTCATCAGCATCGTGCGCGAGGCGTTGGTGACATCAGTGACATGCACCCCCCGGCCCGGACCCCCGGTGAGGTTCCAGATCACCCAGGAGTCCATCGTGCCGAAGAGGATGTCACCGGCCTGGGCACGGGCCAGCAGCCCGGGCGTGTTGTCCAGCAGCCACCGGATCTTCGGCCCCGCGAAATACGACGCCAGCGGCAGACCGGTCGCGGCGCGGAAGCGGTCCTGGCCCTGGCTGCCGCCGAGCTGACGGCACAGCTCCGCGGTGCGGGTGTCCTGCCAGACGATCGCGTTGGCGACCGGCTCGCCGGTGTTCTTGTCCCACAGCAGGGTGGTCTCACGCTGGTTGGTGATCCCGATGGCCTTCACATCCGCCGAGGTGATCCCGGCCTTGGTGACGGCACCGTCGACGACCTGCTGGACGTTGCGCCAGATCTCGTTGGCGTTGTGCTCCACCCAGCCGGGCCTGGGAAAGATCTGCTCGTGTTCCTTCTGGTCCACCGACACGATCCGGCCATCGGTGTCGAACACGATGCACCGGCTCGAAGTCGTCCCCTGATCGATAGCCGCAATGAACGGGCCTGCAGTGTGTGCGTCGGTCATGTCGCTCCGATACGTCGTTGGTTCGGCGTGGTCGAGGTGCTGCCCTGCGGCGTCCCGCCCGCCGGGCGGGACGTGCCGGCTCAGGCGAAGACGGCTTCGTAGAGCCCGCCGGCGGCGGCACCGCCGATGAGCGGTCCGACGACGGGGATCCACGCGTAGGACCAGTCCGAGCCGCCCTTGTTGGGCAGCGGCAGCAGCGCGTGGACGATGCGCGGCCCGAGGTCGCGCGCGGGGTTGATGGCGTAACCCGTGGGGCCACCGAGCGAGAGACCGATGCTGACGACGACCAGGGCGGTGATCAGCGCGCCGAGGGTGCCGAGCCCGTTGCCCTCGTCGTTCAGGCCCTGGGTGAGGATCGCGATGACGAGGACGAAGGTCGCGATGATCTCCGTCATCGTGTTCTGCACGGCGTTGCGGATCTCGGGGCCGGTGGAGAAGATGCCGAGCACCGGGCCCGCGCCCTTCTCGTGTGCCTCGATCGCCTTCTCGTCCGCGCCCTCCAGATGGCCGACCACGTCCCTGTCGGTGAGGTGGTGGTGGAACTGGCCGTAGTAGGCGAGCCACACGAACGCGGCGCCGATCATGGCGCCGAGCATCTCGGAGGCCATGTACAGCGGCACGTCGCCCCAGTCGGTGTCGCCCTTGATCGCGAGACCGAGGGTCACCGCCGGGTTCAGGTGAGCACCGGAGACGCCGGCCGCCATGTACGCGCCCGTCAGAACCGCGAAACCCCAGCCGAAGGAGACCGCGACCCAGCCCGCGTCGAAGGCCTTCGACTTCTTGAAGGTGATGGCGGCGACCACGCCACCGCCGAGAACGATCAGCAAGGCAGTCCCCACTACCTCACCGGAGAATATGTCCCAATTGGACGGCTCCATCCTGCGACTCCTTTGTCCTGGGTGGTCCGTGTGAGGAAACCGGCCCGCGACACACCATACGTCAAAAATGTCGTCAGGTGTTCGACAATGCCGACCGGTGCACGGCAGTGTTCCGCCACGTCACGGGCGAGTCAAGGCCCGGTGACGGGAAAACGAAGAATCGGCTGAACGGAGGACGTGCGGACCCCGTGCCGCTCAGAAGCGGCCGGCGCCCAGGTCCCTGGCCACCGCCCGGGCGCAGTCGCGCACCGCGGCCACCAGCTCCGGCCGCAGTTCGCCGCCGGGGCAGAGGCGCTCCACCGCGCCGGTGACGCCGACGGCGCCCACGGGCATGCCCCGTCGGTCGCGTACGGGGGCGGCGACGGAGGCGATGCCGTCCCAGGTCTCCTCGACGTCCGAGCCCCAGCCGCGGGCGCGGGTCAGCTCCAGGATCTGCTCGAACTCGGCCGACTCGGTGACCGTGGCGGGCGTGAGCGCCTTGCGGTCGCCCTCCGCGGCCTCGGCGTGCGCCACCGGGTCCACGGCGCACAGGACCTTGCCCAGCGCCGTGCTGTGCAGCGGCTGCATGGCGCCGATCTCCAGCACCTGCCTGCTGTCGTCGGGGCGGAAGACGTGGTGGACGATGAGCACGCCCTGGTGGTGCAGCACGCCGAGGTGCACGCTCTCGCCGCTGGCCCGGGCCAGGTCGTCGGTCCAGGGCAGGGCGCGGGCGCGCAGCTCGTGCACGTCGAGATAGCTGTTGCCCAGGCGCAGCAGCTCGGCGCCGAGCTGGTACCGGCCGGAGACCGGGTCCTGCTCGACGAAGCCCTCCTGCTGGAGCGTGCGCAGGATGCCGTGCGCCGTGCCCTTGGCCAGCCCCAGCGTCGAGGCGACGTCCGACAGGCCGAGGCGCCGCTCTCCTCCGGCCAGCAGGCGCAGCACCGCAGCCGCTCGTTCGAGCGACTGGATGTTCCGTGCCACGGAAGATCCTCCTCAACGAGACCGGCAGTTCGACAATGCTGAACAGTATGGGTCATTGTCACGCCGCAGGGGGGCCGTCGGGGAAGTCCCCGGAAGTGCCGCCCGCGCACGAGTCTGCCGGAAAGCCCGCAGACCCACACCGTCCGGGTTGCGGGACGGCCCGCCCCGAATCGGCTGCGGCCGATATCCTGGGCCCGTGCAGCGGTCCTCGCGGGCCGCGCATAGCCGACAGCCGTCGCACACGAGGGAGTATCCCCATGGCCTCGCAGCCGTCCCAGCCCGCCGCCAGCCAGCAGACCCGAGCCGACGCACTCCGCGAGGCCCTCGCCACCCGTGTGGTGGTGGCCGACGGCGCCATGGGCACGATGCTCCAGGCGCAGGAGCCCACCCTGGAGGACTTCGAGCAGTTGGAGGGCTGCAACGAGATCCTCAACGTCACCCGCCCCGACATCGTGCGCTCCGTGCACGACGAGTACTTCGCGGCCGGTGTCGACTGCGTGGAGACGAACACCTTCGGCGCCAACCACGCCGCCCTCGCCGAGTACGACATCGCGGACCGGATCTTCGAGCTGTCCGAGTCCGGCGTGCGCGTCGCCCGCGAGTCCGCCGACGCGTACACGGCGGGCGACGGCCGCCAGCGCTGGGTCCTCGGCTCCATGGGCCCGGGCACCAAGCTGCCGACCCTCGGCCACGTCGCGTACGACACGCTCCGCGACGCCTACCAGCAGAACGCCGAGGGGATGATCGCCGGCGGCGCCGACGCGCTGCTCGTCGAGACCACCCAGGACCTGCTGCAGACCAAGTCCGCCGTCCTCGGCGCCCGCCGGGCGCTGGCCGCCACCGGCGTGGACCTGCCGCTCATCTGCTCGGTGACCGTCGAGACCACCGGCGCCATGCTGCTCGGCAGCGAGATCGGCGCCGCGCTCACCGCGCTGGAGCCGCTGGGCGTCGACATGATCGGGCTGAACTGCGCGACCGGCCCGGCCGAGATGAGCGAGCACCTGCGCTACCTCGCCCGGCACTCCCGGGTGCCGCTGTCCTGCATGCCCAACGCCGGCCTCCCGGTCCTCGGCAAGGACGGCGCGCACTACCCGCTGACCCCCGGAGAACTGGCCGACGCCCAGGAGACGTTCGTCCGCGAGTACGGGCTGTCCCTGGTCGGCGGCTGCTGCGGCACCACCCCCGAGCACCTGCGGCAGGTGACCGAGCGGGTACGGGACCTGCGGCCGGGCGAGCGCTCGCCCCGGCCCGAGCCGGGGGCCGCGTCGCTGTACCAGACGGTGCCGTTCCGCCAGGACACCTCGTACCTGGCGATCGGCGAGCGCACCAACGCCAACGGCTCGAAGAAGTTCCGCACCGCGATGCTCGAAGGCCGCTGGGACGACTGCGTGGAGATGGCCCGCGACCAGATCCGCGAGGGCGCCCACATGCTCGACCTCTGCGTCGACTACGTCGGCCGCGACGGCGCCGCCGACATGGCCGAACTCGCGGGCCGGTTCGCCACCGCCTCCACGCTGCCCCTCGTGCTGGACTCCACCGAGGTCGACGTGATCCGCGCCGGCCTGGAGAAGCTCGGCGGCCGGGCCGTCATCAACTCCGTCAACTACGAGGACGGCGACGGCCCCGAGTCCCGCTTCGCCCGCGTCGCGGCCCTCGCCCGCGAGCACGGCGCCGCCCTGATGGCGCTGACCATCGACGAGGAGGGCCAGGCCCGCACCGCCGAGCACAAGGTCGCCATCGCCGAGCGGCTGATCGAGGACCTCACCGGCAACTGGGGCATCCACGAGTCCGACATCCTCATCGACTGCCTGACGTTCACCATCTGCACCGGCCAGGAGGAGTCCCGCGGCGACGGCGTCGCCACCATCGAGGCGATCCGCGAGCTCAAGCGCCGCCACCCCGACGTGCAGACCACGCTCGGCCTGTCGAACATCTCCTTCGGCCTCAACCCGGCCGCCCGGGTCGTGCTCAACTCCGTCTTCCTGGACGAGTGCGTGAAGGCCGGGCTCGACTCCGCGATCGTGCACGCCAGCAAGATCCTGCCCATCGCCCGGCTGGAGGAGGAGCAGGTGCAGGTCTGCCTGGACCTCATCCACGACCGGCGCCGCCCGGCGCAGGGCGACGAGCCCGCGTACGACCCGCTGCAGCGCCTGCTGGAGCTGTTCGAGGGCGTCGACACCAAGTCGATGAAGGCGGGCAAGGCCGAGGAACTGGCCGCGCTGCCGCTCGACGAGCGGCTGAAGCGGCGGATCATCGACGGCGAGAAGAACGGCCTGGAGGCCGACCTCGACACCGCGCTCGCCGAGCGGCCCGCCCTGGAGATCGTCAACGAGACGCTGCTGGACGGCATGAAGGTCGTCGGCGAGCTGTTCGGCTCCGGGCAGATGCAGCTTCCGTTCGTGCTCCAGTCCGCCGAGGTGATGAAGACCGCGGTGGCCTATCTGGAGCCGCACATGGAGAAGGTCGAGGACGGCGAGGGCGGCTCCGGCAAGGGCACGATCGTGCTGGCCACCGTGCGCGGCGACGTGCACGACATCGGCAAGAACCTCGTCGACATCATCCTGTCCAACAACGGCTACAACGTGGTCAACCTCGGCATCAAGCAGCCGGTCTCGGCCATCCTGGAGGCCGCCGAGGAGCACGCGGCCGACGTCATCGGGATGTCCGGGCTGCTGGTGAAGTCCACGGTGATCATGAAGGAGAACCTGGAGGAGCTGAACCAGCGCCGGCTGGCCTCCCGGTACCCGGTCATCCTCGGCGGCGCGGCCCTCACCCGCGCGTACGTCGAGCAGGACCTGCACGAGGTCTACGAGGGCGAGGTCCGCTACGCCCGCGACGCCTTCGAGGGACTGCGCCTCATGGACGCCCTCATCGGCGTCAAGCGCGGCGTCCCCGGCGCCGAGCTGCCCGAGCTGCGCCCCCGCCGGGTGCGGGCGGTCCCCACGCCGGCCGCGGCCGGCGCGGACGACGAGCGCGCCCCCGCCCGCTCCGACGTGGCCACGGACAACCCCGTGCCCACCCCGCCGTTCTGGGGCACCCGGGTCGTCAAGGGCATCCAGCAGGCCGACTACGCCTCCTGGCTGGACGAGGGCGCGCTGTTCAAGGGCCAGTGGGGGCTGAAGGCGCCGCGCGGCGGCGACGGACCCTCGTACGAGGACCTGGTCGCCGCCGAGGGCCGGCCGCGGCTGCGCGGGCTGCTGGACCGCCTGCACACCGGCAACCTGCTGGAGGCCGCCGTCGTCTACGGCTACTTCCCCTGCGTCTCCAAGGGCGACGACCTGATCGTCCTCGGCGACGACGGCGGCGAGCGCACCCGCTTCACCTTCCCGCGGCAGCAGCGGGGCCGGCGGCTGTGCCTGGCGGACTTCTTCCGCCCGGAGGACTCCGGCGAGACGGACGTCGTCGGCTTCCAGATCGTCACCGTCGGCTCGAAGATCGGCGAGGCCACGGCCGAGCTCTTCGCCGCCGACTCCTACCGCGAGTACCTGGAGCTGCACGGGCTCTCCGTACAGCTCGCCGAGGCGCTGGCGGAGTACTGGCACGCGCGGGTACGCGCCGAGCTGGGCTACGGCGGCGAGGACCCGGCGCAGATCGAGGACATGTTCGCGCTGAAGTACCGTGGCGCGCGGTTCTCGCTCGGCTACGGTGCGTGCCCGGACCTTGAGGACCGGGCGAAGATCGCCGAGCTGCTGGAGCCGGAGCGGATCGGGGTGAAGCTCTCCGAGGAGTTCCAGTTGCACCCCGAGCAGTCCACGGACGCGATCGTCATCCACCACCCCGAGGCGAAGTACTTCAACGCGCGCTGAGCGCCGCCCGCGCCCGGCGCGTACGCCGGTCGTGTCCGAAGAGCGCCCGGAGGCGCTCCACGGGCGCTTTTCGGACAGTCGGCTTACACTGGTCGGTCCGGAACAGGCCGGTCGCTTCTGGCGGCCGGCCTTTGCGCCCCTTAGAGGGAGGTGAGCGGATGACCGGCAGCATCCCCGCTGAAGGCACCCGAACGGCCCAGGGCACCGCCCCGGTCCGCCACGTGCGTACAGCGCGCGGTACGACCCTGCAGGCCGTGCTGCTCGACATGGACGGCACCCTGGTCGACACCGAGGGCTTCTGGTGGGCCGCGGAGGTCTCGGTCTTCGCCGAGTTCGGCCACGAGCTGACCGAGGAGCAGCGCCAGGTCGTCGTCGGCGGCCCGATGTCGCGCAGCGCCGCGTACCTCATCGCCACCACCGGCGCCGACATCGGCCTGACCGAGCTGGCCGGCCGCCTCAACACCCGCTTCGAGGAGCTGATCGACGGCGACGTGCCCCTGATGCCCGGCGCCCGGCGGCTGCTCACCGAACTCGCCGCGCACGACGTGCCCACGGCCCTGGTCTCCGCCTCCCACCGGCGCATCATCGACCGGGTGCTGCGCTCCCTGGGCCACGAGTTCCACCTCTCCGTGGCCGGCGACGAGATCCCGCGCACGAAGCCCCACCCCGACCCGTACCTGCACGCCGCGGCCGCCCTCGGGGCCGACACGCGGCGCTGCGCCGTGGTCGAGGACACCCTCACGGGCGTGACGGCGGCGGAGGCGGCCGGCTGCGCCGTCGTGGCGGTGCCGTCGGTGGCGCCGATCGAGCCGGCGCCGGGACGGCACCTCGTGCGTTCCCTGACGGAAGTCGATCTCCCCTTTCTCCGCTCCGTAGTCGACCGCCTCCAGTGAGAAAGCGGCGGGGAAACTCCGCGCAGTGGTTCATGTATTTTGCGTGACGAAAGCCGTTACCTCATTGCCGCTGCACGGCGCGGATTCGCCGGGGTGAGCTTTCTCACGCGCACAGCTCTCGACAGGCGTGCGGAACTGTGCTGGAGGGGAGCGCGGCGCCTGCCGGGGCGCCTCTCTGTGCCCGGTTTGATTCAGGTTCGCGGCCATTGTTCCGGCGTCCGGTTATCGGAAAGGCGCCGGGCGTAATCAGCACGTGATTTCTTCTCAACTTCCCTGCGGCCCAGCCCGGCTGGGTGCTGCGGCTAACCTCTCCGGGGACGCCCGAGGGAGAAAGTCGACCATGATTCGTAAGTCGTTGGTGCTGCCCGCGTTGCTGGGCCTGCTCGTCCCGGTTGCCGCCTCCTGCGGGGTGGTGGGCGATTCCGGTGGAGACGGTGACGCGATCGTGGTCGGCACGACCGACAGGCTGGAGCTGACCGAGGAGAACCCCGCCCCCCTCGACCCGGCCACGGCGTACGACATCAACTCCTGGAACGTGCTGCACAACACCTTCCAGACGCTGATGCGGATGCCGCGTACGGGCTCGGAGCCCGCCCCCGACGCCGCCGAGCAGTGCGTCTTCGCCGACCGGCTCAGCGAGCAGTACCGCTGCACGCTCCGCGACGGCCTGAAGTTCACCAACGGCCACGACCTCACCGCCGAGGACGTCAAGTTCTCCATCGAGCGGATGCTGGAGATCAAGAACCCCAACGGCCCGTTCCCGCTGCTCGCCAACGTCGACACGGTGGAGACCCCCGACGAGCGGACCGTGGTCTTCCACCTCAGGACGCCGGACGCCACCTTCCCCCTCAAGCTCGCCACCCCCGCCGCGGCCATCGTCGACAGCGAGGTCTACGAGAAGGACAAGCTCTACGAGGGCTTCGAGATCGCCGGCTCCGGCCCGTACAGCCTGAAGGTGGAGCACGACGACGACGTCGCCACCAAGGCCGTCTACACCGGCAACGGCGACTACAAGGGCCAGCTCGACCCGCAGAACGACGCGGTCGAGGTCCGCTACTTCGACGACTCCAAGAGCATGGAGGACGCCATCGCCGGCGGCGACGTCGACGTGATGGGCCGCAGCCTGGAGCCCGAGCAGATCAACCGCCTCGACGACGACACCGACGGCGACGTCAGCCTCTACGAGACGCCCGGCGCGGAGATCGCCTACCTCGTCTTCGACGTGAAGAACCCGACCGTCGAGGACCGGGCCGTGCGCCGCGCGACGGCCGAGGTGATCGACCGGACGAAGATCGCGCGCGAGGTCTACCAGCGCACCGTCGAGCCGCTGTTCGCGATGATCCCGAGGGGCATCATCGGCCACAACACCGCCTTCCACGACGCCTACGGCGACCGTCCGGACGTCGACAGCGCCCGCGAACTGCTGCGGGACGCAGGCGTGGAGACGCCCGTCCGGCTCACCCTGAACTACACCACCGACCACTACGGCGAGACGACGAAGGCCGAGTTCGAGGAGCTGCGCGACCAGCTCAACAGCTCCGGCCTGTTCGAGGTCACCGTCAAGGGCGACACGTGGGAGACGTACAAGAAGAACTACGCGGAGAACAAGTACGCCGTCTACGGTCTCCACTGGTATCCCGACTTCCCCGACCCCGACACGTTCACCGCGCCGTTCGTCGGCGAGGAGAACTTCACCTACAACAACTACGAGAGCTCCGTCATCGAGGACCTGATCCCGCGGACCCGCCAGGAGGCACAGCGGGAGCGCACGACGGACAGCTTCGAGCGGGTGCAGGACGTCCTCGCGACCGACGTCCCGTACCTCCCGCTCTGGCAGGGCAAGCAGTACATCGCGGCGCGCGACACCGTCACGGGGGCGGAGTGGGCGCTCAACTCGTCCTCGACGCTGCAGCTCTGGGAGCTGCGGCGCGGGCTGAGCGAGTAGGGGCCACCGGCGGTGCCGCGCCGGGCAGAGAACCGACCCGAGTGAAGGAACCCACACACGTGAAGAAGGCTGTCCAGCGGCTCGCCCCACCCCTCGGCGCCGCCATGGCCACCGTGCTGCTCGCGGCCGGCTGCGGCTCGGACTCCGGACCGGGGGCCGGCTCCGGCGACGCGGTGGTGATGGGCATGACCGACGAGGTCACGGCCATCGACCCCGCGGCGGGCTACGACGTCGGCTCCTGGCTGGTGTTCAACAACGTCTTCCAGTCCCTGCTGAGCTTCCCCAAGGGAGCCACCGAGCCCGAGCCCGAGGCGGCGAAGGAGTGCGCCTTCGAGGACGCCGACAGCCGCGTCTACACCTGCAAGCTGCAGGACGGGCTGACGTTCTCCAACGGCTCCGACCTCACCTCCGAGGACGTGAAGTTCTCCTTCGAGCGCACCATCGGCATCGACGACCCGGCGGGCCCCGCCGTCATGCTCGACTCGATCGGCGCGATCGAGACGCCCGACGAGCTGACCGTGACCTTCCGGCTGGACTACCCCGACGCGACCTTCCCCATGAAGATCGCCTCCGGCGCCGGCTCGATCGTCGACGGCGACTCCTACCCCGCGGACAAGCTGCGCGAGGACGGCAAGGCCGTCGGGTCCGGCCCGTACAAGCTGGACTCCTACCAGGAGGGCAAGGAGGCCGACTTCTCCGTCAACTCCGGCTACAAGGGCACCGCGGAGGTCCAGAACTCCGGGATGACGCTGAAGCTGTACGGCGACTCCGGCGGCGACGACAGGCTGAAGGCGGACCTGGAGAGCGGCGACATCGACCTGGCGTACCGCGGCCTGGCGATGAGGGACATCGCGGAGCTGCAGGACCAGGCCGGGGCCGGCCAGCAGATCCAGCTCGTCGAGGGCACCAGCGCCGAGGTGCAGCACCTGGTCTTCAACATGGACGACCCGGTCGCCGGCAACCCCGCGGTGCGCAAGGCGTTCGCCTACCTCATCGACCGCAACGCGCTGGTCCGCGAGGTCTACGAGGGCACCGCCGAGGAGCTGTACTCGATCGTCCCCGCCGGTATCACCGGCCACAACACCGCCTTCTACGACACCTACGGCGACCGGCCCGACCCGGCCAGGGCCGAGCAGGTGCTGCGCGAGGCGGGCATCGACGAGAAGGTGCGCGTGACGCTGCACGCCACGCCCGAGCGCTACGGGCCCGGCACCGTGCCGTCCTTCGAGCTGATCGCCGAGCAGCTCAACGCCAGCGGCCTGTTCCAGGCGGACGTCGAGTCCGTTCCGCTGGACGAGTTCGAAAAGGGCGTCGAGAAGGGCGCGTACGGCGTCTACGTCAAGGGCTGGGTGCCGGACTATCCGGATCCGGACAACTTCACCGCGCCGTTCTTCGGCGAGGGCAACGTGCTGGCCAACAACTACGACCCGGGCCGGATCACCAGCGAGCTGATCCCCGCGACCGCCGCGCAGTCGGAGCGTACGGCCACGGTGGACGCCTACGGCGAGCTGCAGGACATCGTCGCCGACCAGTTGCCCGTGATACCGCTCTGGCAGGGCAAGCAGTACGCCGCCGCGCGGGAGAACATCCTCGGCCTGGAGTGGACGCTCGACGCCTCGACGGTCTTCCGCTTCTGGGAGATCTCGAAGGGCTCGGAGTGACCCGCCGGCCGGCCTGACCGCGTCCGCGGCCGGGAGCTCCGCGCGCCGCGGGGCTCCCGGCCGGCGCTCAGGAACCGCCGGGGCGCACCAGCCCGCTCTCGTACGCGTACACCGCGGCCTGCACCCGGTCGCGCAGGCCCAGCTTGGTCAGCACGTGGCCCACGTGGGTCTTCACCGTCGTCTCGCTGACGAACAGGTCGGCGGCGATCTCCGCGTTCGACAGCCCGCGGGCGACCAGCTTGAGCACCTCGACCTCCCGCTCGGTGAGCGTGCCCAGCGTGTCCGGCACGTCCTGCTCTCCCGTCGGCAGCTTCGTGGCGAACTTGTCGAGCAGCCGCCTGGTGATGCTCGGGGCCAGCATCGCGTCCCCCGCGGCCACCACCCGGATCGCCTGCACCAGCTCGCCGGCCGGCGCGTCCTTCAGCAGAAAGCCGCTGGCCCCGGCGCGCAGCGCCTCCACCACGTACTCGTCGAGGTCGAAGGTGGTCAGCACCAGCACCTTCGCGGGCCCGTCCCGGCCGGCGCCGGTGATCTGCCTGGTGGCCTCCACGCCGTCCATGCGGGGCATCCGGATGTCCATCAGCACCACGTCCGGCTGCAGCGCCCGGACCTGGTCGAGCGCCTGCAGTCCGTCGCCGGCCTCGCCGACGACGGCGATGTCCTGCTCGGCCTCCAGGATCATGCGGAAGCCGGTGCGCAGCAGCGGCTGGTCGTCGACGAGCAGGACGCGGATGGCCACAGGGTCTCCTCTTCCTCGGCCGGACCGAACTGTCAGGCGGTGTCCATTCTGCCCTGCGCACCGTCCCCGTCCCCGGCCGGGCGGGGCTGCGGCAGGCCCGGGTCGGCGACCGTCAGCGGATACGGGGGCGGGGTGCCGCCGAAGGCCGGGCAGGAGTCCTTGAAGTCGCACCAGCCGCACAGCCGGCCCGGCCTGGGCCGCCAGTCGCCGCTTTCCGTCGCCCGCCTGATCGCCTGCCACAGCGCGAGCACCTTGCGCTCCACGCCGCGCAGATCGGCCTCGTCCGGGTCGTACGTCAGCACGTCGCCGCTGCCGAGGTAGACCAACTGCAGCCGGCGCGGGACCCGGCCGCGCAGCCGCCACAGCACCAGCGCGTAGAACTTGATCTGGAACAGGGCGTCCGCGGCGTACTCCGGCGGGGGCGCCTTGCCCGTCTTGTAGTCCACGACGCGGACCTCGCCCGTCGGCGCCACGTCGACCCGGTCGATGACGCCGCGCAGCTTCAGCCCGGAGGCCAGCACCGTCTCCACGAACAGCTCCCGCTCCGCGGGCTCCAGACGCGCGGGGTCCTCCAGCGTGAACCACCGCTCGACGAGCTGCTCGGCCCCGGCCAGCCACTCCGCCAGCCGCTCCGCGGCCCCGTCCGTGCCGGAGCCGCCGCCTTCCCCGTCCCCGCTCCCGTCTCCGTCCCCGTGCCCCCCTTCGGAACCCGCCTCGTCCCCGTCCGTGAACAGCTCCGCCAGCTCAGGCCGGTCCGCGAGCAGCCGCTCCCACGCCGGCGCCACCAGCGCCCGCGCCCGCGGCGGCGTACGCTCGGCAGCAGGATCGTCGAAGAGCCGCTCCAGCACCGCGTGCACCAGCGTCCCTCGGGCCGCGGAGGCGCGCGGCTTCTCCGGCAGCCTGTCGATCACCCGGAAGCGGTACATGAGCGGGCAGGTCATGAAGTCCGCCGCGCGTGAGGGCGACAGCGACCGGGGCGGCGCCGGCGCCCGTGGCGCGTCCGGCCCGGGGTCCCCCTCGGGGGGCGGCGGGGCGGGGTCCGCGGGGTGGTTCCCGGTGTCGGTGCGGGTACTCATGGTGTACGACCCTAGGGCCCGGGACCGACATCCGGCGGCATACGATGCAGGCCGGACGGGCGGGCAGGAATACGGCACCGCGAGCGGGCAGGAGTGGAAGTCGTGAGCGAGGAGCGCAGGGGCGATCGCCCCGGCCGCGGCGGCGGCATCCTCATGGGCCGCCCCTTCGGCGTGCCCGTGTACGTCGCCCCGAGCTGGTTCCTCGTCGCTGCCCTCATCACCTGGGTCTTCGGCGGCCAGCTCGAACGCATCCTGCCCGAGCTGGGCGCCCTGCGGTACGTCATCGCGCTGTTCTTCGCCGTCGCGTTCTACGCCTCCGTGCTGGTCCACGAGCTGGCCCACACCCGCGTCGCCCTCCACTACAAGCTGCCCGTACGCCGCATCCAGTTGCAGTTCTTCGGCGGCGTCTCGGAGATCGAGAAGGAGTCCGAGACCCCCGGCCGCGAGTTCTGGCTCGCCTTCGCCGGGCCGCTCCTCTCGCTGGTCCTGGCCGGCGGCTTCTACGGCGCCCTCCAGCTCGTCGAGCAGGACACCGTGCCCGCGGTGCTGCTCGCCGCGCTCACGATCTCCAACCTCATCGTCGCCGTCTTCAACCTGCTGCCCGGGCTGCCGCTGGACGGCGGCCGGATGCTGCGCGCCCTGGTGTGGAAGGTCAGCGGCAAACCCATGACCGGCACCGTCGTCGCCGCCTGGGTGGGCCGCGCGCTGGCCGTGACCACGCTCATCGGCCTGCCGCTGTTCACCCACTCCCGGGCCGCCGACCCCGGCAGCTTCGACACCGTCACCGACGCCCTGCTCGCGGCCATCCTCGCCGCGATCATCTGGACCGGCGCCGGCAACAGCCTGCGCATGGCCCGGCTGCGCGAGAAGCTGCCCGAGCTGCGCGCCCGCGCGCTCACCCGCCGGGCGGCGCCCGTCACCGCCGACACCCCCCTGTCCGAGGCGCTGCGCCGCGCGGACGCCGCCGGCGCCCGCGCCCTCGTCGTCGTCGACGGCCGCGGCGACCCCACCGGCGTCGTCCGCGGCGCGGCCATCGCCCAGACCCCCGCCCACCGCCGCCCCTGGGTGGCGGTCAGCTCGCTCTCCCAGGACCTCACGGACGAGATGAAGCTCTCCGCCGAGCTGACCGGCGAACAACTGCTGGAGCACCTGCGCGACAGCCCGCACAGCGAGTACCTCGTGCTGGAGGAGACCGGCCACATCTACGGGGTGCTCGCCACCGCCGACGTGGAGCGCGCCTTCGTCGCCGCCATGGCCCGGCCGCAGTCCTGACCTCCGCAGGCCGGTAGGGTGAGCGGCATGTCCGAGCCGACCGGTGCCGCCCGCCGCCGCGGGCCCTTCCAGGTCGGGGACCAGGTACAGCTCACCGACCCCAAGGGCCGCCACTACACGTTCACGCTCGAAGCCGGGAAGGCCTTCCACACCCACAAGGGCTCCTTCCCGCACGACGAGCTGATCGACGCCCCCGAGGGAACCGTCGTGCGCACCACGGGCAACGTCCCGTACCTCGCGCTGCGCCCCCTGCTCCCCGACTACGTCCTGTCCATGCCGCGCGGAGCGGCCGTCGTCTACCCCAAGGACGCCGGCCAGATCCTGGCGTTCGCCGACGTCTTCCCCGGTGCGCGCGTGGTCGAGGCGGGCGTCGGCTCGGGGTCGCTGACCAGCTTCCTGCTGCGGGCCGTCGGCGACGGCGGCATGCTCCACTCGTACGAGCGCCGCGCGGACTTCGCCGACGTCGCCCGGCAGAACGTCGAGCGCTACTTCGGCGGCCCCCACCCCGCCTGGCAGCTCACCGTCGGCGACCTCCAGGACAACCTCTCCGACGCCGACGTGGACCGCGTCATCCTCGACATGCTCGCCCCCTGGGAGTGCCTGGACGCGGTCGCCAAGGCCCTGGTGCCCGGCGGCATCCTCTGCGCCTACGTCGCCACCACCACCCAGCTCGCCCGCACCGTGGAGTCCATCCGCGAACACGGCAACTTCAACGAGCCGCAGGCGTGGGAGACCATGCTGCGCAACTGGCACGTCGAGGGCCTGGCCGTACGGCCCGACCACCGCATGATCGGCCACACCGGCTTCCTGCTCACCGCCCGCAGGCTCGCCGACGGCGTCGAGCCGCCGCTGCGCCGCCGCCGGCCCGCGAAGGGGGCGTACGGGGAGGATTACACCGGTCCCGGCGGCCAGCGGGCCGCCGCCGGGAACTGAAGGCGCACCGAAGCGGCGGGGACCGTTCCGCGGGCGGCCGGTGTGTGACACCATGCTGGCCTCCCCACGGCCCTCCCAGCCCTCCCAGGAGCCTCACCCGTGCAGCCTCTGCCCGGCGCCGACCTCCCGCACACGCACCCCCGCCCGGTGCACTGGATCGCCACCGCTGCGGCCATGGCCGCCGTCATCGCCCTCGCGGCACTCATCCAGCCCCCGACCGTCGCCGCCGGCGACGACGGCAAGGGCGACCACGGCGGCAGACCGGCTCCCGGACCGCACCCCGGCGCCGCCCACTACCCGGTGGACTGCGCGGGCACCGAGCCGGAGGTCTTCAAGCACGGCTCCGCGGACTTCGACGGCGACGGGCGCGCCGAGACCGTGGCCGTCGTGCGCTGCCGGTCCGCCGCCGGCACCCCGCCCAGCGGGATGTACGTCGTCTCCGCCACCCGGCCCGGCGTGTCACCGCGCGTGACCGCGACGCTGCTCGACCCGGCCGAGGGCATGAGCGTCGGTGAATTCGCTGTCCGCGAAAATGAGATTTCGGCCACCCTCCTCGGCTACTCCTCGCCGGACGTCCCCCGCAGCAAGCCGGACAAGCAGCGCAACGTGACCTGGACGTGGGAGAACGACCGCTTCCGCCTCACCGCGGAGCCGGTCCCCGGCACCCAGGTCTGACCCGCTCCGCGCACCCCGCCCACGGCGCATTCCCGCCGGTCGCCGGAACCGGCGGGGGAGCGGTCGCCGTTCCGCTGCAATTCCAGGCACCCTTGGTGGGTGTTGAGCGTTGTAGACGAAACAAATGGCTGCTTTCCGATGTTGCTGGATGGGTATTTGCCTGGCGTGAGGACGGGCGCACGGGTGAAGATCGGATGCACCCCGACCGTCTTTGTGATCTAGGGGTTTCAAGTGGGACGCGGCCAGGTAGGGTCAGGAAGCGTCCAGCTCCCCTTGGAGGAGGTGAGGACCGTGGCAGCCCACGACGACGACACCAACCGCGGCATCCGGCCGGGTCGAGGGTCCGAAGACCCTGCCGGTCAGGTCGCCTACCTTGAGCAGGAGATCGCCGTCCTGCGACGAAAGCTCGCCGACTCGCCGCGTCACACGAGGATCCTCGAAGAGCGCATCGTCGAGTTGCAGACCAACCTCGCCGGAGTGTCCGCGCAGAACGAGCGCCTGGCCAACACTCTCCGTGAGGCCCGCGACCAGATCGTCGCCCTGAAAGAAGAGGTCGACCGGCTGGCCCAGCCGCCCGCCGGCTTCGGAGTCTTCCTCCAGGCGAACGACGACGGCACCGCGGACATCTTCACCGGTGGGCGCAAGCTGCGGGTGAACGTCAGCCCCGGCGTCGAGCTCGACGAGCTGCGCCGCGGGCAGGAGCTGATGCTCAACGAGGCGCTGAACGTGGTCGAGGCCATGGCGTTCGAGCGCTCCGGGGACATCGTCACCCTGAAGGAGATCCTGGAGGACGGCGAGCGCGCCCTCGTGATGGGGCACACCGACGAGGAGAGGGTGGTACGGCTCGCCGAGCCGCTGCTGCACACCACCATCCGTGCCGGCGACGCCCTGCTCCTGGAGCCCCGCTCCGGGTACGTCTACGAGGTCATCCCCAAGAGCGAGGTCGAGGAGCTGGTCCTCGAAGAGGTCCCCGACATCGACTACACCAAGATCGGCGGCCTGGGCAACCAGATCGAGCTGATCAGGGACGCCGTCGAGCTGCCCTACCTCTACCCCGACCTCTTCAAGGAGCACGAGCTGCGGCCCCCCAAGGGCGTGCTGCTCTACGGCCCGCCCGGCTGCGGCAAGACGCTGATCGCCAAGGCGGTGGCCAACTCCCTCGCCAAGAAGGTCGCGGAACACACCGGCCGCCCGGCCGGCAAGAGCTACTTCCTGAACATCAAGGGCCCCGAGCTGCTCAACAAGTACGTCGGCGAGACCGAGCGGCACATCCGCCTGGTCTTCCAGCGGGCCCGTGAGAAGGCCAGCGAGGGCACCCCCGTCATCGTCTTCTTCGACGAGATGGACTCCCTCTTCCGCACCCGCGGCTCCGGCGTCAGCTCCGACGTGGAGAACACCATCGTCCCGCAGCTCCTCTCCGAGATCGACGGCGTCGAGGGCCTGGAGAACGTCATCGTCATCGGCGCCTCCAACCGCGAGGACATGATCGACCCCGCGATCCTGCGCCCCGGCCGGCTCGACGTGAAGATCAAGATCGAGCGCCCGGACGCCGAGGCCGCCAAGGACATCTTCTCCAAGTACCTCACCCGGACCCTGCCGCTGCACGCCGAGGACATGTCCGAGCACGGCGGCTCTCCCGAGGCCACCGTCGACGCGATGATCCAGTCCGTCGTCGAGCAGATGTACGCCGAGTCCGAGGAGAACAGGTTCCTGGAGGTCACGTACGCCAACGGCGACAAGGAAGTCCTCTACTTCAAGGACTTCAACTCCGGCGCGATGATCGAGAACATCGTGGACCGCGCCAAGAAGATGGCCATCAAGGCGTTCCTCGACCACAACCAGAAGGGCCTGCGCGTCTCCCACCTCCTCGCCGCCTGCGTCGACGAGTTCAAGGAGAACGAGGACCTGCCCAACACGACCAACCCCGACGACTGGGCCCGCATCTCCGGAAAGAAGGGCGAGCGGATCGTGTTCATCCGCACCCTCGTCACCGGAAAGCAGGGCGCGGACACCGGCCGGTCGATCGACACGGTGGCCAACACCGGTCAGTACCTGTAAATGCGGCGATCCGGCTGCGGGGGGCACCACACGGCCGCCCGCAGCCGGACACGTATTTCCCCAGGTGCGAACGGACCGGAGCAAAGACTGTAATGATCTCCCCACTGCCGCCAAGGCGTTCTAGGCTCTTCCGTACCGGCGCGCAGCGCAGCGCAACGCCGCCGCGGGGACCACACGTGCCGCAGACCAAGCGGTACTCGAGTGCCGTCCAGGGCCGCGGACGGTACCGGGCAAGGAGGGCCGCATGACCGTACGGCGAGTAATGGGCATCGAGACGGAGTACGGCATCTCCGTCCCGGGCCACCCGAACGCCAATGCCATGCTCACCTCATCCCAGGTCGTCAACGCCTACGCGGCGGCGATGCACCGGGCGCGCCGCGCCCGCTGGGACTTCGAGGAGGAGAACCCGCTGCGGGACGCCCGCGGCTTCGATCTCGCCCGCGAGGCCGCCGACGCCAGCCAGTTGACGGACGAGGACATCGGCCTCGCCAACGTCATCCTCACCAACGGCGCCCGGCTCTACGTCGACCACGCGCACCCCGAGTACAGCGCCCCCGAGGTCACCAACCCCCGCGACGCCGTGCTCTGGGACAAGGCCGGGGAACGCATCATGGCCGAGGCCGCGGAACGCGCGGCCCAACTGCCAGGCTCCCAGCCGATCCACCTCTACAAGAACAACACCGACAACAAGGGCGCGTCCTACGGCTGCCACGAGAACTACCTGATGAAGCGGGAGACCCCCTTCTCGGACATCGTGCGCCACCTGACGCCCTTCTTCGTCTCCCGCCAGGTCTTCACCGGCGCCGGCCGCGTCGGCATCGGCCAGGACGGCAACGAGCACGGCTTCCAGCTCAGCCAGCGCGCCGACTACTTCGAAGTCGAGGTGGGCCTGGAAACCACACTCAAGCGCCCCATCATCAACACCCGCGACGAGCCCCACGCCGACGCCGAGAAATACCGCAGGCTCCACGTCATCATCGGCGACGCGAACCTCTCGGAGATCTCCACCTACCTCAAGCTCGGCACCACCGCCCTGGTGCTGTCGATGATCGAGGACGACTTCATCGCCGTCGACCTGGCCGTCGAGCAGCCCGTGCGCACGCTGCACCAGGTCTCGCACGATCCGTCACTGCGCCACCAGGTCGTGCTGCGCAGCGGCCGGACGCTCACCGCCGTCCAGCTCCAGATGGAGTACTGCGAGCTGGCCCGCAAGTACGTCGAGGAGCGCTTCGGCGCGGACGCGGACGACCAGACCAAGGACGTGCTCACCCGCTGGGAGGACACCCTCAACCGGCTGGAAGCCGACCCCATGAGCCTGTCCGGCGAGCTGGACTGGCTGGCCAAGCGGGAACTGCTGGAGGGCTACCGCCGCCGCGACGCCCTGGACTGGGACGCGGCCCGCCTGGCCCTGGTCGACCTGCAGTACGCCGACGTACGCCCCGACAAGGGCCTGTACAACCGGCTGGCGGCCCGCGGCCGCCTCAAGCGGCTCCTGGACGAGGACGAGGTCCTGCGGGCCGTGAAGAACCCGCCGGAGGACACCAGGGCGTACTTCCGCGGTCGCTGCCTGGAGCAGTACGCGGACGACGTCGCCGCCGCCTCATGGGATTCGGTCATCTTCGACCTCCCCGGCCGCGACTCCCTGCAACGGGTTCCGACGCTGGAACCCCTCCGGGGTACCCGCAACCACGTGAAGGCCCTGCTGGACCGCTGCCGCACGGCGGAGGAGCTGGTACGGGTCCTCTCGGGCGGCTGATCCGGGACGGACCGGGCTAAAGGCGGCGCGGCGGGGAATCATCGTGGTGGCCTCCGAGCGTTGAGAGAGCGCGGGCCGATGTCGGGCCCACCTTGTAGGGTCGGATCTTGCAGGGCGACGCAGTCAGGACCATCGGGCGACACCGAGCGGGGTGAGGGAAATGGCGACCAAGGACACCGGCGGTGGTCAGCAGAAGGCCACGCGGTCCCAGGAAGAGGTCGAGGAGCAGGCGCAGGACGCCGAGGTCTCCGAGGACCTGAAGGAACGGCAGGAGAAGCTCTCGGAGGACGTGGACTCGGTTCTCGACGAGATCGACGACGTCTTGGAGGAGAACGCCGAGGACTTCGTGCGCTCGTTTGTGCAGAAGGGCGGCGAGTAGCCGTCCCGGGCGTCTGTCCGGGGAGTACCGGGCGGACGCCCGGCCGCCGCACGGGTAAGGTCCGTGCCCGGCGCAGTTCACCGGCTCGGCCCGCGGGGGGCGGGCCGCCGTACCCGGAAGGATTCGCGTGGAAGCCAACATCCGTGGCACAGGGCGACTGCCGGCTGCCTTCCTCACCCCGGGCTCGTCCTCGTTCATGGACTTCCTGGGTGAGCACGCCCCGGCTGCCCTGCCGGGCAACCAGGAGCTGCCGCCCGTGAAGGGCGCCGTCGAGGCGCCCCACGGCACCACCATCGTGGCCGTGACCTTCCCCGGCGGGGTCGTCCTCGCCGGCGACAGGCGCGCCACGATGGGGAACATGATCGCTCAGCGTGACATCGAGAAGGTCTTCCCCGCGGACGAGTACTCGGCCATCGGCATCGCGGGCACCGCGGGTGTCGCCGTCGAGATGGTGCGGCTGTTCCAGTTGGAGCTGGAGCACTTCGAGAAGGTCGAGGGCGCGCAGCTCTCCCTGGAGGGCAAGGCCAACCGGCTGTCGACGATGATCCGGTCCAACCTGGGCATGGCCATGCAGGGTCTGGCCGTGCTGCCGCTCTTCGCGGGCTGGGACCCGGCGCGGGAGAAGGGCCGCATCTTCTCGTACGACGTGACGGGCGGCCGGACCGAGGAGCGCGGTTTCGCCTCCGTGGGTTCCGGGTCGGTGTTCGCGCGCGGTGCGCTGAAGAAGCTGTTCACCGACGAGCTGACGGAGGAGCAGGCCGCCACCGTCGTCGTCCAGGCGCTGTACGACGCGGCGGACGACGACTCCGCCACCGGCGGGCCGGACCTGACCCGCCGTATCTTTCCCGTCGTTACGTCCATCACCGACGAGGGCTTCCGCCGGCTGAGCGAGGCCGAGGTCTCCGAGATCGCCCGCGCGGTGGTCGACGGCCGGCTGGAGCTGCCCGACGGCCCGCGCGCGTCCGTGCTGTAGCGGGCGTGCGGCCCCACGAGATTTCTCCACGAGCAGAGAGGGACGGATAAGCCGGTGTCGACACCGTTCTATGTCTCACCCCAGCAGGCCATGGCGGACCGCGCGGAGTATGCCCGCAAGGGCATCGCGCGCGGGCGCAGCGTGGTCGTGCTGCAGTACAGCGACGGCATCCTGTTCGTCGCCGAGAACCCGTCCCGGGCCCTGCACAAGGTCAGCGAGATCTACGACAGGATCGCCTTCGCCGCCGTCGGCAAGTACAACGAGTTCGAGAACCTGCGTATCGGCGGCGTCCGTTACGCCGATCTGCGCGGGTACACCTACGACCGTGAGGACGTCACCGCCCGCGGCCTCGCGAACGTCTACGCGCAGACTCTCGGCACGATCTTCTCCAGCGGCGCGGAGAAGCCGTACGAGGTGGAGCTGATCGTCGCGGAGGTGGGGGAGACCCCCGCCGACGACCAGATCTTCCGGCTGCCGCACGACGGTTCGATCGTCGACGAGCACGGTTCGGTCGCGGTCGGCGGCAATTCCGATCAGATCAGCAGCTATCTCGACCAGCGGCACCGCGAGGGCATGACGCTGGCTGAAGGGGTGACGCTGGCCGCCGAGTCCCTGGCGCGGGACAACAACGGCGGCGAGCGGGAGCTGACCTCGAAGCAACTGGAGGTCGCGGTCCTGGACCGGAACCGGCCGCAGCAGCGGAAGTTCCGGCGCATCCTCGGCAGCCAGCTCTCCCGGCTGCTGGAGGAGGACGGCGACGGCTCGCCGGGCGCCTCCGGCGCGGAGGAGGGCGACAAGGCCGGGGAGGGCGCGAAGGCCGCGGACGACGCGGACGGCGCGAAGGCCCCGGACGACGCGGACGCCTCGGACGGCGGCGCGGAGGAGCCGGGGGACGAGCCGGGCAAGAAGAAGAAGTAGCGGCGGCGGTACGACCGCGATCGGGCGGGCCCGGGGACGGGCCCGCCCGTCGTCGTGTCCGGGAGACCTCACCCCCCGGCCGTGCCGGGGGGCCTCCAGGCGCCCCTACGCGCCCGGTGCGGGGGCCGTGGAGGTGCGTACCGTCAGCCGGGCCGGGACCGTCGTGCCGGCCGTCGCGCGCCCCGCGAGGGCGTCGAGCAGCGCCGTCATGCCGGCCGCGCCCACGGTGCCGGCCGGGAGCGTCACGGTGGTCAGCTCCGGCTCGACGGCCGTGGCGAGCGCCAGGTCGTCGAAGCCGGTGACCGACACGTCGTACGGCACCCGCAGCCCGAGGCGCCGTACGGCCTTGAGGGCGCCGGCGGCGAGCAGGTCGTCGTCGCAGACCAGCGCCGTGGGCCGGGTCGCGACCGGGCCGGTGAGCGCCCGCTGTGCCGCCGCAAGACCGCCGCCGACGGACAGCTCGGCGGGCTCCGTGCGCAGCCGGGTGCCGGGCATGGCGACGAGCGCGTCGGCCAGCGCCCGGCCGCGGGCGGCGAAGGTCCAGGAGTCGATGTCGGCGGCGAGGTGGGTGATCCGCCGGTGGCCGAGTTCGAGCAGGTGCCGGGCGACCTGGCGCATGCCGTCGGCGACGTCGGCGTTGACGGTGGCGACGGCGCCGGCGTCGGCGGGGTCGCTGTCGAGCATGACGAGCGGCAGCCCGCCGCCGCGCAGCGCCCGTACGGCGTCGGTGGCCATGGAGGAGGCGATGACGCCGTCGACGGCGGTGTGTGCGGCGGCGAAGGGGTCGCGGGCGGGGCCGATGCCCTCGGGGGAGGGGTAGAGCACGACGCCGAAGTCGTGGGCGGCGGCGGCCCGTGCGGCGCCGGCGTGGACGCCGGCGAAGAACTCGTTGGTGAGTGCGGGGACGACGAGGAGCGCGGTGCGGGTGCCGCCGGTGCGCAGGGTGCGGGCGGCGGCGTTGGGGCGGTAGTCCAGGTCGCGGGCGGCGGCGCGGACGGCGTCGGCCTTGGCGGCGGAGACCCGGCCGCGCCACTTGCCGCCGAGGACGAGCGAGACGGCCGCCTGGGAGACGCCCGCGGCGCGGGCGACGTCGCGGCTGGTGACGCCGCCGCGGCCCGCGGCCGGCGGCCGGGTGGCCCGGTCGGCCGGCTCGGGTGGTCCGGTGCGCGCCGCGGCGCGCCTTCCGTCCTCATGCCCGCCCCGCATCGTGCCTCCTCGTCGCGTTCCGGCGTACGGGGTCGACCCTCGCCCGTGTTACGTATAACCTACGGCGTTATACGTAACACTTCAGCGTCTCGGGAGGGGCCGTGCTGCGGGGATACGCCGAGTTGCTGCGCGTCAGACACGTCGGCCGGCTGCTCACCGGGACGCTCGTCGGCAGGCTGCCCAACGCCACCGCCGCGTTCGCCATCGTCCTGTTCGTCCGTGCCGAAGGCGGCTCGTACACCCTGGGCGGCATCCTCTCCGGCGTCTACGGGCTGGCCACCGCGATCGGGCAGCCGCTCCTCGGCCGCGCCGTCGACCTGCGCGGCCAGCCGCGCGTGCTGCTGCCCAGCGCCCTGCTCTCCGCCGCCGGCATGGCCCTGTTCGCCGTCGTGGGCATCGAGCCGCGCTGGGTGGCCTGCGCCGCTGTCCTGGTCGCCGGGCTGTTCACGCCGCCGCTGGAGGGCGCCCTGCGGGCGCTGTGGCCGAGCGTGCTGGGGCGCGCCGACCGGGTGCACGGGGCGTACGCGCTGGACGCCGTCGCGCAGGAGGTGATGTTCGCCGTCGCACCGCTGATCGTGACCCTGCTGGTCGCCACCGGCTCCGAGGCCGCCGCGCTCCTCGTCCTGGCGGCCCTGGGCGTGCTGGGCGCCCTGTGGGTCGTGCTCTCGCCGCCCGCCCGCCGGTGGCGCTCCGAGCCGCGCGAGGCGCACTGGCTGGGCGCGCTGCGCGCGCCGGGGCTCCTGGTGGTCCTGGGCGCCTTCTTCTTCGTCGGCGTCGCCCTCGGCGGCACGGCCGTCGCCTCCGTCGCGTACGCCGACGCCCGGGGCGACGACGCCATCGGCGGCTACCTCCTCTCCGCGCTCGGCGCCGGCGCGCTGGTCGGCGGCCTCGTCTACGGTGCCCGGCAGTGGCCAGGCCGGGCCGAGCGGCGGCTGCAGTTGCTGCTGGCGGGCCTCGCGGCCGGCTACCTGCCGCTCATGCTCACGCCGGGCACCGCCTCGATGACGCTGCTCTCCGGAGTCGCGGGCCTGTTCCTGGCCCCGGCGCTCGCCTGTTCCTTCGTCGTCGTCGACCGGCACGCCCCGCGGGGCACCGCCACGGAGGCGTTCTCCTGGCTGGTGACCACCTTCGGTTTCGGCGCCGCAGCGGGCACCGCGATCAGCGGCCCCGCCGTCGAGCACGGCGGCGAGACCGGCGGGTTCGCGGTCGTCGGCCTCGGCGGGGCGGCGGCGCTGCTGGTGCTGACCGGCTTCGTACGGATTCTGGCGGACCACGGCCGCCCGGGACCGCGGGCCGAAAAAGATCGAATCGACGGAGCTGCACCCGGTTTCGAAACAGAGCGACAGGCGTAATGTTCAGGCATGGACCGCCGCATTTTCGGGCTTGAGAACGAGTACGGCGTCACGTGCACGTTCCGGGGGCAGCGCCGCCTGTCCCCGGACGAGGTGGCGCGCTACCTCTTCCGACGAGTCGTCTCCTGGGGCCGCAGCAGCAACGTCTTCCTGCGCAACGGCGCACGCCTGTACCTGGACGTCGGCTCGCACCCCGAATACGCAACTCCCGAATGTGACAACGTCATCGAGCTGGTCACCCACGACAAAGCGGGCGAGCGCATCCTCGAGGGCCTCCTCGTGGACGCCGAGCGCCGGCTCCACGAGGAGGGCATCGCCGGCGACGTCTACCTCTTCAAGAACAACACCGACTCCGCCGGCAACTCCTACGGCTGCCACGAGAACTATCTGGTGGCCCGGCACGGCGAGTTCTCCCGGCTCGCCGACATCCTCATCCCGTTCCTCGTCACCCGGCAGCTCATCTGCGGCGCCGGCAAGGTGCTGCAGACGCCGCGCGGCGCCGTCTACTGCGTCAGCCAGCGCGCGGAGCACATCTGGGAGGGCGTCAGCAGCGCGACGACGCGCTCCCGTCCCATCATCAACACCCGCGACGAGCCGCACGCCGACGCCGAGCGCTACCGCCGGCTGCACGTCATCGTCGGCGACTCCAACATGTCCGAGACGACCATGCTGCTCAAGGTCGGCGCCACCGACCTCGTCCTGCGCATGATCGAGGCCGGCACGGTGATGCGGGACCTGACCCTGGAGAACCCGATCCGGGCCATCCGCGAGGTCAGCCACGACATGACCGGGCAGCGCAAGGTGCGGCTCGCCAGCGGGCGCGAGGCGTCCGCGCTGGAGGTGCAGCAGGAGTACTACGAGAAGGCCGTGGACTTCTGCGAGCGCCGCGGCATCCGCACCGGCACCGTCGAGCGCGTCCTGGAGCTGTGGGGGCGCACCCTGGAGGCGATCCGCTCCCAGGACCTCGGCAAGGTCGGCACGGAGATCGACTGGGTCATGAAGCACCAGCTCATCGAGCGCTACCGGGCGAAGAACAACATCACGCTCTCCCACCCCCGGATCGCGCAGATAGACCTCGCGTACCACGACATCCACCGCCGCCGCGGGCTGTACTACCTGCTGGAGAAGCGGGGCCAGGCCGCCCGGGTCTGCAACGACATGAAGATCTTCGAAGCCAAGTCGGTCCCGCCGCAGACCACCCGGGCCAGGCTGCGCGGCGACTTCATCCGCCGGGCGCAGGAGCAGCGCCGCGACTTCACGGTGGACTGGGTGCATCTGAAGCTGAACGACCAGGCCCAGCGGACAGTCCTGTGCAAGGATCCGTTCCGCTCCGTGGACGACCGGGTGGAAAAGCTGATCGCCGGAATGTAGACGGGGCGCGATGCACGCGGGACGGATGTGATGACGGGGATCCGGGCGCGAAGGCCGTAGAGTGGCCGGAGCTGCCCGGACCCCCTACACGAGTTGGACCCATGACACATCGCAAACTGACCCGCACGGGGGCGGCGCTCGTCGTGCCCGCCCTGCTGTTCGCCGCGGCCTGCGGCTCCGAGGACTCCTCCGACTCGGACAACGGGGGCAAGGCCGGCGCCGTGACCAAGGTCACGGGAGCCTTCGGCGAGGAGCCGAAGTTCGACGTCCCGGACGACGCGAAGGCGTCCGACGAGGCCGTCGTCAAGGTCCTCAAGGAGGGCGACGGCGCCAAGGTCGGCAAGGGCGACCAGGTCCGGCTGGACTTCGCCGGCAAGGCCATGAAGGACGACAAGGACCTGGGCAGCACCTGGGCGCAGCCCGCTGCGGGCGGCGGCGGCCAGCAGGGCGCCGGGGCCGTGCACCCGCAGCTCATGGGCAAGGTCGGCGAGCCGAACCAGTCGCTGCCGCCGGACGTCCTCGACTCCGTCGAGGGCCACACCGTGGGCAGCCGCCTGCTGGTCGAGGGCACCGCCGGCGCGCTCGTCGGCGAGAGCCTCAACCCGGAGTCGGGCATCGAGAAGGGCGACGGCCTCGTCTGGGTGATCGACGTCGCCGGCGCCGGGAAGGTCGACCCCAAGGCCGAGCTGAAGGGCGAGTCCGCCGAGCCGCGCGACGGCATGCCGGAGATCGAGGTGCCGGCGGGCAAGGCCGCGAAGATCACCATCCCGGAGGGCGAGGACGCCCCGAAGGAGCTGCAGGAGCAGGTCCTCATCAAGGGCAAGGGCGCCGAGGTCGAGGCCGGCCAGGGGCTCGTCGCCCAGTACACGGGCTACGCCTGGGAGGACGGCAAGAAGTTCGACGCCTCCTGGGACAACGCCGGCGCGGCCACGTTCCAGATCGGCACCGGCTCGGTCGTCCCGGGCTGGGACAAGGCGCTGGTGGGCAAGAAGGTCGGCGACCGGGTGCTGGTGGTCATCCCGCCGGACCTCGGCTACGGCAAGTCCAAGGGCCACGAGCTGGAGAAGAAGACGCTGGTCTTCGTCGTCGACATCCTCGGCACGGTCTGACCTGCGGTCCGCACGGGCGGATCGGGTCGGGGGCGCTCGGGGGCTCCGCCGCCCGGCGCCCCGGCCGAAGGGGCGGACCCGGTCGTGGCGTCGGTCGCGATCGGGTCGGGGATTCTCCGGGCCACCGGTGCCGTCCGCCGGACGGCTCCCGGCGCGGCACGCCCCCGGGAGGGCGGCGCCACCGGCGGCCCGGGATGTCTGCGAGACTTGGCAGCCCAGTCACCGTCACTCATGCGCGAGGAGTGTTCTTCCGTGAGCATCGACAAGCCCGAGGTCGACTTCCCCGAGGGTCCGCCGCCGGCCGACCTGGAGGTCCAGGACCTGTGGGAGGGCGAAGGACCCGTGGCGAAGGCCGGTGACACCGTCTCCGTCCACTACGTCGGGGTCGCCTTCTCCAGCGGCGAGGAGTTCGACGCGAGCTGGAACCGCGGCAAGCCGCTGCAGTTCCAGCTCGGTGTCGGCCAGGTCATCCCCGGGTGGGACCAGGGCGTGCAGGGCATGAAGGTCGGCGGCCGGCGCCGGCTGACCATCCCGCCGCACCTGGCCTACGGCGAGGCCGGCGCCGGCGGCGGCCGGATCAAGCCGGGCGAGACGCTGATCTTCGTCTGCGACCTGGTCGCGGTCTGACGGCACCGTCCGCACGGAGCGGAGCGCAGGGCCCTCGTCGTACGGCGAGGGCTTTCGCTTTGGCCGCCGGGCCCGGGCGGAGTACGGTCGTCATCTGCGAACACCGGCGACACGTGCGGACGACGGTCGCCGGCGGCGGCTACCGGCTGCCCCGGACGGGCGACAAGGAGACCCCCTCGATGGCGATCGCCAAGGCGGAGCGGCTGATGTGCCTGGCGCTGTGCCTGCTCGGCACCGGCCGCCCGCTCAGCAAGCGTGAGCTGCGCACGTCCATCGAGGCGTACGTGGAAGCCTTCGGACCGGGCCACGGAACGGCGTTCGGCTCGGACACGTCCGGCGAGGACGCCTTCAACCGGATGTTCGAGCGGGACAAGGACGACCTGCGCGAGCTGGGCATGGTCATCGACACGGTGGAGGGCCTGGACGGCGAGCCGGGCTACCTGGCGCGCCGGGACCACAACAGACTGCCGCCCGTCACCCTCGACGCCGAGGAGGCCGCCGCCCTCGGAGTGGCCGCGAAAGTCTGGCAGCAGGCCCGGCTCGCCGGCGCTGCCAGCGGCGCGCTGCAGAAGCTGCGCGCCGCCGGGATGCCGCTCGCCGAGGCGGCCGGCGGCCCCGATGCCGGCGCGGTGGAGCAGGTCAGCGCGCTGGAGCCGCGGATTCCGGTACGCGAGGCGGCGTTCGAGCCGCTGATGCTCGCCTGCCGTGACCGCCGGCCCGTCGTCTTCCCGTACCGCAAGGCCAATGCGGCCCGCCCGGAGGAGCGGCACGTCGAGCCGTGGCAGTTGGAGTGCTGGCGCGGCCACTGGTATCTCGTCGGCCACGACCGCGGCCGCGACGCCGAGCGCGTCTTCCGGCTCTCGCGGATCACCGGCCGGGTCCGCACCCGCGGCCGCGGCTTCACGGCCGAGGTGCCGGACCGCGTGACCGTTCGCGAGACCGTCGAGCGCTGGGCCGGCGAGAGCGCCGACCGCTCGGCGCTTATCCGGCTGCGCGTCGGCGCCGGCTACCCGCTGCGCGCCCGCGCGTACGGCATCCGCGAGGCCGTGCTGCCCGGCTGGGACGAGCTGGAGATCCCGTACGGGCACGGGCTGGACGCCTGGCTGGTGGAGTTCGGGCCCGACGTGGTCGTCCTGGAGCCCGCCGAGCTGCGGGCCGACGTCATCGACCGGCTGCGTGCCGTGGCCAAGGGCTGAGGGGGGACGGGGGAGCAGTGGCGAGCGCCATCGACCAGACCAGGCGGATGCTGTCGCTGGTGACGTACCTGCGGGAGCGCAACGGCGCGTATCTCTCGGACGTCGCCCGCGCCTTCGGTGTCACCGAGGACGAGCTGATCGCCGACCTGGACGTACTGCCCATGTGCGGGACGAGCTTCCGCGGCGGCGACCTGCTCGACATCGACACCGACGGCGAGCGCATCTGGTTCCGCAACCCCGAGTCCACCGGCACTGGTGAGCCGCTGCGCCTGGCCGCCGACGAGGCCACCGCCCTGCTCGTCGCCGCCCGGGCCGTGGCCACGCTGCCGGGGCTGCGCGCCGGCGACCGGCAGGCGCTGCTGCGGGCCACCGCGAAGCTGGAGGCCGCGGCCGGTGAGTCGGCCGCGGCCAGCTCCAGTCTGTCGGTGACGTTCGAGTCCGAGGGCGGGGTCTTCGCCGAGGTGGACCGGGCCATCTCCGAGCGGCGCCGGCTGTGGCTGCGGTACTACTCGCCGTCCCGCGACGAGCTGACCGAGCGGGAGATCGACCCGATCCGGCTGGTCTCCGTCGGGCACACCTACGTGGAGGCGTGGTGCCGGCTGTCGGAGGCCCGGCGCACGTTCCGGCTCGACCGGGTCGCCGAGATCCGGATCCTCGACGCCCCGGCCGACCCCCCGCCCGTCGAGCTGCGCGACCTGTCCGAGGGCATCGTCCAGCCGTCCGCGGAGGACCCCGAGGTCGTCATCGAGGTGGGCCCCGGCGGCCGTTGGGTCGCCGAGTACTACCCGCACGACAGCGCGGAGGAACTGCCCGACGGGGGCCTGCGGATCTCGCTGCGCGCCCCCGATCCGGCATCGCTGCGCCGGCTGGCGCTGCGGCTGGGGCGGGACGGGCGGATCGTCGCCCCGGGCGACCTGGCGGACAGCGCGCGTGACGCCGCCGTCAAGGCGCTGACCGCGTACGACGTTTAGATGCATGGTCGGCAATTCCGGCATAGAGGATATTGCGCACATGCCGGCGGTGGTCCCCTCCGGGGACGCCGGTGTCCTCCGTGGCCGCCGCGGCGGCTAGGCTGCGCCCATGCTGTGGCCCATGACCGCCGTCGCCCTCGGTTTCCTCGGGCTCGTCGTCCTCGCCGTTCCCGCTGCTAGAGTCGGCCTGGAGGCCCGCCGGCTCGCCCGCCGGCTGGACGATGCGGCGCAGCAGGTCAGCCGCGTGACGCGGGATCTGGAGCGCTCGGCGGCGGACGTCGCCCGGCGGGCGGGGCCGACAAGTGACCTCCCCGGATCCGATTTCGGGAGGTAGGCTGCAGATCGCGGCTCCGATGCGAGGCGGGGGCCACGATTGGTGTACGCCGGGGGATTGCCTGGAGTTCACCCCTGCGGGTTACGATCGATCACGCCCAAACCCACGCAGCCTCGGTGAGAAGGTAGACGCATATGTTCGGACGGCTCGGCCCTACCGAGATCATCCTCATTCTCGTCGTCATCATCCTGCTGTTCGGCGCGAAGAAGCTTCCGGACATGGCCCGTTCGCTGGGCAAGTCGGCCCGCATCCTCAAGAGCGAGGCCAAGGCCATGAAGAACGAGGGCAAGACGGACGAGGCCGCTCCCGCGGACCCGCCGCAGCCCGCGCCGAAGACCATCCAGGCCGCCCCCGGTGACGTGACCAGCTCCCGCCCGGTCAGTGAGCCGCAGGTGAACGACCAGCAGCCGCAGCAGCAGTCGCAGTCGCAGCGCTGACGAAACCGCAGGGGCACACCGCGGCCGGAGACGGCCTCGCGGCACGAGATGAGGACGTGGGTTGCTAAGCGTTGCCCGCCGTAAGGAGCGCAAAGAGCGCAAGGAGAAGGACCCCGAGGGGCGCATGCCCCTTGCGGAGCACCTGCGGGAGCTGCGTGACCGGCTGATCAAGGCTGTCGGGGCCATCCTCGTCGTCTGCATCGTCGCGCTCTTCTTCTATCAGGACATCGTCGACTTCCTGATGGATCCGGTGCTCGAGTCCGTCGGCTGCCCCGACGACCTCGACGCGTCGGAGATCGGCAAGGAGGAGGACTGCGCCTCCTTCACGGTCAACGGCCTCATCTCGCCGTTCACCATCATGCTGAAGGTCTCCTTCATGACCGGCATGGTGATCTCGACGCCGATCTGGCTGTACCAGTTGTGGGCGTTCCTGGCACCCGGGCTGCACAAGGAAGAGAAGAAGTACTCGCTCGGATTCGTCGCCGCGGGCGTGCCGCTCTTCCTCGGCGGCGCCTTCTTCGCGTACAAGATCCTGCCGACCACGGCCGAGGTGCTGCTGGAGTTCACTCCGGAGAACGCCACCAACCTGCTGCCGCTGCCGGAGTTCATCGACCTGCTGACCCGCATGGTCGTGGTCTTCGGGCTCGCCTTCGAGCTGCCGCTCGTGCTGGTGATGCTCAACATGGGCGGCGCCGTCACCGGGCGCCGCATGCTCGGCTGGTGGCGGGCCATGATCTTCGGCATCGTCGCCTTCGGCGCCATCGCCACCCCCAGCACCGACCCGATCGGGATGTTCGCGCTGGCCGGTCCGGTGATCGTGCTGTACTTCATGGCGACCGGGTTCTCCCTGCTCAACGACCGCCGCCGGGCCCGTATCGCGGCCCGTGGCCCGGCGGACGACGAGGCGTCCGACCTCGACCTCACGCCGGAGGCCGTGGGCGACGTGGAGCCCGTGGGCGCCTCGGCGTCGCTGCCGGAGCAGTCCACCGGCGAGGCCGACAGCGCCGGCGGCGCCGGCGCGGGGGACAGCACGCCCCGCAGAAATGGTTACGACGACGCCACCTGACCGCTAGGGTCACGCGGGTGACCAGCGATATCACCGTGTTCGTCAACCCCACCGCGGGCCGCGGCCGGGGCGCCAAGGCCGCCCCCGTCGTCGCCGACGCCCTGCGCGAGGCCGGCTACGAGGTGACCACCGTCCGTGGCCGCGACGCGGCCGGAGCGCTCGCCGGCGCCCGCGAGGCCGTCGCCGCGGGCACGGGGGCGCTCATATCGGTCGGCGGCGACGGCATGGCCGCCCTCGCCCTGCAGGCCGTGGCGGGCACCGAGGTGCCCGTGGGCGTCGTGGCCGTGGGCACCGGGAACGACTTCGCCCGCGCCACCGGGTTGCCCGTGCGCGACCCCGCCGCCGCGGCGGAGGTCGTCGTCGGGGCCCTGGAGTCCGGCACGACCCGGGCGATCGACCTGGGCAAGGCGGGGGACACGTACTTCGGCACCGTGCTGGCCTCCGGCTTCGACTCCCGCGTCAACGACCGGGGCAACCGGATGAGCTGGCCGCCCGGCCGCTTCAAATACGACGTGGCGATGGTCGCCGAGCTGGCGTCCTTCCGCCCGATCCCGTACCGGATGCGGCTCGACGACGGCCCCGAGACCGAGATCGAGGCGACCCTCGTCGCCGTCGGAAACGGCCCGTCGTACGGCGGCGGCATGCGGATCTGCCACGAGGCACGGATGGACGACGGGCTCTTCGACATCACCGTCGTCGGCCGGTGCAGCCGGCGCACGCTGCTGCGGGTCTTCCCGCGGGTTTACAAGGGCACGCACCTGACCCATCCGGTCGTCACCGTGCACCGGGCCGCGCGCGTGTCGCTGACCGCCGCGGACGTCACCGGGTACGCGGACGGGGAGCCGCTGGGTCCGCTGCCGCTGACCGCGGAGTGCGTGCCGGGCGCGGCCCGGGTGCTGGTGCGCTGAGCCGCCCGGCCGGGCCGGGTGCGCGCCCCGCCGGCCCCGGCCCGGGCCTGCCGCCGTCCGGCTGACCTGGGGCCGTGCGCAAAGATCGGGTGCGCTGTCGGCGGCGCCCGGTAGGCTCGTAACCACGATGACCGACGAGCACATCCCTCCCGCCGAGGCGTACGCGGCGCACCGCCGCAGGGCCGCCGAGGAAGCCACCGCACTCGGCTCGTTCCGCGGGCTGTACGAGTTCGCGCTCGACCCCTTCCAGATCGACGCCTGCCGGGCCCTGGAGGACGGCAGGGGCGTGCTGGTCGCGGCGCCCACCGGCTCCGGCAAGACGGTCGTCGGCGAGTTCGCCGTGCACCTCGCGCTGGAGCAGGGCCGCAAGTGCTTCTACACCACGCCGATCAAGGCGCTGTCGAACCAGAAGTACGGCGACCTCGTCCGCCGCTACGGCCCGGCGAAGGTCGGCCTGCTGACCGGCGACAACACGATCAACTCCGAGGCCCCGGTGATCGTCATGACCACCGAGGTGCTGCGGAACATGCTGTACGCGGGCTCGCAGACCCTCCTCGGCCTCGGCTACGTGGTCATGGACGAGGTGCACTACCTGTCCGACCGCTTCCGCGGCGCCGTCTGGGAAGAGGTGATCATCCACCTGCCGGAGTCCGTCACCCTGGTGTCGCTGTCGGCGACGGTCTCCAACGCCGAGGAGTTCGGCTCCTGGCTCGACACCGTGCGCGGCGACACCGCCGTGATCGTCTCCGAGCACCGCCCGGTGCCCCTGTGGCAGCACGTGATGGCCGGCCGCCGGATGTACGACCTGTTCGAGGAGCGCACCGCCGCCGGCGGCCGGCAGGAGCCCGCCAAGGCGGTCAACCCCGACCTGCTCCGGCTGGCCCGGCAGGAGTACTCCCGCCCGTCCGGCCCCCGCGACCGCCGCCGCGGCCGGGGCCGCGAGGCCGACCGCGAGCGCGAGCGCCGCTCCCGCTCCCGGGTGTGGACGCCCAGCCGCGTCGAGGTCATCGAGCGGCTGGACGCCGAGGCGCTGCTGCCGGCCATCACGTTCATCTTCAGCCGCGCCGGCTGCGAGGGCGCGGTGCAGCAGTGCCTCCACGCGGGCCTCAGGCTCAACGACGAGGAGGAGCGCGCCGCGGTCCGCGAGATCGCCGAGCTGCGGACGGTGGCGATCCCCCGCGAAGACCTGCACGTGCTGGGCTACTTCGACTGGCTGGAGGCCCTGGAGCGGGGCGTCGCCGCGCACCACGCCGGGATGCTGCCGACGTTCAAGGAGGTCGTCGAGGAGCTGTTCGCCAAGGGCCTGGTCAAGGCGGTGTTCGCGACCGAGACGCTGGCCCTGGGCATCAACATGCCGGCTCGCTCCGTGGTGCTGGAGAAGCTGGTGAAGTGGAACGGCGAGACCCACGCCGACGTCACCCCCGGCGAGTTCACGCAGCTCACGGGCCGCGCCGGGCGCCGCGGCATCGACGTCGAGGGCCACGCCGTGGTGCTGTGGCAGCGCGGCATGAGCCCGGAGTACGTCGCGGGCCTGGCCGGCACCCGCACGTATCCGCTGCGCTCCTCCTTCCGCCCGTCGTACAACATGGCGGTCAACCTCGTCGCCCAGTTCGGCCGGCACCGTACGCGCGAGCTGCTGGAGATGTCCTTCGCGCAGTTCCAGGCGGACAAGTCGGTCGTCGGCATCTCCCGCCAGGTGCAGAAGAACGAGGAGGGCCTGTCCGGCTACCGCGAGGCGATGACCTGCCACCTCGGCGACTTCGAGGAGTACGCGCGGCTGCGCCGCGACCTGAAGGACCGCGAGACGGAGCTGGCCCGCCAGGGCGCCGCCCAGCGGCGGGCCGCCGCCGCTGGCTCGCTGGAGAAGCTGCGCCCGGGCGACGTGATCCACGTGCCCACCGGCAAGTTCGCCGGCCTCGCCCTCGTCCTCGACCCCGGCACGCCCGCCGGCCGCACCAACGGCCACCGCGGCTTCGAGCACCACGACGGCCCCCGCCCGCTGGTGCTCACCGCCGCCCGGCAGGTCAAGCGGCTGGCCGCGATGGACTTCCCGGTGCCGGTGGAGCCGCTGGAGCGGATGCGCATCCCCAAGTCGTTCAACCCCAGGAGCCCGCAGTCCCGCCGTGATCTGGCCTCCGCGCTGCGCACCAAGGCCGGCCACCTGGAGCCGCGGCGGCACCGCAAGGAGCGCGCCCCCGCCGCCGACGACGCCGAGATCGCCCGGCTGCGCAAGGCGATCCGCGCCCACCCGTGCCACGGCTGCGACCAGCGCGAGGACCACGCCCGCTGGGCCGAGCGCTACCACCGGCTGCTGCGCGACACCCGGCAACTGGAGCGCCGTATCGAGGGCCGGACGAACACCATCGCCCGCACCTTCGACCGGGTCTACGCCCTCCTCACCGAGCTGGGCTACATCGCCGAGGAGGGCGGCGGCGAGAAGGTCACCGAGGACGGCCGCCGCCTCGCCCGGCTCTACGGCGAGCTGGACCTGCTGGCCTCGGAGTGCCTGCGCGAGGGCGTCTGGGAGGGCCTGGGCCCCGCCGAGCTGGCCGCCTGCGCCTCCGCGCTGGTCTACGAGGCCCGGCAGTCCGACGACGCGCTGCCGCCCAAGCTCCCCGGCGGCGGCGCCAAGCGGGCCCTGGGCGACATGGTGCGCATCTGGGGCCGGCTCGACGCCCTGGAGGAGGACCACCGCATCAGCCAGACCGAGGGCGTCGGCCAGCGCGAGCCGGACCTCGGCTTCGCCTGGGCCGCGTACCAGTGGGCGTCGGGGCGCAGCCTGGACGAGGTGCTGCGCGAGGCGGACATGCCGCCGGGTGACTTCGTGCGCTGGTGCAAGCAGTTGATCGACGTGCTCGGGCAGTTGTCCGGCGCGGCCGACCCCGAGAGCACGGTCGCGGGCAGCGCCCGCAAGGCGGTCGACAAGGTGCTGCGCGGCGTCGTGGCGTACAGCTCGGTGGGCTGAGCAGGACCGGGACTCCGCCGCGCACTACCCTTCCCGGGTGATCTCCTACGACGATCTGACGCCCCCGGAACGGGAGTTGTGGGCCGCGTTCCCCGAAGGCCGCCGGGTGGACCTGCGCGTCGGTGACGCGGCCCGGGACGACCCCGCCGGCGCCGCGGACTGGGGAGCGGAGCGTACGGTACGGGCCGCGGTCCTCGCCGCGCTGCTGCTGGGCGCGCACCCGCCGCAGCCGGGCGCCATAGCGGCGCTGCGGCTGGCCGGGGCGCGGATCACCGGGGGACTGGACCTGACGGGGGCCGAGACCGCCCACCAGGTGCGGCTGGAGCACTGTTTCCTGGACGAGGCGGTCGTCCTCAACTCGGCGGCCACGGCGAGCGTGCGCATCGACGGGAGCGTGCTGCCGCGCGTCGACGCCCGGATGGCCAGGGTCGAGGGCGTGCTCGCGGTGCGGCGGTGCCGGGTCGCCGGCGCGCTGCTGGCCACCAACGCCCGGATCAGCGGCGAACTCCTCCTGCACGGCACCCGGTTCGCCGGCGAGAACGGCTGGTCGGTGTTCGCCGGCGGGATGGAGGTGGGCGGGGCGGTCTTCTGCACCCACGGCTTCACCGGCGGCGGCGGGATACGGCTCATCGGCGCCCGGCTGTCGGGCGGGCTCTTCCTGGACGGCGCGCGGATCGGCGCGGCGGACGGGCTGGCGCTCAGCCTCGACCACGCCCAGGTCACCACCGTCCAGCTCACCGACGGCTTCTTTGCCGCGGGCCGCCTGGAGCTGCGCGGCGCGCAGATAGCCGACCTGCTCAGCTTCGACGGCGCGGCGCTGGGCGGGTGCACCGGCGTCGACGGCGCCCGGCTGCACGCCACCGACCTCCGCTTCACGCCCGCGGAGCCGCCCGCGGGGCCGGTGTCCCTCGGCGGCGCCCAGGTGACCGTCCTCCACGACGACCTCGACCGCTGGCCCCGGACCGTGCACCTCGACGGCTTCGCGTACGGCTCCATCCAGCCGGTGCGCGCCGCCGAGCAGGACTCGGTGCCCCGCAGGCTCGACTGGGTCCGCCGCGGCGCGGGCTACGCCCCGCAGCCGTACGAGCAGCTCGCGGCCTGGTACCGGCAGATCGGGCACGTCGACGACGCCCGCCGCGTCCTGCTCGCCAAGCAGCGCGCCCGCCGCCGCACCCTGCGCCCCGCCGGCCAGGTCTGGAGCCTGCTGCTCGACGGGACGGTCGGCTTCGGCTACCGCCCGTGGCTGGCCGGGCTGTGGCTGGCGGCGCTCACGCTGCTCGGCAGCCTGGTCTTCGCGGCGGGGGACAGCAGGCCCGTGAACAAGGGCGAGGGACCGCGCTTCCACCCCTTCGTCTACGCCCTCGACCTGCTGATCCCCGTCGGCGGTCTCGGTCAGCGCGACTTCTGGTACATGTCCGGCGGGGCGCCGCAGGCCCTGTCGTACGTCCTCGTCGCCGCCGGCTGGCTGCTGACGACGGCGCTCGTGGCCGGGATGACGCGGACGCTGGAACGGACGTAGCGGGCCGGCCCGGCCGCCTGCCAACCGCTGGCCCCGGCGGCAAATTCGCGATACATCTCGTCTTGACGGCCTCGTGAAAATCGAGATATGTTCGGCTGCGAGTATCCGGTGGCGAGCACAGAGGGGAGGGTCCGTGCCCCCGAAGCGGCGGAAGCCGAGCAACCCGCTGGCCCTGGCCGTGCTGGCCTTTCTCGCCGAGCGGTCGATGCACCCGTACGAGATCGCCCAGTTGCTGCGGCAGCGCGGCAAGGAACACAGCATCAAGATCAATTTCGGCTCCCTCTACACCGTGGTGCAGAACCTGGAGAAGCACGGCTTCGTCGCCGCCGCCGGTGTGCAGAAGCAGGGGAACCGGCCCGAGCGCACGGTCTACGCCATCACCGACGCCGGTCGCGAGGAGATGCACGACTGGCTCACCGAGATCGTCGCCGTCCCCCGCCGGGAGTACGCGCACTTCGAGGCGGCCCTCTCGCTGATCAGCGTGCTGCCGCCGGACGAGGCGGTGGAGGCGCTGCAGACGCGGCTGGCGCGGCAGGAGGTCGCGGCGGCGGGTCTGCGCGGCGCGCTGGCGAAGCTGTACGAGACGCTGCCGCGCGTCTTCGTGATCGAGACGGAGTACCAGGCGCACATGCTGGAGGCGGAGGCCGCGTGGCTGCGCGGCGTCCTGCCGGAGCTGACCGACGGCTCCCTCGGCGGCGTCGAGGACTGGCGCGCCTGGCACCGGACCGGCGAGGTGCCGGCCGAGTGGCAGAACCTGGAGGAGGAGTTGCCCGGCGGCGAGGGCGGGACGCCCGGCGCCGCCCAGGAGACGTACGACGCACACGAGGGCCCGTAGCGGCCGTCGGAAAGGCGTCCCGGCGGGCTGCGCCAACAGCCCGCCGGGACCGACCCCGTCCATCCGGACCTGCGCGAAACGCGGGCGCCAGGCGTCGAGGTGCGGCACACCCAGGATAGCCAGGCTCCGCTTTCGCCGTCGTCCGGCAGACCCACGCACACCATGCGAGAGCGGAGTTCGCCATGCCCGGAAACGGGACGCTCGCCGTCGAGGCGCGCGAGCTGACCAAGAGCTATCCCCACGGCGTCACGGCCCTGGACGGCATGTCCCTGGCCGTACGGTCCGGCACGGTCTTCGGGCTGCTCGGCCCGAACGGCGCCGGCAAGTCCACCACCGTCAAGATCCTCACCACCCTGGCCCGGCCCGACGCCGGCGCCGCCACCGTCGCCGGCCACGACGTGCTGCGCCGCCCCGGCCGGGTGCGGCGCGCGATCGGCGTCGTGGCGCAGAAGTCCGGCGCCGACCCGATGGCCACCGGACGCGAGAACCTGCTGCTGCAGGGCCGCCTGTACGGGCTGCGCGGCGCGCCGCTCGCCCGCCGCGCCGCCGAGTTGCTGGCGCGCTTCGCACTGGCCGACGCCTCGGACCGCCTGGTACGGGGCTACTCCGGCGGCATGCAGCGGCGCCTCGACGTGGCGCTGGGGCTGGTGCACCGGCCCGCGGTGCTCTTCCTGGACGAGCCGACGACGGGTCTCGACCCCGAAGCCCGGACGGCCATGTGGGAGGAGATCGCCCGGCTCGCCGGCGGCGAGGGGCTGACCATCGTGCTGACCACGCACTACCTGGAGGAGGCCGACAGGCTCGCGGAGCGGATCGCGATCGTCGACCGCGGGCGCGTGGTCGCCGAGGGCACGCCCGACGAGCTGAAGGGCGAGCTGCGCGGCGACGCCGTGCACGTCGAACTCGCCCGCACGCCGGGGGAGGTGGACGCCGGGCTGCTCCGGGCCGCGCTCACCGAGTTCGCGGGTGTGCGCGAGGTCGTGCTCGACGGGCGCCGGCTGAGCGCCCGGGCGGCGGACGGCGCCGCGGCGGTGCCGCGGGTGCTGTCCGCGCTGGAACGCCAGGGCGCGGAGGTGGCCGCGATCACCGCCGCCCGGCCGTCGCTGGACGACGTCTACCTGCGTTACGCGGGACGCCGGTTCGCCGACGCGGACGGCGCGGGCGGGGGAGACGGCGGCGGGGACGCAACCGCTCCGGTCGCGGCGGGAGGTGCGCGATGAGCGCCGTCGCCGCCCAGACCTGGTACATGACGCAGCGTCAGCTCACCGCGATCCTGCGGCAGCCGGCGTACCTGCTGATCACTCTCGTCCAGCCGGTGATCTGGCTGTTCCTGTTCGGCAACCTGTTCCGGGAGATCACCGAGCTGCCGGGCTTCGGGGCCGGCTCGTACCTGGACTACCTGATCCCCGGCGTGGTGGTGATGACCGCGCTCAGCTCCAGCATGTGGGCCGGCATGGGCACCCTGGAGGAGATCGAGCGCGGCACCCTCAACCGGTTCCTGACCACCCCGGTCAGCCGCGGGGCGCTGATGAACGCCAACGTGGTCAACAACGGCCTCAGCGTGCTCGTGCAGTCGGTCGTGATCGTCCTGCTCGGGCTCCTCGCCGGGGCGGACTACCCGGGCGGGATCGTCGGGCTGCTGGTGCTCGTGGCGGCGGCGATCCTGCTGGGCACCGTCTTCGGGGCGATGTCCAACGCGATCGGCATGGTGGTGCGGCAGCGCGAGTCGATCATCGGCATCAACACGTTCCTGCTGCTGCCGTTGACGTTCCTGTCCTCGTCGTTCATGGCGCCGGCCCTGATGCCGTCCTGGATGCGGCGCATCGCCGAGGTCAACCCCGTCGACTGGGCGGTGGTGGCCGGCCGGGGCGCGCTGTCGGCGGACCCCGACTGGGGCGCGGTGCTGGGGCGGGGCGGCGCGCTGCTCGCGGTGGCGGTGGCGGCGGTGTGGCTGTCGACCCGGACGTTCCGCACGTACCAGAAGTCGGTGTGAGCCGCCCCGCGCGCGGGACGGCTCACACCGCCCCGCGCGCGGGGCTCAGGGGGTGGCGCCGGCGGCCGGGTCCGCGCCCTCCTGCTCGCGCTCGACGGCCTCGTTCCACCGCTTCTTCGAGGACTGCCAGCCGTCCTCGTCGTGGCCGAGCCGCCAGTAACCGGAGATCGACAACTGCTCGCGCGGCACCTGCCGGTCCAGCCGCAGGTGCCGGCGCAGCTCCTTGACCATCCCGGCCTCGCCGTGCACGAAGGCGTGCGCCCGGCCGGGCGGGAAGTCCAGCGCCCCGACGGCCTCGACGAGGGGCCGGCCCACCGGCCGGCCGTCGCGGTACAGCCAGGTGACCACGGCGCCCTCGGGGGCCGCCAGCGGCTGGCGCTCGGCCGCGTCGGCGACCTCGACCAGCACGTGCGCGACGGCGCCGTCCGGCACGCGCTCCAGCGAGGCGGCGATGGCCGGCAGCGCGCTCTCGTCGCCCGCCAGCAGATGCCAGTCGGCGGCCGGGCTCGGGGCGTACGCGCCGCCGGGGCCGAGGAAGCGCACCACCTCGCCCGGGCGGGCGCCGAGCGCCCAGGGGCCGGCCACGCCCGCCTCGCCGTGCACGACGAAGTCGAGCGCCAGCTCCCGTGCCTTGGCGTCCCAGGAGCGCACGGTGTACGTGCGCATCAGCGGCCACTGGTCGCGCGGCAGGTCGCGGCGGATGGCGTCCAGGTCGTACGGCTCGGGGTACTCCGCGCCGGGCGCGGGGAAGAGGAGCTTGACGTAGTGGTCGGTCCACTCGCCCGCCGTGAAGCCGGACAACTCCTCGTCGCCGAGGACCACGCGCACCATGTGCGGGGTGAGTTGCTCGGTGCGTACCACGCGGGCGGTGTGGACCTGGCGCTTCCGGCCGGCGGGGCGGTCTGCCACGTGAACCTCCGGGACGAGAGGAAGTTAGGGTTACCTAACCTAACACCCCGGCCGCCGGTCCGCGGCCGGGAGCCCCCGGGCGCGGCCCGCGCCGCGGCCCCGCCGTCAGCCCCGCAGCGTCGTCAGCAGCCGCTCCAGCGAGCCCCCGAGCCCCCAGCGCTTCGCGAGCGCCGCCAGCCGCTCCGGGTCCCGCGGCGCCCGCGGCAGCTCCGGGTCGTACGCCGGCAGCGGCACGTCGGCCGCGACCCGCACCACGGTCGGCGCCACCTCGACGTACGGCCGCGCCTCGGCGAGCCGGCGCCGCTGCGCCGGGGTGAGCCGCGAGGCGGGGTCGTCGACGGCGGCCATGATGCCGGCGAGGTCGCCGTAGGCGTCGAGGAGCTTGGCCGCGGTCTTCTCGCCGATGCCGGGCACGCCCGGCAGCCCGTCGCTGGGGTCGCCGCGCAGCAGGGCGAGGTCCGCGTAGCCGGGGCCGTCGACGCCGTACTTCTCGCGCAGCGCCGCGCCGTCCATGACGGTGGCGTTGCCGACGCCCTTGACGGGGTAGACCACCCGTACCCCGCGGGCGTCGTCGATGAGCTGGAACAGGTCGCGGTCGCCGGTGATGATGTCCACCGGGCCGGTCGCGTGCGCGGTCAGGGTGCCGATCACGTCGTCCGCCTCGTACGGGGCCACGCCCACCCGCGCGATGCCGAGGGCGTCGAGCACCTCCTCGATGACCGGCACCTGCGGCGACAGCGTGTCCGGCACCACCTCCTCGTCCGCCTCCCCCTCGCCCGGGTGCTCCTCGGCGACGCGGTGCGCCTTGTACGAGGGGATGAGGTCCACCCGCCACTGCGGGCGCCAGTCGGCGTCCATGCAGGCCACGAGGTCGTCGGGGCGGTGGTCTGCGACGAGCCGGGAGATGAAGTCGAGCAGGCCCCGCACGGCGTTCACGGGAGTGCCGTCGGGGGCCGTGACCGATTCCGGTACGCCGAAGTACGCGCGGAAGTAGAGGCTTGCCGTGTCGAGCAGCATCAGGCGTCGGGTCATCCCCTGATGATGCCGCATGCCCCGCGACCAAACGCGATCGGGATGTGAACTGGATCACGCCCCGGTTTGGACATCGTGATCCTGGGCAGCGGCGGAAGTGGAGTGAACCGATGGTCTATACAAGGACAATTCGGTAAGCATCAGGGCAGAACCCGCGTCACTCCACGACCTGCCGACGGGGGAGGCAGGTCGATTTTTCCGTTCGAAGCGTGAGGTGTATGTGAGCAGGCTCCAGGCGGAGCACCTGTACAAGGTGTTCGGCAAACGGCCAGATGACGCGGTCGCCCGGCTAGAGGCCGGCGAGGACCGCGAGAAACTTCGCAAGAAGGGCACGACCGCGGCGGTGGTGGACGCCTCCTTCACCGTCGAGTCGGGCGAGATATTCGTGGTCATGGGCCTCTCCGGGTCCGGCAAGTCCACGCTGCTGCGCATGCTGAACGGGCTGCTCGACGCCACGTCCGGCCGGGTGCTCTTCGACGGCCAGGACCTGACGTCGCTGACCCACCGCGAGCTGCGCGAGGTGCGCTCCACGAAGATCAGCATGGTCTTCCAGCACTTCGCGCTCTTCCCGCACCGCAGCGTCCTGGAGAACGCCGCGTACGGTCTTGAGGTCCAGGGCGTACCCCGGGAGGAGCGCGAGAAGCGCGCCGCCGAGGCCCTGGAGCTGACCGGCTTGAAGGGCTGGGAGCACCACTGGCCGGACGAGCTGTCCGGGGGCATGAAGCAGCGCGTGGGCCTGGCCCGCGCCCTGGCCACCGACGCCGACCTGCTGCTCATGGACGAGTCCTTCAGCGCCCTCGACCCGCTGATCCGGCGCGACATGCAGGACCAGCTCATCGAGCTGCAGTCCAAGCTCAGGAAGACGATCGTCTTCATCACCCACGACCTGAACGAGGCCATGCGCCTGGGCGACCGCATCGCCGTCATGCGCGACGGCCGCATCGTCCAGATAGGCAGCCCCGAGGACATCCTCGTGCGGCCCGCGGACGACTACGTGCGCCGCTTCGTCGAGGACGTCGACCGCACCCGGGTGCTCACCGCCGGCTCCATCATGGAGGAGCCGCAGGACGGCCTCTCCCCGAAGGAGCTGCGCGAGACCGCGCCCGTCAGCGTCACCGAGGACACCCCGGTGGCCGAGCTGTTCGGTCCCTTCGCGACCGGCGACGACGCCGTGGGCGTCACCGACGCCGAAGGCGACCTCGTCGGCCTCGTGGAGCGCGGCCGGCTGCTGTCCATCCTCGGCGACCAGGCCGGCGACGACGAGGGCGAAAAGGTGATCGCCGGTGCCTGAGATCGACTTCGGGTCCCGGGTCGAGTCCGCCGTCGACTGGCTCAAGGACCACCTCGGCTGGCTCTTCGACTTCATCGACACGGTCCTCACCGGCATGTACGACGGCGTCAACGCCGTCCTCGACGCGCCGGATCCGCTCGTCCTGGCCGGCATCTTCGCCGTGATCGCCTTCTGGCTGCGCGGCCCGCTGCCCGCGGTGCTCACGTTCGCCGGCTTCGCGATCATCGACTCGGTGCAACTGTGGCCGGAGGCCATGGAAACCCTGTCGATGGTGCTGGTCGCCACCGCGATCACCGTGGTGGTCGCCGTGCCGCTGGGCATCTGGGCGGCCCGCAGCAAGGTCGTCAGCACCGCCGTGAGGCCGATGCTCGACTTCATGCAGACGATGCCCGCCTTCGTCTATCTGATCCCGGGCGTCATCTTCTTCTCCATCGGCATCACCCCGGGCATCATCGCGACCATCGTGTTCGCCATGCCGCCGGGCGTGCGCATGACCGAGCTGGGCATCCGGCAGGTCGACGCGGAACTGGTCGAGGCCGCCGAGGCGTTCGGCACCAAGCCCGCCGACACCCTGCGCCGCGTGCAACTGCCGCTGGCGCTGCCGACGATCATGGCCGGCGTCAACCAGGTCATCATGCTCGCGCTGTCCATGGTCGTCATCGCCGGCATGGTCGGCGGCGGCGGCCTCGGCGAGGTCGTCTACAACGCCGTCACCCGCGTCGCCATCGGCACCGGCTTCGAGAGCGGCCTCGCGGTCGTCATCCTCGCCATGTACCTGGACCGGATGACCGGCGCGCTCAACCAGCGCGTCTCGCCGCTCGGCCGGCGCGCGCTCGCCAAGACCGCCGCCGCGGTCGACCGGTGGAAGTTCCTGCACTACAAGCCCACCACCGCGATCGCCACCGTCGGCATCGTCGTGCTGGCGCTGCTCGCCGGCGGGCTGAACCTGGCCGAGTCCGACGACGAGGGCACCCCGCAGGCCGCCGCCTCCACGGACGTCGGCCAGGGCCGGCAGATCGACATCGGCTACATCCCCTGGGACGAGGGCATCGCCTCCACCTTCCTGTGGAAGGAGGTGCTGGAGCAGCGTGGCTTCGAGGCCGAGGCCAAGCAGCTCGACCCGGGCCCGCTCTTCACCGCCGTCTCCGAGGGCCAGGTCGACTTCCAGACCGACGCCTGGCTGCCCGTCACGCACGAGCAGTACTGGAAGCAGTTCGGCGGCAAGATGGAGGACATGGGCTCCTGGTACGGGCCGACGACGCTGGAGCTGTCCGTCCCGTCGTACATGAAGGACGTCAAGTCGCTGGAGGATCTGAAGGATCACAAGGGCGATTTCGAGGGGAAGATCATCGGCATCGAGGCCAGCGCCGGGATGATGGGGATCCTCAAGGACAAGGTCGTGAACGAGTACGGCCTGGAGGACTGGGAGGTCGTCTCCTCGTCCACCTCCTCGATGCTCGCCGAGCTGGAGCGCGCGTACCAGGCCGAGGAGCCGGTCGTCGTCACGCTGTGGTCGCCGCACTGGGCGTACTCCAAGTACGACATGACCAAGCTGGAGGACCCGAAGGGCGCCTGGGGCTCCGGTGACGACGTGCACACCACCGCGCGCAAGGGCTTCGCGAAGGACGAGCCCGTCGTCGCCGAGTGGCTGCGCGACTTCACCATGAAGGAGAAGGAGCTCACCAGCCTGGAGGAGATGATCGTCGACGCCGGCGAGGGCAACGAGCAGGAGGCCGTGCGCGACTGGCTGGAGCAGAACGAGGGCTACGTCGACAAGATCGCCCCGCTGCCCGGCGGCGGTGGCGCCACGGAGGGCAAGGACGCGGGCAAGACCGTGAACCTCGGCTACTTCCCGTGGGACGAGGCCATCGCGTCCACGTACCTGTGGCAGAACGTGCTGGAGGACCGCGGCTACAAGACCAACGTCAAGCAGCTCGACCCCGGCCCGCTCTACACGGCGCTCGCCGAGGGCCAGATGGACGTGCAGTTCGACGCCTGGCTACCGGTGACGCACGAGCAGTACTGGGAGAGATTCGGTGACGACCTCACCGACGTCGGCTCCTGGTACGGGCCGACGACGCTGGAGCTGTCCGTCCCGTCGTACATGAAGGACGTCAAGTCGCTGGAGGATCTGAAGGATCACAAGGGCGATTTCGAGGGGAAGATCATCGGCATCGAGGCCAGCGCCGGGATGATGGGGATCCTCAAGGACAAGGTCGTGAACGAGTACGGCCTGGAGGACTGGGAGGTCGTCTCCTCGTCCACCTCCTCGATGCTCGCCGAGCTGGAGCGTGCGTACGACAAGAAGGAGCCCGTCGTCGTCACGCTCTGGTCGCCGCACTGGGCCTACGGCAAGTGGGATCTGACCAAGCTGGAGGACCCGAAGGGGGCCTGGGGCGAGGGCGACGACATCCACACCGTGGCCAAGAAGGACTTCGCCGAGGACTTCCCGGAGTTCCACAAGTGGCTGAAGGACTTCACGCTCTCGGAGGAGGAACTGTCCTCGCTGGAGGTCGAGATCCAGAACGGCGGGGAGGGCAACGAGAAGGAGTCCGCCCGCACGTGGATGGAGGACAACCCGGAGGTCATCGACAGGATCGCGCCGGTCTCCTGACCGGCGGTCCCGCGCCGGGCGCCCCGTCGTCCCCCTCCGGGGGGCGGCGGGGCGCCCGCCGTCCGGGTTCCCTGTCCCTGTCCCTACGTCCCGCGCAGCGCGGCGGCCAGCACCTCCGGCGCCTCGGCCAGCGACGGCCCGTACCACGTCAGATGGCGCCCGCTCACCAGCGCCGCCGCCATCCCCCCGAACGCCTCGGGGCCGTCGTCCGCCGCGAACGCGTAGGGCTCGTCCGGCAGCACCACCAGCTCCGCCCCGCCGCCGCGCAGCTCGGCGAGCGGCACCCGCGGGTACCGCTCCGCGTGCCCCGCGTAGACGTTCTCCACCCCCAGCCGCGCCAGCAGGTCCCCGGCGAACGTCTCCCGGCCCAGTACCATCCACGGCCGCCGCCACACCGGCACCACCGCGCGCCGCGCCCGTCCCGCCGGCGGCCGCACGTCCCGCCACGCCGCCTCCGCGGCCGCCAGCCACCCCGGCCGCGCCTCGGCCCCGCAGGCCGCCAGCACCCGCGCCAGCTCGGCGAACCCCTGCTCCAGCGTGCGGACTTCGGTGACGAGCACCTCCAGACCGGCCGCCCGGAGCGCGGCGAGGTCGGGTGCGCGGTTCTCCTCCTCGTTGGCGACGACCAGGTCGGGGGCGAGCGCGACGATCCGCTCGACGTCCGGGTTCTTCGTCCCCCGCACCCGTGCGACGTCGAGACCGGCCGGGTGGCTGCACCAGTCGGTGGCGCCGACGAGCGCGCCGGGCGCCGTGACGGCGATCGCCTCGGTCAGCGACGGAACCAGGGAAACCACGCGCCTGCCTGCCATGCCCCCAGGCTACGGCGACCGGTCGCCGGTGGTGTCGCCGGCGGCAGGGCTGTCGGCGGCGGGCACGGCGAGGAGGTCGCCGCGGGCCACCGCCGTCGCCGTACGCACCGCGGCCGTCAGCCAGGCCGCCACCAGCAGCCCGTACAGCAGCGCCGCCAGCCCGCGGAACGCCGCGAGTCCGGTGTGCTGGGCCAGGCTTGCCGCGCCCGTCACGCACGTGCCGACCGGGAAGGTGAACGCCCACCACGTCAGCGCGAACGGCATGCCGCGGCGCGCGGCCCGTACGACCAGCGCCCCCGCCACCGCCAGCCACAGCAGCGCGAAGCCCAGCACCGGCACCCCGTACAGCGTCGCGAACGCCCCCGGCACTGCAGCCGAGCCGTCCGCCAGGGCGCCCGCCGCCGTCGTCGACTGCCCGAGCGGCCCCAGCACCAGGAACAGCGTCGGCGTCAGCGCCGGCGGCAGCGGCCCCCGCTCCACGAGCCGGGAGAAGACCGGCGGCAGCATCAGCAGCGTCGCCAGCAGGCTCATCCCGAACATCGCGAAGCAGCCCAGCACCAGCGACTCCCGCCACTGCCCCGCCGGCAGCCGCGGCGCCAGCGCGGGGCCCGTCGCGGCCGACACCATCGGCGCCACCACCGGCAGCAGCCACACCGGCGAGGCGTCGCCCGGCCGCACCCGGTGGCGTACGACCATCAGACACGGCACCGCCACGGCCGCCACCAGCCCCACGGCGGTGCCCGCCACCCACAGCGCGGCGTGCACGGCGAACGCCGCGTCCGCGCCCGTGACGCGCCCGCCCACGGCCGTCGTCGCGGCACCGACCGCGAGCAGGGCCATCGACAGGCACCCGTAGAACGGCGCGACCGCCGGGTCGGCGAGGTGCTCCCGGGCGCGGTCGGCGTGCCGGGCCCAGTGCACGGCGCGGGCGGCCAGCAGCACGGCGAGGAGGACGGCGGACAGCGCCCAGACGGGCACGAGGGCGGCGGCCGGGAGCCCCGCGGCGGCGCCGGCGGTCGCGACGATGGCGGTGCCCATCGCGGAGGAGTACCAGTTGGGGCCGAGATCGCGGGCGGACAGCCGTTGCCGGACGCGGATCGTGGGGTGCGGGCGTACGAGCGCGGTGGCGGCCATGGCGCCAGCCTGGCCGCGGCCGTGGGCGCCCGGTAGGGACCGCTCCCCTCTCAGCTCATAAGCTGGGGTTATGAGCGAGTACGAGGCCGGGGGCGTCCCCGGGTCGTCGCCGGCCCGCCGGGTGCCGGACCTGGCGGCGCTGGAACTGCTGCTCGCGGTCGCCCGGCTGGGCAGCCTCGGGCGGGCGGCGAAGGCCGTCGGCGTGAGCCAGCCCGCCGCCAGCGCCCGCATCCGGTCCATGGAGCGGCAGCTCGGCGTCGCGCTCGTGCACCGCTCGCCGGCCGGCTCGCGGCTCACCGAGGCGGGCGGCGTGGTGACGGAGTGGGCCCGGCGGGTGGTGGAGGCGGCGGAGGCGTTCGACGCGGGTGCGGCGGCGCTGCGCGCGCGGCGCGACTCGCGGCTGCGGGTGGCGGCGAGCCTCACCGTCGCGGAGTACCTGCTGCCGGGGTGGCTGGTCGCGCTGCGCGCGGCGCGGCCGGAGACGGCGGTGTCGCTGCAGGCGGGGAACTCGGCGGCGGTGGCGTCGCAGGTCCGGTCCGGGGCGGCGGACCTGGGGTTCGTGGAGGGCACGGGAGCGCCGGAGGGGATGGACGGCGCGGTGATCGGCCACGACCGGCTCCTGGTCGTGGTGGCGCCGTCGCATCCGTGGGCGCGGCGGCGCGGCCTGCCGCCGGCGGAGCTGGCGGGGGCGGCGCTGGTGCTGCGGGAACAGGGGTCGGGTACGCGCCAGGTGCTGGACGAGGCGCTGGCCCCGCACGGCGGGCTGGGCGTGCCGCTGCTGGAGCTGGGATCGACGACGGCGGTGAAGTCGGCGGCGGTGACGGGCGCGGGCCCGGCGGTGCTGTCGGAACTGGCGGTGGCGGACGAGGTGGCGGCGCGGCGGCTGGTGGCGGTGGACGTGACGGGCATGGACCTGACCCGGGCGCTGCGGGCGGTATGGCCACGGGGACAGCGCCCGACGGGCCCGGCCCGCGACCTCCTGTCGCTGACGAGAAGGGGGGCCGGGTCGTAGGGGAGCGGCCCCCGTCCCGTACCCCTGCGTCACCCCCGCCCCTGCGTTACCCTCGTTCCAGCCTGTCTTGATCTTCGAGGCGTCGAGTGGACGCGGGGAGCGCGCGGTGTCAGCAGCAGACGACCAGTCCTTCATACCCGGCGTCTCCGTCGAGCAGCCGACCTCCGCCCGCGTCTACGGCTGGCTTCTCGGCGGCAAGGACAACTACGCCGTGGACCGGGAGTTCGCCCTCAAGCAGCTCCAGGAGTTCCCCGCCGGGCTCGACATCACCCGGGAGAACCGGCTGTTCCTCTTCCGTGCCGTGCGCTGGCTCGTGCAGGAGGCCGGCATCCGGCAGTTCCTCGACATGGGCTGCGGGCTGCCCACGGACGACAACGTCCACCAGGTCGCCCAGCGCTTCGCCCCCGACGCCCGCGTCGTGTACGCCGACAACGACCCCATCGTCCTCGCCCACGGCCGCGCCCTGCTCGCCGAGGACGCCTCCACCATCGTCGTCGACGGCGACCTGCGCGACCCCGCCACCATCCTCGACGACCCGCTCGTCACCCGGCTCATCGACTTCGACGAACCGCTCGCCGTGCTCTACCTGTCGGTCATGCACCACGTCCCCGACGCCGACGACCCCGTCGGCGTCCTGGGCGCGGTGCTCGACCGCGCCCGGCCCGGCAGTTGCGTCTGTCTGTCGCAGGTGGTGGCCGACGACCCCGCCACCAGCGCCGCGATGACCGAGAGCGTCCGTGCCAAGGGGATCCCGTGGCAGACGCGGACGCCCACCGAGGTCGACGCGCTGGTCACGGGGCTGGAGCCGGTCGAGCCCGGGCTCGTCGATCTCGTCGACTGGCGGCCCGACCCGTTCCAGCCCCCGCTGGCACCCGTCGACCCGGTCCTGCAGCCCTACCTCGGCACGACGAAGCACGCCAAGCCCGTCTACGAGTACGGCGGCATCGTCCGCAAGCCCGGGGACTGAGCCGGTCAGCCGGCGGCCGCCGCCACCAGGCCCCGCATCACCCGCAGGTCCTCGCCCATCTCCGGGTGCCACTGCACCCCCAGCGCGAAGTTCCCCGCGTCCGGCAGCTCCAGCGCCTCCACCACCCCGTCCGCCGCGTGCGCCGACGCGATCACGCCGGCGCCCAGCTCCGCCACCGCCTGGTGGTGGTACGCCGGGACCGTCACCGCCTCCGGCACCAGCGAGGCGAGCCGCGTGCCCGGGACCGGTTTGATCTCGTGCTCGCCGAAGACGCCCGGGGTCCCGCGGTGGCCCTCCATGTGCTGGAGCAGCGTGCCGCCGCGTGCGACGTTCAGCAACTGCGAACCGCGGCAGATCCCCAGCAGCGGCAGCTCCGCCGCCAGCGCCGCGTCGATCAGGGCCAGCTCCCAGGCGTCCCGCTCGCGCGACGTCGCGGTGACGGCGTCCGTGGACGGTTCCGCGACGGCGCCGTAGCGGGCCGGGTCCAGGTCCGGGCCGCCCGCGACGACCAGGCCGTCCAGGCGGCGCAGCGTTTCCGGCGCGCGGGCCGGGTCGTCCGGCGGGAGCAGCGCCGCGAGGCCGCCGGCACGCTGGGTGAGGCGGTGGTAGCCGGCGGGCAGGAGGGCGGCGGGCAGGTGCCAGTGGTGGCCCCACCTGGCCTCGTCGAGGAGGTAGGTGGAGATGCCGATCAGGGGCCGGTCCGTCATTTCTCCCTCACCGTGGGACGCTCCAGTTCCGCCTCCGCCTCGGCCAGCGCCGCGAACTCCTCCTCGGGCGCCGCCGCGACCAGACGGTGCCGACTGTAGAGGGCGAAGTAGATCAACGCCACCGCGTATACGCAGCCGGCGATCATCGCCGCCCACTTGTCCACCAGGAACGTCGCCACCAGCGCCGACAGCGCGAGGACGAACGCCACCGACGACGTCCCCGCCCCGCCCGGCGTGCGGTACGGGCGGTCCAGCCCCGGCTCGCGGCGGCGCAGCACGATGTGCGAGAGCGCCATCAGCGCGTACGAGATGGTGGCCCCGAAGACCGCCACGTTCAGCATCCGCGCCCCGTCCCCGGTCCCGGCCGCGAGCGCGAAGCCGATCGCGCCGGGTACGAGCAGACCCAGGTACGGGGCCTTGCGGCGGGAGGTGAGGGAGAGGACCCGGGGCAGGTAGCCGGCCCGGGAGAGCGCGAAGAGCTGGCGGGAGCCGGCGTAGATGAGGGAGAAGAACGACGCGACGAGCCCGGCGAGGCCCGCGTAGTTGACGAACCGGCTGAGCGCGGTCGCCTCGCCGTCCGGCTGCAGGGCCTCGACCAGCGGGTTGCCCGCGTCCTGCACGGCGGCGGAACCGCGGGCGCCGGCCGCGGCGATGAAGGTGACGACGGCGAGCAGCAGCAGCACGCCCATCGCCCAGGCCATCGCGCGCGGCAGCGTACGGGACGGGTCCTTGGTCTCCTCCGCGGCCAGGGGTACGCCCTCGACGCCCAGGAAGAACCACATCCCGAACGGGAACGCGGCCCAGATGCCCATGATCCCGAACGGCAGCCAGGAGTTGGCGCCGAACGAGCCGGAGTCGACCGGGATGTCGTTCAGCGAGCCGGCGCTGAACTCGGTGAGGGCGCCGACGGCGAAGATGAGCAGCGCCGCGACGGCGACGGCGGTCACGACGAGGCTGAAGCGCAGCGCCTCGCCGACGCCCCACAGGTGGATGCCGAGGAAGAGGACGAAGCAGGCGAGGTAGACGGGCCAGCCGGAGGTGAGCCCGAAGAGTTCCAGCGACTCGACGTAGTCGCCGATGAAGATGACGATCGCGGCCGGCGCGAGGACGTACTCGATGAGGATCGCCGTGCCGGTCATGAACCCGCCCCAGGGGCCCAGCGCCTTGCGGGCGAAGCCGTAGCCGCCGCCGGCCGTGGGCAGGACGGCGGCCAGCTCGGCGAGGGCGAAGACCAGGCAGGTGTACATCACGCCCATGAGCAGCGCGGCGATGGCCAGGCCGCCGAAACCGCCCTCCGCGAGGCCGAAGTTCCAGCCGGAGAAGTCGCCGGAGACGACGTACGCCACGCCGAGGCCTGTCAGCAGCAGCGGCCCGGCGCTCCCGGCGCGCAGCGCGCGGCGGCGCAGATAGTCGTCGTCCGCGGCGGCGTGCGCGCCGGGATGCGGGGCGGCCGGGGGGCCGCCGTCGGGAGCGGCGCGGGGGCCGGGCGGTGCGGTGCGGGACTCGGTGCCTTCGCTCATGGTGCCGCTCCTGCCTCAACGGACGCTGGGAACCCAGCAATGGTGTGGTCCCATACCTTTGCGGCGCCGGGGCGACGAGCGCAAGCCCCGTGCATGAACGTCCTGTTACGCCGCCCGGGCCGCGGCGGTGCCGCTGCAGTGTTCAGCCCAGGAAGCCGCGCAGCAGCGCGGCGGTGCCCGCGCAGTGCTCGCGCATCATCTCGCGGGCGGCGTCCGGATCGCCGTCGAGCACCGCCCCGACGAGGGCCGCGTGCTGCGCCTGGCTGTGCTCCAGGTTCCGCACCAGCAGCGGGATGCAGTCCAGCAGGTCGTTGACGGTGGCCCGTACGGCGGCGTACTGCGCGGCGAGCCGCGGGGAGCCCGTCAGCTCCGTCAGGGTCAGGTGCAGCAGGGTGTCCAGCCGCCGGTAGTCGCCCAGCGGCGCGTCCTGGGTGGCCCGGAGGGCGGCGCGCAGCCGGTCCCGCTGCTCCGCGGTCATCTCGGTGCCGGCGCACAGCTCGGCCGAGCCGGTCTCCAGCACCTCGCGGAAACGGAGCACGTCCTCCAGGTCCGTACGTTCCGTGCGCCGGCGCAGCTCCTCCTGCGCGTCCCGAAGTGCGGGCGTCCGCTCCCGTACGAACGTGCCCCCGTAGCGCCCCCGGCGGCTCTCCACCAGACCCTCGTCCTGCAGCACCTTCAGCACGTCCCGCAGCGTCACCCGGCTGATCCGCAGCCGCTCCGCCAACTCCCGCTCCGCGGGCAGCCGCTCGCCCGGCGGCACCAGACCCAGCCGCAGCACCTGCAGTATCTGCTCCAGCGCCTCCTCGAAGCCGTTGCCCGCGCGCACCGGACGCAGTACGGTCCGCAGCCCGTCGCCGGCCGCCGCGCCGGTGAACGCCCTCATCCCGACCCCCGCTCCTGGACCCACGTCCTCCGCCTACTTCCCAATCAAAGGTATCCATGCATACCTTAAGACGTCCGTAGAAGAGGAGACCCCGCCCGTGACCGACTCCGCACGCACCCCCGCGCTGCCCGTATCCGAGCTGCGCCGGCTCGTCGACGCCGGCGAGCTCGACACCGTGGTCCTGGCCTTCACGGACATGCAGGGCAGGCTCCAGGGCAAGCGCTTCGCCGCCCGCTTCTTCCTCGACGAGGTCCTGGCGCACGGCACCGAGGGCTGCAACTACCTGCTGGCCGTGGACGCCGACATGAACACCGTCGACGGCTACGAGATGTCGTCCTGGGAACGCGGCTACGGCGACTTCGCCATGCACCCCGACCTCGCCACCCTGCGCCGCATCCCCTGGCACCCCGGCACCGCCATGGTCACCGCCGACCTCGCCTGGCACGACGGCGCGCCCGTCACCCCCTCGCCGCGGCAGGTGCTGCGGCGCCAGCTCGACCGGCTCGCCGAGCGCGGCTGGACCGCCTACGCGGGCACGGAGCTGGAGTTCATGGTCTTCAAGGACACCTACGAGCAGGCGTGGACCGCCGCCTACCGGGACCTGACCCCCGCCAACCAGTACAACGTCGACTACTCCGTCCTCGGCACGGGCCGCGTCGAGCCCCTGCTGCGCCGCATCCGCAACGAGATGGGCGCCGCAGGCATGACTGTGGAGTCCGCCAAGGGCGAGTGCAACCTCGGCCAGCACGAGATCGCCTTCCGCTACGACGACGCGCTGACCACCTGCGACCAGCACAGCATCTACAAGACCGGCGCCAAGGAGATCGCCGCCCAGGAGGGCACGGCGCTGACCTTCATGGCCAAGTACGACGAGCGCGAGGGCAACTCCTGCCACATCCACCTGTCCGTGCGCGACGCCGACGGCGCCCCCGTCTTCGCCGCCCCCGAGGGCGCCTCCGCCCCGTACGGCATGTCGGAGACGATGCGGCACTTCGTCGCCGGACAGCTCGCCTGCCTGCCCGAGCTGACCCTCCTCTACGCCCCGAACATCAACTCCTACAAGCGGTTCCGCCCCGGGTCCTTCGCCCCCACCGCCGTCGCCTGGGGCCCCGACAACCGCACCTGCGCCGTCCGGGTCGTCGGCCACGGGGCCTCGCTGCGGCTGGAGAACCGGCTCCCCGGCGGCGACGTCAACCCGTACCTCGCCGTCGCCGGGATGATCGCCGCGGGGCTGCACGGCGTCGAGCGGAAGCTCGAACTCCCCGAGCCCTGCACCGGCAACGCCTACACCGGCGACGCCGCGCACGTGCCCGCCACCCTCCGGGACGCCGCCGAGCTGTGGAGCGACAGCACGCTGGCCCGCGACGCGTTCGGCGAGGACGTCGTGCGCCACTACCGCAACATGGCGCGGGTCGAGCAGGAGGCGTACGACACCGCCGTCACCGACTGGGAACGCTTCCGGTCCTTCGAGCGCATGTGAGGACGAACCCCTTGGCAGCAACAGCACCGGCAACACCGGCAACGCCGGCAGGATCAGCCACGCCGCACGAGCACACCGTCGTCAACCCGGCCACCGAGGAGGCCGTCGCCACCGTCCCGGCCGCGGGCCCCGCCGAGGTCGCCGCCGCCGTCGCCCGCGCCGCCCGCGCCCAGCGGGGCTGGGCCGCCCTCGCCCCCGGCGACCGCGCCCGGCTGCTGCGCCGCTTCGCCGCCGAGGTCGACGCCCGCGTCGAGGAACTCGCCGCGCTGGAGGTCACCGAGGCCGGGCACCCGGTGGCCGCCGCCCGCTGGGAGGCCGGCAACGTACGCGACCTCTTCGACTACGCCGCCGGGGGAGTGGAACGCCTCACCGGTAGCCAGATCCCGGTGGCCGGCGGGCTGAACGTCACCTTCGCCGAGCCGCTCGGCGTCGTCGGCGTCATCGCCCCGTGGAACTTCCCCATGCCCGTCGCCGCGTGGGGCACCGCCCCCGCGCTCGCCGCCGGCAACGCCGTCGTGCTCAAGCCCGCCGAGACCACCCCGCTGACCGCGCTGCGGCTCGCCGAGCTGGCGCTCGAAGCGGGCCTGCCGGAGGGGCTGTTCCAGGTCGTGCCGGGCGCGGGACCCGTCGCGGGCGCGGCGCTCGTGGACCACCCGGACGTGGCGAAGGTGGTGTTCACCGGCTCCACCGCCGTCGGCAAGCAGATCGCCGCGCGCTGCGCGGAACAGGTGAAGCGCGTCACGCTCGAACTCGGCGGCAAGAACCCCAACATCGTCTTCGCCGACGCCGACCTGGAGCGCGCGGCGGCCGCCGCCCCCGCCTCGTTCCTCGACAACACCGGCCAGGACTGCTGCGCCCGCAGCCGCATCCTCGTCCAGCGGAGCGTGTACGACCGCTTCCTCGCCCTGCTGGAGCCCGCCGTCCACGCCTTCACCGCCGGCGACCCCGCCGACCCCGCCACGCGGATGGGCCCGCTGATCTCGGCCGCCCACCGCGAGCGGGTCCGCGGCCACGTCCCCGAGTCCCGCCCCGCCGCCATCCGCGGCACCGTCCCCGCGGGACCCGGGTACTGGTACCCCGCCACCGTCCTCACCGACGCGCCGCCCGGCGACCCGGTCAGCCGCGAGGAGGTCTTCGGCCCCGTCGCCGTCGTCCACGCCTTCGACGACGAGGCCGAGGCCGTACGCCTCGCCAACGCCGGCCCGTACGGCCTGTCGGGCTCGCTGTGGACCCGCGACACGGCCCGTGCCGTGCGCGTCTCGCGCGCCGTGGCCGCCGGGAACCTCTCGGTCAACTCGCACAGCAGCGTGCGCTACTGGACGCCCTTCGGCGGCTTCAAGCAGTCCGGTCTCGGCCGCGAGCTGGGCCCGGACGCACTCGCGTCGTTCACCGAGACCAAGAACGTCTTCATCAGCACCGAGGAGTGAGCACGTTGACCGACGAGACCGACGAGACCGCAGTCTGCCGCCGGCTGCCCGGCCGCACCGCCGTCGTCACCGGCGCCGGCAGCGGCATCGGCCTGGCCGCCGCCCGCCGGCTCGCGGCCGAAGGCGCGCACGTCGTGTGCGCCGACGTCGACGAGGCCGCGGGCAAGGCGGCGGCCGAGGCCGCCGGCGGGCTGTTCGTCCGGACCGACGTGACGGTCCCCGACGACGTCGAGGCGCTGTTCCGGGCCGCGTACGACACGTACGGCTCGGTCGACGTCGCGTTCAACAACGCCGGCATCTCGCCGCCCGAGGACGACTCCATCCTGAGCACCGGCATCGACGCCTGGCGCCGCGTGCAGGAGGTCAACCTCACCTCCGTCTACCTGTGCTGCAAGGCCGCCATCCCGTACATGCAGCGCCAGCGCCGCGGCTCGATCGTCAACACCGCCTCGTTCGTGGCCGTCATGGGCGCCGCGACCTCCCAGATCAGCTACACCGCCTCCAAGGGCGGGGTGCTGGCCATGTCCCGCGAGCTGGGCGTGCAGTTCGCCCGCGAGGGCATCCGCGTCAACGCCCTGTGCCCGGGGCCGGTCAACACCCCGCTGCTCAAGGAGCTGTTCGCCAAGGACCCCGAGCGCGCGGCCAGGCGGCTGGTGCACATCCCCGCGGGCCGTTTCGCGGAGGCGGAGGAGATCGCCGCGGCGGTGGCGTTCCTGGCGAGCGACGACGCGTCGTTCGTGAACGCCGCGGAGTTCCTGGTCGACGGCGGCATCGCGGGCGCGTACGTCACGCCGCTGTAGGCGCGGGCCGGCTCACGGGAACGTACGGCTCACAGGAACGTACGGCCCTCGCCGCGGTACGTCGGGACCGACTCCGTGACGCGCTCGCCCTCGATCAGGTGCAGCGCGTCGAACCGCTCGCACAGCTCGCCCGCCTTGGCGTGCCGGAACCACACCCGGTCGCCGACCAGCAGGTCGTCGGCCGGGGAGCCGAGCAGCGGGGTCTGCACCTCGCCGGCGCCCTCCTGCCGGTCGTAGCGCAGCCCCTCCGGCAGGTACGGCACGGGCAGCCGGTCGGCGCCCGCGGCGCCGGAGGCGGGGTAGCCGCCGCCGAGGACGGTCACCGCACCGACGCCGGGGCGGCGGACCACGGGCAGCGCGAAGACGGCGGCGGGGTGGCCGTCGAACGCGGTGTAGTTGTCGAACAGCCGCGGCTGGTAGAGCCCCGAGCCGGCGGCGATCTCCGTGACCGCGTCCTCGGCGGCGGTGTGCTGCACGCTGCCCGTACCGCCGCCGTTGACGAACTCCAGGTCCGCCAGCCGCCGCACCGCCGCCACCGCCTCCGCCCGCCGCTCGGCGAGCTGCCGCCGGGCCACCGCCTGCATCAGCCGTATCGCCCGCGACGTCACGGGCGACCCGGGGACGTCGTCCCCGACGCCGGCGACGTGCCCCTCGTACGCCATCAGCCCCACCAGCCGGAAGCCCGGCCGGCGCACCACCTCGCGGGCCAGCGCCGCCAGCGCCGCCGGATCCGCCAGCGGCGAGCGGCGGGCGCCGACGCGCACCCGGCCGCCGAGCAGCCGCAGCGAGGTGTCCAGCTCCAGGCAGACGCGCACCTCCTCGCGCCCGCGCCCCCGCGCCGCGTCCACGAGGTCCAACTGCGCCGGGTCGTCCACCGTCACCGTCACCGCGGCGGCGAGCTTCGGGTCGCCGGCCAGCTCGGCGAAGCCGGCGCGGTCCGCGGACGGGTAGGCCAGCAGCACGTCCTCGACGCCGGAGCGCGCCAGCCACAGCGACTCGGGGAGCGTGAAGGACATGACGCCGGCGAAGCCCGGCCGGGCCAGCACCCGCTCCAGCAGCGCCCGGCACCGCACCGACTTGCTCGCCACCCGGACCGGCTTGCCCCCGGCGCGGCGCACGAGACCGGCGGCGTTGGCGTCGAACGCCTCGGTGTCGACGGCGGCGAACGGGGCGTCGAGGTGGGCCGTGGCGCGGTCGTACCGGGCGCGCAGGGCGGCGCGGTCGGGAGGGAGGTCCGGGGGGAGGGCGGTGTGGTCCGGCATGAGGGAAGCCTGCCACCGCGTGGCCGGGAGGCGGTAGTGGGTACGGACAGGATGAGGCAATCGGGCGGCGCACCGTCCGCCGCGGGAGCCCAGTAGAGTGTCGCGAGCGCTGTCGGCAGGTCATCCGGGGGCTACTCACAGGAGGGGAGTGAGGGGGCTGTTGAGCACGGACGCTGAGCAGACGCCCGCGGCCCCGCCGTCGCCGGACTCCCCGCCCGCGGCGAAGCCGCGGGAGGGTGCGGAGCCCGCACGGCCGGTGCCGGCGGCGGGGACCTCCGGCGCCGCGGCACAAGGCGCCGGGCCCGCTTCGGCCGCGGAGCCCGTACCGCCCCCGAGGCGCGCGCCCGGGGCCGAACCACCACCACCACCACCGCCGCCTGCCGCCGAGTCCGGTGCCGCGCCCGCGCCGTCCTCGTCCGCCCCGCGGTCGTCGGCCACCCCGCGGTCGTCGGCAGCCCCTCGGGCCTCGTCCGCCGAGTCTGCCGGATCCGCCGGGTCCGGTTCGCCGCACCATCCGCCGCGGCCGTACGCGCCGCCCGTGCCCGCCGCCCCTCCCAAGCCCGTGGGCGCCCCGCTGCACATGGCATCCGTGCTCCCCTCCGACATCCCGCGCCCCGAGCCGGAGCAGCCCGCGGAACGCCGCGGCGTCGCGCGCACCGTGGCCGCCGCCGTCGCGCTCGTCACCGGCGTCGGGCTCGTCGCCGGCGCCGCCACCGGCAGCCTGCTCAGCGACGGCTCGCGGGCGCAGGCACAGCCCGGGGCGTACGAGGTGGCCCGCGACCTGTGGCACACCGCCCCCGTCGACACGCTCTTCCCGCCCCGGCTCGAAGGCGACGGCGCGGGCCCCGGCGGCGCCGACCGCGTCTGGGTGCGGGTCGCCGTCGCCCCGCCCGCGGACTGCCGGAAGGGCCTCGACGCGGCGCTGGCGCGGGAGTTGCGCCGCGTCGGCTGCGAGAAGCTGCTGCGGGCCACGTACGCCGACGCCACCCGCAGCAGCGTCACCACCGTCGGGCTGGTCTTCACCGCGGCCGGCGCCGCCGGGACCGGCAGGTTCGAGGACCGCTTCGAGGCCGAGGAGCTGGGCGCGCGCCCGGACATGCTGCCGCGCGCGTACGGCACGGAGACCGGCCCCGCCGCCGGCTTCGGCGACGAGCAGCGCGCCACCTGGACCGTACGGGTGCTCTCCGACGCCCCCGTCGTCGTCTTCGCCGTCACCGGCTTCGCCGACGGCCGCGCCGTCGCCGAGCCGCAGCCCGCCAACGAGGCCGTCCACCCCAGCGCGACCACCGTGCCCGCGCAGGCCGGCCTCGGCCACGACGCCGAGGGCCTCGCGGACCGCGTCGAGCGCGGCCTGCGCAAGACCTCCGCCAGGGCGACGGAGTCCCCGCGGTGACCCGCCCGTCGTCCGCACGCCGCCGCGCCACCGCGCTCCTCACCGCGCTGACGGCCGCCGCCGCCCTGCTCGGCGCCGCCGCCGCGCCCGCCCACGCGGACGGCCTCCAGGAGCTGCAGTGGGGCCTGGACGACGTCCGCGCCCCCGAGGCGTGGGACACCACCCGCGGCGAGGGCATCACCGTCGCCGTGCTCGACACCGGCGTCGACGCCGGCCACCCCGACCTCACCGGGCAGGTGCTGGACGGCAAGGACTTCGTCGGCTTCGGCGCCCGCCGCGGCGACGACTCCTGGGCCCGGCACGGCACCGCCATGGCCGGCATCATCGCCGCGCACGGCCACGGCCCCGGCGCCGCCGAGGGCGTCACCGGCGTCGCGCCGGAGGCGAAGATCCTGCCGGTACGGGTCATCCTGGAGGACGGCGACGCGCAGCGCGGCAAGGCCCGCGACACCCGCGGCAGCGCCCTGGCCGACGGCATCCGCTGGGCCGTCGACAACGGCGCCGACGTCATCAACCTCTCCCTCGGCGACGACAGCAAGTCCGCCCACCCCGAGCCCGGCGAGGACGCCGCCGTGCAGTACGCGCTGCGCAAGGGCGTGACCGTGGTGTCGTCCGCCGGCAACAGCGGCGAGAAGGGCGACCGCATCTCCTACCCCGCGGCCTACCCGGGCGTCATCGCCGTCACCGCCGTCGACCAGTCGGGGCAGCGCGCGGACTTCTCCACCAGGCACTGGTACGCCACCGTCGCCGCCCCCGGCGTCGACGTGGCCATCGCCGACCCCGACCGCACGTACTACGAGGGCTGGGGCACCAGCGCCGCCGCCGCGTTCGTCTCCGGTGTCACCGCCCTGGTGCGCTCCGCCAACCCCGATCTCACCCCCTGGCAGATCCGCGACCTGCTGCGGGACACCGCCCAGGACCCGCCCGAGGGCGGCCGCAGCGACGATCTGGGCGCCGGCCGCGTGGACGCGGCGGCGGCCGTCGCGGCGGCGGGGGAGCTGACGGCCGCGCCGCAGGAGCCGAAGTCGGCGGCGTACGACGAGAAGCGGTTCGGCTCGGCGCCCGCGCTCGTCACCGCGGAGGACGACGGGCCGGGCGGCCTGGCGCTCGCCGCGGGCGTCATAGGCGTGGGGCTGATCGCGGGCGCGTGGTTCCTGTGGCGCGGCCCGCGACCGGGCGCGACGGGCGCGACCGGCGCCTGGCGCGGCCCCGAGCCCCCGCCCTTCGCGCCGCCGCCGGCCGGGCCGCCGCGGTCGGCGCCCCCGCCCGCGGGACCGCGCCCGCGGGGCGGCGACGGGCCCCGCTAGGCTCGTCGGGTGCCGCTGAAGAACATCCCTGACCCGGGCTTCGCCGCCGACGACGGCTCCGCCGACCCCCGCCTCGCCGCCGCCCTCACCGCGTACGCCGAAGCCCCCGACGCCCCCGGGGCCGCACCCCGGGTGCTCGCGGCGCTCGCCGGCACCCGGGTGCTGGTCCCCGTCGTCGCGCTCCTCGGTGAGTCCGAGGGGCTGGGGGCGCCCCCGTCGAAGGCAGGGGGAGGGCTGCGGCGCGACAAGACCAGCGACATGGCGGTGCCCACCCTCGACATCCCCGGCGGCCGGCGGGCCCTGCCCGCCTTCACCTCCACCGCCGCGCTCGCCCGCTGGGACCCCGCCGCCCGCCCCGTCGCCGTCCCGGTGCCGCAGGCCGTACGGGCCGCCGTCGCCGAACGCGCCGACACCCTCGTCCTGGACGTCGCGGGACCCGTGCCGTACGAGCTGACCGGCCCGGCGCTGCTCGCCGCCGCCGAGGGCCGCGGCAGCACCGACCCGCTGGCCGACCCCGCCGTGGTCGCGGCCGTGACCGCCGTGGTGTCCGGGGTCGCGGGCGTACGCGCCGCGTCCCTGGCCCGCGCCGGCGGGGCCGACGGCACCCTGGCCCTCGTCCCCGGACCCGGCGCCGCCCCCGCCGAGGTCGCCCGCGGCGTCGCCGAGGCGCTGGCCGCCGACGCCACCCTGCGGGCCCGGCTGGTCCGCGGCCTGGACCTGGCCCTGCTGCCCCCGGACACCCCGCTCCCGGGCGAGCCGCTGCCGCTGCGCTGACCGGGCGGCCCGCGCACCCGGCCCCGGGCCCCGGCTCCGGCGCTGGTTAGGGTGGCCTCCGGTCCCGTACGAGGAAACAAAAGGAAGCAGCCCCATGAGCGACACCGGTCCCGGCGCCGACGCAGGACCCGACTTCGACGCGATGACCCGCGACATCGCCGAGGTCCCCGCCGTGGAGGTGATCACGACGGTGGCGGTGCACCTGATGAGCGCCGGTGCGGTCAAGCTCGGGCTCGCCGAGGACGGCGCCGCGCACAAGGACCTCGACGAGGCCCGCAAGCTGATCACCGCGCTGGCCGGGCTGGTCACCGCGGGCGCCGCGGAGGTCGGCTCGTACCACGCGGCACCGCTGCGCGACGGGCTGAAGTCCCTGCAGCTCGCCTTCCGCGAGGCGTCCGAGCACCCGGACGAGCCGGGCCACGGCCCGGGCGAGGCGTACACGGGGCCGGTCTTCGGCTGACCCCCGGTCGCTCCTCTTTCCTGCACGGCGCCCGTTTCCTGCACGGCGCCCGCGGATGTGCGGTGTCTGCGCAGGCCCTGGTATGCTTGACAGCGACCGGCCGGACGCACCATGCAGGAAAGAGGAGCGACCGGCCCGCAAGTGGAGGCTCCGATCTCCCACCTTCCGGCCCCCGGTCGGCGGGTCACCGGTCTCAAGCGCCCCGCGGCTTGCGCTGCGGTGGTGTTCCCCCGGCAGGAGCCCGCATTTGCGTTCCGTCCGGGGTTTTTTCGTGCCCCGCGGCGGATGGTCGGCAGACAGAACGTGACGCGGTTGCCCGCCAGGCAGTCGCGTGGTGGACACTAGGAGGCCACATCAGCGCCGAGCCCCGCATCAACGACCGGATTCGCGTCCCCGAGGTGCGACTTGTCGGCCCCAGCGGCGAGCAGGTGGGCATCGTCCCGCTCGCCAAGGCTCTGGAGCTTGCCCAGGAGTACGACCTCGACCTGGTCGAGGTGGCGGCGAACGCCCGTCCTCCGGTGTGCAAGCTGATGGACTACGGGAAGTTCAAGTACGAGTCGGCCATGAAGGCCCGTGAGGCGCGCAAGAACCAGGCGCACACGGTCATCAAGGAGATGAAGCTCCGGCCGAAGATCGACCCGCACGACTACGACACCAAGAAGGGTCACGTCGAGCGGTTCCTCAAGCAGGGTGACAAGGTCAAGATCACGATCATGTTCCGCGGTCGTGAGCAGTCCCGTCCCGAGCTGGGCCGGCGGCTGCTGCAGCGGCTTGCGGAGGACGTGCAGGAGCTGGGCTTCGTGGAGTCCAACCCCAAGCAGGACGGCCGCAACATGATCATGGTCCTCGGTCCGCACAAGAAGAAGACCGAGGCGATGGCCGAAGCCCGCGAGGCCCAGGCCGCCCGCAAGGCGGAGCGCAGGGGCGACGAAGCCGCTCCCGCGGAGCGCGCCGAGGCCTGATCGCGGACCCGGCCCCGGGTCCGGAGACGTAGTACGAAGACAGTCTGACGCTTTCGCATGCCCTTTTACCCCGGGCGGCGGGAGGCGCCGAAGACGAGGAGTGAACGGCGAGATGCCGAAGAACAAGACCCACAGTGGTTCCAAGAAGCGCTTCCGCGTGACCGGCTCCGGCAAGGTGCTGCGTCAGCGTGCCAACCGGCGCCACTACCTGGAGCACAAGCCGTCGACTCTGACCCGGCGCCTCGCCGGCACGGTCGAACTGTCCAAGGCCGACGCCAAGAAGGTCAAGAAGCTTCTCGGCAGGTGAGCCGCCGCCCTGCACCGGCAGGGCGCAGGACGACCAAGAGACCGGGACCCAGCCGTTCCGGGTCGCGCAGCCGACGCGACCCAGCCCCAAGGAGTGAACAAGTGGCACGCGTCAAGCGGGCAGTCAACGCCCAGAAGAAGCGCCGGGCGATCCTCGAGCAGGCCAGCGGTTACCGCGGCCAGCGCTCCCGCCTCTACCGCAAGGCGAAGGAGCAGGTCACCCACTCCCTCGTCTACAACTACAACGACCGCAAGAAGCGCAAGGGCGACTTCCGGCAGCTCTGGATCCAGCGGATCAACGCCGCTGCCCGCGCCAACGGCATCACCTACAACCGCTTCATCCAGGGCCTGAAGGCCGCGGGCGTCGAGGTGGACCGCAAGATGCTGGCCGAGCTGGCCGTGAACGACGCCGGCGCCTTCACCGCGCTCGTCGAGGTGGCGCAGAAGGCGCTGCCCAGCGACGTCAACGCGCCGAAGTCCGCCGCCTGAGCCACCGCGCTCGCGCGTGACGTATCCAGAACCCGCAGGCCCCGCCGGCCTGCGGGTTCTGCCGTCCGGTACGGGTCGCAGGACGATCCCTGCACGAACCGCCGAACGCACCGCTGTACGCACCCGCTGGACGAAAGGTCCCCCGCCGCCCATGGGCACCCCCGAGCCGATCTCGCCGCGCTCCGCCCGCGTCACCGCCGCCCGCAAGCTGCTCCGGCGGAGCGGGCGGGCCAAGGAGCGCAGATTCCTCGCCGAGGGGCCGCAGGCCGTACGGGAGGCGGTGGCGTACGGGACCGGCGCGGCCGGCGGCGGGGAGCCGGTGCTGGCCGAACTGTTCGTCACGGCCGAGGCCGCCGCGCGGCACGCGGAGCTCGTCGAGTCCGCCCGCGGCGCGGGGGTGCGCGTGCACGCCGCCGCGGAGGAGGTCGTCGCCGGGCTCTCGCAGACCGTGACGCCGCAGGGCCTGGTCGGCGTCTGCCGGTTCCTCGACGTGCCCCTCGCCGGCGTCGTCGCCGCCCGCCCCCGCCTCGTCGCCGTCCTCGCGCACGTCCGCGACCCCGGCAACGCCGGCACCGTGCTGCGCTGCGCCGACGCCGCCGGCGCCGACGCCGTGGTGCTGACCGACGCCTCCGTGGACCCGTACAACCCCAAGGCCGTACGGGCCTCCGCCGGCAGCCTCTTCCACCTGCCCGTCGTCACCGGCGTGCCCGCCGCGCACGTCGCCGGCGAGCTGCGCGCCGCCGGGGTGCGGCTGCTGGCCGCGGACGGTGCGGGCGAGCGGGACCTCGACGACGAACTGGACGACGGCGGCCTCGCCGCCCCCACCGGCTGGGTCTTCGGCAACGAGGCGTGGGGGCTGCCCGCCGAGACCAGGGCCCTCGCGGACGCCGTGGTGCGGGTGCCGATCCACGGCCGCGCCGAGAGCCTGAACCTCGCCACCGCCGCCGCCGTGTGCCTCTACGCCTCGGCCCGGGCGCACCGTCCGATCGGCGGGTGCCGTCCCGTCAGCTCCGCCCGGTAAGGTGACCGCTCTAGGTCCGCGAGTCGACCGTACGGGCAGGCCAACGCCCGGTCTGTGGGAGGGGGTTCATGGGGTGGAGAGTGCAGATGACGGGCCCGGGGTCGAGGACCTCGGCTGTGCGCCCGACGATCTGCCGGACGGCCTCGTCGTGGCCGACGAGCGCGGCCTCGTGGTGCGCTTCAACGCCGCCGCGGCCCGGATCACCGGCCTGGAGCCGGCCGCCGTCCTCGGCCGCCCGCTCGCCGAGGCGCTGCCCCTGGAGGACCTGAAGGGCCGCCGCTGGTGGCGGCTGACGGACCCGTACGGCGGCCTGGCCATCCGCACCGGCCACCCGGAGCGCAACCTGCTGCTGCCCGGCAACCGCGAGGTGCTGGTCGCCGCCCGGTACGTACGCGACGGGCGCACGGGCCCGGTGCGCAAGCTCGTCGTCACCCTGCGCGGCACGGAGGCTAGGCGGCGCAGCGAGCGCAGCCACGCGGAGCTGATCGCCACCGTCGCGCACGAGCTGCGCTCGCCGCTGACCTCCGTGAAGGGCTTCACCGCCACGCTGCTGGCGAAGTGGGAACGCTTCACCGACGACCAGAAGCGGCTCATGCTGGAGACGGTGCACGCCGACGCCAACCGCGTCACCCGGCTCATCGCCGAGCTGCTGGACATCTCCCGCATCGACTCCGGCCGGCTGGAGGTGCGCAAGCAGCGCGTCGACGTGGTCGCCGCGGTGCACCGGCACGTGGAGGCGCAGACCACCGCGGGCCAGGACCCGGCGCGCTTCCGTACGCTGGTGCCGCGGGAACTGCCCGACCTGTGGGCCGACCCGGACAAGGTCGACCAGGTGCTGGGCAACCTGCTGGAAAATGCCGTGCGGCACGGCGCGGGCCTTGTCACCATCGAGGTGGCACCCGCCACCCTCAACCACGGCAGGGAAGGCACCCAGGTCACCGTGAGCGACGAAGGCCCCGGCATCCCGGAGGAGTCGATGAGCCGCGTCTTCACCCGCTTCTGGCGGGGCAGCAAGCGCGGCGGCACCGGCCTGGGGCTGTACATCGTCAAGGGCATCGTGGAGGCCCACGGCGGGATCATCACGGTCGGCCGCGCCCCCGGCGGCGGCGCCCGCTTTCGATTTACGTTGCCCGTCGGCGCCCCGGCCCACCTCGCCTGAGCGGGGCCGGCCCGCCCACGGGCCACACCAGCGTCCACGCGCCCGTAGACTCGATCCCCGGCCCCTCGGCGACCCCGCTCGCCGACACCGCCGCGGCCGCCGGGTCGGGGCGCAGCCAGCCAACCGGAAGCACGGGAAGAGATGTCGGCACCGAACAAGTCGTACGACCCTGTCGAGGTCGAGGCACTGAAACCGGAAGAGATCGACCGGGTACGCGACGAGGCGCTCGCCGCCGTCGCGGCGGCCGGCGACCTCGCGGCGCTCCACGAGGTGAAGATCGCCCACGCCGGCGACCGCTCGCCGCTGGCGCTGGCCAACCGGGAGATCGGCGCCCTGCCGCCGCACGCCAAGGCGGACGCGGGCAAGCGCGTGGGCCGGGCCCGCGGCGAGGTGGGGCAGGCGCTCAAGCGGCGGCAGGAGGAGCTGGAGGCCGAGCGCGACGCCCGGGTGCTGGTCGAGGAGGCGGTGGACGTCACGCTGCCGTACGACCGCACCCCCGCCGGCGCCCGGCACCCGCTGACCACGCTCTCCGAGCGCGTCGAGGACATCTTCACGGCGATGAGCTGGGAGGTCGCCGAGGGCCCCGAGGTCGAGACGGAGTGGTTCAACTTCGACGCGCTCAACATCGCGCCGGACCACCCGGCGCGCAGCGAGCACGACACCTTCTTCGTACGCGGCCCGCGGCGCGACGGCGCGGGGGAGCGGCAGGGCGACGACGAGTCCGGCGTCGTGCTGCGCACCCACACCTCGCCCGTGCAGATCCGCTCCATGCTCGACCGCGAGCCGCCGGTGTACGTGATCTGCCCCGGCCGCGTCTACCGCACCGACGAGCTGGACGCCACCCACACCCCCGTCTTCATGCAGGTCGAGGGGCTGGCCGTGGACGAGGGCCTGACGATGGCCGACCTCAAGGGCACCCTCGACCACATGGTCTCCTCGCTCTTCGGCGAGGGCATGCGGACCCGGCTGCGGCCGGACCACTTCCCGTTCACCGAGCCGTCCGCCGAGATGGACATGGTCTGCTTCGTCTGCCGCGGCGCGTCCGTCGGCAACCCGGACCGGCCCTGCCGCACCTGCGGCTCCGAGGGCTGGATCGAGCTGGGCGGCTGCGGCATGGTCAACCCGAAGGTGCTGGTCGCCTGCGGCATCGACCCGGAGCGCTACAGCGGGTTCGCGTTCGGGTTCGGGATCGAGCGGATGCTGATGTTCCGCCACAACGTCGAGGACATGCGAGACATGGTCGAGGGTGACGTGCGCTTCACCCGGCCGTTCGGGATGGAGATCTGATGCGAGTCCCGCTTTCGTGGCTGCGGGAGTACGTCGACCTGCCGGCCGGCGAGACCGGTCGCGGCGTCCAGGACAGGCTGATCAGCGCCGGCCTGGAGGTCGAGACCGTCGAGCGGCTCGGCGCCGGCCTCAGGGGCCCGCTCGTCGTCGGCCGGGTGCTGGCGATCGAGGAGCTGACGGAGTTCAAGAAGCCGATCCGCTACTGCCAGGTCGACGTCGGTGAGGCCAACGGTACGGGCGAGCCGCAGAACATCATCTGCGGGGCGAGCAACTTCGCCGTCGGCGACAAGGTCGTCGTCATACTGCCCGGCGGCGAGCTGCCCGGCGGCTTCGAGATCGGCGCCCGCAAGACGTACGGCAAGGTCTCCGAGGGCATGATCTGCTCGGTGCGCGAGCTGGGCATCGGCGACGACCACGACGGCATCCTGGTGCTGCCGCCGGAGTACGAGCCGGGCACCGACGCCGTCGCGCTGCTGGAGCTGAACGACGAGGTCCTCGACATCGCCGTCAACCCCGACCGCGGCTACGCGCTGTCCCTGCGCGGCGTCGCCCGCGAGACCGCCATCGCCTACGGCGTGCCGCTGCGCGACCCGGCGCTGCTCGACGTGCCCCCGCCGAACGACTACGGCTACGAGGTGAAGGTCGACGACCCGCGCGGGTGCGACCGGTTCACGGCCCGCGTCGTCACCGGCGTCGACCCCGAGGCCCGCTCGCCGATCTGGCTCCAGCGCCGGCTGCAGAAGGCCGGCATGCGCCCGGTCTCGCTCGCCGTCGACGTCACCAACTACGTGATGCTGGAGATCGGCCAGCCGCTGCACGCCTACGACCGCGCCCGGCTCGACGGCCCCCTCGGCGTCCGCCGCGCGGCCCCGGGCGAGAAGCTCACCACCCTCGACGGCGTCGAGCGCACCCTCCACCCGGAGGACCTGCTGATCACCGACGACCGCGGCCCCATCGGGCTGGCCGGGGTGATGGGCGGCGCCGACACCGAGATCGCCGAGGCCGAGGTACGCGACCACCTGCTCGGCGCCGTGGAGGGCACCACCGAGATCGTCATCGAGGCCGCGCACTTCGACCCCGTCTCCATCGCCCGCACCTCGCGCCGCCACCGCCTGACCACCGAGGCGTCGCGCCGCTTCGAGCGCGGCGTCGACCCGCAGGCGGGGCCCGCCGCGGCGCAGCGCACCGTGGACCTGCTGGTGCTGCTCGCGGGCGGCTCCGCCGAGGCGGGCGTGACCGTGGCCGCCGCGCCCGGCGGGCCGCGTACCGTGCGGATGACGGCCGACCACCCGGACCGGGTGGCGGGCGTGACGTACGGGCGCGAGGCCGTGGTGCGCCGGCTGCAGGAGGTCGGCTGCGACGTCTACGGCGCCGACGAGCTGACCGTCACCGTGCCGTCGTGGCGCCCCGACCTGGGCTCGCCGAACGACCTCGCCGAGGAGGTCATCCGGCTCGAAGGCTACGAGAACCTGCCGTCCACGCTGCCCCGGCCGCCCGCCGGCCGCGGCCTGACCGGCCGGCAGCGGCTGCACCGCAGGGCCGGCCGCGCGCTGGCCGGCGCCGGTTACGTCGAGGTGCTGAACTACCCGTTCGTCGGCGAGGCGGCCCTCGACGCCCTCGGCCTGGAGCCGGACGACGCCCGCCGCCGTACCGTCACCCTCGTCAACCCGATCAGCGACGAGGAGCCGGCGCTGCGCACCACGCTGCTGCCCGGCCTGCTCGCCGCGCTGCGCCGCAACCACGGCCGCGGCGCCGCGGACCTGGCGCTCTTCGAGACGGGCCTGGTCTTCCGGCCCTCCGGGTACGAGACCGCGCCGGTCCGGCTGCCCGTCGACCGGCGGCCCACCGACGAGGAGGTCGCCCGGCTGAACGCCGCCCTGCCCAAGCAGCCGCGCCACGCCGCCGTCGTGCTCGCCGGCGCCCGCGAGCGGGCCGGCTGGTGGGGTCCCGGCCGCCCGGCGGACTGGGCGGACGCGGTGGAGGCGGCCCGCACCGTGGCCCGGGAGGCGGGTGTGGAGCTGGCGGCGGAGCCCGACCGGCACGCGCCGTGGCACCCCGGCCGGTGCGCCGCGCTGTCCGCCGTCGTGGACGGCGGCCGGCGGGTCGTCGGCCACGCCGGCGAGCTGCACCCGCGGGTGGTCAAGGCGCTGCAGTTGCCGGAACGCACCTGCGCGGCGGAGGTCTCGCTCGACCTGCTGGAGATCGCCGGCGGCGGGCCGCTGCAGGCGCCCCGGATCTCCACGTACCCGGTGGCGACGCAGGACGTGGCGCTCGTCGTGGCCGCGGACGTGCCGGCGGCGCAGGTCGCCGAGGCGCTGCGCGCGGGCGCGGGGGAGCTGCTGGAGTCGGTGCGGCTGTTCGACGTCTTCACCGGCGAGCAGGTGGGCGAGGGCCGCAAGTCGCTCGCCTACGCGCTGCGCTTCCGCGCCGCCGACCGCACGCTGACCGCCGAGGAGGCGGGCGCGGCCCGGGACGCGGCGGTGGCCCGGGCCACGGAGGAGGCGGGCGCGGTCCTCCGCGGCGCGTGACCCCCACCCGCGCCACGGGGCCGGCCACCGGCCCCGTGGCGCGGGCGACTCCGCGCCCGGGGCCCGCACGTCCCGCCGGCGGTCCCGCCGGCGGGACCGCCTAGTAGGTGTAGAACCCGGCGCCCGACTTCCGGCCCAGCCGGCCCGCCTCCACCATCCGCGCGAGCAGCGGCGGGGTCGCGTACGACTGGTCCTTGTACTCGACGTACATCGAGTCGGCCACCGAGGCGACGATGTCGAGGCCGATGAAGTCCGCCAGCTTCAGCGGTCCCATCGGGTGGGCGCAGCCCAGCTCCATGCCCTTGTCGATGTCCTCGCGCGTCGCGATGCCCGACTCGAACATCCGGACCGCGGCCAGGACGTACGGGATGAGCAGCGCGTTGACGACGAACCCGGAGCGGTCCTGGGCCCGGATGGCGTGCTTGCCCAGCACGTCGCGGGCCAGGGCCTCGGCCCGCTTGAGCGTCTCGTCGCTCGTCGTCAGCGCCGGGATCAGCTCGACCAGGTGCTGCACGGGCGCGGGGTTGAAGAAGTGCATCCCGATGACCTGCTCCGGCCGCGTGGTGGCGACGGCGAGCTTCACCAGCGGGATGGAGGAGGTGTTGGAGGCAAGGAGGGCGTCCTGGCGGGTGACGACCTGATCAAGGATCTGGAAGATTTCGGTCTTGACCTGCTCGTTCTCCACCACCGCCTCGATCACGAGGTCGCTGTCCGCCAGCTCTCCGAGATCGGTCGTGAAGCTCAGCGCGTCGAGTGCCGCGTCCCGTTCGGGCCCGCTGATCCTGCCGCGCTCCGCCGCCTTGGCGAGCGAGTTGGTGACGCGGGTACGGCCCAGTTCGAGGGCGTCGCCGGTGGTCTCGGCGACGACGACCTGAAGGCCGGAGCGGGCACACACCTCGGCGATGCCCGAGCCCATCTGGCCGGATCCGACCACTCCGACGCGTTCGATGTCGGTCAATGTCTCTCCTCGTCCCTCGTCCTGCCGTGTGGGCAACCCTTTCGGACCCCGACGTTACCCGCGTAGGGCATGGCTCTTGTCCCCGGGTGACGCCGGAGGCGAGGATGTGCCGCAACTGACGAGTGGTTCAGACCACTTGGCTCAGTGGGATTCGTGTTCTCGGCGACACTCGGAGGATCCAGATGGGGAGCAGCTCTCCCGAAAGACCGCGCCACCTCAGCCGGCGCCGCTTCGGCGCGGCGGCGGTGGGCGCCCTGTCCGCGGCGACCGTGGCGGGCGACGCGATCGCGGCCCCGGCCGGCGCGGCGGGGCGCGGGCACGGCCGCCCGGCCGGGCAGATGCGCGGCTCGTGGGTGGCGACGGTGGCGAACATCGACTGGCCGGTCCAGCAGGGCCTGAGCGCGGCCGAGCAGCAGCGCCAGTTGCTGGCCCGGCTCGACGAGGCGGCGGACCGCCGGTTGAACACCGTCGTCTTCCAGGCCCGGCCGACGGCGGACGCGATGTGGCCGTCGCCGTACGAGCCGTGGTCGGAGTGGCTCTCCGGGACCCAGGGCGCCGACCCGGGCTGGGACCCGCTCGGCTTCGCCGTGCGCGAGGCCCACCGGCGCGGGCTGGAGCTGCACGCCTGGTTCAACCCCTACCGGGTGCGCAACGACGCGCTCGCCGAGAAACTGGTGCCCGACCACCCGGCCAACACGCACCCGGACTGGGTCGTCCCGTACGGCGGCAAGATCTACTACGACCCGGGGGTGCCGGAGGTCCGCCACTTCGTCCAGCGGTGCATCCTCGACGCCGTACGCCGCTACGACATCGACGCCGTGCACTTCGACGACTACTTCTACCCGTACCCGGTCGCCGGCCAGGAGTTCGCCGACGATGAGACGTACCGGAAGTACGGCGGCGCGTTCGCGGACAAGGCCGACTGGCGGCGCAACAACGTCGACCTGCTGGTCGCGGAGCTGGGCCGGGCCATCAAGCGGACGAGGCGGAACGTGCAGTTCGGCGTCAGCCCCTTCGCGGTCTGGCGGAACGCGGCCACCGACCCCGAGGGCTCCGACACCCAGGCGGGCACGCAGACCTACGACAACCTCTACGCCGACACCCGCAAGTGGGTCCGCGAGCGCTGGATCGACTACATCGTCCCGCAGGTGTACTGGAACATCGGCTTCGCGGTCGCCGACTACGCCAAGATCGTGCCGTGGTGGAACGACGTGGTCGCCGGCACCGGCGTCAACCTCTACATCGGCGAGGCGCTGTACAAGGTCGGCGCCGCCGGCCAGCCCGCGGCGTGGTTCGACCCGGCGGAACTCTCCCGGCACCTGACGTTCTGCCAGGACTACCCGGAGGTCCAGGGCAACATGTACTTCTCCGCGAAGCTGCTGCCCCAGGACCCGCTGGGCGCGGTCAGCAGGCTCGTCGCGGACCACTACCCCACCCCGGTCCGCCCTCCGCGCTGCTGACGGCGCGCCCGCCCGGTCCTCGGCGCCCCCGGCCGTACCCCCACCCGCGGCCGGAGGCGTCAGCCCTGCCCCGGCTCCTGGTCCCGATGCCGGACCACGGAGTCCGGGCCGGGGGACATCACCGTCTCGTGGCCGTCGTCGTACCGCACCCGGTAGGGCGGCGTGCCGGCCGGGCCCATGACTTCGACGATCTCCGCCGTCCGGTCCTCCTGACCGACGACGCGGCCGTGCACACACAGCTTGTCGCCCACTTCAGCCTGCATGGAGTCGACCTCCCTGTCCGGCTCGTCACGGAATAGTTGGGTCCGTGACGGCCATTCTAGGATCCGGTTCCGCCCTTGGCGCCCGGAGAATTTCCGGTGTACGGGCCACCTACCGCGTGTCAGGCTCTGCCCATGGCTCACGTACCCGTCCCGTACGAGGTCTCCACCGACCCCGCCCGGCTCGACCGCGCCCTCGTCCACCGCTGGCTGTCCACCGACGCCTACTGGGCGCTCGGCCGCAGCCGCGAGCAGCAGGACACCGCGATCGACCACTCCCTGAACTTCGGCGTCTACGCCCCCGAGGGTACTCCCGAAGGCGCCCCCGGCGGCGCGCCGGGCGGCGGGCGAGTGCAGGTCGCGTACGCCCGCGTCGTCACCGACCGCGCCACCTTCGCCTGGCTCTGCGACGTCTACGTGGCCCGCGCCGCCCGCGGCGCCGGTGTCGGCACCGGCCTGGTCGCCACCGTCCTCGACCACCTCGCGCCGTACCGGCTGCGCCGCGTCCTGCTGGCGACCGGCGACGCCCACGGCGTCTACGCGAAGCACGGCTTCGCGCCGCTGGCGGATCCGACCCAGTGGATGGCTCTGGGCAGAGCCTGACCGCACTCTTACCATCACCGCATGAACGTTCGTCTCACGTTGCTCGCCGCGGCCCGCAACTCCTCGCGGCTCGCGGAGCGCTTCGAGGACGACCGGCCGCTGGACGCGGCCGGCTGGGTGCTGGCCGAACGCGCCGTTCCGGTGTTCTCCCCGCTGGCCGCCGCCGAGTTGCGGTACTGCTCGCCCACGCAGCGCTCGCGCGAGACCGGCCGGGTGCTCGGCCTCGCGCCGCTGGCCCAGCTCGCGCTGCGCGACTGCGACATGGGACGGTGGCGGGGCCGCACGCTGGAGGAGGTGATGGCGACGGAGCCGCGCGACGTGGACGCCTGGCTCGCTGATCCGCACTCCGCGCCGCACGGCGGCGAGCCGCTGATCACCTTCATCCAGCGGATAGGGGGCTGGCTGGACACCCGCCCCGTGGACGACGGCACCCACGTGCTCGCCGTCACCGAGCCCTCGATCATGCGTGCCGCGCTGGTCTACGCGCTGAAGGCGCCGCCCGCCTCGTACTGGCACATCGACGTGATGCCGCTGTCGACGATCACCCTGACGGGCCGGCCCGGGCGGTGGAGCCTGCACGTCGACAGTTGGGTGTGAGCGCCGGGAGAGTGGACGCCGGGGACGCGGCGGGCGGATGATGCCGGAGCCATTGCCAACTCCCTACGGGTAGGTAAGTCTACTGCGAAGTAGGTAGGCGCAGCACCGGGTGCGAGGAGCGGCCAGCGATGAGCTCGTACGACGTGATCGTGATCGGTTCCGGCTTCGGCGGCTCGGTGGCCGCGCTGCGCCTGACCGAGAAGGGCTACAAGGTCGGCGTGCTGGAGGCCGGGCGCAGATTCACCCGCGAGCAACTGCCGAAGAACTCCTGGCGGCTGCGCGACTACCTGTGGGCCCCCGCCCTCGGCCTCTACGGCATCCAGCGCATCCACCTCCTCAGCAACGTCATGGTGCTCGCCGGCGCAGGCGTCGGCGGCGGCTCGCTCAACTACGCCAACACGCTCTACGTGCCGCCGCCCGCCTTCTTCCAGGACCGCCAGTGGGGCCACATCACCGACTGGCAGGAGGAGTTGGCCCCGTACTACGACCAGGCCCGGCGGATGCTCGGAGTCCGGGAGAACCCCACGACCACCGAGGCCGACACGTACCTGAAGACCACCGCCGAGCGCATGGGCGTCGGTGACTCCTTCCGGCTCACCCCCGTCGGCGTCTTCTACGGCGACGGGCACGACGCGCGCGGCGAGACCAGGGCCGCCCCCGGCCAGTCCGTCCCCGACCCGTACTTCGGCGGCGCGGGCCCGGAGCGCTCCGCGTGCCTGCAGTGCGGCTCGTGCATGACCGGCTGCCGCTTCGGCGCCAAGAACACCCTGACGGAGAACTACCTCCACCTCGCCGAGCGGCAAGGCGCCGTCATCCACCCCCTCACGACCGTCGTCGACGTGCACGAGGTCGCCGGCGGCGGCTACGAGGTGACCACCGTGGCGACGAACAGGCGGCGCCGCGGCAAGCGGCAGGTGCTGCGCTGCGACCGCGTGGTGGTCGCGGCGGGCACGTACGGCACGCAGACCCTGCTGCACCGCATGCGGGCCACCGGCCGGCTGCCCGGGCTCTCCCCGCGACTCGGCGAGCTGACCCGCACCAACTCCGAGGCGCTGGTGGGCGCCGTGACCTTCCCGCGCACGTACCGCAAGAAGCGCGGCGGGGGCACGCCGGACTTCACCAAGGGCGTGGCCATCACCTCCTCGATCCACCCCAACGCCACCACGCACATCGAGAACGTGCGCTACGGCAAGGGCTCCAACGCGATGGCGCTGCTGTGCGTCCCGCAGTTCCGGGCCGAGGGGAGGCTGCCCAAGGCGCTGCGCGTGCTCGGCGCGTACCTGCGCCACCCGGTGCTGGTGGCGCGCACGGCCACGACGTACCGGTGGTCCGAGCGGACGATCATCGGGCTCGTCATGCAGACCCACGACAACTCGCTGACCACGTACCTGAAGGACAAGGGCCTCGGCAAGGGCCTGCTCACGGCCCGGCAGGGCCACGGGGCGCCGAACCCGGTGCACCTGCCCGAGGGCGCCGAGGCGGCGCGGCTGCTCGCCGAGCAGATCGGCGGCCAGCCGGGCACGAACCTCGGCGAGCTGATGGGCAAGCCGCTGACCGCGCACTTCCTCGGCGGCTGCCCGATCGGCGAGGACGCGGAGCACGGCGTCATCGACCCGTACCACCGGCTGTACGGCCACCCCGGGATCTCCGTCGTGGACGGCTCGGCGGTCTCGGCGAACCTCGGCGTGAACCCGTCGCTGACGATCACGGCGCAGGCGGAGCGGGCGATGGCGCTGTGGCCCAACAAGGGCGAGGAGGACCCGCGCCCCGCCCAGGGCCGCCCGTACACCCGTGTCCGCCCGGTCGCCCCCCGGCAGCCGGCGGTCCCGGCGGGCGCGTTCGGCGCCCTGCTGCTGCCGGTCCCGCAGGTCCCGCCGAAGCGCTGAGCCCCGCGGGCGGCGCTCGCGCTCCCCGGCGCGGTTGCCGGGCGGCCGAGCCCGCGCCCGCACGCCCCGGCACCCCCGGCCCGGATACCGCCGTACACCCCGCCCGTACCCGCCGCGGCGCCGGACCGGCCCGTCCCTGCCCTCACCCCCCGTTCCCCGCCGCTCCGGCCACGGCCGGCGTCCCGGCCGCGCCGCCCGCCTGTGCGCGGCGTGAAATCCTCTTTGCATAGCTCTGCTGGGCTCCGTATAGTCATGCCGTGAGCGAGGAGGAGCGGATGACCGTACGGGTGGCAGTGGCCGGGGCGAGCGGGTACGCGGGCGGGGAACTGCTGCGGCTGCTGCTGGCGCACCCCGGGGTCGAGATCGGGGCGCTGACGGCCCACGCCAACGCCGGCCGTCCCCTCGGCGACATCCAGCCGCACCTCGCGCCGCTGGCCGGCCGCGAGCTGGCCGAGACCGCGCCCGCCGTGCTCGCCGGGCACGACGTGGTGTTCCTCGCGCTGCCGCACGGGCAGTCCGCCGCCGTCGCCGCGGCCCTCGGCGACGACGTGCTCGTCGTCGACTGCGGCGCCGACCACCGGCTCGCCGACGCCGCCGACTGGGAGCGGTTCTACGGCACGCCGCACGCCGGCACGTGGCCGTACGGGCTCCCCGAGCTGCCCGGGCACCGCGCGGCGCTCCGCGGGGTCCGGCGCATCGCGGTGCCCGGGTGCTATCCGACCGCCGTCAGCCTCGGCCTCTTCCCGGCGTACGCCGCCGGGCTCGCCGAGCCGGAGGCCGTCGTCGTCGCCGCCTCCGGCACCTCCGGCGCCGGCAAGGCGCTCAAGCCGCACCTGCTGGGCAGCGAGGTGATGGGCTCCATGAGCCCGTACGGCGTCGGCGGCGGGCACCGGCACACGCCCGAGATCGGCCAGAACCTCGGCGCGGTCGCGGGCGAGCGCGTCACGGTCTCCTTCACCCCGACCCTCGCCCCGATGCCCCGCGGCATCCTCGCCACCTGCACGGCGCGGGCCCGGCCCGGCACGACGGCGGAAGCGGTGCGCACCGCCTACGAGAAGGCGTACCAGGACGAGCCGTTCGTCCGGCTGCTGCCGCCGGGACAGTGGCCCGCCACCGGCGCGGTCACCGGTTCCAACACCGCGCTGCTGCAGGTCGCGTACGACGAGAGCGCGCACCGCATCATCGCGATCAGCGCCATCGACAACCTCACCAAGGGCACCGCGGGCGGCGCGGTGCAGAGCATGAACATCGCCCTCGGCCTCCCTGAGGAGCTGGGGCTCTCTACGACAGGAGTGGCACCTTGAGCGTCACGGCAGCCAAAGGGTTCACGGCGGCGGGCATCGCCGCCGGGATCAAGGAGAACGGCAACCCGGACCTGGCCCTCGTGGTCAACGAGGGGCCGCGACGCGCCGCCGCCGGCGTCTTCACCGCCAACCGCGTCAAGGCGGCCCCGGTCGTCTGGTCCGAGCAGGTGGTCAAGGGCGGCGAGGTGTCCGCGGTCGTCCTCAACTCCGGCGGCGCCAACGCCTGCACAGGTCCCCGCGGCTTCCAGGACACCCACGCCACCGCCGAGCGCGTCGCCGACGTCCTCGGCCACAGCGCCGCCGAGGTCGCCGTGGCCTCCACCGGGCTGATCGGCACGCTCCTGCCGATGGACAAGCTGCTGCCCGGCGTCGGGCAGGCCGCCGCCGAACTGTCCGCGCACGGCGGCGAGAAGGCCGCCATCGCCATCAAGACCACGGACACGGTGCACAAGACCGCCGTCGTCACCGCCGAGGCGGAGGGCGGCGCCGCCTGGACCGTCGGCGGTATGGCCAAGGGCGCCGGCATGCTCGCGCCGGGGCTGGCCACCATGCTCGTCGTCCTCACCACCGACGCCGACGTGCCCGCCGCCGAGCTGGACGCCGCGCTGCGCGCCGCGACCCGTACCACCTTCGACCGCGTCGACTCCGACGGCGCCATGTCCACCAACGACACGGTGCTGCTGCTGGCCTCCGGCGCGAGCGGAGTCCGGCCGGACCGGGCGGAGTTCGCCGAAGCCGTACGGGCCGTCTGCGACGACCTCGGGCGGCAGCTCATCGCGGACGCCGAGGGCGCCAGCAAGGAGATCAAGGTCGAGGTCGTCGGCGCGGCCAGCGAGGACGACGCGGTGGAGGTCGGCCGCTCCATCGCCCGCAACAACCTCCTCAAGTGCGCCATCCACGGCGAGGACCCCAACTGGGGCCGGGTGCTGGCCGCGATCGGCACCACGTCCGCCGCCTTCGAGCCGGACCGGCTGAACGTCGCGATCAACGGCGTGTGGGTGTGCAAGAACGGCTCGTTCGGCGAGGACCGCGACCTGGTCGACATGCGCTACCGCGAGGTCCGCATCGTGGCGGACCTCGCGGCGGGCGATGCCGAAGCGGTGATCTGGACCAACGACCTGACCGCGGACTACGTCCACGAGAACAGCGCCTACAGCTCATGACGACGACCTCCGCGACCGCCGCGTCCTCCGCGACCCCGGCGACGCCCGCGGCAAGGACCGCGCCCACCCGCAAGCACACCGCCCTGCCCAAGGCGCACATCCTCATCGAGGCGCTGCCCTGGCTGACCCGGCACCACGGCAAGGTCGTCGTGGTCAAGTTCGGCGGCAACGCCATGGTCGACGAGGACCTGAAGCGCGCCTTCGCCCAGGACGTCGTCTTCCTGCGGCACGCCGGGCTGCGGCCCGTCGTCGTCCACGGCGGCGGCCCGCAGATCAGCGCGCAGCTCGACCGGCACGGTCTGGTCAGCGAGTTCCGCGCCGGGCTGCGGGTGACGACGCCGGAGGCGATGGACGTCGTGCGGATGGTCCTCGCGGGGCAGGTGCAGCGCGAGCTGGTCGGGCTGCTCAACGAGCACGGCCCGTTCGCGGTCGGCCTGACCGGCGAGGACGCGCACACCATCACCGCCACCCGGCACCGCCCGCTGGTCGACGGCGAGCCGGTCGACATCGGCCGCGTCGGCGAGGTCACCGGCATCGACACCGGCGCCATAGAAGCGCTGCTGGCGGACGGCCGCATCCCGGTCGTCTCCTCCGTCGCCCGCTCCGCCGACGAGGCCGACGCGGCGGGCGAGGTGTTCAACGTCAACGCCGACACCGCCGCCGCCGCGCTGGCCGCGGCGCTCGGCGCGGAGACCCTGATGGTCCTCACCGACGTCGAGGGCCTCTACGAGAACTGGCCGGAGAGCGACGAGGTCATCAGCCGGCTCACCGCCGGCGAGCTGGAGCGGCTGCTGCCCGGCCTGGCCAGCGGCATGGTCCCGAAGATGGAGGGGTGCCTGTACGCGGTGCGCCACGGCGTGCACACCGCGCGGGTCATCGACGGCCGGGTGCCGCACTCCATCCTGCTGGAGATCTTCACGGACGAGGGCATCGGCACGATGGTCGTGCCGGACGCGGAAAGGTCTGCGACATGAGCGGCGAGACGAGCGGCGAGACGAGCGGCGAGACGAGCGGCGGCGCGAGCGGCAACGCGGAGCTGACGGAGCGCTGGCGGGGCGCGCTGATGGACAACTACGGCACCCCCCGCCTGTCGCTGGTCCGCGGCGAGGGCGCGAAGCTGTGGGACGCCGAGGGCAACGAGTACCTGGACTTCGTCGGCGGCATCGCCGTCACCTCGCTCGGCACCGCCCACCCGGCCGTCGTCGCGGCCGTCTCGAAGCAGATCGCCACCCTCGGCCACGTCTCCAACCTGTACGCCGCCGAGCCGCCTGTAGTCCTCGCCGAGCGGCTGCTCGACCTCGCCGGCCGGCCGGGCCGGGTGTTCTTCGCCAACTCCGGCACGGAGGCGGTGGAGGCCGCGTTCAAGATCGGCCGGCTGACGGGCCGTCCGCACATGGTCGGCACCGTGGGCGGCTTCCACGGCCGCACCATGGGCGCCCTGGCGCTGACCGGGCAGCCCGGCAAGCAGGAAGGTTTCGGCCCGCTGCCGGGCGAGGTCACCCACGTACCGTACGGGGACGCGGACGCGCTGCGGGCCACGGTCACCGAGGAGACCGCGCTCGTGATCGTCGAGCCGGTGCAGGGCGAGAACGGCGTCGTCGTCCCGCCGGACGGCTACCTGGCCGCCGCCCGGGAGATCACCCGGGCCGCGGGCGCGCTGCTCGTCCTGGACGAGGTGCAGACGGGCATCGGGCGTACGGGCCACTGGTTCGCGGCGCAGGCGCAGGGCGTGGAGGCGGACGTCGTGACCCTGGCCAAGGGGCTCGGCGGCGGGCTGCCGATCGGCGCCACGCTGGCCTTCGGCCCGGCGGCCGGTCTGTTCACCCCCGGAAGGCACGGCTCCACCTTCGGCGGCAACCCGGTCGCCTGCGCCGCCGCGCTGGCGGTGCTGGACGTGATCGCGTCCGAGGGGCTGCTGGCGCAGGTCAAGCGGGTGGGGGAGCGGCTGCGGGACGGAATCGGCCGACTCGGGCACCCGCTGGTCGACCATGTGCGAGGCGCGGGGCTGCTGCTCGGTATGGTGCTCACCCGGGCCGTCGCACCGCAGGTGCAACAGACGGCCCAGGCAGCGGGATTCCTGGTCAACGCGGTGGCGCCGGACGTGATCCGGCTCGCCCCGCCGCTGATCCTCGGCGAGGCGGAGGCGGACGCGCTGCTCGCCGCGCTGCCCGCCGTGCTCGACGCGGCGGGTCCCGCCGCCTAGCCCCGACGAGCCGGAGAGTGACGATGTCCGAGGAGCACAACGGTCCCGCCGTGCCGCACACGCGCACGGCACGCCACCGCAGGATCGTCGACATCCTGAACCGGCAGCCGGTCCGCTCGCAGAGCCAACTGGCCAAGCTCCTCGCCGACGACGGCCTGACGGTGACGCAGGCGACGCTCTCCCGCGACCTCGACGAGCTGGGCGCGGTCAAGATCCGCAACACCGGCGGCGAGCTGATCTACGCCGTGCCCTCCGAGGGCGGCTTCCGCACGCCGCAGGTGCCGCTGGGCGAGTCGGCGAAGGAGGAGCGCATGGCCCGCCTCGCCGGGGAACTGCTCATCTCCGCGGAGGCGTCCGCGAACATCGTCGTGCTGCGCACGCCGCCGGGGGCCGCGCAGTTCCTCGCCTCGGCGATCGACGCGGCGGAGCTGTACGCGATCCTCGGCACGATCGCGGGTGACGACACCTTGATGGTCATCAGCCGCGATCCCGCCGGCGGTCAGTCCCTCGCGGATCACCTGCTGAAGCTCGCCGAGCGCGAGCGCTGACCTCCGCGCCGTTCCGTACGTTCTCCGCCGGGGCGCCCGCGAACATCGTCGCGGGCGCCCCGGCGGGGGCTGGGCACGTTCGCGGGTGATTCCGACGGTCATCAGCCGCGACCCGGCCGCGGTCACGCACGCGCCGAGCGCGAGCGGTGACCTCCGCGCCGTCCCGTACGCCCCTGCGCCCTCCGCACCGGCGGGCCCGTGCCGTACACTCGAAAACCTGGACAGATGTCCAGCTTGTTGTGTGCGGGAGGGGCGGACGATGACCTACGTGCTGCTGATCGGCGCGATCCTCAGCGAGGTGACGGCGACGGTCTCCCTGCGGCTGTCGGACGGCTTCTCGAAGATCGTCCCCTCGATCGTGGTGGTGATCGGCTACCTCTCCGCGTTCACGCTGCTGAGCCTCGTGCTCAAGCGCGGCATGTCCATCGGGATCGCCTACGGGATCTGGGCCGCCGCCGGCGTCGCGCTGGTGGCGCTGATCGGCGCGGCCTTCCTCGGCGACGGGCTGACCGGAGTGCAGATCGGCGGGCTCGTGCTCGTCGCGGCGGGCGTCGTCGCGCTGGAGGCGGGCGGTGCGCACTGAGTCCGGCGCCGTGGACGGGCGTGTGCAGCGCGGGCTGGAGCGGCGGCGCCTGCTGCTGGCGGCCACGGTCCGCGTCATCGGCCGGGGCGGCGTCGCCGCGGTGACGCACCGGGCCGTCGCCGCCGAGGCGGGCGTGCCCAAGTCGGTGGCCACGTACCACTTCCCGGCCGTCGCCGACCTGCTGGCCGCGGCGCTGGCCGACAGCGTCGACGCCTACGCGACCGCGCTGGCCGGCGCGCTGCCCGAGTCGTACGACACCGCCGATCTGGCGCGGTACCTGGCGGCGTACCTGGACGAGCACGGCGTGCGCTGCGCCGCCGAGTTCGACCTGTACCTCTACGCCGCCCGCCACCCCGAGCTGCGCCCCGTCCTGGGCCGCTGGCACGCGCTGCTGGCGGAGATCGCCGGCCGGTTCACCGCCGACCCCGTCGCCGTCGCCGCCTTCGCGGCGGCGCTCGACGGGCTCAGCCTGCAGTCGCTGCTGCGGGCGGAGCCGCTGACCGCCGCCGAGATCCAGCGGGTCGTCGACCACGTGCTGCACCGCCGCTGAGCCGGCGGCGCGTGCAGCACGTGCGCGCGTGCAGCACGTGCGCGTGTGCGGTGCGTGCGCGTGTGCGGTGCGTGCGCCGCGGGGGGCGTCAGCCGCCCTGCGCCCCGGCCCACTCGTGGCGCAGCAGCGACCAGACCTCCAGGTCGCGCCGCGTGCCGGCCATCTCGAACCGGCTGCGCAGCGTGCCCTCGTGGCTCATGCCCAGGCGCCTGGCGACCGCGATGCTGGCCTTGTTCGCCGGGTCCACCAGCCACTCGACGCGGGACAGGCCGCGTACGCCCACCGCCCAGTCGATCATCCGCCGGGACGCCTCGGTGACCAGCCCGCGGCCCTGCGCCTCCGGCGCCAGCCAGGCGCCCAGCTCGCAGAAGCCCTCCGCGGTGTCGAAGAGCCGGTAGATCATGCCGCCGACCAGCTCGCCGTCGAGCCGGACGGCGAACAGCCGTCCCGAGTCACGGGCCTGCTTGTCGGCGTACGCCTGGAGGAGGCGGCGGGCGCTCGCCTCGTCGGTGACGAGGTGCGCCCAGGGCAGCCACGGCTCCAGGTGCGCCCGGTTCCGGTCGGTGAACGCGGCCAGCTCCGCGGCCTGCCACGGCTCCAGCGTGGTCAGTTCCGCGCCCTCGCCCAGGGGTGTGCTCAGCATCGGTGCGTCTTCTCCTCGGTCACGGGGTGGGTGGCAGCGGCAGCGGAAGGCCGGGCAGTCCGTCGATGCTGACGGCGACGTGCTCCTTCTTACGGAAGTAGGCGTCCAGCCCGGCGTCGTCCTCCCGCTCGAAGCGACGGCCGTGCAGGTCGCGGTCGGCCTCGTACGCCATGAAGGGCACGGCGTAGCCGCAGGTGTCGCGGATCAGCTCGGCCGTCACGACGATAACCGCCCGCAGCCCGTGCCGGGACGGGTCGGCGGCGGGGAAGTGTGCGAGAAGGGCCGGGAAGCGCGGGTCGTCGCGGAAGACGGCCTCCCCGCTGCCGTGGACCCGCACGATGTTCGGCGGCCCCTGGAAGGCGCACCACATCAGCGTGATCCTGCCGTTCTCCCGCAGGTGGGCGATGGTCTCGGCGTTGCTGCCGGCGAAGTCGAGGTAGGCGACGGTGCGGTCGTCGAGGACGGCGAACGAGCCCGTCAGCCCCTTCGGCGAGAGGTTCACGGTGCCGTCCGCCGCCAGCGGCGCGGTCGCGGTGAAGAACATGTGCTGCGCCTCGATGAAGGCACGCAGCCGGCCGTCGATGCGTTCGTACGTTTTCCCCATACGCCGAGTGTGCGGCGCGGCACGGCCGCCGTGCCCGGAGTTTCGCAGTGCGAGACCGCGTGCGGCGCTCCCGGCCCGGCCCGCCGTCACAGCCGTGCGATCACCGTCCGCGTGAACTCGTCCGTCGTCGCCGAGCCGCCCAGGTCCGGGGTGCGGAGGTCGGTGCCGGCGAGGGTCGCGGCGATGGCGTCGACGACCTCCGCGCCCGCCGCCTCGTGGCCGAGGTGGTCGAGCATCAGCGCCGCCGACCAGATGGCGCCGACCGGGTTGGCGATCCCGCGGCCCGCGATGTCCGGCGCGGAGCCGTGCACCGGCTCGAACATGGACGGGTAGGTGCGCTCGGGGTTGAGGTTCGCCGACGGCGCGATGCCGATGGAGCCGGCGACGGCGGCGGTGAGGTCGCTGAGGATGTCGCCGAAGAGGTTGGAGGCGACGATCACGTCGAAGCGCCCGGGGTCGAGGACGACCTTGGCGCACAGCGCGTCGATGTGCTCCTGGTCCCAGGTCACCTTGGGGTGCTCCCCGGCCCGTTCGCGCACCATCTCGTCCCAGAACGGCATGGTGTGCACGATGCCGTTGGACTTGGTCGCCGAGGTGAGCCGGCCCGTGCGGCGGCCGGCGAGGTCGAAGGCGTAGTCGAGGACGCGGGTGACGCCGGCCCGGGTGAAGACCGTCTCCTGCACGGCCATCTCCTCGGGGAAGCCGCGGTGCGGCCGGCCGCCGACCTCGCTGTACTCGCCCTCGGTGTTCTCGCGCACCACCACGAGGTCGACGTCGCCGGGGCCGACGCCACGCAGCGGGCTCTCCGTGCCCTCGAAGATCCGGACGGGCCGGAGGTTCACGTACTGCGCGAAGGCCCGGCGGATCGGGATGAGCAGTCCCCACAGCGACACGTGGTCCGGCACCTCGGGAGCCCCCACGGCGCCGAGGAACACCGCGTCGTACGCGCGCAGCCGCTCCAGGCCGTCGTCGGGCATCATGGCGCCTTCGCGCAGGTAGCGGGCGCAGGACCAGTCGAGGTGGGTGTACGCGAACTCCACCCCGTGCCGCCGTCCGACGGTGTCCACGACCTCGAGTGCGGCGGGCGTGACTTCCTGACCGATGCCGTCGCCGGGGATGACGGCGATGCGATGTGTGGTCATGACCCCTTCCCCTCAGCCGAGTTGTGCCCCACCTTACGGAGCAGCCGTGAATGTAAGCCAGAGCACGTTTTCCGGAGGGGACGATGAAGTCCGACACTACGGGTCCACGGGCCAAGACCGATGTCGAGCAGGCACTGCTCGGCCATGCCACCTACCGTAGCCTTGGCGAGCAGAAGCTCTCGCCGCAGGAAGAGAGGTTCGAACGGGGGCGGCGGACCACCGGGTTCTGGCTGGCCCCGCTGGTCTCCGTCATCTTTCTCGCACTTCCCCTGGACATGGCGCCCAGCCAGCAGACGTTGGCCGGCATCCTGCTCGGCGTCATCGTGCTGTGGGTCACCGAACCCGTGCCGATCCCGGTGGGCGGACTCATCGGCGTCGGCGCGATCGTCGTCCTCGGCGTGGTGCCGCCGGACGACGCGCTGGCGCCGTTCGGCTCCTCCACGATCTTCACCTTCATCGGCGCGTTCATCCTCGCCCAGGCCATGCTCAAGCACGGCGTCGCCCGCCGGTTCGCGTTCTGGATCCTGGGCCTGCCGGGGGTGGGCCGCTCGACGTTCCGGCTGATCGCCGCCTTCGGCGTGATCACCTGCGTGTTGTCCGCGTTCGTCTCCAACACCGCGACGGTGGCGATGCTGCTGCCCACCGCGCTGGGCATCCTCACCGTCATTGCCAAGATGCTCCAGGACCGCGGCCTGGTGGAGCAGGACTTCGACCCCACGCGGCTGCGCGTCGGCGCGGCGCTGGTGCTCATGCTCGCGTACGGCGCCAGCGTCGGCGGCCTGCTCACCCCGGTGGGCAGCCCGCCCAACCTCATCGGCCGCGGCCTGATCGAGGAGGCGACCGGCGAGAAGATCTCCTTCGCCGAGTGGACGGCCACCGCGCTGCCGCTGTGCGCGTGCATGTTCGTCGTCCTCGTCGTCGTCCTGCTGCTGCTCAACAAGCCGGAGATCCGGCGGATCGAGGGCGTCGAGGAGTACGTGCGCGAACAGCGCGCCGCGCTGGGGAAGTTCTCGCGGGCGGAGTGGAACACGCTGATCGCCTTCGGGATCACCGTGTCGCTGTGGATCACCCCGGGCATCATCGCGCTCGCCGTGGGCACGGACGCCTCCGCGTACACCACCGTCAGCGACCGGCTCGACGAGGGCATCGTGGCCGTGCTCGGCGCCGCGCTGCTGTTCATCCTGCCGACGAACTGGGCGCGCCGTGAGGCGACGCTCAACTGGAGCGACGCGGCCCGCATCGACTGGGGCACGATCCTGCTCTTCGGCACCGGCATCATCTTCGGCTCGCTGCTCGCCGACACCGGCCTGGCGGAGACCATCGGCAACGAGTCCAACGACCTGCTCGGCTTCTCCAGCGTCTTCACCATCACGGTCTTCGCGGCGGTGCTGGCGGTGATCGTCTCGGAGACGACGAGCAACACGGCGTCGGCGGCGGTGGTGGTGCCCATCATCATCCCGATCGCGATGGCCGCCGAGGTCGATCCGTTCGTCCCGGCGCTGGCCGCGACCTTCGCCGCGTCCTTCGGCTTCATGCTGCCGGTGTCGACGCCGCAGAACGCCATCGCCTACGGCTCCGGCGTCGTGCCGATCACCACGATGATCCGCTCCGGCGCGGGCTTCGACTTCCTCGGCGTGATCCTGGTCATCCTGGGGCTGCCGCTGATGGTCGAGGTCACCGGCATCGGTTAGCGGGACGACCCCGGGCCCGTACCCGAAGGGCCGGAGACGCGCGCGTCTCCGGCCCTTCGGCGCGCCGTGCGCGCGGCGCTTTGACGAATCATACGGTGTGCTGCATACTTATTCTGGTCAGCGTATGCATCCTAAGGAGACTCCCGTGACCGAGCGCGTCGTACTCGCCTACTCGGGCGGCCTGGACACCTCCGTCGCCATCGGCTGGATCGCCGCGGAGACGGGTGCCGAGGTCGTCGCCGTCGCCGTGGACGTCGGCCAGGGCGGCGAGGACCTCGACGTGATCCGCAAGCGCGCGCTGGCCTGCGGCGCCGTGGAGGCCGAGGTCGCCGACGCCAGGGAGGAGTTCGCCGACGAGTACTGCCTCCCGGCGATCAGGGCCAACGCGCTGTACATGGACCGCTACCCGCTGGTCTCCGCCCTCTCCCGGCCCACCATCGTCAAGCACCTCGTCGCCGCGGCCCAGAAGCACGGCGCCGGCACCGTCGCCCACGGCTGCACCGGCAAGGGCAACGACCAGGTCCGCTTCGAGGCCGGCATCTCCTCCCTCGCCCCCTCCCTGAAGTGCATCGCCCCCGTCCGGGACTACGCCATGACCCGGGACAAGGCCATCGCCTTCTGCGAGGAGAAGGGCCTGCCCATCGCGACCACCAAGAAGTCGCCGTACTCCATCGACCAGAACGTCTTCGGCCGGGCCGTCGAGACCGGCTTCCTGGAGGACATCTGGAACGCCCCGATCGAGGACGTCTACGAGTACACGCAGAACCCCGCAGCGGCCCGTGAGCCCGACGAGGTCGTGATCACCTTCGAGCGCGGCGTGCCCGTGGCGCTCGACGGCCGCCCCGTCACCGTGCTGCAGGCGATCCAGCAGCTCAACGAGCGGGCCGGCGCCCAGGGCGTGGGCCGGATCGACATGGTCGAGGACCGGCTCGTGGGCATCAAGTCCCGGGAGGTCTACGAGGCGCCCGGCGCCATCGCGCTGATCACCGCCCACCAGGAGCTGGAGAACGTCACCGTCGAGCGGGAGCTGGCGCGCTACAAGCGCCAGGTCGAGCAGCGGTGGGGCGAGCTGGTCTACGACGGCCTGTGGTTCTCGCCGCTCAAGCGGGCCCTGGACGGCTTCATCCAGGAGGCGAACGAGCACGTCACCGGCGACATCCGGATGACGCTGCACGGCGGCAGGGCCGTCGTCACCGGCCGGCGCTCGCCCGCGTCGCTGTACGACTTCAACCTCGCGACGTACGACACGGGCGACACCTTCGACCAGTCCATGTCCAAGGGCTTCATCGAGATCTTCGGCCTCTCCTCGAAGATCGCGGCCGGCCGGGACCTGGCCCGGTGAGCGGCGACGCACCGGGCGGCGCGCCGGGAGGCGGGAAGCTCTGGGGCGGCCGGTTCGCCGACGGCCCCGCGGCGGCGCTGGAGCGGCTCTCCGCGTCCGTCCACTTCGACATGCGGCTCGCCCCGTACGACATCGCCGGCTCCCGCGCGCACGCCCGGGTGCTGCACCGGGCGGGGCTGCTGACGCCGGACGAGCTGACCCGGATGCTCGCGGGACTGGACCGGCTGGAGGCGGACGTCGCGAGCGGCGCGTTCACCGCCACCGTCGCCGACGAGGACGTGCACACCGCGCTCGAACGCGGCCTGCTGGAGCGGCTCGGCCCGGAGCTGGGCGGCAAGCTGCGCGCCGGCCGGTCCCGCAACGACCAGATCGCCACCCTCTTCCGGATGTACCTGCGGGACCACGCCCGCACCCTCGGCGGCCTCCTCGCCGAGCTCCAGCAGGCCCTCGTCGGCCTCGCCGAGGCGCACCCGGACGTCGCCATGCCCGGCCGTACGCACCTCCAGCACGCGCAGCCCGTCCTCTTCGCCCACCACGTGCTCGCGCACGCCCAGGCGCTCTCCCGGGACGCCGAGCGGCTGCGCCAGTGGGACGAGCGCACGGCCGTCTCGCCGTACGGGTCCGGCGCCCTCGCCGGCTCCTCGCTCGGCCTGGACCCCGAGGCCGTCGCCGCGGAGCTGGGCTTCGAACGCGGCTCGTCGGGCAACTCCATCGACGGGACCGCGGCGCGCGACTTCGCCGCGGAGTTCGCGTTCGTCACCGCGATGATCGGCATCGACGTCTCGCGGATCGCGGAGGAGGTCATCCTCTGGGCCACGAAGGAGTTCGGCTTCGTCACCCTGCACGACTCCTTCTCGACCGGCAGCTCGATCATGCCGCAGAAGAAGAACCCGGACATCGCCGAGCTGGCGCGCGGCAAGTCGGGGCGGCTGATCGGCAACCTCACGGGGCTGATGGCGACGCTGAAGGCGCTCCCGCTCGCGTACAACAGGGATCTGCAGGAGGACAAGGAGCCGGTCTTCGACTCGGTCGACACCCTGGAGGTCCTGCTGCCCGCCTTCACCGGCATGATGGCCACGCTCACGGTCAACCGGGAGCGGCTGGAGGAGCTGGCCCCGGCCGGCTTCTCGCTGGCCACCGACATCGCCGAGTGGCTGGTCAAGCAGGGCGTGCCGTTCCGCGTCGCGCACGAGAGCGCGGGGGAGTGCGTCAGGGTCTGCGAGGCCGAGGGGATCGAGCTGGACCAGCTCACGGACGAGCAGTTCGCGAAGGTCTCCCCGCATCTGACGCCCGAGGTGCGCACCGTGCTCACCGTCCCCGGCGCGCTCGCCGCGCGCGACGCCCGCGGCGGCACCGCGCCCGCGGCCGTCGCGGTGCAGCTCGCGGAGGTCAAGGAGGACGTGGCCGCGCAGGTGCGGTGGGCGGCGGCGACGCGCCCGGCCGGCCCGGCTGCGTAGCACAGCGGGCCCGCCGGTGCCGCCCGGCGGGCCCGGCGGCGGGGCGGTGGAAAGCCGTGTCGGGCTGCCCGGGGCGGCGCCCGTCTTCTACGGTGGACGGGCCTGACAGCCGCACCGAGGACGTAGGAGCCCGCGATGGCGTTCGACCGACTGGCCGCAGTGACGACGCCCGCCGCCCACATCGGCTTCGGACTCGCCGCCGTGGGCCGCCCCGCCTACCTCACCACGGGCCGCGCCGCCGACCTCCCGGACGGACGGAGCGTCGAGGACATGCGCGCCCGCACCCACGAGCTGCTCGACGCCGCCTACGCCCAGGGCGTCCGGTACTTCGACGCCGCCCGCTCCTACGGCCGCGCCGAGGAGTTCCTCGCCGACTGGCTGCGGCAGCGCCCCGGCGCCGGGGACGCGGTCGTCGGCAGCAAGTGGGGGTACGCGTACGTCGGCGACTGGCGCGCGGACGCCGAGGTGCACGAGGTCAAGGACCACGGCGTCGACGCCTACGACCGGCAGCGCGAGGAGTCCGCGAAGCTCCTCGGCGACCGGCTCGACCTCTACCAGATCCACTCCCTCACCCCCGACAGCCCGGCGCTCACCGACACCGCCCTGCACGCGCGCCTCGCCGCGCTCGCCGGGGGCGGCGTGACGGTCGGCTTCTCCACCAGCGGGCCGGAGCAGGCCGCGGCCGTACGCGCCGCGCTGGACGTCACGGTCGACGGCGAGCGGCTGTTCCACACCGTGCAGAGCACGTACAACGTGCTGGAGCCCGCGGTCGGCGAAGCACTGGCCGAGGCGCACGACGCGGGGCTCACCGTGATCGTCAAGGAGGCGCTGGCGAACGGGCGGCTGGCCGGCGCCGACGCGCCCGCGGAGCTGCGCGCCGTCGCCGCCGAGACCGGCGCGGAGCCCGACGCCGTCGCGCTCGCGGCCGTGCTGCGCAGGCCGTGGGCCGGCGTCGTGCTCTCCGGCGCCGCCACCGCCGCGCAACTCCACTCCAACCTCGGCGCCGCGGCCGTCGACCTCGACCCCGCGCAGTGCGACCGGCTCACCGCCCTCGCCGAGCCCGCCGGGGACTACTGGCGCCGCCGCGCCGCCACCCCCTGGGCGTAGGGGCGCGGGCCCGCACGACGGCCCCTGCTCGCGGCGGCTTTAAGGGGATTTTCGCCTCCCGGTGATGACATGCGGTAACGCAGTCGTCTGACGGAGGAGACCCCGATGTCCCGTCGTATACGCAGGCTCTCGGTCGCCGGTGCCGCCGTGTTCGCCGTGGCCGGCCTGGCCACCGGCGCGTCCGCCGCGCTCGACAGCGCAGACGAGAAGCCCGAGGTGCGGCTCGTGGTCAACGAGGACCGCGAGCAGACCGGCGCCCCGGGCGGCAGCAAGAAGGACTGCCCGGACAAGGGCGGTTCACAGGCGCCCTCGGGCGCGGCCGAGAACGCGGGCGACCTGTGACCACCACCACCCCCGCAGGCCCGGGGCCCGCCGCCGCGCCGGGCCCCGGGACTGCGCTCCTGGAGCAGGCGCTCTTCGAGGTCAAGCGGGTGATCGTCGGCCAGGACCGGATGGTCGAACGGCTGCTGACCGCCGTGCTCGCCCGCGGGCACTGCCTGCTCCAGGGCGTGCCCGGCGTCGCCAAGACGCTCGCGGCGGCCACCCTGGCCACCGTGTCGGGCGGCACGTTCCACCGCATCCAGTTCACCCCCGACCTGGTGCCGTCGGACATCACCGGCACCCGCATCTACCGGCCCTCCAGCGAGACGTTCAGCGTCGAACCCGGGCCGGTCGCCGCCAACTTCGTCCTCGCCGACGAGATCAACCGCGCCCCCGCCAAGGTCCAGTCCGCCCTGCTCGAAGTCATGGCCGAGCGGCAGGTCAGCATCGGCGGCCGGACCATCCCCATGCCCGAGCCGTTCCTCGTCCTCGCCACCCAGAACCCCATCGAGTCCGAGGGCGTGTACGAGTTGCCCGAGGCCCAGCGCGACCGCTTCCTGCTCAAGGTCGACGTCTCCGCGCCCACCGAGGACGAGGAGCTGGCGATCCTCTACCGGATGAGCGTCGACCCGCCCGCCGCCCGGCGGGTGCTCGGGCCGCACACCCTCGCGGCCCTCCAGCGGCGCGCCGACGAGGTGTTCGTCCACCACGCCCTCGCGCAGTACGCGGTCCGCCTCGTCCTCGCCACCCGCGAACTCGCCGCCCGCGGCGACGCCTCCGGCGGCGGCCGGCTCGCCTACGGCGCGGGGCCGCGGGCCACGCTCGGTCTGGTGGCCGCGGCGCGGGCGCTCGCGCTGCTGCGCGGGCGCGAGTACGTGCTCCCCGCCGACATCGCGGCGCTCGCGCACGAGGTCATCGCGCACCGCCTGGTGCTGTCCTTCGACGCGCTCGCCGACGGCGTCACCCCCGAGTCCGTCGTCGACGAGGTGCTGGCCGCCGTACCGCAGCCGCGGGTCACCCCGCACCAGGCCGAGGACGCCGCCGCGGACCTCGCCGGATCCGGGAAGGCCGGGAGGGCGGCGTGAGCGCGGCGGGCACGGCAGCAGGCGCGGCGTCCCCGAAGGTGCCCGGGTCGCCGTCGCTGGGCGAACTCACCCCCGAACAGGCGCTCCGGCACCTGCGGCTCCTCTTCACCCGCCGCCCCGACGGCCTCCTCCAGGGCGAGCACACCGCCCTCGTGCCCGGCCCGGGCGCCGACCCCGACGAGAGCCGCCCGTACGCCCCGGGCGTCGACGACGTACGCCGCATGGACTGGAACGCCACCGCGCGCACGACCGTGCCGCACGTGCGGATGACGCTCGCGGACCGCGAACTGACCACCTGGATCGTCCTGGACGCCAGCGCCAGCATGGACTTCGGCACCGGCCGGATGGAGAAGCGCGACCTGGCCGTCGGCGCCGCCGCGGCCGTCGCGTTCCTCACCGAGCGCGCCGGCAACCGCCTCGGCGCCCGGCTCGTCCGCCCCGACGGCATCCAGCACATCCCCGCCCGCAGCGGCCGGCGGCACCTGATGCGGGTGCTGCGCACCGCGCTCGAACGGCCCCGCGTGCCCGCAGGGCCGCAGACCCACACCCTGGCCGGGGCGGTGGCCGCGCTGCAGCGCGCGGAGCGCCGCCGCGGGCTGGTCGCGGTCGTCTCCGACTTCCTCGAACCGGGCTGGGAGCAGCCGCTGCGGGCCCTGGCCCGGCGGCACCAGGTCCTGGCCGTCGAGGTCGTCGACCCCCGCGAGCTGGAGCTGCCCGCGGTGGGGCTGCTGACCGTCGTGGACCCGGAGTCGGGACGGCGCCGGGAGATCCCCACGCACTCCAGGCGCCTGCGGGAGCGGTACGCCGCCGCCGCGGCGGAGCAGCGCGCGGCGATCGACCGGTCGCTGCGGACCGCGGGGGCCGCGCGGCTGCGGCTGCGTACGGACCGCGACTGGGTGCGGGAGATCGCAAGGTACGCGGCGGCGCGACGCCGCGGGACGGGCGGTGCGGCATGACCTCCGGTCCGGCTCGCGCGTGTTCCGGTTCCGCGGTGGGCGCGGCGGTTCCGTCGCTCCTGTCGGCGTCGCCGGCCTCGTCGGTCTTGCCGGGCCCGGCCCTGCGGGCCGCGGGCGCGGCTGCGTGCGGACGGCGACCCGGTTCGGGAGATCGCACGGCAACCGTGCCCGCCGGACCGCATCCGGGCGGGCCCGGGGCCGTCGCGGCTCCGGTGCCGCGGCCCGCGTCGCGGGCGGGCCGGGCCCCGTACCCGCGGCGCCCGCCGCAGCGTGAGGACGGCCGCCGCCCCGACGGCCGCCGGTGCGCGGACACCGGACCCGCCGTACCCGCACGCCGGGTCCCGGCGCCGGACCCGCGCCCGGACGCCCCCGGGCCCGGTCCGTACCTGCTCGGCTGCGGCCCCGGGTCCGGCGGTTGCCCCGCCGACCGCACCCGGCCGCCCCGCACCTGTCCGCCCCGCAGCCGTCCGCGCGTCCGCCGCGGCGGCCGTCGCCCCGGAGGTGGCGTATGAGCCTCGCCTCGCCCGGGTGGCTCGTGCTGCTCGTGCCGCTCGCCGCCCTCGTCGTCGCCTACGTCGTCACGCAGGCCCGGCGCAGCCGCTACGCGGTGCGGTTCACCAACGTCGACCTGCTCGACAAGGTCATGCCCCACCGCCCCCACTGGCGCCGGCACGTGCCGGCCACCGCGTTCTGCGCCATGGCCGGGCTGCTCATCGTCGGCTTCGCCCGGCCCACCGCCGAGACGGAGGTGCCGCGCGAGCGGGCGACGATCATGGTCGCGCTGGACGTGTCCGCCTCGATGCGCGCCACCGACGTGCAGCCGTCGAGGTTCACCGCCGCGCAGGACGCCGCCCAGGCGTTCGTGGCCGAACTGCCCGAGCGGTTCAACGTCGGGCTCGTCACCTTCAGCGGCACCTCCACCCTCGCCCTGCCGCCGACCACCGACCGCGAGGCCATGCGCCGCGCGCTCGACCGGCTCGACACCCGGCAGGGCACCGCGATCGGCGAGGCGGTGTTCTCCTCCGCCGAGGCCATCCGCACCCTCGACGAACAGGCCGAACGCGAGCCGCCGCCCGCGCACGTCGTGCTGCTCTCCGACGGGCAGAACACCACGGGCCGCGGCACGCCCGCCGCCGCCGAGGAGGCGGCCGCGGCCGGGATCCCGGTGTCCACCATCGCGTACGGCACCGAGAACGGCACCATCGACCTGGCCAGCGGGCAGAGCGTGCCCGTGCCGGTCGACGGGCCCGCGCTGGAGGAGCTGGCCACCGCGACCGGCGGCGCGTTCCACGAGGCCGCCTCCGGCGAGGAGCTGGAGGCCGTGTACGAGGACATCGGCAGCTCCGTCGGCTACCGCACAGAGGAGCGCGAGATCTGGCAGTGGTTCGTCGCCGCCGCGCTGGTCGCGGCGCTGCTGGCCGCGGCCACGTCCCTGCTGTGGTTCTCGCGCCTACCGTGAGGAGAACGACCGTGACCCACGCCCGTACCGGCCTAGGCGAACCCCGCGGCCCCGCGTTCACCGCCGCCGCTCGCACCGGCCCCGCGGCCCCGCGGCCCGCGGCCGGGCCCCCGCCACCGTCCGCGGCGCACACCGCTCCCGTGCCCCCGTCCCCCACCCTCACCCCGACCCCGCCCCCGGCGCCGCGCCGCGCGGCGAACCGAGCCCTGGCCGTCGCCGTCGTCGCCGCAGTCCTCGCCGGCGGCGCGGCCGGGTTCGCCGCCGGCGAGCTACGCGGCCCCGCGGGCGGCGAGGAGGCGGCGGCCGGCGTCCCCCCGCCGGCCGCCGCCGGGCGGAACCCGGGCGGCCTCGACAGCGTCGCCGCCCGGGTGCTGCCCGGCGTGGTGTCCGTGCAGGCCGGCGCACGGCAGGGCTCCGGCTTCGTCTTCGACGACCGCGGCCGCGTCCTCACCAACGCCCACGTCGTCGGCGGCGCCACCGACGCCACCCTGGTGCTGCACAGCGGGCGCCGCGTCGACGCCCGGGTGCTGGGCCGCGACACCGGCCGGGACGTGGCGGTCCTGGAGCCGGCCGGGTCGTACGCCCCGCGCCCGCTGCCCATGGGCCGCTCCGCGGACCTGTCCGTCGCCGACTCGGTCCTCGCCATCGGCTCACCGCTGGGGCTGTCCGGCACCGTCACCTCCGGCATCGTCAGCGCCGTCGAGCGGGAGGTCTCCCTCGGCGGCGGCGCACAGCAGCGGGCGGTGCAGACCGACGCCTCCATCAACCCCGGCAACTCCGGCGGTCCGCTGGTCGACGCCCGGGGCCGGGTCGTCGGCATCAACACCGCCATCGCCTCGCTGGACCGGGGCGGCGGCGGCTCGATCGGCATCGGCTTCGCCGTGCCCGTGGAGGACGCGGTCCGGGCGGCGGACTCGATCATCGACGGCGATTAGGTTCGTCCCATGCGGATTCTCGTGGTCGAGGACGAAGAGGACCTGGTGGGCGCGCTCAGGGTCGGTCTGGTGCGCTCCGGGTACGCGGTCGACACCGCCGCCGACGTGGACGGCGCGCTGGAGAAGCTCGGGGTCAACGAGTACGACCTCGTGCTGCTGGACCTCACCCTGCCCGACGGCGACGGCCTCGCCGTCTGCCGGGAGATACGCGCGGCCCCCGGCGGCCCGCGGATCCTGATGCTCACCGCCCGCGACCGCCTCGCCGACCGGGTGCGCGGCCTCGACGCGGGCGCCGACGACTATCTCGTCAAGCCGTTCGCGCTGCCGGAGCTGCTGGCGCGCATCCGCGCCCTGCTGCGCCGCGACGAGGGCGGCACGTCCGTCGTGGAGGTCGGCGAACTGCGGCTGGACACCGCCAGGTTCGAGGCGTACCGCGGGAGCCGCGCGCTGCGGCTCACCCCCAAGGAGTTCGGCGTGCTGCACTACCTGATGACCCGGCCGGGCCGCGTCGTCTCCGCCGAGGAGCTGCTGGAGCACGTCTGGGACGAGAACGCCGACCCGTTCACCAACACCGTGCGCGTCACGGTCGGTTCGCTGCGCCGCAAGGTCACCGGCCAGGACGAGCCGCTGATCGAGACCGTCATCCGGCACGGCTACCGGCTGAAGGAGGAGACGCCGTGAGGCGGCCCCGGCTGCCGCTCCCGGCGTTCGTCCACACCATCCGCTTCCGGCTCACCGTGCTCTACTCGGTGCTGGTGTTCTGCCTGACCGCGCTGGTGCTCGGCGGCGCGTACGTCGCGGTGCAGCGCAGCGGCGACGCCCAGCCGGTCAGCAAGGAGCTGCGGGCCGAGAAGCGCGTCGACGGCGTACGGGTCGGGGACATCGACGTCGTCAAGGCCGAGGACGTCGAGGCCGCCGTCAACTACGAGACGCTGGGCAACCTGCGCACCTTCTCCTTCGCCGTCCTCGGCGGCGTGGCCGTCGCCAGCCTCGGCACCGGCTGGGTGCTCTCCGGCCGGGCACTGCGCCCCGTACGCGCCATCGCCCGCACCGCCGAGGAGATCCAGGCCGGCAGCGACCTCTCCCGCCGCATCCGGCTCGACGGCCCCCGCGACGAGCTGCGGATGGTCGCCGACACGGTCGACTCGATGCTCGACCGGCTCGACGGCGCGTTCGCCGCGCAGCGGCAGCTCGTGGACGACGCCTCGCACGAGCTGCGCACCCCGCTGGCCATCATCCGGGCCAACCTCGACGCGGTGCTCACCGTCGAGGAGTCGGAGCCGGAGGAGCGCCGGCGGGCCGTCGCCGTCGTCGACCGGGCCACGACGCGGATGACGAGGCTGGTGGAGGACCTGCTCGCGACCGCGCGCCGGTCGGCCGCCGCGTTCGCGGACGCGGACGTGGACCTGGCGGCGGTGGCGGACGAGGCGTGCGAGGAGTTCGCGCCGCTGGCGGCGGAGCGCGGGCTGTCGATCCGCCGCCGGCTGGACGAGGGCCTGGTGCTCATCGGCGACCCGTACGCGCTGCGCCGCGCCGTCGGCAACCTGCTCTCCAACGCGGTACGCCTCGCGCCCCCCGGCACCGGCATCACGGTCGCGGCCGGCCGTGCGGAGGGCTGGCTGTGGATCGCCGTGCAGGACGCGGGGCCCGGCATCGGCGAGGGCGAACAGGCCCGGGTCTTCGACCGGTTCTGGCGCGGCGACACCGGACAGGAGGGCCGGCCCCGCGATCGGCACGCGGGTCTTGGCCTGGCGATCGTGCGGCAGATCGTGGAGTCGCACGGCGGCCGGCCGCGGCTGTTCTCGCGGGTGGGCGCGGGCAGCACGTTCGTGCTGTGGCTGCCCGACCCCGGCGCGGCGGCCGGGGCGCGCGGTGCCGGCGGGCCGCCGGACGAACTGCCCGCCGGGATGCGCGGCGCGGGGGACGACCGGCCGGGTGACGGCGGGGCCGGAGACGGGGGGCCGGGAGACGGGGGTGCGGCGGAGGTGCTGCAGAAGTAGGCGCCGCCGCGCGGCGGCGGTTCGTACCGCCGGACGGGTCCTAGGCCGCGGACTTCACCTTCGTGGCGTACACGTCGACGTACTCCTGGCCGGAGAGCCGCATGACCTCGCTCATCACCTCGTCGGCCACCGCCCGCAGCACGTACCGGTCGCGGTCCATGCCCTCGTAGCGGGAGAAGTCCAGCGGCTCCGCGAAGCGCACCGTGAACCGGGCGATCCGCGGCCGGCCCGCGCCGCCCGGCTGGATCTTCTCCGTGCCCACCATCGCGAACGGCACCACCGGCGCGCCGGTCATCAGCGTCAGCCGCGCCACGCCCGTACGCGCCCGGTACAGCCGGCCGTCGGGGGAGCGGGTGCCCTCGGGGTAGATGGCGAAGACCCGGCCCTCCTCCAGGATCCGGCGCCCGGTCATCAGCGCCGCGACGCCGCCCCGGCCGCCGTCCCGGTCCACCGGGATCATCCCGACCGAGGTGAAGAACCAGGCCATCAGCCGGCCCTTGACCCCCTTGCCCGTGACGTACTCGTCCTTGCCGATGAAGAACACCGGCCGCTTCACGACCAGGCCGAGGAACATCGAGTCCACGAACGTGAGGTGGTTGCCGGCGAGGACGACCGGGCCCGTGCCGGGGATGTGCTCGTGGCCCTCCACCCGGGGGCGGTACAGGACACGCATGAGCAAGCCGAGAAACGCCTTGATCAGAATGCGGAACAAGGAAGGATCCTCCGGTCGGGACGGTGACGCCTGCGACGATACCCGCCTGTCCGCGCCCTTCCCACCCCGGATTCAACCGGCCGAGACGCAGTGTTGCCGTTGATTTCACGAGCACGCCCGCCGCAGGTCTCCCGCGTCCCCGCCGGTGCGCCCTAGCATCGGGCCGTCTTTTGTCGAGGCGCCGGTGGGGCGCGGGTACGGCGGAGAGGTAGCTGACATGAGCGACGGCGGTACGGAGCGGCGGCAGCCCGGCAGACGGGCGGTGCTCGGCGCGGCGGCGCTGGGCGGCGCGGTGGCCGCGGCGGGCCTGCCCGGTACGGCGCGGGCCGAGGGCGGGTCCGGCGGCCACGGCGGGCCGGGGCGGGGCGGGCGGCTGCCGAACCCGGCGGTGATCGCGCACCGCGGGGCCAGCGGCTACCGGCCGGAGCACACCCTCGGCGCGTACCAGTTCGCCCTCGACATGGGCGCCGACGTCATCGAGCAGGACCTCGTGCCGACCAGGGACGGCCACCTCGTCTGCCGCCACGAGAACGAGATCGGCGGCACCACCGACGTCGCGGACCACCCCGAGTTCGCCGGCCGCAGGACCACCAAGACGGTCGACGGCGCGAAGATCACCGGCTGGTTCACCGAGGACTTCACCCTCGCCGAGCTGAAGACGCTGCGCGCCACGGAGCGCATCCCGGACGTACGGCGGCGCAACACCCTCTACGACGGCCGCTGGGAGGTGCCCACCTTCGAAGAGGTGCTGCAGTGGGCGGAGCGGCAGCGGCGCGGTACCGGCCGGGCGGTCTACCTCCACGTGGAGACGAAACACCCGAGCTACTTCCGCTCCATCGGCCTGGAGTTGGAGAAGCCGCTGGCGCGGCTGCTGCGCCGCTACGGCCGGGACGAGCGCAACTCGCCCGTCTTCCTGCAGTCGTTCGAGCCCACCAGCGTCGAGCGGCTCGCCGGGCTCGTCGACTCCCCGGTCGTCGTGCTGCTCGGCGCGGCGTCCTCGCGGCCGTGGGACTTCGTCGAGGCGGGCGACCCGCGCACCGTCGCCGACCTGGTCAGGCCCGAGGGGCTGGCGTGGATCGCGGGCTTCGCCAAGGGCATCGGGCCGACGCTCGACCTGATCATCCCGAAGGACGCCACCGGCAAGCTGCTGGAGCCCACGACCCTCGTCCGCGACGCGCACGACGCCGGGCTGGTGCTGCACCCGTACACGATGCGCAACGAGAACAGCTTCCTGCCCGCGGACTTCCGCACCGGCACGGACCCGGCGCAGTACGGCGACGCCTTCGGCGCCTTCCAGGTCTACTTCGAGACCGGCATCGACGGCATCTTCACCGACAACCCCGACACCGGGCTGCTCGCCCGCGACGACTTCCTCGCGCGGGACTGACCGTCACGGGCCGCCGGGGGCGGCCGGCGGCCCGTCCGCCCGTCGCCCCCGGCCGGTCCCGCACCCGGCCCACGTACCCGGACATCTCAGGCGAGTTGGCAATATCACAGGGAAGCCTCGGCCCGGTACGTAGCCACGGCACGACCGCTCCGCGCAGAATGCTCCCGGCAGAGGTTGGGCCGGGTGAAGTGCGGGGAAACACGCGGTAGGCCGCAAGTTCTTGCGGTCTGTCTACCGGGTGCACTTGAGGAGGCGGGCGCGGCATGGGCAAGAGTGTGACGATCACGCCGGCGACGAACGACGACGCCGAGCAAGTCCTGAAACTCCAGTACCTCTGCTACCAGGCCGAGGCCGCGCTGTACGGCGACTACCGCATACCGCCGCTCACCGAGACCCTCGACGAGCTGCGGGCGGAGTTCGACCGGGGCGCCGCCGTCGTCGCCCGCCTCGGTGACGAGGTCGTCGGCGCCGTCCGCGGCACGGTCGAGGTCAACGGCACCGCCGTCATCGGCCGGCTGATCGTGCACCCCAGGATGCAGGGCCACGGCCTCGGCGCCCGGCTGCTGCTCGCCATGGAGGTCCTGCTCGCCGAGGGTGGGAACCCCGTCAAGCGCTTCCAGCTCTTCACCGGGCACCGCAGCGAGGCGAACCTGCGGCTGTACCGGCGGCTGGGCTACGAGCCGGTGGGCACGGAGAAGGTCAGCGCGCGGCTGAGCCTGGTCACTTTGGAGAAGGCTCCGCGGGGCGCCGCTCAGGCGGCTGTCTCCTCAGCCACCACAGCCCGATGACCGGCAGGATCACGGGCAGGAAGAGGTAGCCGCGGCCGTAGTCGGACCACACGGTCTGGTCCGGGAACTCGGACGGCTGCACCTCCGTCCACGTGCCGATCGTCAGTACGCCGATCAGTTCGGCGGTGATGCACCACAGTGCGAGCCGGCGTGCCGTCTCACCGCCGCGGGCGAGGGCGGCGGTGATGAAGACGTAGACGACGGCGGCCAGCGCGGAGAGCACGTACGCGAGCGGAGCCTCGTCGAACTGCGTGCTGAGCTGGTAGACGGCCCGCGAGGTCGCGCCGACCGCGAAGACGCCGTACAGCGCGAGGATCAGCCGCCCGGGCCCGCTGGACAGCCCGGTGCGCCCCTGCTCGCGCGGCTCCCCGGCCGCCGGCTGTCGCTCAGCCACCGCCGCCCGCCCAGATGTCGTGCAGCCGCACCTGCAGCACGGCCAGGACGAAACCCCCGACGGCCACCGTCGCCGAGCCCCAGCGGCTGCGCTCCGACAGCGACAGCAGGCCGGTCGCGGGCACCGCGAACCCCGCCGCGAGGAGGTAGGCGACGAACACCGCCGTGCCCTCGTCCGGGTCCTCGCCGCGGCCGAGCTGTACCAGGCCGACGACCACCTGAACCAGTGCGAGGAAGGTCACCACGGCCATGCCGATGAAGTGCCAGTCCTTCGTGGGCTCATCCTTGACGGCGGCGTACCCGCACCAGGCCGCGAGGGCGAGCGCCGCCACCGCGACGGCGATCGTCAAGGGGAGGAACATGACTCGACCTTACTGCGTCGTCGCCCGCCCCCCGATCCGGGTCCCGGCACCGTCCGTACGCTCCGGGCCCACGCCCCCGCGGCCGTGGCGTTGACCACAGCGCCCACCCCGCACCGGCCCGCCGGATTCTCCGCCCGGAACCGTATCCATGCAGGTCACAGCCGTATACGGGGGCGATGGCGGCGGTCCGTCCTGCGCTGTCCGGAATGCGGACGGCGGTCCCGGCCCGCGCCGGCGATCTGTTTTACTGGCCCGCATGACCACGACGAGCAGCCGCACCCGTGCGACCGAGGCGAGCAGCATGACGCCCGGTGCTCGTTGTATGTGTCGAATGCACCCCTGAGGGCCCCCGCCACGAGACTCGCGCCCCGAAGCGAGACCGCGGGCCGCTCCGCCGCCGTGCCCCGCACGGCCGTGCCGGGAGCCGGGCCCGCGGGCCCCGGGCCGCGCCGCGCCGCCGCCCGGAGCATCCACGCCTGCACCCACCCCCAGCAGCGCGCCCCGCCGTGGGCGCGCCGTGCCCGTCCGCGCCCGCGGCGGGCACCCGAGAGCAATGGAACCCACGTGATCACAGTCACGGACCTGAAGAAGGTCTACCGCTCCCGCGGTCGCGAGACCGCCGCGCTCGACGGCGTCGACCTGCGCGTACGCGAAGGCGAGGTCTTCGGCGTCGTCGGCCGCAGCGGCGCCGGCAAGTCCACCCTCATCCGCTGCGTCAACCTCCTGGAGCGCCCCGACTCCGGCACCGTCACGGTCGCGGGCCAGGACCTCACGGCCCTGACCGGCCGCGAGCTGCGCGCCGCCCGTACCCGTATCGGCATGATCTTCCAGCACTTCAACCTGCTGAGCGCCCGCACCGTGCAGGACAACGTCGAACTGCCGCTGGAGATCCTGGGCCTGTCCGGGCAGGAGCGCGCCCGCAAGGCGCTCGACCTCCTCGACCTCGTCGGGCTGGCCGACCGCGCCAGGGCCTACCCGGCGCAGTTGTCCGGCGGCCAGAAGCAGCGGGTCGGCATCGCCCGCGCGCTCGCCGGCGACCCGCAGGTGCTCCTCTCCGACGAGGCGACCTCCGCGCTCGACCCCGAGACCACCCGCTCCGTCCTGGAGCTGCTGCGGGAACTCAACCGCGAACTCGGCCTCACCGTCCTGCTCATCACCCACGAGATGGACGTCGTCAAGGCCGTCTGCGACTCCGCCGCCCTGATGCGCTCGGGCCGGATCACCGAGTCCGGCACCCTCGACGACCTGCTGGCCACCCCCGGCTCCGAGATCGCCGCCCAGCTCTTCCCCGTCGGCGGCGAGGCGTACGGCACCGGGAGCACCATCGTCGACATCACCTTCCACGGCGACACGGCGAGCCGCCCGGTGATCTCCCACCTCTCGCGCACCTACAACCTCGACGTGTCGATCCTCGGCGCCGCCATGGACACCGTCGGCGGCCGGCAGGTCGGCCGGATGCGCATCGAGCTGCCCGGCCCGTACGAGCAGAACGTCGTCCCCCTGGGCTTCCTGCGCGAGCAGGGCCTGCAGATCGACCCGGTCGGCGTCGACGCCGACCTGCCCGCCCTGGAGAGTGCCAAGTGAGCTGGACCGAGATACGCCCCGAGCTGCTGACCGGCCTGTGGGAGACGCTGGCCATGGTCGGCTGGGCGGCGCTCATCGCCGTCGTCCTCGGCACCCCGCTGGGCGTGCTGCTGGTCCTCACCGACCGCGGCCGGCCGCTTCAGAACACCGTCGTCAACCGGGTCATCGGACTCGTCGTGAACATCGGCCGCTCGCTGCCGTTCATCATCCTGATGCTGGCGCTCACCGCGTTCACGCGCGCGCTGGTCGGCACGTCCATCGGCCTCAAGGGCGCCATCGTGCCGCTGGCGATCAGCGCCATCCCCTTCTTCGCCCGGCTGGTCGAGACCGCGGTGCGCGAGGTCGACACCGGCCTCGCCGAGGCCGTGCAGTCCATGGGCGGCAGCACCTGGACCGTCGTCGTCAAGGCGCTGCTGCCGCAGGCCCTGCCGTCCCTGGTGGCGGGGCTGACCACCACCGTCATCGCCCTCGTCGGCTACTCCGCCATGGCCGGCGCGGTCGGCGGCGGCGGCCTCGGCGACGTCGCCATCCGCTACGGCTACCAGCGCTACGAGGGCGACGTCATGCTCGTCACCGTCGTCCTGCTCGTCGTCCTCGTCAACGGCGTCCAGCTCATCGGGGACTTCTTCGTCCGCAGCCTCAGCGACCGCAGCACCCGCAGCGCCGCCTACCTGCGCGTCTCCCGCCCGGCGCGGGCCGGGGTCACCGCGGTCGCCGGCGTCGCCCTCGTCGGCACGCTCACCGTGGGCACCGTCAACCTCACCTCCGAGGGCGGCGACGGCGGGTCCGGCACCGTCACCGTGGCCGCGACGCCCGCGCCGCACGGCGAGATCCTCGACTTCGTCAAGGACAACCTCGCCGAGGACGCCGGGATCGACCTGCGCGTCCGCGAGTTCACCGACTACGTCAAGCCCAACGAGGCGGTCGCGAACGGCGAGGTCGACGCCAACTTCTTCCAGCACACCCCGTTCCTCGACGACTACAACGACAAGAACGGCACCGACATCGTCCCGACCGTCGGCGTGCTGGTCGAACCCCTCGGCCTCTACTCCGACGGCGCCGACGACGTCTCCGCACTCGGCGGCGGCGACACCGTCGCCGTGCCGAACGACACCACCAACGAGGGCCGCGCCCTCCATCTCCTCGACGCCGAGGGCCTGATCGAGCTGAAGGACGGCACGGGCCTGAACGCCACCCTCGGCGACGTCGCCGACGACCGCGGTCTGGAGATCCGGGAGCTCGAAGCGGCCCAGACCCCCCGGGCGCTCCAGGACGTCGACGCCGCCGTCGTCAACGGCAACTACGCCATCGACTCCGGCCTCGACCCGCGCTCGGACGCCATCGCGCTGGAGAAGGCCGAGGGCAACCCGTACGTCAACATCCTGGCCGTGCCCGCCGACGACGCGGACGACCCCGAGATCAGGAAGCTCGGCGAACTGCTCCACTCCCCCGAGACCAAGGCGTTCATGGAGAAGGAGTTCCCGTCGTCCGTGCCGGTGTTCGGCCCCGTGGGCTGAGCCGTGGCACATCCGCCCGCGGATGCTGCATGCTGTCCGGGTCAGCTCGTCATCGGTCCACGCACTCGGAGAAGCGCATGTCATCCACCTTCCCGGACGTCTCCCTCAGCACGGACCGGCTGGTGCTCCGCCCGTTCGACGAGGAGGACGTGCCGGCGCTGACGGAGATGATGAACGACGAGGCCGTCACCGCGTGGACGCAGGCGCCGCACCCGTACACCCGGGACGACGCCCGCGACTGGGTGACGCGCGTAGCCCCGGCCGAGCGCACCGGCGGCCGGGGCATCGTCTTCGCGGTCTCGGAGTTCCTCACCCAGCGGCTCGTCGGCATCGTCCACCTCAGACGCACCGACTGGCGCACGCTGGCCGCCGAGGTCTCGTACGTCGTCGCCCCCTGGGCGCGCGGCGAGGGGTACGCCGCGGAGTCCGTGCTCGCCGTCGCGCGCTGGCTCTTCGACGTGCAGAAGTTCGAGCGTCTGGAGCTGCGCACCGCCGCGGACAACACCGCGGCGCAGCAGGTCGCGCAGAAGGTCGGCGGCATCAGCGAGGGCGTCCTGCGCAACGCCTGGATAGCGCGCACCCGCACCGAGGACGGCGGCTGGACGGACATCCGCACCGACCTGATCGTCTGGAGCCTGCTGCCGGAAGACCTGGACGCCGACGGCGAGAGTAGTGTGCTCTGACGCTCCCTCGCCGCCGGCGCGCGTGCGCGTGGACGGAACGTCCGCGCGTGCCGCCGCGGGCCGGGAGCGGGCGCCGGCCCGCCGGCGCGCCCCGCAGCCGACGACCAGGAGAGAAGTGAGCGATGGCGGACCGGGTCACCGTGATCGGGTGGGACGGTTCTCCGCTGACCGAGGCGGCGCGCGCCGCGCTCGGCGCGGCCAGCCTCGTGGCCGGGGCGGCGCACCACCTCGCCCTGCCCGAGGTACCGCCGGGCGCCGAGCGGATCCGGCTGGGCAGCGTGGGCCTCGCGGCCCGCAGGATCGCCCGGCACCGCGGCACGGCGGTGGTCCTCGCCGACGGCGACCCGGGCTTCTTCGGCGTCGTACGCACCCTGCGCGCCCCTGAACACGGCCTGGAGGTCGAGGTGCTGCCGGCGGTCTCGTCCGTCGCCGCCGCCTTCGCCCGCGCCGGGATGCCGTGGGACGACGCGCAGGTCGTCGTCGCGCACGAGCGCAACCTGCGCCGGGCCGTGAACGTCTGCCGGGCGCACCCCAAGGTCGCCGTCCTCACCTCGCCGGGCGCGGGCCCCGCCGAACTCGCCCTGCTGCTGCGGGACGTCCACCGGACGTTCGTCATCTGCGAGGAACTGGGCGGGGCGCAGGAGCGGGTGACGGTGCTCACCTCCGACAAGGTCGCGGACCACGTGTGGCGGGACCCGAACGTGACGCTGGTGATCGGCGGCGGCATCGGGGCGGGGTCCGGGCCGACCGCTCCCGGCCCCGCCGCCGCGCCCGCGGCCGGCGGCTGGCTCGCCGGGCACGACGCGGGCTACCCGCCCGCGGTGCGCGGCTGGGGCCTGGCCGCCGCGGAGTACGCGGCCCTGCCCGACGAGGGCGAGGCGCCGCAACTGCGCGCCGTCCAACTCGCCCGGCTCGGGCCCCGGAAGGGCGACCTCGTGTGGGACATCGGCTCCGGCGGCGGCGCGGCCGCGGTCGAGGCCGCCCGCTTCGGCGCCGCCGTCATCGCCGTCGACCGCGACCCCGACGCCTGCGCCCGCGCCGCCGCCGCGGCCCGCCGCTTCGGCGTGCTGCTGCAGACCGTCCACGGCACCGCGCCCGGGGTCCTCAACGACCTGCCGGAGCCGGACGTCGTCCGGGTCGGCGGCGGGGGCGCCGCGGTCGTCGCGGAGTGCGCCGCCCGGCGCCCCGAGCGGATCGTCGCGCACGCCCGCACCCGGGACGGCGCGGAGGAGGTCGTACGGGCCCTCGCGGACGCCGGATACGCCGTGGAGTGCTCGCTGCTGCAGTCGGTCGACCTCGACCCGGAGGTCCCCGCCGACGCGGGCCAGGGTGCCGGCTGGCGGGAGCGGGAGCGCACGGTGGTGTTCCTCATCGCCGGGAGCCGCGCGGGCTGAACCGGGGGTGCGCGGGGTGCGCGCGATGCGCTCCGGGCGCGCGGGAGGCGTGCGCCGGGTGCTCCCCACGGTGCACCGGACGGCGCCCGCGCGGCTCGACCCCCGCCGGACCCGCGTGCGGATTGCGGGTAGGCTGGCCGACTGTTGTGCCGTGACCTGGCATTCGTTGGAGTGTTGCCGAATGCCGGTAATGTCCGGGGGTCTTGTCGCAGTTGTCGGGAACGTAATCCCTGCGGGCCGGTCGTGCCGCCGGGCAGGGTGTGCTCGTTCTGGTTACGGGCGGCCGGTCTGTCCCGCGGGGGCTGCTGCCGGACGAACGGTCGGAAGGAGCTGGAGCGATGGGCGAGGGGTACGGACGCATGACTGACACCGGCAAGCTCCCGGAAGGGCACCAGCCGGGGCCGGACGACGCCGCCGGAGGACACCACCCCGCCCCCGCCGCAGACCCGTCGGCCACGGCCGCACCCGCCGAGGCCGCGCCCGCGGCGGAGGGCGCGGCGGACGACGACGACTTCCTGTTCCTGCCGGGCGCCCAGGGCGCCTGGACGGACCCGCGGCTCCCCGCCTCCGCCGGCGCGCGGACCGCGCCCCCGGCGGGCGGTACGGAGCCGGCCACGGGCGGGCAGCGGCGTCCGCTGCACATGGGCCCGCCGGTGCCGGAGCAGGCCGGGGGAGTGGTGCGCTCCCTCGCGGACCGGGGCCCGGCGGGCGGCTCCGCGGACACGCACGAGGCGGTCGCCGCCGACGCGGTGCACGCGACGGGCAACGAGGACGCCGCGGGCGCCGGTTCGCCGGCTCCGGCCGGCCGGCAGGCCGCGGCGGCGGGCTCGGAGCAGGCCGGACCCGCGGGAGCGGCAGCGGCATCGGGCGCCGTACCGGAGCAGGGTGCTGCCGCTCCGGACGGTGCGGGCCCCGAGGCGGTGGCCGCCGAGCCGGCGGTGGACGGGGCTGCCGAGCCCGGCCCGGCCGCGGCGGGCGGACTCGCCCCCGCCGGGCAGATCCCGCAGCAGCCGGTACGTACGCCGGGGCCGCCCACGGCCGGCCCGGAGTACCTGGACGTCACCCGGGTCGCCACAACCCGCCTGCCGGGCCCGCAACTCGGCGAGATCCCGCCCGCACCGGCGGGCTGGACGACGGTGCCGCACCCCGCGAACGGGGAGACCGTCGCCCGGCCGCCGCACGCCGGCGGAGAGGACTCCGCGGCCGCCCCCCTCCCGGTGCCGGCGGACGCCCGGGAGGCGGCGCCCGCGAGCCCGCCGTCCGGCGCGACGGCCGCGCACGGCACGGCCGAGGGGGCAGGTCCTGCCGCGAACGGCGAACCGGCCGCGGCAGGGCAGGACACCGGCGCCACCGCCGGGCAGAGCACGGCCGGCACGCCCTCGCCCGCCCCCGTGGACGCCGCACAGGCGGCCGTTCGCAGGGCGGCGGCCTCGGCGGGCGCGTCGCTGGGCCGCGGGATCTCCGCCCACGGCGGGTCCGCCCCGCCCACCGCCGGCGGGAACGGCCCGGCGGAGGCGCAGGCACCGCAGAACCCGTCGCCGGATGGTCAGCCCGACGTACCCGCCGCGGCGGGTACCGGGAACGGGACGCAGACCGAAGGCGGTGCACCCGCCCACGGCGCGGCCCCGCACGCCGCTCCCGCCGCGCGCCCCGGCGAGGGAGCCGGGACCGAGCCCGCCGCCGTGCCGAGCGGCCCGGAGGGCCCCGCGGGCGGCCGGGCGACGGACGGTTCCGTGAACGGGACCACGCCGCACGCCGTACCCGCCGGCCGGTCCGCCGACGACACCGCGGCCCGGCCCGGTGCCGCCGTACCGGGCGGGCAGGCCGGCGACGACTCCCCGGCTCCGGCCGCCGGTCCGGGTGAGTCCGCGGCGGCGGCCCGGCCCGCGGACGGGGTGCTCCTCCGCGCCGTACCCGGCGACGACAGCGCGGCTGGGACCGCGGACGACGGGCCGGTCCTTCCTGCTTCGAACCGGGAACCCGGCGACGGCTCCCGGCCGCGGGCCGACGAACCCGCGCCGCGCGACCGTACGGCCACCGCCGCGCCCGCCGCGGCGCAGGCGAACGGGCAGCCCGGCGGCAACTCCCCGGTCCGGCCGGGTCGTCACGGCGACCCCGCCGGGCCGGAGGCCCCCGCCGGGCAGCACACGAACGCGACCGCGGCCCACGGGCAGCCCGCCGACGGCGCCCGGGCGCGGGCGGCGAACGGCCGGGCCGTGCCCGGCGGGCAGCCCGCCGCACCCTCTCCCAAGGGCCACCGGCAGGCTCCGGTCCACGGGGTGCCCGCATCGCGGGCGTCGAGTGACGACGCGGCCCCCGCCGCCGTGCACGCCGCTTCCGGCGGGCGGCGCGGCGTGTCGCTGGGCGTCCGCAACGGCGCTCAGGAGACCCCCTCCGGCAGTGCCGGGGAAGCGGCGGCCGACGCGTCGTCCGAGGCCCGGCCCGGGGGCGACGACCCGCAGCGCACCGCCGCGCCCGTGACGCAGATCCGCGGCCGGCGGCGGCGCGGCACGGCCGTGAGCGCACCGGTCACGGCCGCCGCCACCCCGGCCCATGACGCGCAGGACGGGAACCCACAGGACGGAGACCCAGCGACGGCGGGCGCCTCCGTACCCGCGCAAGGCTCCCCGCACCCCCGCCCCGCCCCCGCGGACGAGGCACCGGCCGCGGCGTCGGCGCCCGCCGCCGGGACCCCGGCGCCCGCCGCCGCACCCCCGGCCGCCGCGCCGGTCCCCGCCGCCCCCGCGGCAGACGAGCCCGGCACCCCGGCCCCCGACCCCGCGGCTCCCGGCTTCGCCGACGCCGAGCGCGCGGCCGTCCACCGCGTCATGCGCGAACGCCGCGACATCCGCAACGGCTTCCGCTCCGACCCCGTACCCCACGAGGTGCTGCTCCGCGTTCTGGAGGCCGCCCACACCGCCCCCAGCGTCGGCCACTCCCAGCCGTGGGACTTCGTCGTCATCCGCTCCGAGGAGACCCGCCACCGGATGCACGAGCTGGCGGCGCGCCAGCGCGAGGCGTACGCGAAGAGCCTGCCCAAGGGCCGCGCCAAACAGTTCAAGGAGCTGAAGGTCGAGGCGATCCGGGACACCCCGGTGAACATCGTCGTCACCGCCGACCCCACCCGCGGCGGCCGGCACACCCTCGGCCGGCACACCCAGCCGCAGATGGCCCCGTACTCCTCCGCGCTCGCCGTCGAGAACCTCTGGCTCGCCGCCCGCGCCGAGGGCCTCGGCGTCGGCTGGGTCAGCTTCTTCGACGAGCGCGAGCTGGTCCGCGAGCTGGACCTGCCGGAGCACCTGGACGTCGTGGCGTACCTCTGCCTCGGCTACGTCGACGAGTTCCCGGACGAGCCGGAGCTGGTGCAGGCCGGCTGGTCCAAGCGCCGCCCGCTGTCCTGGGTCGTCCACGAGGAGAGCTACGGCCGCCGCGCGCTGCCCGGCGAGGACCCGCACGACCTGCTCGCCGAGACCCTGGAGGGCATCCGTCCGCTGGACGCCAAGGCGCTCGGCGAGGCGTGGGAGCGGCAGAAGCGGATGACGAAGCCCGCCGGTTCGCTCGGCATGCTGGAGATCATCTCGGCGCAGCTCTGCGGCCTGTCCCGGAAGTGCCCGCCGCCCGTGCCGGAGCCCGCGGCCGTCGCGGTCTTCGCCGGCGACCACGGCGTGCACGCGCAGGGCGTCACGCCCTGGCCCCAGGAGGTCACCGGCCAGATGGCCGCCAACTTCCTCGGCGGCGGCGCCGTCTGCAACTCCTTCGCCGCCCAGGTCGGCGCGGAGGTGTGCGTCGTGGACGCCGGGGTGGCCGCAGAACTGCCCGCCACGGCCGGGCTCGTGCCGCGGAAGGTGCGCAGAGGCACGGCGGACATGACCGCGGGTCCCGCGATGACCCGCGAAGAGGCGCTCCGGGCCGTCGAGGTCGGCATCGAGACAGCCCGTGACCTGGTCGCGGCGGGCAACAAGGCGCTGCTGACCGGCGAGATGGGCATCGCGAACACGACCGCCTCCGCCGCGATCATCGCCGTCTTCACCGACTCCGAGCCCGCCGAGGTGACCGGCCGCGGCACCGGCATCGACGACGAGACGTACGCCCGCAAGGTCGAGGCCGTCCGCCGCGCCATCGAGGTCAACCGCCCCGACCCGTCCGACCCGATCGGCGTGCTGGCCGGGGTCGGCGGCCTGGAGCACGCCGCGCTCGTCGGCTTCATCCTCGCCGGCTCCTCGCTGCGCACGCCCGTCGTCCTGGACGGGGTGAGCGCGGGCGCGGCGGCGCTGGTCGCCCGCGCGGTGGCGCCGGAGGCGCTGGCGGCGTGCATCGCGGGCCACCGCAGCCCGGAGCCGGGGCACGCGGCGGCGCTGACGAAGCTGGGGCTGCGTCCGCTGATCGACCTCGACCTGCGCCTCGGCGAGGGCACCGGCGCGCTGCTGGCGCTGCCGCTGGTGCAGAGCGCGGCGCGGGCGATGCACGAGGTGGCGACGTTCGACGCGGCGGGCGTGACGGAGAAGGGCTGAGCGCGGGTTCCGGCCGGGACGGTCCGTCCGTCGCCTTCCGGGCGCCCGACGGCCCGTCGGGCCGGTCCGTATCGCGGTGTCCCCCGCGGCGGGGCCGCCGCGCGGGCCATAGGGTTGGCGTCGCGGGCCGTCCCCGGCCGTCACCGGCCGCGGCCCGCGACGAACCGCCGCTCCAGCGCCGCAGCGGCCGGCACACCGTACGAGGAGCCGCTCCGCCATGTCCCGTCCCCCCGCCCGCCTCGCCCCCGGTCCCGACGCCTTCGCGTACCCCGTCGGCCTGCGTCTCGCCGGCCGGCGCGTCGTCGTCCTCGGCGGCGGCCAGGTCGCCCAGCGCCGGCTGCCGGCGCTGATCGCCGCCGGCGCCCGGGTCACGCTCGTGTCCCCGTCCGTCACCCCCTCGGTGCAGGCGATGGCGGACGTCGGGGAGCTGACCTGGGAGCAGCGGCCGTACGCGGACGGGGATCTGGAGGGCGCCTGGTACGCGGTCGTGGCCACCCGCGACCCCGAGGCCAACGCCGCCGCCTCCGCCGAGGCGGAGCGCCGCCGCGTCTGGTGCGTACGCAGCGACGACGCCTCCGCCGCCACCGCCTGGACCCCGGCCACCGGCCGCAGCGAGGGCGTCACCGTCGCCGTGCTCACCGGCAGCGACCCGCGCCGCTCCGCGGCCGTCCGCGACGCCGTCGTGGAGGGCCTGCGCGACGGCACGCTCAGCGCCCCGCACCACCGCACCCGGGCCCCCGGCGTCGCCCTCGTCGGCGGCGGCCCCGGCGACCCGGACCTCATCACCGTCCGGGGCCGCCGGCTGCTCGCCGAGGCCGACGTCGTCATCGCCGACCGCCTCGGCCCCCGCGACCTCCTCGACGAACTGCCGCCGCACGTGGAGGTGATCGACGCCGCGAAGATCCCGTACGGCCGGGCGATGGCCCAGGAGGCGATCAACGACGCGCTGATCGAGCACGCCAGGGCGGGCAAGGCGGTCGTGCGGCTCAAGGGCGGCGACCCGTTCGTCTTCGGCCGCGGCATGGAGGAGGCGGAGGCGCTGGCACGGGCGGGCGTGGCGTGCACGGTGGTGCCGGGCGTCACCAGCGCGATCAGCGTCCCGGCGGTGGCCGGCATCCCGGTCACGCACCGGGGGGTGGCGCACGAGTTCACCGTCGTCAGCGGCCACGTCGCGCCGGACGACGCGCGTTCCCTCGTCGACTGGCCGGCGCTCGCGCGGCTGCGCGGCACGCTGGTGCTGCTGATGGCGGTGGAGCGGATCGGGGCCATCGCGGAGACGCTCGTCCGCGAGGGGCGTCCCGCCGCGACGCCGGTGGCGATCGTGCAGGAGGGCACGACGGCGGCGCAGCGCCGGGTGGACGCCACGCTCGGCACGGCGGCGGCGGAGGTGGAGCGCGCGGAGGTACGGCCGCCGGCGGTGATCGTCGTCGGCGAGGTGGCCGCCCGGCCGGCCGGCTGACGAGGCGGCGGGCGGCGACGGGCCGCGCCCGCGGCGTACCCCGGCGGCGGAATCGCGCCGGCCGCACGGCAGGATCGTGCCGTGGCAGAACTCATCACGATCGACGACCCCGCCGACCCGCGCCTGTCCGACTACGCCGGCCTCACCGACGTCGAGCTGCGCCGCCGCCGTGAGCCGGCGGAGGGGCTGTTCATCGCCGAGGGCGAGAAGGTCATCCGGCGCGCGGTCCTGACCGGCTACGAGACGCGCTCCATGATGCTCTCCGCCAAGTGGGTCGACGTGATGCGGGACGTCATCGACGCGCTGCCGGCGCCGGTGTACGTCGTCGGCGTCGAGGTGGCCGAGCAGGTCACCGGCTACCACGTGCACCGCGGGGCGCTCGCCTCCATGCGCCGCAAGCCGCTGCCCGACGCCGCCGGGCTGCTGGCGCACGCCCGCCGGGTCGCGGTGCTGGAGACCGTCAACGACCACACCAACGTCGGCGCCGTCTTCCGCAGCGCCGCCGCGCTCGGCATGGACGCCGTGCTGCTCTCGCCGGACTGCGCCGACCCGCTGTACCGGCGGTCGGTGAAGGTCTCCATGGGCGCCGTCTTCCACGTCCCGTACGCGCGGCTGCCCTCCTGGCCGCAGGACCTGGAGACCGTCCGCGCGGCGGGCTTCACCCTCCTCGCGCTCACCCCCGACCCGCAGGCCGTGCCGCTCGCCGAGGCGGCGCCGCAGCGGCTGCCGCGGCTCGCGCTGATGCTGGGCACGGAGGGCGCGGGGCTGTCGGCGCGGGCCCTGCGGGCGGCGGATCAGCGGGTACGCATCCCGATGTCGCACGGCGTCGACTCGCTCAACGTGGGCGCCGCCGCGGCCGTCGCGTTCTACGCGGTGGCGACGGCCCCGGCCGACGGCTGAACCCTCGCCGTACCGGTCTGCGGACCCGTGGCCGAAAACCGCCGCGGGTCCGGCGGGGCACGGCGGATCATGCCCGCGCGGCACGCCGCGGCCTGCTCCAGGCGTCGTACTAGAGCGGGCCCTGACAGCCCTGAGCCGCGGCGATGCCGAGCGCGACCAGCAGCGTCACCGTCACGAACACGATCAGGCGCTGCCGCATCAGCCGCGCCCGGTCCGGCGTAGGCCGTCGCTGCGGCGCGGGCTTCCGCGGCGCCGCCGCCGCGCCCTCGCGCGGCCCGCTCCGCGACCCCTGCGTACGCTGCTCCGCCTGCCGCGCGCGGTGCTCCGCCTGCCGCCCGCGCTCCGCCGCCGGCCGGCCCCGCTCGGGTGCCTGACCCCGCGGAGCACCGCCGCCCGCGCGCTGTCCGGGGCGCTGCGCCGGACCGGGCCGCTGCGCCCCACCCGCCCGCCCGGCGCCCTGCGGCCCCGGGCGCTGCGCGGCGCCGGCACCGGGGCCCGCCCGCCCCGCGCCCGTGGGCCGCGGCGTCGGCGGCCGGTGCGCGGCCGTGGGGCCCGGAGGCGTACGCTCCGCGGCGGTCCTGCGCTGCGGGGCGGGCTCCGGCCCCGCCCCGTGCGCCTCGCGGGCCGCGATCTCCTTCAGCCGCAGCGACAACTGCAGGGTCGACGGCCGGTCGTCCGGCGTCTTCGCCAGGCAGGTGCGCAGCAGCGGCGCCAGCGCGTCCGGCACCCCGTCGAGGAGCGGCTCCTCGTGCACCACCCGGTAGAGCATCACCTCGGAACTGCCCTGCCCGAACGGCGAGTCGCCCGTCGTCGCGTACGCGAGCGTGGCGCCCAGCGAGAACACGTCGCTCGCCGGCGTCACCGGCTGCCCCCGGACCTGCTCGGGCGCCAGGAACCCGGGCGAGCCGACCGCCGTGCCGACGTGCGTCAGCGTGGAGGCCCCGGTCGCCCAGGCGATGCCGAAGTCGATGATCCGCGGGCCCTTGGGGGAGAGCAGGATGTTGGACGGCTTCAGGTCGCGGTGCACCACTCCCGCCTCGTGCACGGCGACCAGGCCCTCCGACAGGGCCGCGCCGATCGCCGCGACCCGCGCGGCCTGGAGCGGCCCCTCGTCGCCGACCTTGTCGTGCAGCGAGGGCCCCGGTACGTACTGCGTGGCGAACCACGGCCGGTCCGCGTCCAGATCGGCGGCCACCAGCCGCGCGGTGCAGCCGCCGCGGATCCGCCGGGCGGCGGAGACCTCGCGGGCGAACCGCGACCGGAACTCCTGATCCTCCGCCAGGTCCGGCCGGATCACCTTGAGCGCGACCCGCTGGCCGCGCCGGTCAGAGCCCAGGTAGACCACGCCCATGCCGCCCGCGCCGAGCCGCCGGTGGATCCGGAACGAGCCGACGACACGCGGATCCTCGCGACGGAGCCGCATCATCGCCATGCCGTAACCATCCCCGCTGCCCGGTCTGTCTGCCGTGCACAGCTTACGGACTTGACCGCCGCTCGCGCTGGCAGGGCGCAGTGCGGCGGGCCGAATTGTCAGTCCCGGGTGGGATCCTGGAGGTATGGCCGGGCCCAAGTGCGGCCCCTAGGAAGGGGGATGCGGGACAGGTGAAGGGCGATCGAGTGGAGATAGTCGTGGACGCGGGGGACACGACGCGGACGTACCAGGTGGTGGCCTCGCGCGCCGGCCGGAGGGTCGAGACGACGGTGCGCAGGGGAGTGGTCGAGGTGACGGAGGTGACGCGCAGCGGTTCCGTGGTGCGCACGGCGCGGTTCATGGCCGCCAGGGTGCTCGCCCTGGTGGAGCATCCCGTGCCGCGCGTGGACGGCGTGGCCCCCCTCGGGGAAGACCCTGGGACGTAGTACGCGGTCTCCACCCATGGGAGTAGCGACTTCGCGCCGCAGTCATCCTCCGGGAGGCCAGGCAATCGGTACGCGGGCATGACGACCCGCGCCGATCATTTCCCTAATGTTGTCGTCAAGCGGCGGGCGCAGCACTCGTCCCCCGAGGTCGGACGCCCGCCGCCCCAGCACAGGAGTGGGAGCCATGGAGAGAACAGCGGAGCACGCCGCACGGCCCGAGGCCGTCGCAGGGGCGCTCGCCGCGTTCGGCGCACAGCCGTCGGAGCGCCGGCACCCGCTGGTCGCCCTCGCCATGGTGCTGCCCTTCGCGATCGTCCTCACCGTCGTCTTCGGCGGCTGGGAGGCGGTCATCACACATGCGTCGTCCGTGGCCGGAATGATGGGGCGCTAGCCCCGTCAGGCCCGGGAGAGCGGCCCGGGCCGGGGACAGCCGGCTCAGCCCCGTGGGGACGGGGGTGCGGCGGACGGACGTGTACGCCCGGGCGTCTGGGGAGACGCCCGGGCTACGCGTTTTCCGGACCCGGTGCGGGCCGCGCATCGCGGAGTCCGCGGGATGCGGCCGATCCGTACGCACACCCGGCACCGACGGCACGACGATCGGTGCGCCCGCGTGTCCGGAGCTTCCTCTCCACGGAGCCCGTCACGTTCGTGCAGGCCGTCGCGGTACGGCGCCTAGGATGAGCCCGTGCGCACACGCCTCGTGGACCGGCTGGCGGAGCTGAGCCGCGGTGCCGGCGAGCCCGTGGTGATCGCCGACGGCCCGGACGTGACCGTCGTACGCGACGGGGGGACCGTACTCAAGGCGCACGCCCCGCGGCTCGACCCCGCGGCCCTCGCCGTCCGGCTGCGGGTGGCCGCGCACCCGCTGCTCGCGGGCATACTGCTGGCGCCTCTCGGCGGGCTGACCGGTCCCGTCGAGGGCAGGCAGGTGAGCCGCTGGCCGTACGGGACCACGGTTGCGCCGGACGCTCCCGAAGCGGCGCCGTGGCGGGCGGCGGGGCGGCTGACGGCCCGGCTCCACGCGGTACCGGCGGACCGGCTGCCGGGTCCGCTGCCCCCGATGTCCGGCCAGGCGAACGCGGCCCGCGCCCTGGCGGCACTCCGCGCGACGCTCACCGTCCCCGCGCCCCGCGCGCCCGCGCCGCGCACGCCCGCGGACCCGGGCCCGGCCCCGGCACGTACTCCCGCCGCCGCACTCGTCCTGCGGGCCTGGGAGCGCCTGCCCGCGTGGGCCCGGGACGAGGAGCCCCGAGCCCGGCCCCGCGCCCTCCTCTGCCACGGCGACCTCCATCTCGGCCAACTCGTGCGCCATCCCGCCCCCGACGGGCCCTGGCACCTCATCGACGTCGACGACCTCGGCCTCGGCGAGCCCGCCTGGGACCTCGCCCGCCCCGCGGCCGGCTACGCCACCGGGCTCATCCCGGCCGCCGACTGGGCCGCCTTCCTCGCCGGCTACCGCGCCGCCGGCGGCCCCGCCGTCGCCCCCGGGGACGACCTCTGGCCGCCCGAGGTCGACGTGCCGGCCCGCGCCCTGACCGTCCAGCTCGCCGCCCGCGCCCTCGTCGACGCCGTGACGGGCGTGCGGCCCCTGGACGACACCGACCACGACCTGCTCGCCGCCTGCGCGCGTATCGCCGCCATGGGGGACGGGACGCGGCCGGGCGGCGCGACGTAGGCTGTGCAGCCATGGCCGCCGTTCGTCATCCGCGACGGCGGGAGAGTTGAGGAGTTGAGGGCGACCATGCAGTGTCCCAAGTGCCGTGCGCCGATGCAGACGTACAACCGCAACGGCGTGCAGATCGAGCAGTGCAGCGGGTGCCGGGGGATCTTTCTCGACTACGGCGAGCTGGAGACCCTGAGCCGGCTCGAGTCCCAGTGGGCACAGCAGGCCCCGCCGCCCCCGCCGCCGCCCGCCCAGGGCTACCCGCAGCAGGCGCCGGGCTGGGGCGGTGGCCACCACGGCGGCCACGGCGGCCACTACGGTCACCGCAAGGGCGGCTTCTCCCGCATGCTCTTCTCGTCCTGACCCGCGTCCTTCCGCCCCCGCCGCGCGCGGGGGCGGAGCGACCGCACGCCAAAGGGCCGGAGCGAACTACTCCGGCCCTTCGTCCTTCTGAGGTGCGCGGTACTGGGATTGAACCAGTGACCTCTTCCGTGTCAGGGAAGCGCTCTCCCGCTGAGCTAACCGCGCGTGGTTTCTGCGGCTAGATACTTCCACGCGCTGACCGCCATCGCAAGTCCATGATCATCGTATGCCGGTACGGCCCGTGCCACCCGCCGGCGGGCGGGCGGCACGGGCGAGCGGTCACCGGCGAGGGGCCGGTGCCACGGGGTGCGGTCGCGCTACGCGGTGTGCAGCGTCAGCCCGTAGCGGCCGAGGATCTCGTTGACCGGCTGGTACCAGGTCTCGCCGCCGCTGCTGCAGTTGCCCCAGCCGCCGGACGTGACGCCCTGCGCCTGGTCGCCGCTGATGTACGAGCCGCCGGAGTCGCCGCCTTCCGCGCAGACGCTCGTCTTGGTCAACTGGTGGACGACGGCGCCGCCGCTGTAGTTGACCGTCTCGTTCTTGGCCAGCAGCGTGCCGCAGTGCCAGCGCGTGGTGGAGCCGGAGCGGCAGATGGAGGCGCCCACCGGGGCCTCCGCGGAGCCGCGGACGAGCTGGTCGGGCACGGTGCCCCAGCCGAGGACCACGGGCACGGTCCACCAGCCGCTGCCGACGTTGACCCAGGCGTAGTCGTTGTCGGGGAACGACGAGCCCTGGAAGGTGCCGATGTGCGAGCCGTCCCAGCCGCGCACCGCCGCGCCCACGCCGCCGCAGTGGCCGGCGGTGACGAAGCCGCCGTGCACCGAGAAGCCGATGGAGCAGCGGACGTTGCCCGTGTAGTACGGGTCCCCGCCGACGGTTCCGGCGGCGAAGGTGCCCGGCGCCTCGGCGACCGTCCCGACCTCGACGGGGCCCGCGGCGCGGGCCCGGGCGAGGAACGCGCGGACGGCGGCGTCGTCGCGGCGGTCGGCGACGACGTCGACCCGGACGCCGTTGGCGCGCGCGTCGACGCGCCAACTGGCCACCCCGGCGGGCGCGGAGAGCCCGTCGAGGCGCTTCAACGTGGCGTCCAGCTCGGCGGCGCTGTGCTCGACGACGCGGACGTCCGCGCCCGTCGCCCGTACCGCGTCGGCGTGCCGCGCGGAGGTGACGGCGACGGTGAGCCGGCCGCTGTCCGCGTCGAACCAGGAGCCGCCGTAGGCGGATCCGGCGGCGCGCTCGGCCTTCTTCTCGACCGCGGCCGCCCGGCGTTCGTCGGCCAGCCGCTCCCGGGCCTGGTCGGGCGTCAGGCCGAGATCCCGCTCCAGCGCGGTCAGCAGGCCGGGCGAGAGCCGCTGCGCGGAGTCCGCGCCGGCGGCCGGGGCGAGGGCGGCGGCGCCGCCCCAGGTGCTCAGCAACAGGAGTGCGGACAGGCCGAGCCTTAATCCGAAGGTGCGTCTCACGATGGCGGACCTTTCTGTAGTTCCCTCATGTCGAGTGGGGGTGGAACACAGATGGTTGAGAGCGCTCTCAATCGGCGCGCTGTCACCACAGCACGGGCCCGCATGTTTGTCCAGACCTTTCGCAGGCGCGACGAGGCGCCGCCCGGACCCGCACGGGACCGGGCGGCGCCTGCCAACCGCCTTGCGGCGTACGTCTCTTCGGGCGTGCCGCGCTAGAACTCCTCGACGGTGTGCGGCAGCAGCGGCGTGCGCAGCGCCGCGTCGAGCGCGTCGGCCGCGCCCGCGGTGTGCTCGGTCGCCAGGCCGGCGCCGACGGCCGCGGCGAGGGTGGTGCCGCCGAGGTAGGCGGCGGACAGGTCGCGTACGTCGACGGTGAGGTCCGGCACCGCGTCGGACGTCTCGTACGCGGCCGGAGCGCCGGGCGCGGCGGTGAGCCGGTAGGTGCCGGCGTTGGCCGGCATCGCGGTGTCCGTCACCGCCAGCACGACGTCCGCCGCGGCGGCCCAGGAGCGCAGCCGCAGGGCCGTGCCGACGTCGGTCAGCCGCACCCACAGCGCCGGGAAGGTGCTCGTGACCCGTACCTGGTCGCGGTCGGCGGCGAAGAGCAGCAGGGGGTCGTCGAGCGGGCGGCCCCAGGCGCGTACCGTGCCGGTCAGGTCGAGGGAGACGAGGTAGCGCCACAGCGCCGCGGCCACGGCCGGGGTGTCCGCCTCCAGCTCGTCCAGGCGTACCAGGCCCGGGGAGCCGGGGCGGTCGCCCTCGTCCTTCGTACGGTAGACGGCGTAGCCGGCGAGGGGGTCGCCGAGGGCGACGACGCGCGGCCGGGAGAAGTCCTCGTCGTCCGGATCCTGTTCGACCATCCACTCCTTGGCCCACCACTCCTCGCTGCGCGCGGGCCGGCCGCCGCGCGCCGCGCGGGTGCGGTCGTAGTAGGGGCCGAGCAGCGCGGGCGCCGCGGCCGGGTCGACCAGCCGCAGGGGCCGCTCGTCGGGGGTGATCCGCAGCCGCAGTGCCTCCCGGGAGTCGATCTCGACGGTCGCGCCGTACGTGCCGGGGCCGAAGCCGAACCGCCCGTAGATGGCGGTCTCCGACGCCCACAGCGCCGCCATCGGCCAGCCCTCGGCCGTGCACCGCGCGAACAGCTCGGCGATCATCCCGGAGAGCACCCCGCGACGCCGGTGGGTGGGCGCGACGGAGACGAACGTCAGGCTGGGGCAGGGGAGTTCGGCGCCGGGGACGGCCATGGTGAACGGCAGTGTGGCGACCATGCCGACCAGCGTGTCCGCGTCGTACGCGCCGATGCGCAGGCAGCCGGCCAGGAGTTCGTGATGGCGTTTGCGAAGCGCGTCCTCGGGCTTCTCGTGGAAGACCAGATAGGCCAGTTCCTGCGCCCGGTCGATGTCACTTTCGGGTATTTCACGGAACACAATGGCAGCACGGTCGTTCATATTCCGACACTATCCGTCACACCCGAACCGCGCACATCGCTTTCCTGTCAGGCTCGGGACCCGCGCGGGTCGCCCTTCGGCTCCGGGGGGCGGGGGCGGAGCCCTCGCAGAAGCGACGAAGCCGACCCGGCCCGCGCGTTCCGCGGGCGCAGGTCGGCTGTCGGCTCCGGGGGTGCGGGGGCGGAGCCCCTGCAGAAGCGACGAAGCCGACCCGGCCCGCGCGTTCCGCGGGCGCAGGTCGGCTGTCGGCTCCGGGGGTGCGGGGGCGGAGCCCCCGTAGAAGCGACGAAGCCGACCCGGCCCGCGCGTTCCGCGGGCGCAGGTCGGCTGTCGGCTCCGGGGGTGCGGGGGCGGAGCCCCTGCAGAAGCGACGAAGCCGACCCGGCCCGCGCGTTCCGCGGGTACAGGTCGGCTGTCGGCTCCGGGGGTGCGGGGGCGGAGCCCCTGCAGAAGCGACGAAGCCGACCCGGCCCGCGCGTTCCGCGGGCGCAGGTCGGCTGTCGGCTTGGTGGACGATACTGGGATTGAACCAGTGACCCCTTCCGTGTCAGGGAAGTGCTCTCCCGCTGAGCTAATCGTCCGAGGTGGAGACGGGATTTGAACCCGTGTAGACGGCTTTGCAGGCCGTTGCCTCGCCTCTCGGCCACTCCACCGGCGGGGGCCCGGGAGACCCCCATCGAGCGGACGACGAGATTCGAACTCGCGACCCTCACCTTGGCAAGGTGATGCTCTACCAACTGAGCTACGTCCGCCGGTCGTGCTCCGAAGGCGCCGGTGGGGCGCTTCCGGTAGTAGTCATGAACCTTAGCGGATTCCGGAGCCAGCTCAAATTCGTTTCCCCCACGCGTCCGGCCCCGCCCCGCCCGGCCCGCGCCGGGCCGGGCGGGGGCTCCGCCGCCGCCTTAGACTCACGGCGTGCCCCGCCTCGCCCCGCTCGCCCGCTTCGGCGGTCTCGTCGCCTCCGACCTGCGCGACGTGACCGGCGACCCGGCCGCGCTCGACTCGTCGGGCTGGTGGGCCGTCGTCGTCGGGTACGAGGGCCGGACGGTGTGCGCGCGCTTCGGGGACGTACGCCCCGATCCGCACCCGCCCGCCCGCCGCGCGCGCCGCTGGCGCGGCCCCGGCGCCGCGTGCTGGACCAGCTCGCTCGACCGCGCCGGGTACGTCGCGGGGGTGCACCGCATACGGGAGCGCATCGCCGCCGGCGACGTCTACCAGGTCAACCTCTGCCGCATCCTCACCGCCCCGCTCCCCGGCCCGGGAAGCTCCACCGGCGCACCCGACGCAGCCTCCAAATGCGACACAGCCGACACAGCCGACACAGCCGACACAGCCGACACAGCCGACACAGCCGACACAGCCGACACAGCCGACACAGCCGACGTCGACGCCCTCGCCGCCGTCCTCGCCCGCGGCAACCCCGCCCCGTACGCCGGCGTCGTCCGGCTGCCCGCGCACGGCGTCGAGGTCGCCACCGCCTCGCCCGAGCTGTACCTGCGCCGCGCCGGCCGCACCGTCGAGTCCGGCCCGATCAAGGGCACCGGCCGCACCGCCGCCGACCTCACCGCGAAGGACCGCGCCGAGAACGTCATGATCGTCGACCTCGTCCGCAACGACCTCGGCCGCGTCTGCACCACCGGCTCCGTCACCGTGCCCGCGCTGTGCGCGGTCGAGGAGCACCCCGGCCTCGTCCACCTCGTCTCCACCGTCCGCGGCGAGCTGGCCCCCGGCGCCGGCTGGGCCGAGCTGATCGGCGCCACCTTCCCGGCCGGCTCCATCACCGGCGCACCGAAGAGCAGCGCGCTGCGGCTCATCGACGAGCTGGAGACCGCCCCCCGCGGCCCGTACTGCGGCGGCGTCGGCTGGGTCGACGCCGATCGCGGCACGGGCGAACTGGCCGTCGGCATCCGCACGTTCTGGATCGACCGCGCCGTCGCCGGCGGCCCCGTGCTGCGCTTCGGCACCGGCGCGGGCATCACCTGGGGCTCGGATCCGGGGCGGGAGTGGCGGGAGACCGAACTGAAGGCGGCCCGGCTGCTCGCGGTAGCGTCGGAGGGGGAAGTCACGAGTGAAGGGACCGTACGTCCATGAAGGTCTGGCTCGACGGCGGGCTGCGCGAGGTCGCCGAGGCACGGGTGTCCGTCTTCGACCACGGCATCACCGTGGGCGACGGCGTCTTCGAGACGCTGAAGGCCACCGGCGGCACCGCCTTCGCCCTCACCCGGCACCTGGAGCGCCTGGCCCGCTCCGCCCGCGGCCTCGGCCTGCCCGAGCCCGACCTGGACGAGGTGCGCCGGGCCTGCGCCGCGGTGCTGGCCGCCGAGCCCGTGCCGCACGGCCGGCTGCGCATCACGTACACCGGCGGCGCCGCGCCCCTGTCCTCCCACCGCAGTGACGCGGACGACAGCCGGCCCACCCTGGTCGTCGCCCTCGCCGCCGCCGCGCCGCGGCCGGACGAGACGGACGTCGTCACCGTGCCCTGGACGCGCAACGAGCGCGGGGCCGTCACGGGCCTGAAGACCACGTCGTACGCGGAGAACGTCGTCGCGCTGGCCCGCGCGCACGACGGCGGCGCCAGCGAAGCGCTCCTCGCCAACACCCGCGACCGGCTCTGCGAGGGCACCGGCTCCAACGTCTTCGTCGTCCTCGACGGCGAAGTGCACACCCCGCCGCTCGCCTCCGGCTGCCTGGCCGGCATCACGCGGCGGCTGCTGCTGGAGTGGACCGGCGCCCGGGAGACGGACCTGCCGTTCTCGGTGCTCGCGCCGGGCGGCGGGGCGGAGGAGGTCTTCCTGACGTCCTCGCTCCGCGACGTCCAGGCCGTACGCCATCTCGACGGCCGTGAACTGCCCGGGGTGCACGGGCCGGTCACGGCGAAGGCGATGCAGGTGTTCGCCGAGCGGTCGGCGGCGGACGTCGACCCGTAACGGCGCCGGACGACCGGGAGCGGAACGCCGAGCGGTGCGAGGACGGAGGGGATGCGATGACGACCCACCTGCGCCCGGCCGGAGCCGAGCGGCGTGAGCCGGACGGCGGCCGGACGCGGTCGTACGCCGTGTGCGTCAACGGCCGCCCGGTCGGCGACGTCGAGCTGGCCACCGACCCGCGCCTCGGCCCCGCCACCGGCCGGGTCCGCACCCTGCGGATCCGCAGGCCCGAGCGGCACCGCGGGCGCGGCACGGTGGCGGCGCTCGCGGCCGAGGAGGTGCTGCGGAGCTGGGGCTGCCGGGAGGTCGTGCTCAGCCTGGACGCCCGCGCGGACATCGGCCTGCGGCTGGCCGCGGCGCTGGGCTACACGGAGACCGGCCGGACGCTGGACAAGGAGCCGGGCGAGGCGCCGGAGCCGCCGCCGCACGCCGTGGTGCGGCCGCTCACGGCGGCCGAGTACCCGGACTGGCTGACCGCGGAGACGCAGGCGTACGCCCGGCGGTGGCTGACGCGGGGGATGGCGCCCGACGAGGCGCTGCGCCGCTCGCGCGCCCTCCACGACGACCTGCTGCCCGCGGGCGCCGCCACCCCGGACGCGGCGCTGCGCGTCCTGGAGCACGGCGGGGTGGCGGTGGGCACGGTCTGGATCGCCCTGCGGCCCCGGATCGCCGCCGGGGGATACGTCCACTCGGTCACGGTCGCGCCCGAGCACCGGGGGAGGGGCCACGGCCGCACGCTGCTGCTCGCCGCGGAGCGTGAGTGCCGGGCGGCCGGGCTGCGCACCGTGGGGCTGCACGTCCTCGCCGGGAACGAGGTGGCACTGCGGCTGTGCGAGTCGATGGGCTACCGCCCCGCGGCGTACCACCTGAGCAAACCCCTGATCTGAGCGGGTGCCGTACGCCCTCCTCCCCGGCCCGGCCGCGGCGCCCGCCCACGGGTCCGACCAGGCGCGGTCCGGCCCGCCGCTCCCCGTCTCAGTCCGCCGCGGCCAGCAGGCGGTCGGTGATCTCCTCGATCCGCTCCCGCAGCCCTTCCTGGCTCTTGCCGCCGTCCAGGCGCTCGCCCCCGACGACGTACGTCGGCGTCCCCGTCACCCCGATCGCCCTGCCCTCCGCGACGTCGGCGTCCACGACCAGGAAGTGCCGCCCGTCCACGAGCGCCGTCTCCACCTCCGCCGCGTTCAGGCCCAGTTCCCGCGCCGTCTCGACCAGCAGAGGCTCGCCCCGCTTGCCGAACTCCTCCGCCCGCGCCAGCACGGCCTCCGTGTACTCCCAGCCCTTCCCCTGCGCGACGGCCTCCTCGGCGGCCTGGGCGCCCGCCATCGCGTGCTGGTGCTTGTCCAGCGGGAAGTGGCGCAGCCGGATGTCGAGCCGGTCCCCGTAGCGCTCCCGCAGCGCGCGCAGGTCGGCGAGCGCCGACCGGCAGTCCGGACACTGCAGCTCGCACCACACGTCGAGGACGGGTGCGCCGTTCACATCGTTCTCCATGGCGTCAGTCTTCCAGGCCCCGCGGCGTACCGCCGTCTCGGTCCTGCGGACGAGCCGGACCCGGAGATGTCCCCCATGCCGTGCCGCACCATGGCAATCGCGGCGCGTTCCGGTGCACGATGGAAGCATGTTCACCACCACGGTCTGCGCCGCGCTCTCCGCGGCGGGGCTCGCGATCTCGTTGCTGACCGCATACCGGCGAAGGTTCCGGCGGGCGACGAAGATCGCCGCCCTGTCGCTGGTGCCGGTCGGCCTGGCCATGGCGGGGCTGGTCGAGCTCGGCGGCAAGGTCGGCGAGGCCGTCGGGGACTGGGCGACCGACCTCGCCTTCAAGCCGTCGGTCTGGGGCGGCTTCGGCGTGCTGGCGGTCGCCGTCGTGCTGTGGGTCGGTCAGCGGCTCGTCGGCGAGCGCGCCAAGCGCAAGGCGGGCGGGAGCGCCCCCGCGGCGGCACCCTCGGCATCCCGGCCCGCGCTCGGCGGCGGCCGGGCCGGCAAGTCGCGCGGCTCGGCGCCGGCGACGACCGGGCGGCGGGGGTCCGGCTCCGGGGACGAGGACTTCTCCGACATCGAGGCCATCCTGAAGAAGCACGGAATCTGACGCTACGGGCCCGTCGAACTACCCTGCGCAGCCGGTAAGTCGATCTCCATCGGCAAGAACCGATCATGCGCGGCCGATCTTCGTGAACGGGCCGTCTTTTCCTGGCGTGTTGCCCACATGGGTATGCGCCGCTGCGCAATTATCTGCGCGAGATGAACGACCACACGCCCGCACCGCGGCCTCCCGCCCCCGCCGAGCCCCGCGGCTGCCTCTTCGCCCTGTCCCAGCCGCCGTTGATGCTCTTTCTCACCGTCGTGGGCGTGCTGATCTTCGGCACCTCGGTCTACGACCTCATCGGGTGGTGAGTGCCGCCCCGGTCCCCGGCCCGTTCGCGTGCTCGGCCGCCGCCTCGCGCTGCCGGGCGCGGTACGCCGCCACGTGCAGCCGGTTGCCGCAGGTGCGGCTGGAGCAGTAGCGGCGGGAGCGGTTGCGCGAGTAGTCGACGAAGGCCCGGCCGCAGTCCGGCGCCTCGCAGCGGCGCAGCCGCTCGCGCTCGCCGGCGACGACGAGGAACGCCAGCGCCATCCCGCCGTCCGCGGCGAGGTGCTCGGCGACGGACGCGCCGGGCGCGAAGTAGTGCACGTGCCAGTCGTAGCCGTCGTGGTCCGTGAGCTGCGGCGTGGTGCCGGCGGCGGCCACGATCGCGTTGAGCCGCTCCGCCGCCGCCCGGTCGTCCGGGGCGGCGAAGACGGCCGAGAGGTCGCTCCGTACGGCACGGACCGCGGCCACGTCGGAGCGGCAGAGTGCGTCGATGCCGCTGATCCCGTGCTCGTCGACGAACGCCTGGAGCGCCCCCACGTCCACGAGCGCGTCCGCTTCCTCGCCCCCGTCCCCGGTGTCGGTGTTCAAGAGCGCCACGACGATGTCGAGCGCGCACCGGGTGTCGTGATTGATCAGCACCGTGTTCCGCTCCCCTGGTCGGGCCGCGCGTTCCCCTGGCCGGTCTGACGCCGACTCTAGCCAAAACGTGACACCGCCGTCGCCCACGGTGGGGACGACGGCGGTGCCTGAGACGACTGTCGGGTCGGGTCCGGCCGTCTCCCCGAGGCTGACGGCTACGGACGGTGAGGTCGGGGGGCTCAGCTCTCCGCGAGGATGTGCGAGAGCTCGGTGTCGAGGTCGAAGTGGCGTGGCTCCGTCCCGGGCGGCACGGCGGCGTCCGTGCGCTTCAGGAAGGACTCCAGCGCCCGCGCGGGCGCTTCGAGCAGTGCCTCGCCCTCGGGCGAGCTGAGGGCGATGCAGACGACGCCCTGGCCGTGACTTCTGGACGGCCAGACGCGGACGTCTCCGGTGCCGGTCGGGCGGTGGAGCCCTTCGGCGAGCAGATCGCGGGCGAACACCCATTCGACCGTCTCTTCTGCGCCCGTGTGGAAGGTGGCGTGCACGGCGTAAGGATCCGCGGTGTCGTACCGCAGACCTGCGGGGACAGGCAGGGAAGACTCGCTCGACACAACGAGGCGCAGGTGCAGCTCGCAGCTGACCGTGTGGTTCATAAGCGCCAGGGCCTTTCGCTCAGTGTGCGCTCGGGGATTCGCACGTCGGCGAAGTCGACATGCCACCTACCGGGGCGTTGTAAACCCCTCTGACTGTTTTGTGATGTTTTTCGTAGTTCGTACGGCCTAGTGACGGTTCTCGGAGCAGGGCCGTTCCGGTGAACTCTGCGGCACGGATAGTTTGGGCTCCATCGATGCGGAGAGTAACGAGAATCGGGCGCAGTGTGACGGAGGCGCGCGGAGGCGCGTCGGCGAAGGCCGGTTCAGGGGCGCACGGGGATGCTCACATCGGGTAACGTGGTCTCCCGTACGGGCGATTAGCTCAGGGGGAGAGCGCTTCGTTCACACCGAAGAGGTCACTGGTTCGATCCCAGTATCGCCCACGAGTCGATCGGCGACCCGTACCCGCGAACCGTGCGGGTACGGGTCGCCGATCGGTGTTTCCGGGCACCTGTGACGCGTGGGCGGGGGCGTCGCAACGGGTTTGAACACCCGGCCCGGCGCCATGTATGGTTCTGGCCGCGCCACCACGGCGTTCCGGGGCGATTAGCTCAGGGGGAGAGCGCTTCGTTCACACCGAAGAGGTCACTGGTTCGATCCCAGTATCGCCCACATAACCGACAGCCGGCCTGTGCCCGCGGAACGCGCGGGCCGGGTCGGTTTCGTCGCTTCTGCGGGGGCTCCGCCCCCGCACCCCCGGAGCCGACAGCCGGCCTGTGCCCGCGGAACGCGCGGGCCGGGTCGGTTTCGTCGCTTCTGCGGGGGCTCCGCCCCCGCAGCCCCGGAGCCGACAGCCGGCCTGTGCCCGCGGAACGCGCGGGCGGGGTCGGCTTTGTCGTTGCTGCGGGGGCTCCGCCCCCCGCACCCCCGGGAGAGGGCCGTTCCGCATCGTGCGGGACGGCCCTCAGTCGTGAGTCGCGCCCGGGTCAAGCCGCCGTCGCCAGGCCGCTCGTGCGCAACGGCCAGGCCGGGTCGCAGCGTTCGTCCGAGCCCGTGTGGGCGAACCACGCGGTCAGGCCGCGGGCCTGCGCGCCGTGCCAGACCGCCTGCCGCGCGTGCAACTCCGGTGCGCTCAGCTCGCCCAGCCGTTCCGCGTGGCGCTGGCCGATGGCCCGTACGAGACGCAGCGCCGCCGTGGCGTCCGCCCCCGCCTCGTGGGCGCCGGCCGTCTCCACGCCGTAGTGCTCGCACAGCGCCGTCAGCGTGCGGCGGCCCTTGCGGTAGCGGTCGAGGTGCCGGTCCAGCACCAGCGGGTCCAGCACGCACAGCGGCGCGCCGCCGAGGTACTTCGGCAGCGAGGAGGCGCGGTGCCGGCGTAACTCGCGGTCCAGCAGCGTCAGATCGAACGGGGCGTTCATCACCACCAGCGGCACGTGCCCCGCGCACTGCGCCGCCAGCGCCTTGCCGACCTCCTCCATCACCGGCGCCGGCCACCGGCCCAGGCGCTGCAGATGCGCCAGCGTCAGCCCGTGGACCGCGGTGGCCGCCGCCGGGATCTCCACGTCCGGGGAGACGAGCCAGGAGGTGCAGCGCGGCGGCGAAGTGATGTGGGGCTGCACAACGACGGCTGCGGAGAGTATTCGGTCGTGCTCCACGTCCGCGCCGGTGGTCTCGGTGTCGAAGGCCGCGAGCGGCCCCTCGTACCAGAGCGTCATCAGCCCCAACTCCCTGGACTTTTACGGGTGGTGGGGTCTGGCCCACCGCCCGGGTGATACCCGCAACACCCCCCGTTCGAACAATGGTTGTTTGGCGGGGAGTCGGCGCGGTGACAACAGAGAGTGAGGGCCGGGACGCCTCGGCCGCCCGCGGCGGGGCCGGCCCCCCGTCAGCTACCGACAGCGCGTGGAAGGCAGTTGGGCCATGGCCCGCACACGGCCTGCACCGCGCGGCCCGTTCCCCGAGCGGGCCGCGCCACGGCGCGGCGCTCCCGCCGTGACGGCGGCTCCCGAGACGCCGCGCACCGCCTCTCCGCGCGCGGTCGTTGCCGCTGCCCGCTGCGCTCCGGCGCAGCCCTTCCCCGGCAGCGGCACCGACCGGCCGGCCCGCTCACGGTCCGCGCGCGACCGGCCGGAGCCGCGGCACCGCCGCCGGGCCGCGCCGGTCCGCCGCGCCGCGGTCCCCGCCGACGGCGACCGCGGGCGCCGCGGAACCGTGACGCGGGCCGGCCGGGGAGGGAGACCCTGATGTACCGGCAGCCCCCGGAGCCCGACCCCGACCACACGGACCCCGCCGTGCTCGGCGCCCTCCTCGCCCGCCATGGCTGGCGCCGGCACGGCGGTTCCACCGGCCGGTACGCGCGCTTCACCCCGCCCGGCGACGCGCCGGGCGGGGCCGGCGTCCTCGTACCGGCCGACCGCGCCTTCCCCGACTGCACCGACCTGCTCGCCGAGGCGCTCACCGCGCTGGCCCGCAGCCCCGAGCCGTCCGCCCCGCTCGTGCTCACCGCCCTGGCCGTGCCCAGCGACGAGATGAGCTGGGAGTACGGCGCCGAGCGGCGGGCCGGCCCCGCCCGGTGGGCCGACGCCGAGCGGCTGTCCGCCGCCGCCCGCGCCATGCTGCTGGCCGGCGCGCTCGCCGCCCGGCGCCCCGCGGGGTTCCACGGCGCCCGGCTGCGCCCGCACGCCGCCCGGGACGTCGAGCAGACCCTGCTCGGCCCCGGCGCCCACGCCGCCCGCCTCACCGCCTTCGTCCCGGCGCCGGAGGGCCGCGCGGTCACCACCACCCTGCTCCGCGCCCTGCGCGGCACCCGCGCCGCGGTCGACCGCCAGCACGCCACCGGCGGCATGGAAGCCTTCGACAACGCGGTCGAACTCGGCGTCTGCCACGAGCTGACCGAGGCCCTGACCGCTCTCGTGCGCGGCACGGACGGCGTGCGCATCACCCTGGCCTGGGCCCCCGCGCACCCGCCGCCGCGGGGCTTCACCGCCGCCCCCGAGCCGGTGGAGTTCACCCCCGGCGACATCCCGGCCCTGCAGCGGGCCGCCATGCGCTACCGGCACCGGGAGCCCTCCCTCCCGGTCCGGATCACCGCAGCCGTCACCCGGCTCAGCCGGTCGGCAGCCACCGGCCCGGGCCGGGTGCGGCTGCGGGTACTCGCGGGAGCGGACGTCACCGAGGTGCGCACGTCGCTCGACGAGGAGTCGTACCGCGTCGCGGGCCGGGCGCACCTGGACGGCGTGCCGGTGCGGCTCAGCGGCCGGCTGGAGAGCCGCGGCGGCTTCCGGCGGCTGACCGGGGCGTCGGGGCTGCGGCCCGTACCGCTCGCGGACGCCGAGATGGACCGGCTGCCGAAGGTGCCGCACGCGCACCTGGAGGTCTTCGACGGCGCGTACGGAGACGGCTGAGGGCGCCCGTCCGCGCACCGGACGCCCGATTTCGCCGCGCACCCCCCGGGCTCGGTACGATTCACGCCGTGCCGCCGCCCGCGCGGCACCCCGTTCCCCGCGAAGGAGACCTCGTGTCCGACGTCCGTGTGATCATCAGCCGCGATGCCGCCGAGCGGGAAGAGCGCGTGGTCACGACGGGCACGACGGCCGCCGAGCTCTTCCCCGGCGAGCGCACCGTGATCGCCGCCCGCGTCGCCGGCGCCCTCAGGGACCTCGCGCACGAAGTCGCCGACGGCGACGTCGTCGAGCCGGTGGAGATCGGCAGCCCCGACGGCCTGGACATCCTGCGCCACTCCACCGCCCACGTCATGGCCCAGGCCGTGCAGGAGCTGTTCCCCGAGGCCAAGCTCGGCATCGGCCCGCCCATCAAGAACGGCTTCTACTACGACTTCGACGTCCCCGAGCCCTTCCACCCCGACGACCTGAAGCGCGTCGAGAAGAAGATGCAGGAGATCGTCAAGCGCGGCCAGCGCTTCTCCCGCCGCGTCACCACCGACGCAGACGCCCGCGAGGAGCTGGCCGCCGAGCCGTACAAGCTGGAGCTGATCGGCCTGAAGGGCAACGCCGCCGACGCCGCGGAAGGCGCGTCCGCTGAGGTCGGGGCCGGCGAGCTGACGATCTACGACAACCTCGACGCCAAGACCGGCGAGCTGTGCTGGAAGGACCTCTGCCGCGGCCCCCACCTGCCGACGACGCGGCTGATCCCCGCGTTCAAGCTGATGCGCTCCGCCGCCGCGTACTGGCGCGGCAGCGAGAAGAACCCGCAGCTCCAGCGGATCTACGGCACCGCCTGGCCGTCGAAGGACGAGCTGAAGGCCCATCTGGAGTTCCTGGCCGAGGCCGAGAAGCGCGACCACCGCAAGCTCGGCACCGAGCTGGACCTCTTCTCCATCCCCGACGACATCGGCTCGGGCCTCGCGGTCTTCCACCCCCGGGGCGGCGTCGTGCGCCGGGTGATGGAGGACTACTCGCGCAGGCGGCACGAGGAGTCGGGCTACGAGTTCGTCTACACCCCGCACGCGACGAAGGGGAAGCTCTTCGAGAAGTCGGGCCACCTGGACTGGTACGCCGACGGCATGTACCCGCCCATGCAGCTCGACGAGGGCCAGGACTACTACCTCAAGCCCATGAACTGCCCCATGCACAACCTGATCTTCGACGCCCGCGGGCGCTCGTACCGCGAGCTGCCGCTGCGCCTCTTCGAGTTCGGGACCGTCTACCGGTACGAGAAGTCCGGCGTCGTGCACGGCCTCACCCGGGCCCGGGGATTCACGCAGGACGACGCGCACATCTACTGCACCAAGGAGCAGATGGCCGGCGAGCTGGACTCGCTGCTGACCTTCGTGCTGAACCTGCTGCGCGACTACGGCCTGGAGGACTTCTACCTGGAGCTGTCCACCAAGGACCCGGAGAAGTCCATCGGCTCCGACGAGGCCTGGGAGGAGGCCACCGAGATCCTGCGCCAGGCCGCCGGCAAGCAGGGCCTGGACCTGGTCATGGACCCCGGCGGGGCGGCGTTCTACGGGCCGAAGATCTCCGTGCAGGCCAAGGACGCCATCGGCAGGACGTGGCAGATGTCCACGATCCAGGTGGACTTCAATCTGCCGGAGCGTTTCGACCTGGAGTACACCGCGGCGGACGGCTCGCGGCAGCGGCCGGTGATGATCCACCGCGCGCTGTTCGGCTCCATCGAGCGGTTCTTCGCCGTGCTGCTGGAGCACTACGCGGGCGCCTTCCCGGCGTGGCTGGCGCCGGTGCAGGTCGTCGGCATCCCGATCGGCGACGACCATGTGCCGTACCTGCAGGAGGTCGCGGCGAAGATGCGGGCCCGCGGGCTGCGCGTCGAGGTCGACTCCTCGTCCGACCGGATGCAGAAGAAGATCAGGAACGCCCAGAAGGCCAAGATCCCGTACATGCTGATCGCGGGCGACGACGACATGGCCAAGGGCGCCGTCTCCTTCCGCTACCGCAGCGGCGAGCAGAACAACGGCGTGCCGATCGACGACGCGATCGACGAGGTGGCCCGCGCGGTGGCCGAGCGCGCCGGGGCCTGATCCGGCGCTCGGCCTTCCCCGCGGGCCGGGCCCGGCGCCCGTCCCGCGGAGAAGCACGCCATATGCTGCTGAGCATGACCAGTGAGCCGGAGCAGCAGCTCGGGGTCGGTACCCCGGATCAGTTCCAGCGGCTGTGGACGCCGCACCGCATGGCGTACATCCAGGGGGAGAACAAGCCCACCGGCACCGCGGCCGGCGACGGGTGCCCGTTCTGCGCGATCCCGGAGAAGTCCGACGAGGACGGGCTGATCCTCGCCCGCGGCGCACAGGTCTACGCGGTGCTGAACCTGTACCCGTACAACGGCGGGCACCTGATGGTCGTCCCCTACCGGCACGTCGCGGACTACACCGAGCTGACCGACGACGAGACCGCCGAGCTGGCCGCCTACACCAAGCGCGCCATGACCGCCCTGCGCACCGCCTCCGGGGCGCAGGGCTTCAACCTCGGCATGAACCAGGGCCCGGTCGCGGGCGCGGGCATCGCCGCGCATCTGCACCAGCACGTGGTGCCGCGGTGGGGCGGGGACACGAACTTCATGCCGGTCGTCAGCCACACCAAGGTGCTGCCCCAACTCCTCGCGGAAACCCGCACCCTGCTCGCCGACGCCTGGCCCGAAGGCTAGCCCTGGCGAACCGCCCGTATCCCGCCAGGGTGAGATTTCCGGTTTCGTGCACACCGGATCCGAAGCCCTTCGGCGGCGGTTTCGGCGCCGGCTGGTGGGGCGGCTTCGACGGTGACGGCGGCGGGGGGTCGTGAGACCCGTACGCCCCGGGCCGCCGGGCGTCGCCGGCCCGGGGCGTACGGCGCTCAGCCCGCCGGCTCCGCCGCCTTCGCCAGCGCCTGCTCCAGGTCCGCCCACAGATCGTCCGGGTGTTCGATGCCCACCGCGACGCGCACCGTGCCCGCGCCGATGTCCATCGCCGCCAGCGCCGTCGCGTCGAGCTGCCGGTGCGAGGTGCTCGCCGGGTGCATGACGAGGGTCTTCACGTCGCCGAGCGACGGGCTCAGCAGCGCCAGCTCCAGCGACTCGACGAACCTGCGCCCCGCGTCCCGGCCGCCCGCCAGGTCGAACGCCAGCACCCCGCCGCCCGCCGCCAGCAGCCGCGCGGCGGTCGCGCGGTCCGGGTGGTCCGGCAGGCCCGGGTGGCGGACACGGGTGACCGCCGGGTGGGCGGCGAGCCGTTCGGCCAGCGTCAGCGCCGTCGCGGACTGCCGCTCGACGCGCAGCGCCAGCGTCGCCATGCCGCGCAGCGTCAGCCACGCCGCGAACGGATCGGCCACCGCGCCCTGTTCCACGGCGTGCGCCCAGACCCGGCGGCGCAGCTCCGCGTCCCGGAAGACGGCCACGCCGCCCAGGACGTCGGCGTGGCCGCCGAGGTACTTGGTCGCCGAGTGGACGACGACGGCGGCGCCGTGCTCGATGGGGCGGCAGAGCAGCGGGGTGGCGAAGGTGTTGTCGACGACGCCGGTGACGCCGGCCTCCGCGGCGGCGGCGAGGAGCGCGGGCAGGTCGGTGACGGCGGTGGTCGGGTTGGCGATGGTCTCCAGGTACAGCACCCGGGTGCGGGGCGTGAGCGCGTCCCGTACCTCGCCCGCGTCCCGGCCGGAGACGTAACTGACCGACACCCCCCAGCGCTCCGCCAGATCGGTCAGCGTCGCGTACGTGCCGCCGTACAGGGAGCGCTGCGCGACGACGTGGTCGCCGGTGGAGAGCAGGCTGAGCAGCACGCCGTTGATCGCGCCCATGCCCGACGCGAACGCCAGCCCGCCGGCGCCCCCTTCGAGGGTGCTGACGGCCTCCTCCAGGGCGCGGACGGTCGGGTTGCCGAAGCGGCTGTAGAGGTACGCGCCGTCCGGGTCGTGGAAGGCGGCGGCCAGCGCGTCGGCGGAGTCGAAGGAGAAGACGTGGCCCTGGTGGATCGGCACGGTCACGGGGCGGCTGCCCTCGGGGACGGGCACGGGCGGGTGGACGGTACGGGTCGAGGGGTGCAGTTCTGCGCTCATGGCGAAAGTCTCCGCGGCGAATGGGTTGCCGGAACAGGGCCAATTCCGGGAGATTGGTCCGCCATGGACACCGACGACGTGCGGGCCTCCGACCTGGTGGCCGCCCTCGGCCGCTGGTCGGCCGGGCGCGGCCCGCTGTACGTGCTGCTGGCCGCCCGGCTGCGGCGGCTGGTCGACGAGGGCCGGCTGCGCCCGGGCGCGGCGCTGCCGCCGGAGCGGGCGCTGGCGGCGGCGCTGGCCGTGGGGCGCACGACGGTGGTCGCGGCGTACGGCGTGCTGCGGCAGGAGGGCCGGGTCGTCCGGCGGCAGGGGAGCGGCACCCGCGTCGCGGAGGCGGCGCTCGTCCCGGGGCGTGCCGCCGAGACGGCGAACCCGCTCTTCCTCAACCTGCTGGAGCCGGCCGACGGCGTGATCCTGCTGAGCTGCGCCGCCCCGGACGGCCCGCCGCCCGAGCTGGTCCGCGCCTACCGCGACCTGGCCCTGCCCGCGACCGGCCTCGGCTACCACCCCGCCGGCCTGCCCGCCCTGCGCGCCGCCGTCGCCGCCCGCTACGCCGCGCGCGGCATCCCGACCGACCCGGCGCAGATCCTCGTCACCACCGGCGGCCAGCAGGCGCTGGCGCTGCTGACCCGGCTGTTCGTGGCCCCCGGCGACCCGGTGCTGGTCGAGGCGCCCGCGTACCCGGGGGCGCTCGACCTGTTCCGGGAGGCCGGCGCCGTGCTGCGGCCGGTGCCCGTGGGGCCGCACGGGATCGACGTGGACGCCGCCGTGCGGGCGCTGGCGGAGCACCGGCCGGCGCTCGCGTACGTCGGCTCGGTGCACCAGAACCCGACCGCGGCCGTGCTGCCCCCGCTGCGCGGGCAGCGGCTCGCGGAGGCGGCCGGGAACCTCGGCGTTCCGCTGGTGGACGACGAGGTCGTGGCGGACCTGGCGTTCGACGGCGCCGCGCCGCCGGCGCTCGCCGCGTGCGCGGCGGGCCGCGGCGAGGTGCTCAGCGTCGGGTCGCTGAGCAAGGTGGTGTGGGGCGGGCTGCGCATCGGCTGGGTGCGTGCGCCCGCGGGCGTCGTCACCCGGCTCGCCCGGCTGAAGGCGGTCCACGACCTCGGCACGGACGTGCCGGCCCAGCTCGTCGCCGTCTCCCTGCTGGCGTCGTACGCACCGCTGCTCGCCCGGCGCCGCGCCGAACTGCGCGGCGCCCACGACCACCTGCGCGCCGAGCTGGCCCGGCTGCTGCCGGCCTGGGACTGCCCGCCGGTGCGCGGCGGGCAGACGGTGTGGCTCCGGCTGCCGTACGGGGACGGGGTGTCCTTCGCGCAGGTCGCGCTCCGCCACGGGGTCGCCGTCCTGCCCGGCGCCTGCGTGGACGCCGCCGGGGGCAGCGGCCCGTACCTGCGGCTGCACTTCTGCTTCCCGCGGGACGTGCTCACCGAGGCCGTCGAGCGGCTGGCCGCGGCCTGGGCGGCGTACGACGGCAGCTCCCGCCCGGCGACGCCCGCGGCCCTCGGCGGCGTGACCGTCTGACCGGATCCGCCGCCCCCGCGCGGGGCGTCAGCCGTCGTACACGTCCGCCCGCCGGGGCTCCGCGCCCTGCACCATCCCGCTGAGCACCATCGACCGGCCGGCGAAGTTCGTCGTGTCCACGTTGTTCTCCTCCAGCACCCGCAGCGCGGCCTGGTGCACCACCCGCAGCACCGGCGTGGCCGCGCGCAGCGCGTCGTCCGCCATGAAGCGGTGCCGCCACGGCTTGTCCGCCCACACGTGCCGCAGCCCGAAGGGCTCGGGGAGCTTCAGCTTGCCGCCGAGGTAGTCGAGCAGCGGCGGGTACCAGGTGAACGGCGCCCGCGCGGCCAGCCGCACCACCTCGCGGGTGCGGACCAGGGGCAGCGGCTTCTCCTTGGTCTCCCAGAACTTCATGCCGCTCACGGTCTTGGTCTCGCGGCTGGGCTTGCTGGTGAACAGCGGGTGCACCGGGCCCAGCGCGTGCCCGGTGACCTCGATGCGCAGCGTCTGGTGCAGCACGGTCACCGAGACCAGCAGCGTGATGACCAACTGGCCGTCCCAGAGCGTGAACTGCACGCCCAGATAGTGCCGGTTGCCCGCGCCGAACTGCTGCTCGTTGCAGATCCGCTGGACCTCGAAGTCCCGTACGGAATAGCCGTCGACGACGGCGCCGCCGGGCCGGGCGACCTCGCCCGCGCCCTCGCCTATCGGCGCGACGATCCAGTGCTTTATCGCGGGCGCCGGGAAGCCGCCGGTGTGCAGCGGGGTGCGCTCCAGCATGCGCAGTTGGTCGTGGACCGCCCTGACGACGTCCCAACTGCGGAACGGGTGGATCTCGGCACCGGACTCCTTGGGCTTGAGGTCCTCCGCCAGATGCCAGGCGCCCCAGCGGGTGCCCATGCCGAGTATCCCCTTGGGGCCGGCGTAGAAGACGACGTTGCTGTGCTGCTCGGCCGACAGCTTCGCCAGGCCCAGCCGGAGCCGTTCCGCGCTGGCCTCGCCGGGGTTGCTCGGCACCGCCTCCGGGATCTTGGCGCCGAGGCCGCCGCCGGACAGCAGGGCCGTCCAGTGCTCGCGCAGGCCCCTGGCGTACTTCTCGCAGATCCGGTTCGCCCAGAACCACCCGATGACCGGCGCCACCAGCAGTCCGCGCAGGTACAGGGTGAGCAGGCCGTCGAACGGAAGCGTGAGGAACAGGTAGACGGCGGCGAGGCCGAGGATGCCCAGCAGCACGTACCCCACCGCGCCGACGCGCTTGTCCGACGCTCCGGCCAGGGTGCGGCGGAGCTGGAAGACGCCGAGCCAGAGCAGCACGCCCGGCAGGAAGAGCAGCCCGAAGACGCCCATCACCACGGTGAGCCGGGTGTCGCGCTCCTTGCGGTAGCGGTTGGCCGCCAGGCAGTGCTCCAGGACCGCCTGCGGCTCCGTGCCGAAGGACTGGATGAGCGGCTTGCGGCCGTCGGCGAGCATGCGCACCGTGACCGCGCGCGCGAACGCCTCGCCCAGGTTCGGCTCGAAGAGGGAGAGCCGGCCCTTCTTGAAGTCCGACTTGCTCCAGTCGTTGTTGGCGTCGAGCAGCTTGGTGACCGCGCTGTCGCGGTACGCCGTGGAGGCGAGCGCGTGCGTCGCTGCCGTCTGCCCCTGGGCACCCGAGAGCGGCACCTGTGCGCGCGGGGCGAAGTCGAACTCCAGCCCCTCGGAACCTGCCACTGCCGCCCCCAACGCCGCGCGTCCGCCCCGGTGATGGGGCCGGGCCCGCGGGCAGCGGGCCCGACCACCAATGTGCCCCAGCCTAGCCGCGGTCAACCGTCACGGGCCTGCCGATCACGGATCTTCGCCGCCAACTGCTGCGGCATCGGCTCGTGCCGGGCGTACGACCGGTCGAACCGGCCGGTGCCGTGCGACAGGGACCGCAGGTCCACCGCGTACCTGCCGATCTCGAACTCCGGCACCTCGGCGCGCACCAGCGTCCGGCCGCCGGCCGCCTGCTCGGTGCCGACCACGCGGCCGCGCCGCCCGGACAGGTCGCTCATCACCGGGCCCACGTACTCGTCCGCGACCAGCACGCTGACCTCGGCGACCGGCTCCAGCAGGTGGATCTGCACCTGCGCCGCGGCCTCCCGCAGCGCCAGCGCGCCCGCCGTCTGGAACGCGGCGTCGGACGAGTCCACCGAGTGCGCCTTCCCGTCGACGAGCGTCACCCGCACGTCGACCAGCGGATAGCCGGTGGCCACGCCCTTGACGGCCTGGCCGCGCACGCCCTTCTCCACCGACGGGATGAACTGCCGCGGCACAGCGCCGCCGACCACCTTGTCCACGAACTCGATGCCCGAGCCCTCCGGCAGCGGTTCGACCTCGATCTCGCAGATGGCGTACTGCCCGTGGCCCCCGGACTGCTTGACGTGCCGCCCGCGCGCCGCCGCCCGGCCCGAGAACGTCTCGCGCAGGGACACCTTGTGCTCTACCGGGTCGACCTGCACGCCGTACCGCGTGCGCAGCCGCTCCAGCGCCACGTCGCGGTGCGCCTCGCCCAGGCACCACAGGACCAACTGCCTGGTGGAGGCGTTCTGTTCCAGCCGCATGGTCGGGTCCTCGGCGCACAGCCGCGCCAGGCCCTGCGACAGCTTGTCCTCGTCCTGCTTGGTGTGCGCCTCGATGGCCACCGGCAGCAGCGGGTCGGGCATCACCCACGGCGCCATCAGCAGCGGCTCCTCCTTGGCCGAGACGGTGTCGCCGGTCTCCGCGCCGTTGAGCTTGCCGACGCAGGCGATGTCGCCGGCGATCGCCGCGTCCAGCGGGCGCTGGAGCTTGCCGAACGGGGCGGTCAGCGAGCCGATCCGCTCGTCGGTGTCGTGGTCCTCGTGCCCGCGGTCCTCCATGCCGTGCCCCGAGACGTGCACCGTCTGGTCGGGGCGCAGCGTGCCGGAGAAGACGCGCAGCAGCGACAGTCTGCCGATGTACGGGTCCGAGGACGTCCTGACCACCTCGGCGGCCAGCGGCCCGGCCGGATCGCAGGCCAGCCCCGCGCGCTCCTCGCCGCGCACGGTGGTCACGTCGGGGATCCGCCGCTCCGGCGGGGTGGGGAAGCCGCCGGTGATCAGCTCCAGCAGCTCCACGGTGCCCAGTCCCTGCGTGCCGCCCTCCGCCGCGGGCGCGGCGGCCAGCACCGGGTGGAACACCCCGCGCGCGACGGCCTTCTCCAGGTCCTGCACGAGCGTCTTGACCTCGACGTCCTCGCCGCCGAGGTAGCGGTCCATGAGGGACTCGTCCTCGCTCTCGGAGATGATGCCCTCGATGAGCCGGTTGCGCGCCTCCTCGATCAGCGGCAGCTCGTCCTCGCGCGGCGGTCTGTCCTCGCGGGCGCCGGAGGTGTAGTCGAAGACCCGCTGCGTGAGCAGGCCGATCAGCCCGTGCACGGGCTGATGGCCGTCCGCCGCCGTCTCGCCGAGCAGCGGCAGGTACAGCGGCAGCACGGCGTCGGGGTCGTCGCCGCCGAAGGCCTCCTGGCAGGTCCGGGTCATCTGGTCGAAGTCGGCTCTGGCGGCGTCCAGGTGCGTGACGACGATCGCCCGCGGCATCCCGACCGCCGCGCACTCGTCCCAGAGCATCCGGGTCGCGCCGTCCACGCCGTCCGCGGCCGAGACGACGAAAAGGGCCGCGTCCGCCGCTCGCAGACCGGCCCGTAGCTCCCCGACGAAGTCCGCGTAGCCGGGGGTGTCCAACAGATTGATCTTGATGCCGTCCCACTCCACCGGGACCAGGGAGAGCTGCACCGAGCGCTGCTGGCGCTGTTCGATCTCGTCGTAGTCCGAAACGCAGCCGCCGTCCTCGACCCGGCCGGCCCGGGTGAGCGCCTTCGTGGTCAGCGCGAGCGCCTCCACCAGCGTCGTCTTACCGGATCCGCTATGGCCGACCAGCGCCACGTTCCGAATGTCGGAGGGCCGGGCGGCCGCCGCTGCCCTGCCGGCGGCCCCGGGGTGTGCGTTTGCCTTGTCACCCATGTGTCTCGCCTCCGTCTGACACGTGCGGTGCATTCGAGCTTTGCACCGCGGTCAGACCCCGTCCATAGCACGGACGGCTTCGGAGTGACGGACTCCCACGTACGGGCGGACGGTCGGGTGGAAGGGCGGGCGGAAGGGCCCGGCGGACGGCGGGGCGTACGGGCGTGCCGGACGCCCGTACGGGCCCGGGCGCCCACGGGCGTACGGCCCGCACGGCCCCGCGCGGGCGCTGGCTACGATGGCTGCGCTACGTTGAGCGACTTCCACCGACGAGCCCCCCGGCCAGCCGCGGGGCCCGGCGACCGGCGACCCTGGGACGGCCATGCTGAACAAGTACGCGCGTGCGATCTTCACGCGTGTCTTCGCACCGATCGCCGCGATGCTCCTGCGCCGCGGCGTGAGCCCCGACACCGTCACCTTCGTGGGCACCCTCGGGGTGATGGCGGGCGCCTTGGCCTTCTTCCCGCTGGGGGAGTTCTTCTGGGGCACGATAGTCATCACCCTCTTCGTCTTCTCCGACCTGATCGACGGCACCATGGCCCGCCAGTCCGGCCGCTCCAGCCGCTGGGGCGCGTTCCTGGACTCCACGCTCGACCGGGCGGCCGACGCGGCCGTCTTCGGCGGCATCGCGCTCTGGTACGCGGGCGACGGCGACGACCTCATGATGTGCGCCGTGGCGATGTTCTGCCTGGCCGGCGGCCAGGTCGTGTCGTACACCAAGGCGCGCGGCGAGAGCATCGGGCTGCCGGTGAAGGTCAGCGGCGTGATGGAGCGCGCGGACCGGCTGGTGCTCACCCTGGTGCTCACCGGCTTCGCGGGCATGGAGCGCACCTTCGGCATCCCGCACATCGACGTCCTGCTGCCCGTCGCGCTGTGGGCGGTCGCCGCGGGCAGCGCGATCACGCTCTGCCAGCGGATGGTGACCGTGCACCGGGAGGCCGCCGAGAAGGACGCCGCCGACCCGCTGCCGCCGCCCGCGCCGCGCGACGGCCCGCGCCCCGAGACCGACTCCGCGTCCGAGCCCGAGTCCGCGCCCGCGGACCAGGAGCGCGCGTGAAGGAGCGCCTGACCGACGGGATGTACGGCCTGGGCTGGGCAGCCGTGAAACGGCTCCCCGAGCCCGCCGCCGCCGCCCTCGGCAGGCGCATCGCCGACACCGCCTGGCGCCGCGACGGCAAGGGCGTACGACGGCTGACGTCGAACCTCGCGCGCGTGGTCCCGGACGCCGGGCCGGAACGGCTGGCCGCGCTCAGCCGGGCCGGCATGCGCTCGTACATGCGCTACTGGATGGAGTCCTTCCGGCTGCCCGCCTGGAGCGAGCAGCGCGTCCGCGACGGCTTCGACCCCGCGGACGTGCACTGGCTCGAGGACGGCCTCGCCGGCGACACCGGCGTGATCCTCGCGCTGCCCCACATGGGCAACTGGGACCTCGCGGGCGCCTGGGTCACCACCAAGCTCGGGGTGCCCTTCACCACCGTGCAGGAGCGGCTGAAGCCCGAGTCGCTGTACGACCGCTTCGTCGCGTACCGCGAGAGCCTGGGCATGGAGGTGCTGGCGCACGGCGGCGCGAGCGCCTTCGGCACCCTCGCCCGGCGGCTGCGGGACGGCGGGCTGGTGTGCCTCGTCGCCGACCGGGACCTGTCCGCCGGCGGCGTCGAGGTGGACTTCTTCGGCTTCACGGCCCGGATGCCCGCGGGCCCCGCGCTGCTCGCCCAGCAGACCGGCGCGCTGCTGCTGCCCGTCACGCTCTGGTACGACGACTCGCCCGTCCTGCAGGGCAGGGTGCACGCCCCCGTGGAGGTGCCCGCGACCGGCACCCGCGCGGAGAAGACCGCCGCCATGACGCAGGCCATGGCCGACGACTTCGCCGCCGGCATCGCCGCGCACCCGGAGGACTGGCACATGCTGCAGCGGTTCTGGCCGGACCTGGACCCGGTGTCGCCGTGAGGGTCGGGATCGTCTGCCCGTACTCCTGGGAGACGCCCGGCGGGGTGCAGTTCCACGTCCGCGACCTGGCGGAGCACCTGCGCGCCGCCGGCCACACCGTCTCCGTCCTCGCGCCCGCGGACGACGACACCCCGCTGCCCGAGTACGTCGTCGGGGCCGGCCGCGCCGTCCCCGTGCCGTACAACGGGTCCGTGGCGCGCATCAACTTCGGCTTCCTGTCCGCCGCCCGGGTACGCCGCTGGGTGCGCGACGGCGACTTCGACGTGCTGCACATCCACGAGCCGGCCGCGCCGTCGCTCGCGCTGCTGGCCTGCTGGGCGGCGAAGGGGCCGATCGTGGCCACGTTCCACATGTCCAGCCCGCGCTCCCGCGGCATGATCGCCGCGTACCCGATCCTGCAGTCGGCGCTGGAGAAGATCAGCGCCCGCATCGCGGTCAGCGAGTACGCGCGCCGCACCCTGGTGGAGCACCTGGGCGGCGACGCGGTCGTCATCCCCAACGGCGTCGACGTCTCCTTCTTCGCCGCGGCCGAGCCGAAGGCCGAGTGGCAGGGCCGCACGCTGGGGTTCATCGGCCGGATCGACGAGCCGCGCAAGGGGCTGCCGGTGCTGATGGAGGCGTTCCCGCGAATCCTTCAGCGGGTGCCCGACGCCCGCCTGCTCGTCGCCGGGCGCGGCGACCCGGCGGAGGTCGTGGGACACCTGGCGCCCGAGGTGCGCGAGCGGGTGGAGTTCCTGGGGATGATCGGCGACGAGGACAAGGCGCGGCTGCTGCGCAGCGTCGACCTGTACGTCGCGCCGAACACCGGCGGCGAGTCGTTCGGCATCATCCTCGTCGAGGCGATGTCGGCGGGGGCACCGGTGCTGGCCGCCGACCTGGACGCGTTCGTGCAGGTGCTGGACGGCGGCACGGCGGGCGAGGTGTTCGCGTGCGGGGACGCCGGGGACCTGGCCGAGCGGGCCGCGGGGCTGCTGCTGGACGGCGCGCGCCGGGCCGGGCTGCGCGAGCGCGGCAGCCGGCACGTCCAGCGCTTCGACTGGTCGACGGTCGGCGCGGACGTCCTCGCGGTGTACGAGACGGTGACCCAGGGCGCCGCGTCGGTGGCGGAGGACGAGCGCGCCGGCCGCTGGGCGGCCCGCTTCGGCCCCGCCCGCGACCGGGAGGTATGACGTGTCCACCCCGCTGACCCTGGTGCTCGTCGCGGTCGGGCTCTGCCTGATCGGCGTCTACCTGAGCTGGACCGCCGGGCGGCTCGACCGGCTGCACACCCGTATCGACGCCACCAAGGCGGCCCTCGACGCGCAGTTGCTGCGGCGCGCCTCGGTGGCGCAGGAGCTGGCCACCAGCGGCGTACTCGACCCGGCCGCCTCGATCGTGCTCTACGAGGCCGCGCACGCCGCGCGGCAGGCGGAGGAGGACCAGCGCGAGGTCGCCGAGAGCGAGCTGAGCCAGGCGCTGCGGGCGGTGTTCGAGGCCCCGGAGCAGGTGGAGGCGGTGCGCGGGGCGCCGGGCGGCGAGGAGGCCGTACACGAGCTGGCGGAGGCGGCGCGGCGGGTGCCGATGGCGCGGCGCTTCCACAACGACGCGGTACGGGCGGCGCGGGCGCTGCGCCGGCACCGCAAGGTGCGCTGGTTCCGGCTGGCGGGGCACGCGCCGTTCCCGCTGGCGGTCGAGATGGACGACGAGCCGCCGCCGGCGCTGACCGACCGGGCCCCGGCGGGCTGAGCCCGGCCGCGGGCTCGGCGGCCACAGCTTGCCGATTGGCTCTTTCCCGACCCCTCCCGCCTGGGGTTTCCTTGACGGTGGCGCACGCTCGGGCCCGGGGTCCGAACGTGCTTACGATAGAAGTGGCGCGCGTACGCCACCCAGACACCCACACCGCACCCCAGCACCGAGCGAGGTTCCACCGTGTCCAGCACGCCCAGCTCCGCCCCCCAGTCGTCGGCTCCCGAGACCGGCACCGCACGCGTCAAGCGCGGCATGGCCGAGCAGCTCAAGGGCGGCGTGATCATGGACGTCGTCACGCCCGAGCAGGCGAAGGTCGCCGAGGACGCCGGCGCCGTCGCGGTGATGGCCCTGGAGCGGGTGCCCGCCGACATCCGCAAGGACGGCGGAGTGGCGCGCATGTCCGACCCCGACATGATCGAGGGCATCATCGAGGCCGTCTCCATCCCCGTGATGGCCAAGTCCCGCATCGGCCACTTCGTCGAGGCCCAGATCCTGCAGGCGCTCGGCGTCGACTACATCGACGAGTCCGAGGTGCTCACCCCCGCCGACGAGGTCAACCACTCCGACAAGTGGGCCTTCACCACGCCCTTCGTCTGCGGCGCCACCAGCCTGGGCGAGGCCCTGCGCCGGATCGCCGAGGGCGCCGCCATGATCCGCTCCAAGGGCGAGGCGGGCACCGGGAACGTCGTCGAGGCGGTGCGCCACCTGCGCCAGATCAAGAACGAGATCGGCGCCCTGCGCGGCCTGGACAACCACGAGCTGTACGCGGCGGCCAAGGAGCTGCGCGCCCCGTACGAGCTGGTCGCCGAGGTGGCGCGGCTCGGCAGGCTGCCCGTCGTGCTGTTCTCCGCCGGCGGCGTCGCCACCCCCGCGGACGCCGCGCTGATGCGCCAGCTCGGCGCCGAGGGCGTCTTCGTCGGCTCCGGCATCTTCAAGTCCGGCGACCCGGCCAAGCGCGCCTCCGCCATCGTCAAGGCCACCACCTTCTACGACGACCCGAAGGTCGTCGCGGACGCCTCCCGCAACCTCGGCGAGGCCATGGTCGGCATCAACCTCGACACCCTGGACGACGCCGAGCGCTACGCCGGCCGGGGCTGGTGAGGACGGCCCGCATGGACACCCCCGCCATCGGCGTGCTCGCCCTCCAGGGCGACGTACGCGAGCACCTGGCCGCGCTGACCGCGGCCGGGGCGAGCGCCGTGCCGGTGCGCCGGCCGGCGGAGCTGGCGGAGGTGTCCGGCCTGGTCATCCCCGGCGGCGAGTCCACCACCATGTCCAAGCTCGCCGTCGCCTTCGGCCTGCTGGAGCCGCTGCGCGACCGGGTGCGGGCGGGGATGCCCGCGTACGGCTCCTGCGCCGGCATGATCATGCTGGCCGACAAGATCCTCGACCCGCGCTCCGGGCAGGAGACCGTCGGGGGCATCGACATGATCGTGCGGCGCAACGCCTTCGGGCGGCAGAACGAGTCGTTCGAGGTGCCGCTGGAGGTGGCCGGCGTCCCCGGCGGCCCCGTGCACGGCGTCTTCATCCGGGCGCCGTGGGTGGAGTCCACCGGCGCGGGGGTGGAGCGGCTGGCGGAGGTCGGCGGGCACCCCGTCGCCGTCCGGCAGGGTCCGCTGCTGGCCACGTCGTTCCATCCCGAGCTCACCGGCGACCACCGGGTGCACGCCCTCTTCGCCGATATGGTGCGCCGGGCGGGCTGACCGCCACCGGTAGGATCGACGAGTTCGTTGCCGGTTAGTCGAATGCGCGGAACGCGGAATGGAGCGGGGCTGTGTCCGGCCACTCTAAGTGGGCTACCACCAAGCACAAGAAGGCCGTGATCGATGCCAAGCGAGGAAAGCTCTTCGCCAAGCTGATCAAGAACGTCGAGGTCGCGGCGCGGCAGGGGGGAGCCGACCCCGACGGGAACCCCACGCTGTACGACGCGATCCAGAAGGCCAAGAAGCAGTCCGTCCCGAACAAGAACATCGACAGCGCCGTCAAGCGCGGTGCCGGTCTCGAAGCGGGCGGCGCCGAGTACGAGACGATCATGTACGAGGGCTACGGCCCGAACGGCGTGGCCGTCCTCATCGAGTGCCTGACGGACAACCGCAACCGCGCCGCCTCCGACGTCCGCGTCGCCATGACCCGCAACGGCGGCTCCATGGCCGACCCCGGCTCCGTGTCGTACCTGTTCCACCGCAAGGGCGTGGTGATCGTCCCCAAGGGCGAGCTGGGCGAGGACGACGTGCTGGCCGCGGTGCTGGACGCCGGCGCCGAGGAGGTCAACGACCTGGGCGAGTCCTTCGAGGTGCTCAGCGAGGCCGGCGACATGGTCGCGGTCCGCACCGCCCTGCAGGACGCCGGAATCGACTACGACTCGGCCGAGGCCAACTTCGTCCCCACCATGCAGGTGGAGCTGGACGAGGAGGGCGCCCGCAGGATCTTCCGGCTCATCGACGCCCTGGAGGACAGCGACGACGTCCAGAACGTCTTCGCCAACTTCGACGTCTCCGACGAGGTCATGGAGAAGGCCTCCGCCTGAGCGTCGTACGCGCACACCGTGACGGGCCCGCGGGGGGCGACATCCGGCGGGCCCTTCGCCCGCGGTGTCGGTGCCTGCCGGTAGCCTGCACACACGTGCGCGGGCAGACGAGAGGGGGGCGGCCGGTGCGGGTGCTCGGAGTGGACCCGGGGCTGACCCGGTGCGGCGTGGGCGTCGTGGACGGAGCGCCGGGCCGGGCGCTGCGAATGGTCGCCGTCGGCGTCGTGCGCACCCCCTCCGACGCCCCGCCCGCCGAGCGGCTGCTGCTCATCGAGCGCGGCGTCGAGGAGTGGCTCGACGCGCACGGGCCCGAGGCCGTCGCCGTCGAGCGCGTCTTCAGCCAGCACAACGTACGCACCGTCATGGGCACCGCCCAGGCAAGCGCCGTCGCCCTCCTGTGCGCCGCCCGCCGCGGCCTGCCCGTCGCGCTGCACACCCCCAGCGAGGTCAAGGCGGCCGTCACCGGCTCGGGCCGCGCCGACAAGGCCCAGGTCGGCGCCATGGTCACCCGGCTGCTCCGGCTCGACGCACCGCCCCGACCCGCCGACGCCGCCGACGCGCTGGCGCTGGCCATCTGCCACCTGTGGCGCGCCCCCGCCCAGGAGCGCCTGGCCCGCGCGCGTGCCGCCGGCGCGCCCGCGCGGGCCGACGCGGGCGCACCGGGCCGCCGCGTGCGCCGGGACCGCCCGGAGCACCGGGACCGCGAGATCCGGAGAGACCCCGCATGATCGCCTTCGTCAGCGGCCCCGTCGCCGCCCTCGCCCCCGACGCCGCGGTCATCGAGGTCGGCGGCATCGGCATGGCCGTCCAGTGCACCCCCGACACCCTGTCCACGCTGCGCGTCGGCAAGGACGCCCGGCTGGCCACCTCCCTCGTCGTCCGGGAGGACTCCCTCACCCTCTACGGCTTCGCCGACGACGACGAGCGCCAGGTCTTCGAGCTGCTGCAGACCGCCAGCGGCGTCGGCCCGCGGCTGGCCCAGGCCATGCTCGCCGTGCACCGCCCCGACGCGCTCCGCCTCGCCGTCTCCACCGGCGACGAGAAGGCGCTGACCGCCGTCCCCGGCATCGGCAAGAAGGGTGCGCAGAAGCTGCTGCTGGAGCTGAAGGACCGGCTCGGCGAGCCGCTGGGCAGCAGCGGCCTCGTCGCCCGCCGGGCCGGCGCCGCCCCGGCCGCCGGCTGGCGTGAGCAGTTGCACGCCGCCCTCACGGGCCTGGGGTACGCGCCGCGGGAGGCCGACGAGGCCGTCACCGCCGTCGCCCCGCAGGCCGAGGAGAACGGCGCCGCGCCCCCGCCGCTGCCGCAGTTGCTGCGCGCCGCCCTGCAGACCCTGAACCGCGCCCGATGACGGCGCCGCCCCGCCCCCGGCGCGTACGACGCACCGCACCGGCACCCGCACCACGACGGACGGATCCACGATGACCTGGGAGGACGCCGACCCGCGGGTGGTGGACTCGGCCGCCGACGCCGACGACCGGGCGGTGGAGACCGCGCTGCGCCCCAAGGACCTGGCCGAGTTCGTCGGGCAGGAGCGGGTGCGCGAGCAGCTCGACCTGGTGCTGCGCGCCGCCCGCCAGCGCGGCGGCGCCGCCGACCACGTGCTGCTCTCCGGCGCCCCCGGCCTCGGCAAGACCACCCTCGCGATGATCGTCGCCGCCGAGATGGCCGCCCCGATCCGCATCACCTCGGGCCCCGCCATCCAGCACGCCGGCGACCTGGCCGCGATCCTCTCCTCGCTCCAGGAGGGCGAGGTGCTCTTCCTCGACGAACTGCACCGCATGTCGCGGCCCGCCGAGGAGATGCTCTACATGGCGATGGAGGACCTGCGGGTCGACGTCATCGTCGGAAAGGGCCCCGGCGCCACCGCCATCCCGCTGGAGCTGCCCCCCTTCACCCTGGTCGGCGCCACCACCCGGGCCGGGCTGCTGCCCCCGCCGCTGCGCGACCGCTTCGGCTTCACCGGGCACATGGAGTTCTACTCGCCGGCCGAGCTGGAGCGCGTCCTGCACCGCTCCGCCCACCTGCTGGAGGTCGCCGTGGACGCCGCCGGCGCCGCCGAGATCGCCGGCCGCTCCCGCGGCACCCCCCGCATCGCGAACCGGCTGCTGCGCCGCGTGCGGGACTACGCGCAGGTCAAGGCCGACGGTGTGATCACCCGCGAGATCGCCGCCCGGGGCCTGGAGGTCTACGAGGTCGACGACCGCGGCCTCGACCGGCTCGACCGCGCCGTGCTCGGCGCCCTGCTCAGACTCTTCTCCGGCGGCCCCGTCGGGCTGTCCACCCTGGCCGTGGCCGTGGGGGAGGAGCGGGAGACCGTCGAGGAGGTGGCCGAGCCCTTCCTCGTACGCGAAGGGCTGCTGGCCCGTACGCCCCGCGGCCGCGTCGCCACCCCCGCCGCCTGGGCCCACCTGGGCCTCACGCCCCCGCAGCCCGGCGGCGGCGTGCAGCAGACGGCCTTCTGAGCGTCCCGCGGCGCGCGCCGCCGGGCGGGGCGGGCCCGGCCGCGCGGGGTGCCCCGGCGCGTACCGGAGCGGCGCGCGGAGTCGCCGGTTACGGAACCCGGGTGACATGCTGGGCGTTGTTCACACGGCGGAACTCGCTTAGACTCCGCCGACGCCTTCCGGAACCGGAGGGCACCCCCGCCCCCCAGAACGAGGCCGTGGCGAACGCGGTCCTACGAAGGAAACCCGGACACCGTGGATATCACGATTCTCTTGCCGTTCATCGTGCTCATCGGGGCGATGTTCCTGATGACCCGCTCGGCAAAGAACAAGCAGCGCCAGATGATGAGCATGCGGGACCAACTGCAGCCGGGCAGCGGCGTGCGGACCATCGGCGGCATGTACGCCACGGTCAAGGAGGTCCACGAGGACACCATCCTTCTGGAGGTGGCCCCCGGAGTGCACGCGATCTACGCGAAGAACTCCATCGGCGCCGTCCTGGACGACGCCGAGTACAACCGCATCGTGCACGGCGCTCCGGAGCTCGACGACGAGGAGATCACCGCGCCCGACGACGCCTCCTCGCTGACCGAGTCCGCCGACGGTGACGACGACGGCGAGGACCGCGGGGAGACCTCGGACCGCATCGACCTCGACAAGAAGGACGCCGCCGACGACGCCGAGGGCGACGCCGAGCCCGCGGACGCCACCGGCGAGGACAAGAAGAGGAACGGCGGCTCCGCCGCGAAGTGACCGCGGCCCTTCGGCGGGCGGCCCCGCACCGAGTAGTGCGGAGGCGCCGCCGGCCGCGGTGAACGGGGGACCGGTCACTTTTCGCCTCGCGGCACCGCGGGGCTACACTTCGTGACCGCGCGACGAGCCCCGCCGCGCGGTGTCTGGACAGGAGAATCGAGAAGGTGGCAGCACCGAAATCGGGTCGCAGGTCCCAGGGATCTCAGGGCAGGCCCTGGCGCCCCCTGCTGCTGATCCTGACCGCGATCGCCGCGCTCACCGGTGGGATGTTCCTCTCCGGACACACCACCCCGCGCCTGGGCATCGACCTGGCCGGCGGCACCAGCATCACGCTGGAGGCCAAGCCCCAGCCGGGCGGCGAGAACGCGATCAACTCCACCAACATGGATACCGCCGTCAACATCATCGAGCGCCGCGTCAACGGCCTCGGTGTGCAGGAGGCGGAGGTCCAGACGCAGGGCGACCGGCACATCATCGTCAACATCCCCAAGGGCACCGACCAGAAGACGGCCCGCGAGCAGGTGGGCACCACCGCGCGGCTGTTCTTCCGGCCCGTCCTGTCCTACGAGGCGAACGAGCCCACGCCGGCACCGAGCGCCTCGGAGTCCGGGGACGCGGACAAGGAGAAGGACAAGGGCGACGCCTCCACCTCGCCGTCCCCGTCCGAGACCGCCTCCGACGAGGCCGCTTCCGGCGACGAGGGCGGCTCAGGCGACGAGGCCGGTCCGAGCGACGACGCCACCGAGCAGGGCCGGGCCCTGTCCGAGGCCCTCACCCAGGCCGACGACTCGCCCAGCCCGACCGACTCGCAGGCGCCGCCCGCCGAGACGCCCCCCGCCGAGCAGGCGCCCACCGGCCAGATCCCCGCCGACGTGCAGAAGAAGCTCGACGGGCTGGACTGCTCCAACGCCGAGGAGCGCACCAAGATCGGCGAGAACGCCAAGCCCACCGACACCGTCGTCGCCTGCGACAGCGACGGCGCGTTCAAGTACGCGCTCGGCCCGGCCGAGGTCGAGGGCACCGACGTCGGCGAGGCCTCCGCCACGTACGACGCCCAGCAGGGCTCCGGCTGGATCGTGCAGCTCGAGTTCGACGACAAGGGCTCCGACAAGTTCGCCGACGTCACCGGCAACCTCGCCTCCCAGGCCCCGCCGAACAACCAGTTCGCCATCGAGCTCGACGGTGAGGTCGTCTCCGCACCCTCCGTCGACGAGTCGATCACCGGCGGCCGGGCGCAGATCTCCGGCAGCTTCAACCAGGAGTCGGCCGAGGAACTGGCCAACGTCCTGTCCTACGGCGCGCTGCCGCTGTCCTTCGAGGAGTCCGAGGTCACCACCGTCTCGCCGGCCCTCGGCAACGAGCAGCTCAACGCCGGTCTCATCGCCGGTGCCATCGGGCTGGGGCTGGTGATCCTCTACCTCGTCGCGTACTACCGCGGGCTGGCCCTGGTGGCTGTCGTCAGCCTCATGGTCTCCGCCGCCCTCACGTACACGATCATGGCCCTGCTCGGCCCCGGCATCGGCTTCGCGCTGAACCTCCCGGCGGTCTGCGGCGCGATCGTGGCGATCGGCATCACGGCGGACTCGTTCATCGTCTACTTCGAGCGCATCCGCGACGAGATCCGCGAGGGGCGCACGCTGCGCCCCGCGGTGGAGCGCGGCTGGCCACGGGCCCGGCGCACCATCCTGGTGTCCGACTTCGTGTCGTTCCTCGCCGCGGCCGTGCTCTTCGCCGTCACCGTCGGCAAGGTGCAGGGCTTCGCCTTCACGCTCGGCCTGACCACGCTCCTGGACGTCGTCGTCGTCTTCCTCTTCACGAAGCCGGTGATGACCATCCTGGCCCGTAAGCGCTTCTTCGCCAGCGGCCACCCCTGGTCCGGGCTCGATCCCAAACGGCTGGGAGCCAGGCCACCGCTGCGCGGCCGCCCGCGCGTCGCCGGTCCCGTCAACCCGAAGGAGGTCTGAGATGTCGCGCCTCGGCACCCTCGGCGCCCGCCTCTACCGCGGTGAGGCCGGCTACGACTTCGTTGCGAAGCGGTTCCTCTGGTACGGCGTCTCCGTCCTCATCACGGTCATCGCGGTCGCCGGCTTCTTCATCCGCGGCCTGAACATGGGCATCGAGTTCGAGGGCGGCGCGGTCTTCACCACCCCGAAGACCGAGACCTCGGTCTCGCAGGCCCAGGAGGTCGCCGAGGACGCCTCGGGCCACCAGGCCATCGTCCAGGAGCTGGGCAGCGGGAAGCTCCGCATCCAGGTCAGCAGCATCGAGACGCAGCAGTCCGACAAGGTCAAGTCGGCGCTCGCCGAAGAGCTGAACGTCGACGCGGGGCAGATCAACGACCAGCTCGTCGGCCCCAGTTGGGGCGAGCAGATCGCGAACAAGGCGTGGCAGGGCCTGGCGATCTTCATGGTCCTCGTGGTGATCTATCTCGCCATCGCCTTCGAGTGGCGCATGGCGCTGTCGGCGCTCGTCGCGCTGATCCACGACCTGACGATCACGGTCGGCGTCTACACGATCGTCGGCTTCGAAGTCACCCCGGGCACGGTCATCGGCCTGCTGACCATCCTGGGTTACTCGCTGTACGACACGGTGGTGGTCTTCGACGGCCTCAAGGAGAGCACGAAGGACATCACCAAGCAGACGGGCTTCACCTACCGGGAGGCGGCCAACCGCAGCCTCAACGGCACGCTCGTCCGCTCCATCAACACCACCGTCGTCGCTCTGCTGCCGGTCGCCGGCCTGCTGTTCATCGGCGGCGGCGTGCTCGGCGGCGGCATGCTCAACGACATCGCGCTGTCGCTGTTCGTCGGCCTCGCGGCCGGCGCGTACTCCTCGATCTTCATCGCCACCCCGTTGGTCGTCGACTTCAAGGAGCGCGACCCCGCGATCAAGGCACACAACAAGCGCGTGGCCGCCCGCCGCGCCTCCGACGCCCGGGCCGCCGCCCGCGGCGAGAAGGCGTCGGCCCGGCGCGAGGACGGGCCCGGCGCGGCGGCGGTCGAGGACGCCGAGCCGCAGGACGACCCCCGCGCCCCCGAACCCGCGGGCCAGGGCGTCGTCGGGTCCCCGCGCGCCGAGGGCCGCCGGCAGCAGCCGGTGTCGCGGCAGCGCGGCCGGGGCCGGCCCTCCGGCAGCCGCGGCGGCCGGTCGGGGGGCAAGCGGCGGTGAGTGTGCCCGACGGGACCCGGGAGCTGCTGCTCAGCCGGATCCAGGACGTGCCGGACTATCCGCAGCCCGGCGTGATGTTCAAGGACATCACCCCGCTGCTGGCCGACGCGAAGGCGTTCACGCTGCTCACGGACGCGCTGACCGACGTCTGCCGGGAGCAGGGTGCGCAGAAGGTCGTCGGTCTGGAGGCGCGCGGCTTCATCCTGGGCGCGCCGGTCGCGGTGCGCGCGGGGATCGGCTTCGTGCCCGTACGCAAGGCAGGCAAGCTGCCGGGCGCCACCCTCGGGCAGGCGTACGACCTGGAGTACGGCACGGCGGAGATCGAGATACACGCGGACGCCCTGCAGCCCGGCGACCGGGTGCTGGTCATCGACGACGTGCTGGCCACCGGCGGCACCGCGGAGGCGTCGGTGCAGCTCATCCGGCGCGCCGGCGGCACCGTCACCGGTCTGGCCGTGCTGCTGGAGCTGGGCTTCCTGGCCGGCCGGGCGCGCGTCGAGCGGGCGCTCGACGGCGCTCCGCTGGACGCGCTCGTCACCGTCTGAGCGGTCCGGGGAGGCCGGGCGTCCCGGGCGGCCCGGCGGGTCTGTGCCGTCCGGGCGGCACGTGCCGTCCCGGTCGGCGTTCTGCCCGGTGGGGGGCCTGGTCAGGCGGTTGCCGGGTGGTGCGGACGCGACGGCAGATACCATGGCAGTTCCGGGGATCTCCCCGTGGGCCGTCCACCGTCAAGGAGTGCTCTTGCCAGACGAGGCTCATCGGTCCACCGCAGCGCCGCCCGAGAAGCAGCCCGGCGCGGCGGACCGCCCGCTGCCCCCGCGGGCCGTGGAGAACGGCTCCGGGCGCCGTGCCGCGCCGCCGGACGGGCGTGCGCAGCCGGCCACCCCCGCGCGCGTCGAGCCCGCCTCGGGCCACGGCGGCGGGCAGGCCGGCCGCGGCGGGTCGCCGAGCCGCGTGCGCGCGCGGCTGGCGCGCCTCGGCGTGCAGCGGCAGAGCCCGTACAACCCGGTGCTGGAGCCGCTGCTGCGGATAGTGCGCGGGAACGACCCGAAGGCCGACACCTCCACGCTGCGCCAGATAGAGCGCGCCTACCAGGTCGCCGAGCGCTGGCACCGCGGCCAGAAGCGCAAGAGCGGCGACCCGTACATCACCCACCCCCTGGCCGTCACCACGATCCTGGCGGAGCTGGGCATGGACCCCGCCACGCTGATGGCCGGGCTGCTGCACGACACGGTCGAGGACACCGAGTACGGGCTCGAAGACCTGCGCCGTGACTTCGGCGACCAGGTGACGCTGCTGGTGGACGGCGTCACCAAGCTGGACAAGGTCAAGTTCGGCGAGGCCGCGCAGGCGGAGACCGTGCGCAAGATGGTCGTCGCCATGGCCAAGGACCCCCGGGTCCTGGTGATCAAGCTCGCCGACCGGCTGCACAACATGCGCACGATGCGCTACCTGCGCCGGGAGAAGCAGGAGCAGAAGGCGCGCGAGACCCTGGAGATCTACGCGCCGCTGGCCCACCGGCTGGGCATGAACACCATCAAGTGGGAGCTGGAGGACCTCGCCTTCGCGATCCTCTACCCGAAGATGTACGACGAGATCGTCCGGCTGGTCGCCGAGCGCGCCCCGAAGCGGGACGAGTACCTGGCGGTCGTCATCGACGAGGTCCAGCAGGACCTGCGCAGCGCCCGGATCAAGGCGACCGTCACCGGCCGCCCGAAGCACTACTACAGCGTCTACCAGAAGATGATCGTCCGCGGCCGCGACTTCGCCGAGATCTACGACCTGGTGGGCATCCGCGTCCTCGTCGACTCGGTCCGCGACTGCTACGCGGCGCTCGGCACCATCCACGCGCGGTGGAATCCCGTCCCCGGACGGTTCAAGGACTACATCGCGATGCCCAAGTTCAACATGTACCAGTCGCTGCACACGACGGTCATCGGGCCCGAGGGCAAGCCCGTCGAGCTGCAGCTCCGCACGTTCGACATGCACCGCCGCGCCGAGTACGGCATCGCCGCGCACTGGAAGTACAAGCAGGAGGCCGCCGGCGGCGCCGCCCGCCAGCAGGGCGCCGGCGCCCGCAGGGGCGGGAAGTCCGAGCAGGTCAACGACATGGCCTGGCTGCGCCAGTTGATCGACTGGCAGAAGGAGACCGAGGACCCCGGCGAGTTCCTGGACGCGCTGCGCTTCGACCTCTCCCGCAACGAGGTCTTCGTCTTCACGCCCAAGGGCGACGTGATCGCCCTGCCGGCCGGCGCCACGCCCGTCGACTTCGCGTACGCCGTGCACACCGAGGTCGGGCACAAGACCATAGGAGCGCGGGTCGGCGGCCGGCTCGTACCGCTGGAATCCGCGCTCGACAACGGCGACACCGTCGAGGTCTTCACCTCCAAGGCGGCCGGCGCGGGCCCCTCCCGGGACTGGCTGAACTTCGTCAAGTCGCCCCGCGCGCGCAACAAGATCCGCGCCTGGTTCTCCAAGGAGCGCCGGGACGAGGCGATCGAGCAGGGCAAGGACGCCATCGCCCGGGCCATGCGCAAGCAGAACCTGCCGATCCAGCGCATCCTCACCGGCGACTCCCTGGTCACCATCGCGCACGAGATGCGCTACCCCGACATCTCCGCGCTCTACGCGGCGATCGGCGAGGGCCACATCTCCGCGCAGAACGTGGTGCAGAAGCTGGTCCAGGCGCTCGGCGGCGAGGAGGCGGCCACCGAGGACATCGAGGAGACCGCCCCGCCGCTGCGCGGCAAGACCCGCAAGCGCCGGGCGGTCAACGACCCCGGGGTGATCGTCAAGGGCGTCGACGACGTGTGGGTGAAGCTCTCCCGCTGCTGTACGCCGGTGCCCGGAGACCCGATCATCGGCTTCGTCACCCGCGGCAAGGGCGTCTCCGTGCACCGCGCGGACTGCGTCAACGTCGAGTCGCTGTCGCAGCAGCCCGAGCGGATCATCGAGGTGGAGTGGGCGCCGACGCAGTCGTCGGTCTTCCTCGTCGCCATCCAGGTGGAGGCCCTCGACCGCTCCCGGCTGCTCTCGGACGTCACCAGGGTGCTGTCCGACCAGCACGTGAACATCCTGTCCGCCGCCGTGCAGACCTCCCGCGACCGGGTGGCCACCTCGCGCTTCACCTTCGAGATGGGCGATCCGAAGCACCTGGGACACGTGCTGAAGGCGGTACGGAAGGTGGAGGGCGTCTACGACGTGTACCGCGTCACCTCCGCCCGGAACAACTGAGCGCACCCGCCGCCCTCGTCCCCCAACGCGCCGAGGGCCCCGCCGCCCGGCGGGGCCCTCGGCACGTACGAGCTGCTCCGGCGCTCAGCCCCCGAACTCCCGCAGGCCCTTGAGGGCCTGGTCGAGCAGCGCCTGCCGGCCCTCCAGCTCACGGGCCAGCTTGTCGGCCTTGGCGGCGTTGCCCTGCGACCTGGCCTGCTCGATCTGCCGGTGGAGCTTGTCGACGGCGTCCTGCAACTGCCCCGTGAGCCCCTCGGCGCGCGCCCGCGCCTCCGGGTTCGTCCGGCGCCACTCGGCCTCCTCCGCCTCGCCGATGGAGCGCTCCACGGCGTGCATCCGGGCCTCGATCTTCGCCCTGGCGTCCCGGGGTACGTGGCCGATGGCCTCCCACCGCTCGTTGATCGAACGGAAGGCCCCCCTGGCGGTCTTGAGGTCGGTGACCGGCAGCAGCTTCTCCGCCTCCGCGACCAGCTCCTCCTTGCGCGTCAGGTTCTCGCGCTGCTCGTGGTCGCGCTCCGCGAAGACCTCGCTGCGGGCCTGGAAGAAGACGTCCTGCGCGCCGCGGAAGCGGGTCCACAGGTCCTCCTCCTGGTCGCGCTGCGCGCGGCCCGCGGCCTTCCAGTCCGACATCAGCTCGCGGTAGCGGGCGGCCGTCGGCCCCCACTCACGGGAGGCGGAGAGCGCCTCCGCCTCCTCCACCAGCTTCTCCTTGCGCCGCCTGGCCTCCTCGCGCTGGGCGTCGAGGGAGGCGAAGTGGGCCTTGCGGCGCTTGGAGAAGGCCGAGCGGGCGTGGCTGAAGCGGTGCCACAGCTCGTCGTCGCTCCTGCGGTCCAGCCGCGGCAGGCTCTTCCAGGTCTCCACCAGTTCCCGCAGCCGCTCGCCCGCCGCGCGCCACTGCTCGCTCTGCGCCAGCTCCTCCGCCTCGGCGACCACCGCCTCCTTGGACTCGCGCACTTCCTGCTGGTGCTTGGCCTTCGCCGCCTTGCGCTCCTCCTGACGGGCGCCCACGGCCTCCACCAGCCGGTCGAGCCGCGCCGTCAGCGCGTCCAGGTCGCCGACCGCGTGCGCCTCCGAGACCTGCGCGCGCAGGTGGTCGATGGCGGTGGTGGCGTCCTTGGTGGACAGGTCGGTGGTCTGCACCCGGCGCTCGAGGAGGCCGATCTCCACGACCAGGCCCTCGTACTTGCGCTTGAAGTAGGCGAGCGCCTCGTCGGCCGAGCCCGCCTGCCAGGAACCGACGACTCGCTCGCCGTCGGCGGTACGCACGTACACGGTGCCCGTCTCGTCGACCCGGCCCCATGGGTCGCTGCTCACAGCGCCTCCTCACATGACGCCCCGCGGGCCCGGCAGCCCGGCGGCGTCGTCCACAGTTGTCTGCGGCCGGAAAGGGGATGGGGTACCGGATCCGGCCGATCGGCGGCGGGCGAAGGCGACTGCCGCCGGCACCCCCGCACCTGCACAACGCCAACATAGGCGAACGGCGGGCCGGCTGTCCGCATCCCGCGCGAGACCAATCCCGTAACGACGCGGGCCCGGTCGCGGCTCAGTGGTCGTGCTCCTGCTCCTTGGTGCCCTCGGTGACGGTCGCCTTGTCGATGACCACGGTCGCGTTCGGCGCGGTGTTGCCGGTCTGCGGGTCCTGCGGCTGCGCGCCGGCCTCGGCGATGGTGTTGACCGTCGCCGTGCCCTCGCCGGTGAGCATGCCGAAGGGCGTGTAGTTCGGGGGCAGCGGGCTGTCCTGGTAGACCAGGAAGAACTGGCTGCCGCCGGAGTCCTTCTGCCCGGTGTTGGCCATCGCCACGGTGCCCGCGGGGTACGTCCCGCCCTTGACCGCCTTGTCCTTGAGGTTCTCGTCCGGGATCGTGTACCCGGGTCCGCCCTGGCCGGTACCGCCCGGGTCGCCGCACTGCAGCACGAAGATGCCGGACTCCTGTCCGGTCAGCCGGTGGCACGGGCTGTGGTCGAAGTAGCCCTCGTCGGCGAGGAAGCGCATGTTGTTCACGGTGTGCGGCGCCTTGCCCGCGTCCATCTCGATGCCGATGTCGCCACAGGTGGTCGACAGCGTCATCGTGTACGTCGCGGACTCGTCGATGTCGAGCTTCGGCTCCTTCTTCCACGTCTTCTTCGACGGCTTGCCGGCCTCCGGCTTGCCGCAGGGGTCGTGCGCCTTCTCCGGGCTCGCGCTGGGCGCCGCCGCGTCGTCCTTCTTCTTGTCGTCGTCGTCCGACCCGAAGCCGGTGGCGGCCGCGATCGTGACGACGACGATCACCAACACCAGCGGGGCGCTGATGATCGCCGCGAGCTTCCGGTTGTGCTTTCTGCGGTCGGCGCGCCTGCGCTGCTGCCGCTCGTACTTATCCCGGGCGAGCTGCCGCCTCCGCTGGTCCCTGCTGACCACCGCGTCTTCTCCCTCGCATCGCTGCCACACGCGTTCGTGGACCGGAATTCCGTGTGCCGTACCGTATATCGATTCGCTGCCGGATGAGGAGCGCCGGTAGTCTCAGAACGGCCGCAATTCCGGGGCCGCCCGCGGTCCGCGCGGCTCCCGGCGGCGGCACACATCCGACGGCATCCGACAGGTGAAGGACGATCGTGCTCATTGCCGGGTTCCCCGCGGGCGCATGGGGCACCAACTGTTATCTCCTCGCCCCGGCCGCGGGGGAGGAGTGTGTGATCGTCGACCCCGGGCACCGGGCCGCCGACGGCGTCGCCGAAGCGGTCGCCAAGCACCGGCTCAAGCCGGTCGCGGTCGTGCTCACCCACGGGCACCTGGACCACGTCGCCTCGGTGCTCCCCGTCTGCGGCGCCCACGACGTGCCCGCCTGGATCCACCCCGCCGACCGGTACATGCTCACCGACCCGGAGAAGGCGCTCGGCCTGTCCGTCGGAGCGCCGCTGCTCGGCGACCTGACGGTAGGCGAGCCGGACGACCTGGTCGAGCTCGCCGACGGCGCCGAGCTGGAGCTGGCCGGGCTGAGCCTCACCGTCGCGCACGCGCCCGGCCATACCAAGGGGTCGGTGACCTTCCGGCTGCCCGAGCAGCCGGAGGTGCCACAGGTCCTCTTCTCGGGCGACCTGCTCTTCGCCGGCTCCATCGGACGCACCGACCTGCCCGGCGGCGACAGCGCCGAGATCCTGCGGTCGCTGGCCCGCGTGTGCCTGCCGCTCGACGACTCGACCGTGGTGCTCCCCGGGCACGGCCCCCAGACGACCATCGGCCGCGAGCGCGCCGGCAATCCCTTCCTGCAGGAGCTGGCCGCCGGCCGGGCGGGCGGCCAGGCCGCCCCGCTCCGCCACCGACGACGAATGTGACGACACTCTCCGTGAGCACTTCACCGGCCTTCAAGGCCCCCAAGGGCACCTACGACCTGACCCCGCCGCGCTCCGCGGCCTACCTCGCGGTCCGCGAGGCGTTCGCCGCGCCCGTACGCCGCGCCGGCTACGGCTACGTCGAGACCCCCGGCTTCGAGGACGTGCGGCTCTTCTCCCGCGGCGTCGGCGAGTCCACCGACATCGTGACCAAGGAGATGTACACCCTCACCACCAAGGGCGGCGACGAGCTGGCGCTGCGCCCCGAGGGCACCGCCTCCGTGCTGCGCGCCGCGCTGGAGGGCAACCTGCACAAGCAGGGCAACCTGCCGGTCAAGCTGTGGTACTCCGGCTCGTACTACCGCTACGAGCGCCCGCAGAAGGGCCGCTACCGGCACTTCTCCCAGGTCGGCGCCGAGGCCATCGGCGCCGAGGACCCGGCACTGGACGCCGAGTTGATCGTCCTGGCCGTCGACGGCTACCGCGCGCTGGGGCTGACGGGCTTCCGGCTGCTGCTCAACTCCCTCGGCGACCAGGAGTGCCGCCCCGCGTACCGCACCGCGCTGCAGGACTTCCTGCGCGGCCTCGACCTCGACGAGCCCACCCGCGAGCGGATCGAGATCAACCCGCTGCGCGTGCTCGACGACAAGCGCCCGGAGGTCCGGGCGCAGCTCGACGCCGCGCCGCTCATGCGCGGCCACCTGTGCGAGGCGTGCAAGGCGTACCACGAGCAGGTCCGCGAGCTGCTGACCGCGGCCGGCGTCGCGTACGAGGACGACCCCCGGCTGGTCCGCGGCCTCGACTACTACACGCGCACCACCTTCGAGTTCGTCCACGACGGCCTCGGCGCGCAGTCCGCCATCGGCGGCGGTGGGCGCTACGACGGGCTGTCGGAGATGATCGGCGGCCCCGCCCTGCCGTCGGTGGGCTGGGCGCTGGGCGTGGACCGCACGGTGCTGGCGCTGGAGGCCGAGGGCGTGGAGCTGGACCTGCCCGCGACCACCGACGTGTACGCGGCGGCCCTCGGCGAGCAGGCCCGCAGGACCCTCTTCGGCGTGGTCACGGAGCTGCGCCGGGCCGGGGTCGCGGCGGACCTCGCCTTCGGCGGCAAGGGGCTGAAGAACGCGATGCGGTCCGCCGACCGCTCCGGCGCGCGCTACGCGCTGGTCGCGGGGGAGCGGGACCTCGACGAGGGCGTGGTGCAGCTCAAGGACCTCGGCAGCGGCGAGCAGCGGCCGGTCGCGCTGGCCGCGGTCGTCGGCGAGCTGCGGAAGCTGCTGGCCTGACCCCTGCGGGTGGCGCGCTGACGGGCGGACTTACGCCGGTCGAACGCGCGGTCGGGCATCGTTGCCCCTGCCGGTGGACGGCCGGCGGGTCACCGGCTGAGCACCGGTGCACCGGTGCCCGATCGCCCCTCGTTGCGGCACAATGAGGTGCCGCCACCGATCCGAGCCCACGGAAGCAGCGAGATGACCACGACCGCAACGAGAACGGCCCCGTCCCGGCACGAGGACCCGCCCGACTCCGGACTGATCCGGTCGGGCCGACCGTTCGCCTGGCTGCTGGTGATCGGCGGCGCGCTGGGCCTCGTGGCGTCCGCGGTGATCACGCACGACAAGATGAAGCTGCTGGAGGACCCGGGCTACGTCTCGGCCTGCAGCCTGAACCCCGTCCTGTCGTGCAACAACATCATGAAGAGCTGGCAGGCCTCGGTGTTCGGGTTCCCGAACCCGTTCGTCGGCTGGATCGCCTTCCCGATGCTCGTCGTGATCGGCGTCGGCCTGCTGGCCGGCGCGGGGCACCGCCGCTGGTGGTGGACCGGGCTGTGGGCGGGCTCCCTCTTCGGGGTCGGCTTCGTCACCTTCCTCCAGTACTCCTCGCTGTACAAGATCGGCTCACTGTGCCTGTGGTGCTCGCTGGTCTGGGCGGTGACGATCCTGATCTTCTGGTACACGACCGTGCACAACGTCAAGACCGGCGTCTTCCCGGTCTCGGCGCGGGTGCGCGAGGCGGTGCTGGAGTTCAACTGGGTGGTGCCCGTCCTGTGGTACGGGGTCCTGCTGATCCTGATCGGCATCCGCTGGTGGTCGTACTGGAAGACGCTCCTCTGAGGGCTGTCAGTCCCGTGGCATAGGGTCGAATGCGTGGAGCCCGACCTGTTCACCGCCGCGGCCGAGGAGCGCCAGGAGAAGGATCCCGGCAGCTCCCCGCTGGCCGTCCGGATGCGCCCGCGCACCCTCGACGAGGTCGTGGGGCAGCAGCACCTGCTGAGGCCCGGCGCGCCGCTGCGCCGGCTCGTCGGCGAGGGCGCCGGAGGTCCTGCGGGCCCGGCGTCCGTGCTGCTGTGGGGCCCGCCCGGCACCGGCAAGACCACCCTGGCGTACGTGGTCAGCCAGGCCACGCAGAAGCGCTTCGTGGAGCTGTCCGCGATCACCGCCGGCGTCAAGGAGGTCCGCGCGGTCATCGAGGGCGCCCGCCGCGCCGCCGGGGGGTACGGCAAGGAGACCGTCCTCTTCCTCGACGAGATCCACCGCTTCAGCAAGGCCCAGCAGGACTCGCTGCTGCCCGCGGTCGAGAACCGCTGGGTGACGCTGATCGCGGCCACCACGGAGAATCCGTACTTCTCGGTCATCTCCCCGCTGCTCTCCCGCTCGCTGCTGCTCACGCTGGAGCCCCTCACCGACGACGACGTGCGCGGGCTGCTGCACCGGGCGGTCGCCGCCGAGCGCGGGCTCGGCGGCGCGGTGACGCTCCCGGAGGACTCCGAGGAGCACCTGCTGCGCATCGCCGGCGGCGACGCGCGCCGGGCGCTCACGGCGCTGGAGGCGGCGGCGGGGGCGGCGCTGGCGCAGGGCGAGGCGGAGGTGTCGCTGCCGACGCTGGAGGCGGCGGTGGACCGCGCCGCCGTGGCGTACGACCGGGACGGCGACCAGCACTACGACGTGGCCAGCGCCCTGATCAAGTCCGTGCGCGGCTCGGACGTGGACGCGGCGCTGCACTATCTGGCGCGCATGATCGAGGCCGGTGAGGACCCGCGGTTCATCGCCCGGCGGCTGATGATCTCCGCCAGCGAGGACATCGGGCTCGCCGACTCCTCGGCGCTGCAGACGGCGGTCGCCGCGGCCCAGGCCGTGGCCATGATCGGCTTCCCGGAGGCGGCGCTGACGCTGGCGCACGCCACGGTGGCGCTCGCGCTGGCCCCGAAGTCCAACGCGGTGACGAAGGCCGTCGGCGCCGCGATGGACGACGTACGGGCGGGCAGGGCGGGCCCGGTGCCCGCGCATCTGCGGGACGGGCACTACAAGGGCGCGGAGAAGCTGGGGCACGCGCAGGGGTACGTGTACCCGCACGACGTCCCCGGCGCCATCGCCGCCCAGCAGTACGCCCCGGACGCCCTGGCGGGCCGGCGGTACTACGAGCCGACGCGGTACGGCGCGGAGGCGCGGTACGCCGAGGTGGTCGAGCGGGTGCGCGAGCGGCTGGCGGGCGGGGGTCAGGACGGCCCGGGACGGGGCGACGAGCGCAACTGACGCGCGGAGCGCGGGCGGCCGGCGTCCCGGTGACGCGGATCACGGTGCCCGGCCGCCGGGAATGCCCGGATTCGCGAGCGTGTTACCCGAAGAGGTAGCACACCGGCAGCGCGAAATCGCTTAAGGTAAGCCTTGCCTAACTTTCTCAACGAGGACGGAACAGCGTGAACCAGCCGCGCCCCAAGGTCCGCAAGTCGCGGGCCCTCGGCATCCCGCTCACCCCGAAGGCCGCCAAGTACTTCGAGGCGCGCCCCTACCCGCCCGGCATGCACGGCCGCGGTCGCAAGCAGACCAGCGACTACAAGGTCCGGCTGCTGGAGAAGCAGCGGCTGCGCGCGCAGTACGACATCAGCGAGCGCCAGCTCGTGCGGGCGTACGAGCGTGCCAGCAAGGTGCAGGGCAAGACGGGCGAGGCGCTGATCGTCGAGCTGGAGCGCCGCCTGGACGCGCTGGTCCTGCGCGCGGGCCTGGCCCGGACCGTCTACCAGTCCCGGCAGATGGTCGTCCACGGCCACATCGCGGTCAACGGCCGCAAGGTCGACCGGCCGTCCTTCCGGGTCCGCCCGGAGGACGTGGTGACGGTCCGCGAGCGCAGCCGTGAGAAGTACCCCTTCCAGGTCGCGCGCGAGGGCGGCTACGCCCCGGACGGCGAGACCCCCCGCTACCTGGAGGTCAACCTGCCGGCGCTCGCCTTCCGGCTGGACCGGGAGCCCAACCGCCGCGAGATCCCCGTCATCTGCGACGAGCAGCTCGTCGTGGAGTACTACGCCCGCTGACCGCCCGGCCGCGCGGGCGGGCTGCACGGTGCGTACCCGGAAGTATGCGCAACGTACAATCCGCTCGCGCAACTCCCCTGTGCACGGGCGCTAATCCGGTACGGCGCCGTCGGTGCGGCGCGATAGGGTCGGAGCCTGCCCTGGCAGCGCAACACCCCGTCGACTCGCCCGGCGAGCAGCCCTGAAGGAGCGGTGCATCGTGTCCGGTGGAGAGGTGGCCGGCATCCTCGTGGCCGTCTTCTGGGCCATCCTGGTCTCGTTCCTGGCCGTGGCACTCTTCCGGCTCGCCCGGACGCTCCGCGCCGCGGGCGAGTTGGTCACGCGCGTGACCGAGGAGGCCGTCCCGCTTCTCGCGGAGGCCGGCGCCACGGTCCGCTCGGCCCACACCCAGCTCGCGCGGGTCGACGCCATCGCCGCCGACGTCCAGGAGGTCACGGCCAACGCCTCGGCCCTGTCCTCCACCGTCTCCACCGCCTTCGGCGGCCCCCTGGTGAAGGTGGCCGCGTTCGGGTACGGGGTGCGCCGCGCGCTCGGCCGGGACCGCGGCGCGGCGGCGGACGGCGGCGAGGTGATCGTCGGCGGCTCGGTCGGCGGCCCGGCCGGCGCGCCCGCCGCGACCGCCCGGGTGCCCGCCGCCCGCCGGGGCTTTTCCGCCAGGCGCAGAAAGGGCTGAGCAGCATGTTCCGTCGGACCTTCTGGTTCACGACCGGTGCCGCCACCGGCGTCTGGGCCACCCTCAGGGCGCAGCGCGCGATGCGCCACGTCTCCCCCGAGAGCATCGCCGCCACGGCCGCGAACCGCGCCGTCGACACCGGCCGCCGCGCCCTGCTCTTCGCCCGGGACGTGCGCGCCGCGATGGCCGAGCGCGAGGACCAGCTCAACGACGCCCTCGGGCTCAGCCCCCGCAGCCGCCCCGCCGAACTGCCGGGACAGCGCGCCAAGGCACAGCTCGACCGGAAGGCCGCCCGGCGCCGGCCCGACGACCGCAACCGGTACCACCGCAATCGCAACCTGAAAGAGGACCACTGATGGAGTCGGCCGAAATCCGCCGCCGCTGGCTGCGCTTCTTCGAAGAGCGTGGGCACACCGTCGTGCCGTCGGCGTCGCTGATCGCCGACGACCCCACGCTGCTCCTCATCAACGCGGGCATGGTCCCCTTCAAGCCGTACTTCCTCGGCGAGGCCACCCCGCCGTACAAGCGCGCCACCAGCGTGCAGAAGTGCATCCGCACCCCGGACATCGACGAGGTCGGCAAGACCACCCGGCACGGCACGTTCTTCCAGATGTGCGGCAACTTCTCCTTCGGGGACTACTTCAAGGAGGGCGCCGCCACCCTCGCCTGGGAGCTGCTCACCAGCCCGCAGGACGCGGGGGGTTACGGCCTGGACCCCGAGCGCCTGTGGATCACGGTCTACGAGGACGACGACGAGGCCGAGCGCATCTGGCGCGAGGTGGTCGGCGTGCCCCCGGAGCGCATCCAGCGCCTGGGCAAGGAGGAGAACTACTGGGACATGGGCGTGCCCGGTCCCTGCGGCCCCTGCTCCGAGGTCAACTACGACCGCGGCCCCGGGTTCGGCGAGGCGGGCGGCCCCGCCGTCAACGGCGAGCGCTACGTGGAGATCTGGAACCTGGTCTTCATGCAGTACGTGCGCGGCCCCGGCAAGGGCAAGGACTACCCCATCCTCGGCGACCTGCCCCAGCAGAACATCGACACCGGACTCGGCCTCGAACGGCTGGCGATGATCCTGCAGGACGTGCACAACATGTACGAGATCGACACTTCGCGCGCCGTCATCGACAAGGCCGAGGAGCTGACCGGCGTGCGCTACGGCGCCGCCGAGCACTCGGACGTCTCGCTGCGCGTCGTCTCCGACCACATGCGCGCCTCCGTCATGCTCATCGGCGACGGCGTCACCCCCGGCAACGAGGGCCGGGGCTACGTGCTGCGCCGCATCATGCGCCGCGCCGTACGCAACATGAAGCTGCTCGGCGCCGACCGCCCCGTCGTCGGCGAGCTGGTCGACGTCGTCATCCGCACCATGGGCGAGCAGTACCCGGAGCTGGTCGCCGACCGCAAGCGCATCGAGTCCGTCGCGCTCGCCGAGGAGGCCCGCTTCCTCAAGACCCTCAAGGCCGGCACCAACGTGCTGGACACCGCCGTCACCGAGGCCCGGGCCGCCGGCTCCGGCGTGCTCCCCGGCGACAAGGCGTTCCTGCTCCACGACACCTGGGGCTTCCCGATCGACCTCACCCTGGAGATGGCCGGCGAGCAGGGCCTGACGGTCGACGAGGACGGCTTCCGGCGGCTGATGAAGGAGCAGCGGGAGCGGGCCAAGGCCGACGCCGCCGCCAAGAAGACCGGCCACGCCGACCTGTCCGCGTACCGCGAGGTCGCCGACTCCGCCGGCGCCACCGAGTTCACCGGCTACAGCCACACCGACACCGAGTCCACCGTCGTCGGCCTGCTGGTCGGCGGCGTGGCCTCGCCCGCCGCCACCGAGGGCGACGAGGTCGAGGTCATCCTCGACCGCACCCCCTTCTACGCGGAAGGCGGCGGCCAGCTCGCCGACACCGGCCGGATCCGGCTCGGCTCCGGCGCCGTGGTCGAGGTGCGCGACGTGCAGCAGCCCGTGCCGGGCGTCAGCGTGCACAAGGGCGTCGTCCAGGTCGGCGAGGTGACCGTCGGCGAGCCCGCGCAGGCCGCCATCGACGTGAGCCGGCGCCGCGCCATCGCCCGCGCCCACAGCGCCACCCACCTCACCCACCAGGCGCTGCGCGACGCCCTCGGCCCGACCGCCGCGCAGGCCGGCTCCGAGAACGCCCCGGGCCGCTTCCGCTTCGACTTCGGCGCCCCCGCCGCCGTACCGAGCGGCGTCCTGGGCGACGTCGAGCAGAAGATCAACGAAGTGCTGGCCCGCGAACTCGACGTACACGCCGAGGTCATGTCGATGCAGGACGCCAAGAAGCAGGGCGCCCTGGCCGAGTTCGGCGAGAAGTACGGCGACCGGGTCCGCGTCGTCACCATCGGCGACTTCTCCAAGGAGCTGTGCGGTGGCACGCACGTGCACAACACCGCCCAGCTCGGCCTGGTCAAGCTGCTCGGTGAGTCCTCCATCGGCGCCGGCGTGCGCCGGGTGGAGGCCCTGGTCGGCGTGGACGCCTACCACTTCCTCGCCCGCGAGCACACCGTGGTCCACCAGCTCACCGAGCTGCTGAAGGGCCGCCCGGAGGAACTGCCCGAGCGGATCTCCGGCATGCTCGCCCGGCTGAAGGACGCGGAGAAGGAGATCGAGAAGTTCCGCGCCGAGAAGGTGCTGCAGGCCGCCGCCGGCCTCGCCGAGGGCGCCAGGGACGTGCGCGGCGTCGCGCTCGTCGCCGCCCGGGTGCCGGACGGCACCGCCGCCGAGGACCTGCGCAAGCTCGTCCTGGACGTACGGGGCCGGATCCCCGGCGACCGGCCGGCCGTCGTGGCGCTCTTCTCCGTCGCGGGCGCCCGCCCCGTCACCGTGATCGCCACCAACGAGGCCGCCCGCGAGCGCGGCCTGAAGGCCGGCGACCTGGTGCGTACGGCCGCCAAGGCGCTCGGCGGCGGAGGCGGCGGCAAGCCCGACATCGCCCAGGGCGGCGGGCAGGACCCGCAGGCCGTCGGCGAGGCCGTGGCCGCGGTGGAGCGGGGCGTCGCGGAGGCCGCCGCCTGATGCGCGGCAGCCGCCGGAGGACCGGATGATCCGCCGCGGGCGCCGGCTCGCGGTGGACGTCGGCGACGCCAGGATCGGGGTCGCGTCCTGCGACCCCGACGGGATCCTGGCCACGCCCGTGGAGACCGTGCCGGGCCGGGACCTGCCGGCGGCGTACCGCAGGCTGGCCGCGCTCACCGAGGAGTACGAGCCGCTGGAGGTGCTCGTCGGCCTGCCGCGCTCGCTGCACGGCGGCGAGGGCCCGGCCGCGGCCAAGGTCCGCGGCTTCGCCGAGAAGCTGGCGCGCCGCGTCCACCCCGTGCCCGTGCGGCTCGTCGACGAACGGATGTCCACGGTGACGGCCGCTCAGAACCTGCGTGCGGCCGGGAGGTCGAGCCGCAAGGGCCGACCGGTGGTCGACCAGGTGGCGGCCGTCGTCATCCTCCAGAGTGCGCTCGAAGCCGAACGGGCGTCGGGGGTCGCGCCGGGCGAGAGCGTCGAAGTGGCTATGTGATCGCGATACGGTAACGTTCCGCGCGGACACGGCACCCGTCGTATAAACGCACCGGCGGCCACGCGGCATAGGGGACTGATGACTGACTACGGCCAAAACCCCGGCTCCCAACCCTGGCAGCCCGACGACGGCCTTTACGGCGGGCAGCAGGACTGGCAGGGAGGGCAGCCCGGCACCGGGCACCACCACTACGGGGGGCAGCAGCCGCAGCAGCACTACCCGCATCAGCCGCAGTCCTCCTGGGACTCGGGCCAGCAGCCGCAGTACCCCGGCAACTGGGACACCACCGGCGGCGGGATGCCGCTGGCCGACCCCTACGCCGCCCCCGTGCCGCAGCCCGACTACTACGGCACACCGGACGCCTACCCGCCGCCGAACCCGCACCCGCGCCGCCCGCAGCCGCCGCAGCAGCCGGGTCACCAGCAGCCGCACCCGCACCACCAGCAGCCCGGCCACCGGCAGCCGCCGCACCAGCAGCAGCCGCCCCCCCACCCGGCCCAGGGCCGCCGCCGCCCCGACGGCCGCGAGGACTGGGACCCCGCCTCCCGCCCGCCCGAGCGCGACGACCACCCCTTCTTCGACGGCGGCGGCGACGACGACTTCGACGACGGCCGCCACGACGGCCCCCGCGACGGCCGCCGAAGCGGCGGCCGGAGCGCCGGCCGCGACCGGCGCGGCGCCAAGCGCCGCAACGGGTGCGCCTGCCTCGTCATCGCCCTCGTGCTGGCCGGCGGCCTCGGCGGCCTCGGCTACGTCGGCTACAACTTCTGGAGCGACCGCTTCGGCGCCGCCCCCGACTACGCGGGCGAGGGCCAGGGCAACGTGACCGTGGAGATCCCCGAGGGCGCGACCGTCACGCAGATGGGGAACATCCTCAAGGAAAAGGGCGTGGTCAAGAGCGTCCAGGCGTTCATCGACGCCGCCGGCACGGAGACCCTGCACCCCGGCGCGTACACGCTGCACAAGGAAATGTCCGGCGAGGCCGCCGTCGAGATGATGATGAGCCCGGAGGCCGCCAACGCCCTCGTCGTCCCCGAGGGCCGGCGCGCCACCGCCGTCTACGCGATGATCGACGAGCACCTGGGGCTGGAGGAGGACACCACCGCCAAGGTCGCCGAGAAGGGCGACCTCGGCCTGCCCGACTGGGCGGAGGGCAACCCCGAGGGCTTCCTGTGGCCGTCGAACTACTCCGCCGCCGAGGGCACCGACCCCAAGAAGGTGCTGCGCGAGATGGTCGAGCGCGCCAACGCCAAGTACACGGAGCTGGGCCTGGAGGACAAGGCGGAGAAGGTGGGGCAGACCCCGTACGAGGTCCTCACCATCGCCAGCCTCATCGAGGCGGAGGGGCAGTCGAAGGAGGAGTTCGGCAAGGTCTCGCGGGTCATCTACAACCGCCTGAAGCCGGACAACACCGCCACCAACGGCATGCTGCAGTTCGACTCCACCATCAACTACGCCAAGGGCGAGTCGAACCTCGACATCTCCAACCAGGACACGCAGTTCGACTCCCCGTACAACACGTACCTCCACGCCGGCCTGCCGCCCGGGCCCATCGACAACCCCAGCGAGCGCGCCATCGAGGCGGCCCTCGCCCCGACCCAGGGCGACTGGCTGTACTTCGTCACCGTCAAGCCGGGCGAGACGCGCTTCACCGCCAGCAAGGAAGAACACGACCGCAACGTCGAGGAGTTCAACGAGAACCAGCGCAAGGAGGAGGACGAGTGAGGGAAGGGCCGCGGCGTGCGGCCGTGCTCGGCTCGCCCATCGCCCACTCCCTGTCGCCGGTGCTGCACCGCGCCGCCTACGACGATCTCGGCCTGACGGGCTGGACGTACGGCCGCTACGAGGTGGACGAGAAGCAGCTCGCCGCCTTCCTCGACAGCCTGACGCCGGGGGAGTGGGCCGGGCTGTCGCTGACCATGCCGCTCAAGCGCGCGGCGATCCCGCTGGTCGACGAGGTCAGCGCCACCGCCCGGTCCGTCGAGGCCGTCAACACCGTCGTCCTGCGCGACGACGGCCGCCGCTTCGGCGACAACACCGACATCCCGGGGATCGCCGCGGCGCTGCGCGAGCGCGGCATCGAGAAGGTCGAGCGCGCCGCCGTCCTCGGCGCCGGCGCCACCGCCTCCTCCGCGCTCGCCGCCCTCGCCGCCGTCTGCTCCGGGGAGGTCACGGCGTACGTACGCTCCGCCGCCCGCGCGACGGAGATGGAGCAGTGGGGTGAGCGCCTCGGCGTTTCGGTGATCTGTGCGGACTGGTCCGGGGCCGCCGCCGCCTTCGACGCCCCGCTCGTCGTCGCCACCACCCCGGCCGGCGCCACCGACGAGCTCGCGGCCGGGGTGCCGGAGCGCCCCGGCGCGCTCTTCGACGTGCTGTACGAGCCGTGGCCCACGCCGCTCGCCGGCGCGTGGGCCGCGCGTGGCGGGACGGTCGTCGGAGGTCTCGACCTGCTGGTGCACCAGGCGGTGCTGCAGGTGGAGCAGATGACGGGCGCCGCCCGGGCCCCGCTGGCGGCCATGCGGGAGGCCGGCGAGGCCGCGCTCCGCGCCCGTACGCTCTGACCGCGGCGCCCGGCGCCCGGCGGCGGGCTCCCGAGGGGGCAGGAGTCTGCCGGTTCCCCCGTCCATTCCGTGGACCCGGGCGGGTACGGGGCCCGGAGCGTGCGAGGATCGGGGCGAGGACTTCGCACTCGTAAGGGAGCACCGTTGAGCAGGTTGCGCTGGCTCACCGCAGGGGAATCGCACGGCCCGGCACTCGTCGCGACGCTGGAGGGCCTCCCCGCGGGGGTGCCCGTCACCACCGACCTGATCGCCGACCACCTCGCCCGCCGCCGGCTGGGGTACGGCCGCGGGGCGCGGATGAAGTTCGAGCGCGACGAGGTCGCCTTCATCGGCGGCGTACGCCACGGGCTCACCCTCGGCTCCCCGGTCGCGGTCATGATCGGGAACACCGAGTGGCCCAAGTGGGAGAAGGTCATGGCCGCCGATCCGGTGGACCCGGCCGAGCTGGCGGGCATCGCCCGCAACGCCCCGCTGACCCGCCCCCGCCCGGGCCACGCCGACCTCGCCGGCATGCAGAAGTACGGCTTCGACGAGGCCCGCCCGGTGCTGGAGCGCGCCTCGGCCCGCGAGACCGCGGCCCGGGTCGCGCTGGGCGCCGTGGCCCGCTCGTACCTGAAGGAGACCGCCGGCATCGAGATCGTCTCGCACGTCGTGGAGCTGGGCGGCGCCCGCGCCCCCTACGGCAGCGTCCCCGCCCCCGCCGACGTGGCGCAACTGGACGCCGACCCGGTGCGCTGCCTGGACGCGGACGCGAGCAAGGCGATGGTCGCCGAGATCGACCAGGCCCACAAGGACGGCGACACCCTCGGCGGCGTCGTCGAGGTCGTCGCGTACGGCGTGCCGGTCGGCCTCGGCTCGCACGTGCACTGGGACCGCCGGCTGGACTCCCGGCTGGCCGGGGCGCTCATGGGCATCCAGGCCATCAAGGGCGTCGAGCTGGGCGACGGCTTCGCGCTGGCCCGCGTCCCCGGCTCGCAGGCCCACGACGAGATCGTCGGCACCGACGACGGCATCCGCCGCTCCTCCGGCCGCTCCGGCGGCACCGAGGGCGGGCTGAGCACCGGCGAGCGCCTGCGCGTGCGTGCCGCGATGAAGCCCATCGCGACCGTGCCCCGCGCGCTGGCCACCGTGGACGTCGCCACCGGCGAGGCCACCAAGGCGCACCACCAGCGCTCCGACGTCTGCGCCGTGCCCGCCGCGGGCATCGTGGCGGAGGCGATGGTGGCGCTGGTGCTGGCCGACGCGGTGGCGGAGAAGTTCGGCGGCGACAGCGTCACGGAGACCGCCCGCAACGTCCGCGGCTACCTGGAGAACCTGGCGATCCGATGACCAGCAGCACCGAGGGCCGTGAGCGCCCCGACACCCCCGCGCCCGCAGGACGTACGGCCGGCCCCGCCGTCGTGCTCGTCGGCCCGCCCGGCGCCGGCAAGTCCACCGTCGGCGCCGTGCTCGCCGCCCGGCTCGGCACCACCGTCCGCGACACCGACGAGGACATTGAGAGGGCCGCGGGCAAGCCCATCCCCGACATCTTCTACGACGACGGCGAGCCCGCCTTCCGCGCCCTGGAGCGCGCCGCGGTGCGCGCCGCGCTCGCCGAGCACCCCGGCGTGCTGGCCCTCGGCGGCGGCGCCGTCATGGACCCCGGCACCCGCGAGCTGCTCGCCGTCCACCCCGTCGTCTTCCTCGACGTCGAGATGGCCGACGCCGTCAAGCGCGTCGGCCTCGACGCCCCCCGCCCGCTGCTGGCCGTCAACCCGCGCCAGCAGTGGCGCACCCTGATGGAACAGCGCCGCCCCCACTACACCGAGGTCGCCCGCGCGACCGTCACCACCGCCGGCCGCACGCCGGACGAGGTCGCCGAGCTCGTACTCGCAGCATTGGAGAGCCACCCCGCATGACACCGAGCGCCGAAGGGGCCGAGGTCACCCGCATCCACATCGGCGGCACCGCCGGCACGGAGCCGTACGAGGCCGTCGTCGGGCGGCAGTTGCTCGGCGAGCTGCCGCGGCTGATCGGCGAGCGGGCCAGGCGCGTCGCCGTCATCGTGCCGGAGGCCCTGGCCGAGACCGGCGAGGCGCTGCGCGCGGACCTGGCGGGCGGCGACGGGTACGAGGCCGTCGTCATCCAGGTGCCGAACGCCGAGGAGGCCAAGACCGCCGAGGTGGCCGCCTACTGCTGGCGTGCCCTCGGCCAGTCCGGCTTCACCCGCAGCGACGCCGTCGTCGGCGTCGGCGGCGGCGCCACCACCGACCTCGCCGGGTTCGTCGCCGCGAGCTGGCTGCGCGGCGTGCGCTGGGTGGCGGTGCCGACGACCGTGCTGGGCATGGTGGACGCCGCGGTCGGCGGCAAGACCGGCATCAACACCGCGGAGGGCAAGAACCTCGTCGGCGCGTTCCACCCGCCGGCCGGGGTGCTGTGCGACCTCGCCGCGCTGGACTCCCTGGGCGTCCACGACTACGTCTCCGGCCTCGCCGAGGTCATCAAGGCCGGCTTCATCGCCGACCCGGCGATCCTGGAGCTCATCGAGGCCGACCCCGAGGGCGCCCGCAGCCCCGCCGGGCCGCACACCGCGGAGCTGGTCGAGCGCGCGATCCGGGTCAAGGCCGAGGTGGTCTCGGCGGATCTGAAGGAGTCGGGCCTCAGGGAGATCCTCAACTACGGGCACACCCTCGGCCACGCGATCGAGAAGAACGAGCGCTACAAGTGGCGGCACGGCGCGGCCGTCTCCGTCGGCATGGTCTTCGCCGCCGAGCTGGGCCGGATCGCCGGCCGCCTCGACGACGCCACCGCCGACCGGCACCGCGCGGTGCTGCGCGCCGTCGGGCTGCCCGTGACGTACCGCGGCGACCAGTGGCCCAGGCTGCTGCAGACGATGAAGGTGGACAAGAAGACCCGCGGCGACCTGCTGCGCTTCATCGTCCTGGACGGGCTGGCGAAGCCGGCCGTGCTGGAGGGCCCCGACCCGGCGATGCTGCTCGCCGCGCACGCCGAGATCGCCGCGGGCGGCGAGGAGGCGGCCGGATGACGCGCGTGCTGGTGCTCAACGGGCCGAACCTCGGCCGCCTCGGCTCCCGCGAGCCCGACGTCTACGGCGCCACGTCCTACGCGGGCCTCGTCGAGCAGTGCACCGCGCTCGGCAAGGAGCTGGGCTTCGAGGTCGAGGTGCGGGAGACCAACGACGAGGGCGAGATGATCCGCTGGCTGCACGAGGCCGCGGACGGCCGGCTGCCCGTGGTGATCAACCCGGGCGCCTTCACGCACTACTCGTACGGGATGCGCGACGCGGCGGCGCAGCGCACGGCGCCGCTGATCGAGGTGCACATCTCCAACCCGCACGCCCGCGAGGAGTTCCGGCACACCTCCGTGATCGCCGCGGTGGCCTCCGGCACGATCGCGGGCTTCGGCATCGGCTCCTACCTGCTGGCGCTGCGCGCGCTGGCGCAGGGCGCGGTTGCGTCCTGAGCCCGCGCCCTCCGCCATCGGAGTCACGGATCTTCTCCTCGGTACGAAGGCGTAACCTCACCGGCCCTCCCGCGGATAGGAAGGAGGGACCGTCCGGTCCCGGTCGGAAGCACTCCGACCCACCGACGACGAGGAGAAACACGATGCGCGTATGGGCGCGGGTGGCGGTCGCGATGGTCGCGGCGCCGGCGGGCGTGGGGTTGCAGGCGGGGGTCGCGACCGCCGACGAGCATTACAACGGCGGCAACGTCTCGAACGGGTCGAGCTTCGCGCTCCTGCGCACCGGGCAGATCGACGACCCGATGGAGGACGTGCTGGAGCACACCCTGCTCATCGGCGGAAAGCACACCTGGGACTAGGTCCGCGCGGGGCTCCTGGCAGGATCGTTCCCACCATGGCGGGTCGTGCGGGTACCGTGCGGGGCTAGGACAGCCGCGGACCGCGGTACGGCCATGACCAGCCGGGTGCCGGTACGTGACGGGTCACAGAGCGAGGGTGCAGGGGATGCAGCACGCAGTGGGGGTTCCGCAGCCGCCCCGGGGCAGACCTGGGCCGGGCGGCCCGCCGCCGGCGGCCGGGCCGCAGGACGCGGTGGAGACGACCGGCCATCTGAAGCTCCCGGTCGGCGGCCCCGTGACCCTGCCGAGCCCGCCGCCCGCACCCATGCCGCACGGCGCACCGCCACCGACGGTGGCGGTGCTCCTCATCGGCCCTGCCGGGGCCGGTAAGACCACGGTGGCGCGGCACTGGGCGGACACCCGCAGGGCGCCGACCGCGCACATAAGCCTCGACGACGTACGCGAGTGGGTGCGCGCCGGCTTCGCCGACCCGCAGGCCGGCTGGACCGACCACTCCGAGGCGCAGTACCGGCTGGCCCGCCGCACCTGCGGCTTCGCCGCCCGCAACTATCTGGCCAACGGCATCTCCTGCATCCTCGACGACGCCGTCTTCCCCGACCGCCCCGTTGTCGGCCTCGGCGGCTGGAAGCGGCACGTCGGCCCCGGGCTGCTGCCCGTGGTGCTGCTGCCGGGCCTGGAGTCCGTTCTCGCCCGCAACGCCGCGCGCACCGGCAACCGGCGGCTCGCGGACGAGGAGGTCGCCCGCATCCACGGCAGGATGGCCGGCTGGTACGGCTCCGGCCTGCCGATCATCGACAACTCGCGCCACGACGTGCCCGCGACCGTCCGGATGCTCGACGACGTCGTCGGGCGCAGCCTGGCCAGCCCCCCGGCCTGGTAGCCCCCGGCCCGCGGGCTCGCCCGGCGACTGAGCGGCCCGCCGGCCGGACCGCCCCGCCGCGGGCGTACGCCCCCGCCGCGTACGGCCCCGGGCACGTGCCCGTACGGACGCGCTCCGGCGGCCCCGCGCTCCGGGCAGCCCTAGGCTCGGATCATGCCCGAGGTGCACGCTGCCCGCCGTACCCGGCTGCGCTCTCACTGCGAGGCGGCCGGCAGCGACGCCGTGCTCGTCTCCAGGCCGGCGAACATCACCTACCTCACCGGCTGCGCCCCGCCCGGCGCGGTGCTGCTGCTCGGGACCGGCGAGGACATGCTCGTACGGCCCGGCGACCCCGCGCAGGACCCCGTCGGCGCTCCGCAGCCCGACGACCTGCGCGTCCACGCCCTCGGCGGCCCCGAGGGGGACGCCGCCGTCGCGGCCACGGGGCTCGCCGCCGCCGGCGGCGCCACCGCGCTGGCCGTCGAGGAGCACCACCTGACCGTGGCCAGGCACCGCGCCCTGGCCTCCGTCGCGCCCCGGCTCGCGCTGACCGACCTGTCCCGCGCCGTGGAGCAGCAGCGGCTCGTCAAGGACGACGAGGAGATCGCGTGCCTGCGGATCGCCGCCGAGATCGGCGACCAGGCGCTCGGCGAGCTGCTGGAGTCCATCCTCGTCGGCCGCACGGAACGGCACCTGGCGCTGGAGCTGGAGCGGCGTCTCGTCGACCACGGCGCCGAGGGCCCGGCGTTCCCCACCGCCGTCGGCACCGGGCCGCACGCCGGCCGCGCGGGGCACGTGCCGACCGACCGGCGGGTCGAGGAGGGCGACTTCCTCACCGTCTGCCTGGGTGCGCGCTACCGCGGCTACCGCTGCGAGATCGGCCGCACCTTCGTCGTCGGCACCGCCCCCGACGACTGGCAGATCGAGCTGTACGACCTGGTCTTCGCCGCGCAGCGGGCCGGCCGGGAGGCGCTGACGCCGGGCGCGGAGTACCGCGAGGTGGACCGGGCTTCGCGCCAGGTGCTCACCGCGGCAGGACACGGCGACGGCGTCGGGCCGTGCACCGGCCACGGGGTGGGACTCGAAATCGACGAGGACCCGCGGCTCGGCCCCGGGGCGATGGGTAAACTGGACGCTCGTGTGCCGGTCACCGTCGAGCCGGGAGTCCATCTCCCCGGCCGGGGCGGGGTCCGGATCGACGACACGCTCGTCGTCCGCTCGCCTGCGGACGGCGGTCCCGAGCTACTCACCATCACGACCAAGGAACTGCTCGCGCTCTGACCCCGGCCGGGTCGATGGCGAATCCGGGCCTCCTCGGTCGTCCACGCAGTCCAGGAGATTTCGCGACGTGGCCACCACGAACGACCTCAAGAACGGCTTGGTGCTCAAGCTCGACGGCGACCAGCTCTGGTCCGTCGTCGAGTTCCAGCACGTCAAGCCCGGCAAGGGCCCTGCATTCGTCCGCACGAAGCTGAAGAACGTGCTCTCCGGCAAGACCGTCGACAAGACGTTCAACGCCGGGGTGAAGGTCGAGACGGCCAACGTCGACCGCAGGGACATGCAGTACTCGTACAAGGACGGCGAGTACTTCGTCTTCATGGACATGGAGACGTACGACCAGCTCCACGTCGACCCCAAGACCGTCGGCGACACCGCCAACTACCTGCTGGAGGGCTTCGACACGACCGTGGCGCTGCACGAGGGCACGCCGCTGTACGTCGAGCTGCCCGCGGCCGTCGAGCTGACCATCGCGCAGACCGACCCGGGCGTGCAGGGCGACCGCTCCACCGGCGGCACCAAGCCGGCCGAGCTGGAGACCGGCTTCTCCATCCAGGTCCCGCTGTTCATCACCACCGGCGAGAAGATCAAGGTCGACACCCGCTCCGGCGAGTACCTCGGCCGCGTGAGCGGCTGACGTGGCCGCACGGAACACGGCTCGCAAGCGCGCGTTCCAGATCATCTTCGAGTCCGACCAGCGCGGCGCGCCCGCGGGACAGGTGCTGGAGGACTGGATCCGGCTGGCCCGGACCGACCCGCGGCAGCCGCCGGTCGGCGACTTCACGCGGCGGCTGGTCGAGGGGTACGCGGCGCACGCCGCCCGCATCGACGAGCTGCTGGGCTCGTACTCGGTCGGCTGGACCCTGGACCGGATGCCGGTCGTGGACCGCAGCATCCTGCGGCTGGGGGCGTACGAGCTGATCTGGGAGGACGAGACGCCGGACGCGGTGGCGATCGACGAGGCGGTGCAGCTCACCAAGGAGTTCTCCACGGACGACTCGCCGGGCTTCGTCAACGGCCTGCTGGGCCGGCTGCAGGAGCTGAAGCCGCGGCTGCGCCGGGACGGCGGAGCGGGTGAGCCCGGGGAGGCGGGGCCGGACGGCCCGAGCGGGGCCGCCGCACCGGAGCCGCGGGTGCCGGACGCGGACGTGCCGGACGCCACCGGGCCGGAGGCCGGCTAGCCGCGGCGCCCGACGCGCGCCTTCGACGCACACCGCCGCCGGCGGAGCGGACCCCCCGCGGGGCCCGTTCCGCCGACGGCGGTACGTTTCTGCAGGTGAGGCGCGGGTCAGGCGTCCTCGTGCACCACGACGGCGCGGCGGGCGTCGGCGTCCAGGACGCCCCAGCCGATGAGCTGCTCGGTCAGCACCGACGGCGACTGGTCGTAGATCACCGCGAGGGTGCGCAGGTCGTCCTGGCGGATCGAGAGGACCTTGCCGTTGTAGTCCCCGCGCTGGCTCTGGATCGTGGCGGCATAGCGCTGCAGCGGGCCCGCCTTCTCGGCGGGGATCTGGGCCAGGCGCTCCAGGTCCAGCACGAGCTTCGGCGGCGGCTCCGCCGCCCCGCCGGGCGCCGAACCCGGGAGAAGCTCCTGGACCGGCACCCCGTAGAAGTCCGCCAGCTCGGCCAGCCGCTGCACGGTGACCGCACGGTCCCCGCGCTCGTACGACCCGACGACGACGGCCTTCCAGCGCCCCTGGGACTTCTCCTCCACGCCGTGCAGTGAGAGGCCCTGCTGGGTACGGATGCCCCGGAGCTTGGCCCCGAGCTGTTTGGCGTATTCGCTGGACATATGGCTCCCCGGACGACAGTCTGGTAACTCACTGTGAGGTTACGCAGCGTAACTTGGCTTCGTCAAGCGGAAGATTCATCCGGCCGCCACCCATGAGGGTGGCACGGGGGCGGTGGCGGAGCGGCGAGGCCCGGCGGCGGTGGTGTCCGACCGCGCTGTTACGGTAGAGGGGACCTGACGTCCTTTAACGCCCGTCCTGTGAGGCGGGGAAGGGGGTCCTTTCCGTATGGACACGCACGGCCCTGACCCGGCGCGGCCCGTTCTGGAGGCGCCGGACATCCAGCGGGTGCTGACCCGCATCGCGCACGAGATCGTGGAGCGCACCAAAGGCGCCCCCGACGTGGTGCTCCTGGGCATTCCGACCCGCGGCGTGTGGCTCGGCCACCGGCTCGCCGCGAAGCTCGAAGAGATCACCGGCAGGAAGTTCGGCCAGTCGGGCGTCGGCTCGCTCGACATCACGATGTACCGCGACGATCTGCGCCTGGGCCCGCCCCGCGCGCTGGCGCGCACGGACATCCCCGCGGAGGGGATCGACGGCCGGCTGGTGGTGCTCGTGGACGACGTGCTCTTCTCCGGCCGCACGATCCGCGCGGCGCTCGACGCGCTGAACGACATCGGCAGACCGCGGGCGGTCCAGCTCGCCGTCCTCGTCGACCGCGGCCACCGCGAGCTGCCCATCCGCGCCGACTACGTCGGCAAGAACCTCCCCACGTCGCTGCGGGAGACGGTCCGCGTCCAGCTCACCGAGGAGGACGGCCGCGACGCCGTGCTGCTCGGCTCCAAGTAGGACGCCCGCCCCGCCCCGCCGGCCGCCGGGGGCGTACGCCCCCGCGAGCCGCGGCGCGCCACCCGCCGCCGTACCCACGACACACCGGAGCACCCAGTGAAGCGCCATCTCATCTCGGCCGCCGACCTGTCCCGCGACGACGCCGTGCTGATCCTCGACACCGCCGAGGAACTGGCCCGGATCGCGGACCGGCCCATCAAGAAGCTGCCGACCCTGCGCGGCCGCACGGTGGTCAACCTCTTCTACGAGGACTCCACCCGCACCCGCATCTCCTTCGAGGCCGCCGCCAAGCGGCTCTCCGCCGACGTCATCAACTTCTCCGCCAAGGGCTCGTCCGTCTCCAAGGGCGAGTCGCTGAAGGACACCGCCCTGACCCTGGAGGCCATGGGCGCCGACGCCGTCGTCATCCGCCACCACGACTCCGGTGCCCCGCACCGGCTCGCCACCTCCGGCTGGATCAACGGCTCCGTCGTCAACGCGGGCGACGGCACCCACGAGCACCCCACGCAGGCGCTCCTCGACGCCTTCACCATGCGCCGCCACCTCGCGCCCGGCACCGGCGGCGGGCTCGACGGCCGCCGGATCACGGTCGTCGGCGACATCCTGCACAGCCGGGTCGCCCGCTCGAACGTGCTGCTGCTGCACACCCTCGGCGCCGAGGTCACCCTCGTCGCCCCGCCCACCCTGGTGCCGGTCGGCGTGGAGAGCTGGCCGTGCGAGGTCTCGTACGACCTGGACGCCGTGCTGCCGAAGTCCGACGGCGTGATGATGCTGCGGGTGCAGCGCGAGCGCATGAACGCCGCGTTCTTCCCCACCGAGCGCGAGTACGCCCGCCGCTACGGCCTCAACGGCGACCGGCTGGCGCGCACGCCCGGGCACGCCCTCGTCATGCACCCGGGCCCGATGAACCGCGGCATGGAGATCACCGCCGAGGTCGCCGACTCGCCCCGCTGCACCGCGGTCGAGCAGGTCACCAACGGCGTCTCCATCCGCATGGCCGTGCTCTACCTGCTGCTCGGCGGCGCACCGGGAGAGGCACCCGCCACCGGCACCACCGCGGGCACGACCGCCGCGCCCGCCCCGACCACCGCACGCACCGAGGAGACCGACCGATGAGCAAGATCCTGATCCGCGGCGCGCAGGTACTCGGCGGCGAGGCCCGGGACGTCCTGATCGACGGCGAGACGATCGCCGAGGTCGGCGAGGCCGGCACGGCGCTGCCGGCCGGGGACGCCGAGGTGGTCGAGGCCGCGGGGCACATCCTGCTGCCGGGCCTGGTCGACCTCCACACCCACCTGCGCGAGCCCGGCCGCGAGGACTCCGAGACCGTCCTGACCGGCACCCGCGCGGCCGCGAAGGGCGGCTTCACCGCCGTCCACGCGATGGCCAACACCTTCCCCGTCGCCGACACCGCCGGCGTCGTCGAGCAGGTCTGGCGGCTCGGCCGCGAGTCCGGCTACTGCGACGTGCAGCCGGTCGGCGCCGTCACCGTGGGGCTGGAGGGCAAGAAGCTCGCCGAGCTGGGCGCCATGCACGAGTCGGCGGCCGGCGTCGTGGTCTTCTCCGACGACGGCAAGTGCGTGGACGACGCCGTGATCATGCGCCGGGCGCTGGAGTACGTGAAGGCGTTCGACGGCGTCGTCGCGCAGCACGCGCAGGAGCCGCGGCTGACCGAGGGCGCCCAGATGAACGAGGGCGTCGTCTCCGCCGAGCTGGGCCTCGGCGGCTGGCCCGCCGCCGCCGAGGAGTCGGTCATCGCCCGGGACGTGCTGCTCGCCGCCCACGTGGACTCCCGGGTGCACGTCTGCCACCTGTCCACCGCCGGTTCGGTGGAGATCGTGCGCTGGGCGAAGTCCAAGGGCTGGCGCGTCACCGCCGAGGTCACGCCCCATCACCTGCTGCTCACCGACGAGCTGGTCCGGTCCTACGACCCCGTCTACAAGGTCAACCCGCCGCTGCGCACCGAGACCGACGTACGCGCGCTGCGCGAGGCGCTGGCCGACGGCACCATCGACTGCGTCGCCACCGACCACGCCCCGCACCCGCAGGAGGACAAGGACTGCGAGTGGGCCGCCGCCGCCATGGGCATGGTCGGCCTGGAGACGGCGCTGTCCGTCGTCCAGCAGACGATGGTCGACACCGGCCTGCTCGACTGGTCGGGCGTCGCCGACCGGATGTCCTTCCGCCCCGCCGCCATCGGCCGCCTCGACGGGCACGGCCGCCCCGTCGCCCCCGGCGAGCCCGCCAACCTCACCCTGCTCGATCCCGCCTACCGTGGTCGGGTGGATCCGCACACCTTCGTCTCCCGCAGCCGTAACACCCCCTACGCTGGGCGCGAGCTGCCCGGCCGGGTCACGCACACGTTCCTGCGCGGCCGGGCCACCCTCGCCGGGGGTGAGCCGGCATGAGGTTCGCCACCCTGCTCGCCGACGAGCGGCAGTCGCAGCCGGTGACCGACTGGGCGGCGCGCATCGGCTGGATCGTCGGCCTGATCCTGTTCATCGCGCTCGTCTACTGGCTGATGCGCGAGGGCTGGAAGTGGCGCGGCCTGCTCCAGTCCGGCATTCCGGACCTGCCCCGGATTCCCGAAGAACCCGGCGCGGTGCGGCTGGAGCTGACCGGCCGCTACCACGGCACCACCGTCGCCGGGCAGTGGCTGGAGCGCATCGTCGCCCACGGCCTGGGCGTGCGCAGCCGCGTCGAGCTGACCCTCACCGAGCAGGGCCTGGAGGTGGTGCGCCCGGGGGCCACGGACTTCTTCGTCCCCGCCGCGCACCTGCGCGGCGCCCGGCTCGACAAGGGAATCGCCGGCAAGGTCCTCACCGAGGGCGGGCTGCTGGTGATCACCTGGGAACACGACGGCGCCGCGTACGACTCCGGCTTCCGCTCCGACCGCGCCGCCGAGCACACCGCCTGGGTGGCGGCGCTCGGCGCGCCCCCCGCCGAGAACGCTCCCGCCGCCGACGCCGCGAGCACCGCAGACAGCACCACCACGGAAGGCGCACGATGACCGCAACCCGTCGCGGCCAAGGGAGCCCGGCCGTACTCGTCCTCGAAGACGGCCGCAGCTTCCGCGGCCGCGCCTACGGAGCGACGGGGGAGACGTTCGGCGAAGCCGTGTTCTCCACCGGCATGACCGGCTACCAGGAGACCCTGACCGACCCCTCGTACCACCGCCAGGTCGTCGTCATGACCGCCCCGCACGTCGGCAACACCGGCGTCAACGACGAGGACGCCGAGTCCGCCCGCATCTGGGTCTCCGGCTACGTCGTGCGCGACCCCGCCCGCGTCCCCTCCAGTTGGCGCGCCACCCGCTCCCTCGACGAGGAGCTGCGCCGCCAGGGCGTCGTCGGCATCTCCGGCGTCGACACCCGCGCGCTCACCCGGCACCTGCGCGAGCGCGGCGCCATGCGCGTCGGCATCTTCTCCGGCGACCGGGTCACCGACCCGGACGGGATGGTCGCCCGGGTGCGGGTGCAGGAGCAGATGACGGGCGCCGACCTCGCGCCCGAGGTCGCCACCGCCGAGCCGTACGTCGTCCCCGCGGCCGGCGCGAAGCGCTTCACCGTCGCCGCGCTCGACCTCGGCATCAAGGGCATGACGCCGCGGCGCATGGCCGAGCGCGGCATCGAGGTGCACGTGCTGCCCGCCACCGCCACGGTCGAGGAGGTCTACGCCGTCCGGCCCGACGGCGTGTTCCTCTCCAACGGCCCCGGCGACCCGGCCGCCGCCGACCTCACCGTGGTCCGCGCGGTGCTGGAGCGCGGCACGCCGCTGTTCGGCATCTGCTTCGGCAACCAGCTCCTCGGCCGCGCGCTCGGCTTCGGCACGTACAAGCTGAAGTACGGCCACCGGGGCATCAACCAGCCCGTCCAGGACCGCACCACCGGCCGCGTCGAGGTCACCGCGCACAACCACGGCTTCGCCGTCGACGCCCCCCTCGACGCGGTCGCCGACACCCCGTACGGGCGCGCCGAGGTCAGCCACGTGTGCCTCAACGACCAGGTCGTCGAGGGCCTCCGGCTGCTGGACCGGCCGGCGTTCTCCGTCCAGTACCACCCCGAGGCCGCCGCCGGGCCGCACGACGCGGCGTATCTCTTCGACCGCTTCGTCCAGCTCATGGCAGATCACGCGCAACAGGCCGCACAGGCAGAACAGGGAGCCCAGCGTGCCTAAGCGCACCGACATCCGGTCCGTCCTGCTCATCGGCTCAGGCCCGATCGTCATCGGCCAGGCCGCCGAGTTCGACTACTCCGGCACCCAGGCGTGCCGCGTGCTCCGGGCCGAGGGCCTGCGCGTCGTGCTCGTCAACTCCAACCCGGCGACGATCATGACCGATCCGGAGATCGCCGACGCCACGTACGTCGAGCCGATCACCCCCGAGTTCGTCGAGAAGATCATCGCCCGGGAGCGCCCGGACGCCCTGCTGCCCACCCTCGGCGGGCAGACCGCGCTCAACACCGCGGTCTCGCTGCACGATTCCGGCGTGCTGGAGAAGTACGGCGTGGAGCTGATCGGCGCCAACGTCGAGGCCATCCAGAAGGGCGAGGACCGCGAGCTGTTCAAGGAGGTCGTCGCCGAGGTCCGCCGCAAGACCGGGCACGGCGAGTCCGCCCGGTCGGTGATCTGCCACTCCATGGACGAGGTGCTGGCCGGCGTCGACGGGCTCGGCGGCTACCCCGTGGTCGTGCGCCCCTCCTTCACCATGGGCGGTGCCGGCTCCGGCTTCGCGCACGACGAGGAGGAGCTGCGCCGCATCGCCGGCCAGGGGCTCGCGCTCTCGCCGACGACCGAGGTGCTGCTGGAGGAGTCCATCCTCGGGTGGAAGGAGTACGAGCTGGAGCTGATGCGCGACAAGCACGACAACGTCGTGGTCGTCTGTTCCATCGAGAACCTCGACCCCATGGGCGTGCACACCGGCGACTCCGTGACGGTCGCGCCCTCGATGACGCTCACCGACCGTGAGTACCAGATCCTGCGCGACATCGGCATCGCCGTCATCCGCGAGGTCGGCGTCGACACCGGCGGCTGCAACATCCAGTTCGCCGTCGACCCGGCGGACGGCCGGATCGTCGTCATCGAGATGAACCCGCGCGTCTCGCGCTCCTCGGCGCTGGCCTCCAAGGCCACCGGCTTCCCGATCGCCAAGATCGCCGCGAAGCTGGCCGTGGGCTACACCCTGGACGAGATCCCCAACGACATCACCCGCGAGACCCCCGCGTCCTTCGAGCCCACGCTCGACTACGTGGTCGTGAAGGTGCCCCGCTTCGCCTTCGAGAAGTTCCCGGCCGCGGACGCGACGCTCACCACCACGATGAAGTCGGTCGGCGAGGCCATGGCCATCGGCCGCAACTTCACCGAGGCGTTGAACAAGGCGCTCAGGTCGGTCGAGAAGCGGGACGCCCCGTTCGACTTCTCCGGCCCGCCGCCGGCCCCCGGTGAGAAGGCCGCGCTGCTCGCGAAGGCCGCCGTGCCCACGGACGGCCGGCTGAACACCGTGATGGCCGCCATCCGGGCCGGCGCCGCTCGGGAGGAGGTGCACGAGGCGACGCGGATCGACCCCTGGTTCGTCGACCAGTTCTTCCTGATCAAGGAAGTCGCCGACGAGCTGGCCGCCGCCGACCACCTCGACCCGGAACTCCTCGCCCACGCCAAGCGGCACGGCTTCTCCGACGCCCAGATCGCCGGCGTGCGCGGGCTGCGCGAGGACGTGGTGCGCGAGGTGCGGCACGCGCTGGGCGTACGCCCGGTGTACAAGACGGTCGACACCTGCGCCGCCGAGTTCGCCGCGCGCACCCCGTACCTCTACTCCTCGTATGACGAGGAGACCGAGGTCGCCCCGCGCGAGCGCCCCGCGGTGATCATCCTCGGCTCCGGTCCCAACCGCATCGGCCAGGGCATCGAGTTCGACTACTCCTGCGTCCACGCCTCCTTCGCCCTCGGCGAGGCGGGCTACGAGACCGTGATGGTCAACTGCAACCCGGAGACCGTCTCCACCGACTACGACACCTCCGACCGGCTGTACTTCGAGCCGCTGACGCTGGAGGACGTGCTGGAGATCGTGCACGCCGAGACCCAGGCGGGCCCGGTCGCGGGCGTCCTCGTCCAGTTGGGCGGGCAGACCCCGCTGCGGCTCGCGCAGGCGCTGAAGGACAACGGCGTGCCCGTCGTGGGCACCTCGCCCGAGGCGATCCACGCCGCCGAGGACCGCGGCGCGTTCGGCCGCGTGCTCGCCGAGGCGGGGCTGCCGGCGCCCAAGTACGGCACCGCGTTCTCCTTCGATGAGGCCAAGACGATCGCCGCCGGGATCGGCTACCCGGTCATGGTGCGCCCGTCGTACGTGCTCGGCGGCCGGGGCATGGAGATCGTCTACGACGAGCCGTCGCTGGCCGCGTACCTGGAGCGGCACGCCGGGCTCATCTCCGCACACCCCGTGCTCGTCGACCGGTTCCTCGACGACACCATCGAGATCGACGTCGACGCGCTCTACGACGGCCGGGAGCTGTACCTCGGCGGCGTCATGGAGCACATCGAGGAAGCGGGCATCCACTCCGGCGACTCCGCCTGCGCGCTGCCCCCCATCACCCTCGGCGGGCACGACATCAAGCGGCTGCGCGCCTCCACCGAGGCCATCGCGCGCGGCGTCGGCGTGCGCGGGCTGATCAACATCCAGTTCGCGCTGGCCGGGGACATCCTGTACGTGCTGGAGGCCAACCCGCGGGCCTCGCGCACCGTCCCCTTCACTTCCAAGGCCACCGCCGTGCCGCTGGCCAAGGCCGCCGCCCGCATCTCGCTCGGCGCCACCGTCGCCGAACTGCGCGCGGAGGGCATGCTGCCGGCCACCGGCGACGGCGGCACGCTGCCGCTGGACGCGCCGATCTCGGTGAAGGAGGCCGTGCTGCCGTGGACGCGCTTCCGCGACATCCGCGGCCGGGGCGTCGACACCGTGCTCGGCCCGGAGATGCGCTCCACCGGCGAGGTCATGGGCATCGACGGCGTCTTCGGCACCGCGTACGCCAAGTCGCAGGCCGCCGCGTACGGGGCGCTGCCCACCCGCGGCCGGGCGTTCGTCTCGGTCGCCAACCGCGACAAGCGCTCGATGGTCTTCCCGGCCCGCGAGCTGGTCCAGCACGGCTTCGAGCTGCTGGCCACCTCCGGCACCGCCGAGGTGCTCCGGCGCAACGGCATCGACGCGACCGTCGTGCGCAAGCACTCCGAGGGCCCGGGTCCCGACGGCGAGCGGACGATCGTGCAACTGATCCACGACGGCGCCGTCGACCTCATCGTCAACACCCCGTACGGCACCGGCGGCCGGCTCGACGGCTACGACATCCGCACCGCCGCCGTCGCCCGCGGGGTGCCGTGCCTGACGACCGTCCAGGCGCTGGCCGCCGCCGTCCAGGGCATCGAGGCGCTGACCCGCGGTGAGGTGGGGGTGCGCTCCCTCCAGGAACACGCCGGGCACCTCACCGCGGCCCGCACCCGCTAGCCGCAGCCCCCGAGCCCCGAGCCCCCGCCCTCCATCCCCGCCGGCCCGCCACCTGGCCGGCGGGGCACGGCACCCGAAGCAGCCGAAGGCCCCATATGTACCCCTTGCTCTTCCACAGCCTCTTCGCCCGGATGGACCCCGAGCGGGCCCACCGCCTGGCGTTCGCGGCCATCCGCGGCGCCGCCGCCGCACCCGGCGTGCGCGGCGCGGTGCGGGTCACCGCGGCCCCCCGCCACCCCGGACTGCGCGTCCGGGCGCTCGGCATCGACTTCCCCGGCCCCTTCGGGCTCGCCGCGGGCTTCGACAAGAACGCGGTCGGCGTCGACGGGCTGACCATGCTCGGCTTCGACTTCGTCGAGGTCGGCACCGTCACGGCCGGCCCCCAGCCGGGCAACCCGCCCACCCGGCTCTTCCGGCTGATCCCGGACCGGGCCCTGGTCAACCGGATGGGCTTCAACAACGACGGCTCCGCCGCCGTCGCCGCCCGCCTCGCCCGCCGCCGGTACGGGCAGCGCACCCCGTACCGGCCGAACGCCGTGGTCGGCGTCAACATCGGCAAGACCAAGGCCGTCCCCGAATCGGGTGCGATCGCCGACTACGTCACCGCCACCGAACGGCTCGCCGGCCACGCCGACTACCTCGTCGTCAACGTCTCCTCGCCCAACACCCCGGGCCTGCGCGACCTCCAGGCCACCCGGCACCTGCGCCCGCTGCTCGAAGCGGTCCGCGCCGCCGCCGACCGCGTCGCCGGCGACGCGGCACCGGCGGCATCCCCGGGGGCAGCCGCCGCGCCGGGCCGCCCCGCGCGCGTACCGCTGCTGGTCAAGATCGCCCCCGACCTCGCCGACGAGGACGTCGACGCGGTCGCCGACCTGTCGCTTGAGCTGGGCCTCGACGGCATCATCGCCACCAACACCACCGTGGCCCGCGACGGCCTGACCACCGCGGCGGCCCGCGTCGAGTCCATCGGCGCCGGCGGCCTGTCCGGCGCACCGCTGCGGCGGCGGTCCCTGGAGGTGCTGCGCCGCCTCTACGCCCGCGTGGGCGCGCCCGGCGAGAACGGCGTCGTGCTCGTCGGCGCGGGCGGCATCGAGACCGCGGAGCACGCCTGGGAGCGCATCCTCGCCGGGGCCACCCTCGTCCAGGGCTACAGCGGCTTCGTCTACGAGGGGCCGCTGTGGCCCCGCAGGATCCACCGGGGCCTGGCGGAGCTGCTGGCCACGTCCCCGTACGCCACCCTCGCCGACGCCGTCGGCGCCGACGTCAGGAAGGCGACCGCATGACCCCTCCGCCCTCGGAGCCCCCCGAGTCCCCCGAGCCCTTCGGCCGCCGGCTGCACCGCGCGATGGCCGCCCGCGGCCCGCTGTGCGTCGGCATCGACCCGCACGCCTCGCTGCTCGCCCGCTGGGGGCTGCCGGACGACCCGGCGGGTCTGGAGCGGTTCACGATGACGGCCGTCGAGGCGCTGGCCGACCGCGTCGCCGTGCTCAAGCCGCAGTCGGCGTTCTTCGAGCGCTTCGGCTCCCGCGGCGTCGCCGTCCTGGAGAAGGCCGTCACGGTGGCGCGCGCGGCCGGCGCGCTGGTCCTCATGGACGCCAAGCGCGGCGACATCGGCTCGACGATGGGCGGCTACGCCGCCGCGTACCTCGACAAGGACGCCCCGCTGCGCTCCGACGCCCTGACCGTCACGCCCTACCTCGGGTACGAGTCGCTGCGCCCGGCGCTGGACGCCGCCCACGCCGCCGGCGCCGGCCTGTTCGTCGTCACGCTCACCTCCAACCCGGAGGGCGGCGAGGTGCAGCGCGCCGCCGTGCACGGCGCGCACGGCGCGCGGACCGTCGCCCAGACGATGCTGGACCACATCGCCGCCGAGAACCGCGGTGCCGCGCCGCTCGGTTCGACCGGCGCCGTCGTCGGCGCCACCCTCGCCGAGGCCGGCGCCGACCTGGCCGTGGGCGGTCCGCTGCTGGCCCCCGGCATCGGCGCCCAGGGCGCCGCGCCGGCCGACCTCCCGCGGGTCTTCGGCGCCGCGCTGCCCCAAGTCCTGCCCAGTGCAAGCCGGTCGGTGCTGGCGCACGGACCGGATATCGCGAGGCTGCGGGCGGCGGCCGAACAATTGGCCGATGACGTACGGAACGTATCCTCATAAACCGGGTGATATACCCAGAACTTGCCGCGGAACTTGAGTCTGACCAGGACTTTTCATCTGTTCTCGCTGACTGGCGCCTTCTCGGCCGCTAGTCTCCGTCATCAGAGCGCGGGCACCAGCGCGTTGCTCGTTGCTCCGCAGGTGCGGGGCCACTAGGTTCCACACCGTTCCATATCCGATTAGTTCGACATCCGAGGTGACGTAGGCGTGGCTCTTCCGCCCCTTACCCCTGAACAGCGCGCAGCCGCGCTCGAGAAGGCCGCAGCGGCTCGCCGGGAGCGCGCCGAGGTCAAGAATCGGCTGAAGCACTCCGGCGCTTCCCTGCACGACGTCATCAAGCAGGGCCAGGAGAACGACGTCATCGGCAAGATGAAGGTCTCCGCCCTGCTTGAGTCCATGCCCGGTGTGGGCAAGGTGCGCGCGAAGCAGATCATGGAGCGTCTCGGTATCTCCGAGAGCCGCCGTGTGCGCGGTCTGGGCTCCAACCAGATCGCGTCGCTGGAGCGCGAGTTCGGCAGCACCGGTTCCTGACGTTTCGAGGCACTCCCGGAAACCGGGATAATCGCTGCATGAGTACAGCCTTCTCCCGGGGGGCGGCCCCCGTCCCGCCGGCAGATCGTCCGCGGCTGACCGTGCTCTCCGGCCCCTCCGGGGTCGGCAAGAGCACGGTCGTCGCGCATCTGCGCAAGGTCCATCCCGAGGTGTGGCTCTCGGTCTCCGCGACGACCCGCAGGCCGCGCCCCGGCGAGCGGCACGGCGTCCAGTACTTCTTCGTCAGCGACGACGAGTTCGACAAGCTCGTCGCCAACGGCGAGCTGCTGGAGTGGGCGGAGTTCTCCGGCAACCGGTACGGCACCCCGCGCGGGCCCGTGCTGGAGCGTCTGGACGCCGGCGAGCCCGTGCTGCTGGAGATCGACCTGCAGGGGGCGCGGCTGGTCCGGGAGAGCATGCCGGACGCGCTGCTGGTCTTCCTCGCCCCGCCGAGCTGGGAGGAGCTGGTGCGCCGGCTGACCGGACGCGGCACGGAGGCCCCCGAGGTCATCGAGCGCCGGCTGGCCGCGGCGCGTACGGAGCTGGCGGCCGAGGAGGAGTTCGACGCGACCCTGGTCAACACCTCCGTCGAGGACGTCTCCGCCGAGCTGCTAGCCTTGATGCAGGTTTGATTCGTGAAGTTTCACTGGAAGGCTGGATAGGTTGTCCTCTCCCATCACCGCGCCCGAGGGCATCATCAACCCGCCGATCGACGAGCTGCTTGAGGCGACCGACTCCAAGTACAGCCTCGTGATCTACGCGGCGAAGCGCGCGCGGCAGATCAACGCGTACTACTCCCAGCTCGGCGAGGGCCTGCTGGAGTACGTCGGCCCGCTGGTGGACACCCACGTGCACGAGAAGCCGCTGTCCATCGCGCTCCGCGAGATCAACGCGGGTCTGCTGACCTCCGAGGCCACCGAAGGCCCCGCGCAGTAGGCATCCCTCATCCACCGGGCCCGGCAGCGCGGCTGCCGGGCCCGTGGTGTGTCATGGGGGTGGAGACGGCGAGCGGTGGGGAGCGGGACATGGCGCAGACGGCGCGCGAAACGGCAGCGGCATCGGCAGCGGCACCGGCCGAGGTGGTGCTGGGCGTCAGCGGCGGGATCGCCGCGTACAAGGCGTGCGAGCTGCTGCGGCTGCTCACCGAGTCGGGTCACGCGGTACGGGCCGTGCCCACGGCCGCCGCGCTGCACTTCGTCGGCGAGGCCACCTGGGCCGCGCTCTCCGGCCGCCCCGCCGCCACCGAGACCTGGGCGGACGTGCACGAGGTCCCGCACGTGGGGATCGGCCGCCGGGCCGACCTCGTGGTCGTCGCCCCCGCCACCGCCGACCTGCTGGCCAAGGCCGCCCACGGCCTGGCGGACGACCTGCTGACCAACACCCTGCTCACCGCCTCCTGCCCGGTCGTCTTCGCGCCGGCCATGCACACCGAGATGTGGGAGCACCCCGCCACCCGGGCCAACGTCGCCACGCTGCGCGCCCGCGGCGCCGTCGTCATCGAGCCCGCCGTCGGCCGGCTCACCGGCGCCGACACCGGCAAGGGGCGGCTGCCGGAGCCGGCGGAGATCTTCGAGGTCTGCCGCCGCGCGCTCGCCCGCGGCGCCGGGGGCCTGGCCCCCGACCTCGCCGGCCGGCACGTCGTCGTCAGCGCCGGCGGCACCCGCGAGCCGCTCGACCCCGTGCGCTTCCTGGGCAACCGCTCGTCGGGCCGGCAGGGCTACGCCCTGGCCCGTACCGCCGTGGCCCGCGGCGCGCGGGTCACGCTGCTGGCCGCGAACACCGCGCTGCCCGACCCCGCGGGCGCCGACGTCGTCCGCGTCGGCACCGCCGTGGAGCTGCAGGAGGCCGTGGTGAAGGCCGCGGCCGACGCCGACGCCGTCGTCATGGCCGCCGCCGTCGCCGACTTCCGGCCCGTGACGTACGCCACGGGCAAGATCAAGAAGAAGGACGACCGCGAGCCGGACCCGATCGCCCTCACCCGCAATCCCGACATCCTCGCCGGGATCTCCGCCGCCCGCCCGCGCGCCGGGCAGGTCGTCGTCGGCTTCGCCGCCGAGACCGACGACGTGCTCGCCAACGGCCGTGCCAAGCTCGCCCGCAAGGGCTGCGACCTGCTCGTCGTCAACGAGGTGGGCGAGAGCAAGGCGTTCGGCTCCGACGGCAACGAGGCCGTGGTGCTCACCGCCGACGGGCGCGAGGTGGCCGTGCCGTTCGGGCCGAAGGAGGCGCTGGCCGACGTGGTGTGGGACCTCGTAGCGCAAGCGCTCGCCTGAGTCAGCCGGGCCGACACTCCGGACAGTTTATTGCTGCTTTCCCGGGGCGCTCCTGCGGGAACCTGCGGTTCCCCAGGTCAACGCGGCATCCAGGGACCGAGACGGGTTGTCCCCGGGACGAGACTGCCGGATAAAATGGCCCCGGGCCCGTCCCGGAAGCGTCCGGACCCGGGTCCGCAACCGATCAGCCAGCAGCCGCTGCAACCGTGGGGAGCGATGTGTCCCGCCGTCTTTTCACCTCGGAGTCCGTTACCGAGGGCCACCCCGACAAGATCGCTGACCAGATCAGCGACGCCATCCTCGACGCCCTGCTCACGGACGACCCGCACTCCCGCGTCGCGGTCGAGACGCTGATCACCACCGGCCAGGTGCACGTGGCCGGCGAGGTGACCACCTCCGCCTACGCCGACATCGCCTCCCTCGTGCGGAACAAGATCCTGGAGATCGGGTACGACTCGTCGAAGAAGGGCTTCGACGGCGCCTCCTGCGGCGTCTCCGTCTCCATCGGCGCCCAGTCGCCGGACATCGCCCAGGGCGTGGACACCGCGTACGAGAGCCGCGTCGAGGGGGCGGGCGGCGACGACCTCGACCTGCAGGGCGCCGGCGACCAGGGCCTGATGTTCGGCTACGCCTGCGACGAGACGCCCGAGCTGATGCCGCTGCCGATCCACCTCGCGCACCGGCTGTCCGCCCGGCTCAGCGAGGTCCGCAAGAACGGGACCATCCCCTACCTCCGCCCCGACGGCAAGACCCAGGTCACCATCGAGTACAACGGCGACAAGGCGGCCCGGCTCGACACCGTCGTCGTCTCCTCGCAGCACGCCTCGGACATCGACCTCGACTCGCTGCTGACGCCCGACATCCGCGAGTTCGTCGTCGAGCCGGAGCTGAAGGCCCTCCTCGACGACGGCATCAAGCTGGACACCGAGGGCTACCGCCTGCTGGTCAACCCCACCGGCCGGTTCGAGATCGGCGGGCCCATGGGCGACGCAGGACTGACCGGCCGCAAGATCATCATCGACACCTACGGCGGCATGGCCCGGCACGGCGGCGGCGCCTTCTCCGGCAAGGACCCCTCCAAGGTCGACCGCTCCGCCGCCTACGCCATGCGCTGGGTCGCCAAGAACGTCGTGGCCGCCGGCCTCGCCTCGCGCTGCGAGGTGCAGGTGGCGTACGCGATCGGCAAGGCCGAGCCGGTCGGGCTCTTCGTCGAGACGTTCGGCACCGCCACGGTCGACGTCGAGAAGATCGAGAACGCCATCGGCGAGGTCTTCGACCTCCGCCCGGCGGCGCTCATCCGCGACCTGGACCTGCTGCGCCCGATCTACTCCCAGACCGCCGCGTACGGCCACTTCGGCCGCCCGCTGGCCGACTTCACCTGGGAGCGCACCGACCGCGTCGACGCGCTGCGCAAGGCCGCCGGCATCTGAGGCGGCCCCCCGCTCCTCGCGGCTCCTCGCGCGTCGGGCCCCGGACTCCGGTCCGGGGCCCCGTGCCGTCCGGCGGGCTGTCGGCCGGGGTGTCCGCCCTGTCTGGTAGGACGGAGGGGTGAGCAGCGACGACGGCCGGGAGGCGGCACCCGAGGGGGCGGAGCAGCTCGCCCTGATCCGGGAGACCGTGCGCAGGGCCAAGGGCCCCCGCGCCCGCCCGCGCACCTGGCGCGGCGCCGCGCTCGCCGAGGAGCTGCCCGTCGCCCGCGTCCTCGTCGACAAGGGGCTGCTCCACCTCGACCGCCTCTTCGACTACGCCGTGCCCGCCGCCATGGACGCCGAGGCGCGCCCCGGGGTGCGCGTGCGCGTCCGCTTCGGCGCCGGCGAGCGCGAGGGGCGCCGGGAGGGCGGCGGGCTGATCAACGGGTACGTGGTCGAGCGCCGCGCCGACAGCGACTTCCCCGGCACCCTCGCGCCGATCGCCCAGGTCCTCTCGCCCGAGCCCGTCCTCGGCCCGCAGCTCCTGGACCTGTGCCAGGCCGTCGCCGACCGGTACGCGGGCGCCCTCGCCGACGTCGTCCAGCTCGCGCTGCCGCCGCGGATGGCCCGCGCCGAGAAGAAGCCCTCGCCCGACCCCCTGCCGCCGCCCCCGGCCCCCGGTCCCGGAAGCTGGGCGCGCTACCCCGACGGGCCCGGGCTGCTCACCGCGCTGGCCGACGGCGGCGCCCCGCGGGCGGTGTGGACGGCGCTGCCCGGACCCGACTGGCCCGACGAACTGGCCCGCGCGCTGGCCGCCGCCCTGGCCGCCGGCCGCGGCGCGCTGGCCGTGCTGCCGGACGGCCGCGCCGCCGCCCGCGTGGACGAGGCGCTGACCGCCCTCGTCGGCCGCGGCCGGCACGTGCTGCTCACCGCCGACGCCGGGCCCGAGGCCCGCTACCGCCGCTGGCTCGCCGTCAGCCGCGGCGCCGTCCGGGGCGTCGTCGGTACCCGGGCCGCCGCCTTCGCGCCCGTACGGGACCTCGGGCTGGCCGCCATCTGGGACGACGCCGACACCTCCCACGCCGACGACCGCGCCCCGCAGCCGCACGCCCGCGAGATCCTGGCCCTGCGCGCCGCCCGCGAGCACACCGCGCTCCTCGTCGGCGGCCACACCTGCAGCGCCGAGGCCGCCCGCTACGTGGAGAGCGGCTGGGCCCAGCCCGTCGCCGCCCCCCGCGAGACGGTACGGGCCGCCGCCCCCCTCGTCCGTACGGTGGGCGACAGCGAACAGGCCCGCGACGCGGCGGCCCGCGCCGCCCGGCTGCCGACGCTCGCGTGGCAGGTAGCGCGCGAGGGGCTGCGCGCCGGGCCGGTCCTGGTGCAGGTGCCGCGCCGCGGCTACGCGCCCCGGCTGGCCTGCGCCCGCTGCCGCGCGCCCGCGCGCTGCGTGCGCTGCGCCGGGCCGCTGGTCGGCGAGGGCCGCCGGGAGGCGCTGGTGTGCGGCTGGTGCGCGACGCGGGAGCACGCCTGGCGCTGCCCCGAGTGCGGCGGTACGCGGCTGCGCGCCCAGGTCGTCGGCGCCCGGCGGACGGCGGAGGAGCTGGGCCGGGCGTTCCCGTCGGTGCCGGTGCGCACGTCCGGCCGCGACCACGTGCTCGCGCGGGTGCCGGACGCCCCGGCGCTGGTCGTCAGCACGCCGGGCGCCGAGCCCGTCGCGGAGGGCGGGTACGCCGCTGCGCTGCTGCTCGACGGCTGGGCGCTGCTGAACCGCCCGGACCTGCGGGCCGGCGAGGAGGCGCTGCGCCGCTGGCTGACCGCCGCGGCGCTGGTCCGCGGCTCCGCGGCCGGCGGGGTGGCGGCGGTCGTGGCGGACCCCGCGCAGCGGCCGGTGCAGGCCCTGGTGCGCTGGGACCCGGCGGGCTTCGCCCGCACGGAGCTGGCGGAGCGCACGGAGCTGGGCTTCCCGCCGGTCTCGCGGATGGCGGCGGTGTGGGGGCCTTCGGAAGCGGTCACGGCGTTCGTCGGCGACGCGGAGCTGCCGCCGTCGACGGAGGTGCTGGGCCCGGTGCCGGTGCCGGAGGCGCCGCCGGGCACGCGGGGGCCGGCGGGCGGGGGCCCGGCGCCGGGGGAGTCGTGGGAGCGGATTCTGCTGCGCGTCCCGCCGGGCCACGGAGCCGCCCTGGCGGCGGCCCTCAAGGCGGCGCAGGCGGCCCGCATGACCCGCCGCACGGGCCCGGCCCTGCGGATCCGGATCGACCCCCCGGACATCGGCTGACGGCGCCCTCGCCGGGCGGGCCATACCGGAACGGGAGCCCCGTCCGGGGAGGCGGCAGGCCGACCGGGGCGGCGCGCCGGTGGCCGGCGCTCGTGCCAAACGTGCCGTGAGCGCGGGACCTGGCGGTGGCCGCCGGGCGTGCGAGCCGTCGTACGGGCCTGCGGGCTCGGCCGCCCGTCGGGCCCCGTGCCCGGGCGAGTCGCGTGCCGCTGCCGTGCCGCCTGATGCCGTCCCCGGGCCTGCGCGCGCCTCGGGGCGGGATTCGCGCCGCCGGCGCCCGGCGCCACGCCGCCCCCCCGCGGGCCGTCCGCTCAGGACTGCGTGGCCGCCACCGCGTCCGTCGGCTGGACCGGCGGGCTCGTGCCCGGGGCCGGGCGGGCCGCGGGCACGACCGGGAGCGTGCCCGTCGGCAGCCGGGGCTCGCCAGCCGGCGCCCCGGCGGTCTCCGGGGCGCCGGGGTCGCGGCCGGGCTGCTGCGCACGGCGCGTGCCGTAGCGGCGGTGCACCGCCTGCTTGGTGACGCCCAGCGCCGAGCCCACCGCGTCCCAGGAGAAGCCGAGCGAGCGGTCGAAGTCGACGGCCGCGGTCACCAGCGTCTCGACGCTGTCCCGCAGCTCCTGGGCGAGCCGCACCGTGGGCGCCGGGGCCCGCCCGTACACGACGAAGCCCGCGGACGGGCCCGTCCGCCGGGGGCGGTAGACGTTGCCAAGCTGGGCGGTGAGGGTGCGCAGCGCGTCGACCTGCCTGCGCACCCTTTCGATGTCCCGCACCAGGAGCTGCAGGCTCGCCCGCGCCTGGGCGTCGTGGCTTGCGTGGTCGGCCATGGAGAAGCCTCTCGAACCGGCGTCGTTCGGATCGGGCCGCGGAGCGGCCCGTTTCGGTCACTTTTCACTTTCCTGCCTGAGCAACGCGACACTTACTCGGCGGTCACGGGTCGGGGGCGCGCGCTCCGTGCCCGGGAGCGTGCGGCCGACCGCACGCCCCTGGCGTATCCGGACCTCGACATTCCGTCCGCGCCCGCCCCCGCGCCGGCCTGCGCCGCGTCCTAGAATTGGGCCCCCCACCCCGTCGCAGCAGTCGCCGCGGTCGCCGCACCCTCGCGCGACCGCCCCGCACCGCCGTCGCCGCCGAGAGGACCCGCACCGCCCATGAGGCTCGTTTTCGCCGGTACGCCGGAAGTCGCCGTCCCCACCTTCGACGCCCTGCTCGCGTCGGACCGGCACGAGGTCGTCGCCGTCGTCACCCGGCCCGACGCACCCGCGGGGCGGGGCCGCCGGCTCGTGGCGAGCCCGGTCGCGCAGCGGGCCGAGGAGGCCGGCGTCGAGGTGCTGAAGCCGGGGCGGCCCAAGGACCCGGAGTTCCTGGACCGGCTGCGCGCCATCGGCCCCGACTGCTGCCCGGTCGTCGCGTACGGCGCCCTGCTGCCCAGGCCCGCGCTCGACATCCCCGCCCACGGCTGGGTCAACCTGCACTTCTCGCTGCTGCCCGCCTGGCGCGGCGCCGCCCCCGTGCAGCACGCGATCCTCGCCGGCGACGAGGTGACCGGCGCGACCACGTTCCGGATCGAGGAAGGGCTCGACTCGGGCCCGGTGTTCGGGGTCGTCACCGAGCGGGTGCGGCCCACCGACACCAGCGGCGACCTGCTGACCCGGCTGGCGACGGCCGGCGCCGGGCTGCTCACCGCCACGATGGACGGGATCGCGGACGGCAGCCTCGAAGCCGTACCGCAGCCCGCGGAGGGGGTGACGTCCGCGCCGAAGATCGAGGTCGCCGACGCGCGGCTGGACTTCACCGCGCCCGCCCTGCGCGTCGACCGCGTCGTGCGCGGCTGCGCGCCGGCCCCCGGCGCCTGGACGACGTTCCGCGGCGAGCGGCTGAAGGTCCGCTCGGCCGCCCCGAGCCCCGAGCGCACCGATCTCGCGCCCGGCGAGCTGGCCGTGGCGAAGTCCGCGGTGCACGTCGGCACCGGTTCGTACGCCGTGGAGCTGCAGTGGGTGCAGGCCCAGGGCAAGCGGCCGATGGTGGCGGCGGACTGGGCGCGCGGCGTGCGCATCACGGGCGGCGAACGCCTCGGCGACAGCCCGGAGCCGGCCGGGGCGTAGGCTTCCGGTGTACGCACCGTCAGCCCCGGAGCACATGTCACGTGAGCGACCAGCCGCGCCGTCGCCGGCCCGCCAAGCCCTACCGCAGGCCGCAGAAGGACCCCGTGCGGATCCTCGCCTACGACGCGCTCCGTGCGGTCGACGAACGCGACGCCTACGCCAACCTCGTGCTGCCGCCCATGCTCCGGCAGGCCCGCGGGCGCGACGGCTTCGACGCCCGGGACGCGGCGCTCGCCACCGAGCTGGTCTACGGCACGCTGCGCCGCCAGGGCACGTACGACCGGATCATCGCCGAGTGCGTCGACCGCCCCCTGCGCGAGGTCGACCCCGAGGTGCTGGACGTCCTCAGCCTCGGCGCCCACCAGCTCCTCGGCACCCGCATCCCGTCGCACGCCGCGGTCTCGGCGTCGGTGGAGCTGGCGCGCGTCGTCCTGGGCGACGGCCGGGCGCGGTTCGTCAACGCCGTGCTGCGCCGGATCGCCGCCCGCGACCTCGACGCCTGGCTGGCCGAGGTGGCGCCCCCGTACGACGAGGACCCCGAGGAACACCTGGCCGTCGTCCACTCCCACCCCCGCTGGATCGTCTCCGCGCTCTGGGACGCGCTCGGCGGCGGCCGGGCCGGGATGGAGGAACTGCTCGCCGCCGACAACGAGCGGCCCGAGGTCACGCTCGTCGCCCGCCCCGGCCGGGCCGCCCCGGCGGAGCTGACCGGCCCGGACACGCTGCCGGGGCGCTGGTCCCCGTACGCGGTGCGGCTGGCCGAGGGCGGCGACCCGGGCGCGCTGGACGCGGTGCGGGACGGGCGGGCCGGCGTGCAGGACGAGGGCAGCCAGCTCGTCGCGATGGCGCTGGCCAACGCGCCACTGGAGGGCCCCGACACCCGCTGGCTCGACGGCTGCGCAGGACCCGGCGGCAAGGCCGCGCTGCTGGCGGCGCTGGCCGCGGAGCGCGGCGCGGCGCTGGTGGCGGCCGAGAAGCAGCCGCACCGGGCGAAGCTGGTGGCCCGCGCGCTCGCCGGCAACCCGGGCCCGTACCAGGTCGTCGTCGCCGACGGCACCCGTCCGGCCTGGCGTCCCGGCGGCTTCGACCGCGTCCTCGTCGACGTCCCCTGTACGGGCCTGGGCGCTCTGCGCCGCCGCCCCGAGGCCCGCTGGCGCCGCCGCCCCGAGGACCTGGAGGGCTTCGCGCCGCTGCAGCGGGCGCTGCTGGAGGACGCGCTGCGGGCGGTGCGCGGCGGAGGGGTCGTCGGCTACGTCACCTGCTCCCCGCACCCCGCCGAGACCCGGGCGGTCGTCGACGACGCGCTGAAGGCGGCCGGCGCCCCCGCCGCCGAGCTGGTCGACGCCCGGCCGCTGCTGCCCGGCGTACCGGACCTCGGGGACGGACCCGACGTCCAGCTCTGGCCGCACCGCCACGGCACCGACGCGATGTACCTCGCGCTGCTGCGCCGCACCGGCTGAGCCCGCGCCCGCGGCCCCGGACGGGGGGCCGGCGCCGAACCCGACATTCCGGCCCACGCGTGGTGAACAGGGGGTGGCAGCACGGGTACCGCGGCCCCCGCCCCGGCGCGGGCATGGCAGGCTGGGGGCATGGCAGTCCAGATCAACCCCAGCATTCTCTCCGCCGACTTCGCGCGGCTCGCCGAGGAGGCGGACGCCGTCTCGGGCGCCGACTGGCTCCACGTCGACGTCATGGACAACCACTTCGTACCCAACCTGACGCTCGGCGTCCCGGTCGTCGAGTCGCTGCGCCGGGCCACCGACATCCCCCTGGACTGCCACCTGATGATCGAGGAGCCGGACCGCTGGGCCCCCGCGTTCGTGGACGCGGGTGCCGGCTCCGTGACCTTCCACGCCGAGGCCGCAGCCGCGCCGGTGCGCCTGGCGCGCGAGCTGCGCGCGCAGGGGGCGCGCGCAGCGATGGCGCTCAAGCCCGCCACCCCCGTCGAGCCGTACGAGGACCTGCTGCCCGAGCTGGACATGCTGCTGGTCATGACGGTCGAGCCGGGCTTCGGCGGCCAGGCGTTCCTGGACATCATGCTGCCCAAGGTGCGCCGCACCCGGGAGCTGATCGCCAAGCACGGCCTGGAGCTGTGGCTGCAGGTCGACGGCGGGGTCTCCGCGGAGACCATCGAGCGGTGCGCCGAGGCGGGCGCGGACGTGTTCGTCGCCGGTTCCGCGGTGTACGGGGCCGAGGACCCGGCCGCCGCGGTGCGGGCGCTGCGCGCCCGGGCGACGGCCGCCGCCGAGGGGGCGGCCTGGGCGGCCGGCTGCCACTAGCCGCCCGCGAGCACCACCGGCACACCCCCGCGGCCGTCGGACCCTTCGGAGCCTCAGCCCCGGCGCCCGGATCGTGAAAGTATGGACCACGTAGCAGCGCCTTCAACAGCGCCGCTGGGGAGAGCAAAGGAGATCTCGGTGTCGACGGGCCGGACGGCTGCGCGGATGGGACCCGCGGAGCTGGTGCAGGCGGCGGCGATGGCCCGCCGCTTCTACCTCGAGGGCAAGTCCAAGATCCAGATCGCCGACGAGTTCGGTGTCAGCCGCTTCAAGGTCGCCCGGGTGCTGGAGACCGCGCTCGACCGGGACCTCGTACGGATCGAGATCCGCGTCCCCGCCGAACTCGACGCCGAGCGCTCCGACGCCCTGCGCGCCCGCTTCGGCCTGCGTCACGCCGTCGTCGTGGAGGCGCCGGCCGACGCCGTGCCCGACACCCGCGACCCGGAGAACCTCGGCAGCGTCGCCGCCGACCTGCTCGCCGAGCTGGTCACCGAGGGTGACGTGCTCGGGCTGGCCTGGGGCCGGTCCACGATCAACATGGCGCAGGCGCTGCACCGGCTGCCCCCGTGCACCGTCGTCCAGCTCACCGGCGTCTACGACGCGGGCACCGCCGAGCGCGGCTCCGTGGAGGCGGTGCGCCGCGCCGCCGAGGTCGCCGGCGGCGAGGCACACCCCATCTACGCGCCGATGCTGCTGCCCGACGCCGCCACCGCCACCGCGCTGCGCAGCCAGACCGGGGTGGCCCGCGCCTTCGAGTACTTCGACAAGGTGACCGTCGCCGCCGTCTCCATCGGCTCCTGGGAGGAGGGCATCTCCGCGGTCCACGACATGCTCTCCGAGGAGGAGCGCGCGCACTACGCCTCGCTGGGCGCCGCCGCCGAGATGTCCGCGCACCTCTTCGACGCCGAGGGCCGGCGCATCGGCCGCGACCTGGGGGAGCGGTGCATCACCGTCGAGGCCGACCGGCTGCGCCGGATCCCCGAGGTGGTCGCCATCGCCGGCGGCGCCCGCAAACGCGAGGCCATCGTGGCGGTGCTGCGCTCGGGCCTGGTCACCAGCCTGGTCACGGACACCGTCGCCGCGGACTACCTGCTGGACGAGGCGGCACCGGGCCCCCGCCCGGCCCTGGACCGCGCCGACCCCGACGACCTGTAGCACCCGCGACCCCGCCGCGCCCGGCCCGTACCGCGGACGGCCCCGTCCCGTACGCACCGGGCCGCGCGCCTCAGTCCGCCCGCGTCCGCAGGGAGCCGGAGAGCACGCCCGGGATCTGGGAGCGTGAGGTGAAGCCGAACTTCGCGAGGATGTGCTCCACGTGCGCGTCCACCGTGCGCTTGGAGATCACCAGTTGCCCGGCGATCTCGCGGTTCGTCAGCCCTCTGGCCACCAGCGCCGCCACCTGCCGCTGCCGCGGCGTGAGGCCGTCGCCCGCGCCCGGCGGCTGCGCCGGGACCACCGGCGCGGCCGGCGCCGCCTCGTCGGCCAGCGCCAGCGCCACGGCGGCGTCGGTGGGCAGCCGGCCGCCCTCGCGGAACGCGGAGTCGTAGCCGTCGTTGCCCAGCGCCTCGCGGGCCGCGTCCGCCGCGCAGCCGTGCAGGTCGTGCAGGACGGCGATGCCGAACCGGGCCTCCTTGACCGCCCGGCGCCAGAGCGCGTCCGCCGCGCCCTGCAGCACCGCCACCCGCTCGAAGTGCCGCAGCTCCGCGGCCCGCCAGGCGAAGCCCTCCAGGAAGTGCGCGACGCCCATCAGGTCGTGCAGCACCGCCTTGGCGCGGATGCCCTGCCGGGCGCACTCGATGCTCTCCAGGTGCTCGCCCTTGAGCCACAGGCCGATGCTCTTGACCCACAGCGCCCAGCCGCGCGACCACAGCTCGGCGGGGGTGCCCGCGTTGCGCCGGAGCGAGTCCTCGCTGAGCGCGATGCCCTCGCCCGTACCGCCGTTGAGCACGTGGAAGAAGCCCGCGAGGAAGCCGCTCATCAGTATCCCGGTCGCGTCGCCCTGCTCGGTCAGCGCGCGCCGGGCCGCTTCGAAGCCCTCGGCGACCCCATCGGCCCCGCCGCGGAAGTAGCGGGAGTGGTGGCGGAAGGTGCGGGTCCAGGCGAGCCCCGTACGGTCGTCGATGCGCAGCGCCACGGCCTCGGCCTCGTCGAGCAGCGCGAAGGTGTCGCCGCGCTCGCCCTGCATGTCCATGAACCAGCAGGTCAGCCAGAGCGCCTTGACCCGCTCCGGGCAGTCCTCCGGGCAGCGGTCGAGGGCGCGGCGCAGCCAGTAACGGCCCTCGGTGAGCAGCCCGGTGCAGTGCCAGTAGCCCCACAGCATCGTGGCCATCGACAGGCCCGCGGACCCGTCGTCCGGGTCGGCGACGCAGAACTCCAGCGCGACCCGTACGTCCGCCTGGTCGCGCACCATCTGCCGCAGCAGCGCCACCTGCCGGTCGCCGGTCCACTCGGCGTCGAACAGCCGGGCCCGGCGCAGGAAGTGGTCGCGGTGCCGGCGCCGGGTCCGCTCCGCCTCCGCGCCGCGGCCGAGCTGTTCGAGGCCGAACTCGCGGATGGTGTCGAGCATCCGGTAGCGGGTGCCGTCCTCGGACTCCACCCGCAGCACCACCGACTTCTCCACCAGCCCGATCAGCGCGTCGAGCACGCCCTCGGCGGGCAGCGCCCCCTCCGCGCCGACCGCCTCGGCGACCTCCAGGCTGAACTCCCCGGCGCACACCGCGAGCCGGGACCACAGCAGCCGCTCGGGCTCGGTGGACAGCTCGTAGCTCCAGCCGATGGTGGTACGGAGCGTCTGGTGCCGCGGCACGGCGGTGCGCCGGCCGCCGGTGAGCAACTGGAAGCGGTGGTCGAGCCGGTTCAGCATCTCCTCGGGCGAGAGCACCCGCAGCCGGCTGACGGCCAGTTCGATGGCCAGCGGGATGCCGTCGAGGCGCCGGCAGAGCGCGAGGACGTCGGCGCGGTTGTCGTCGTCGACGGTGAAGCCGGGCACGGCGGCGGCGGCCCGGTCGGTGAACAACTGCAGCGCGTCGTCCGCGGGCCCGGAGTCCGCGACGGCCAGCGGCGGGATCGGCAGGATGTGCTCGCCGGCGACGTCCAGCGGCTGGCGGCTGGTGGCGACGACGTGCAACTGCGGGGCGGCGCGGAGCAGTTCCTCGGCGAGCACGGCGCTGGCGTCGACCAGGTGCTCGCAGGTGTCGAGGATGAGCAGCGCCGTCTTGTCCTTGAGGTACGCGGCGAGCGCGTCCTCGGCCGGCAGCGCGGTCTGCTCCGGGAGGTCGAGCGCGGCGGCGACGGTGTTGGGCAGCAGCCGCGGGTCGGCGAGGGCGGACAGTGGTACGAGGGTGACGCCGTCGGGGAAGCGGGAGCGCAGCCGGTGCGCGCCGCGCACGGCGGTGCGGGTCTTGCCGACTCCGCCGGGCCCGGTGAGCGTGACCAGGCGGGCCTGCCGCAGGCAGGCGTCGAGCAGCGCGAGCTCCTGCCGGCGCCCGACGAAGCTGGTGGCTTCGGCGGGCAGCTCACCGGCGCTGCGGTTCCTCATCGTGGTCCCCCGGAGGTCGGTGACCGGCTGGCGACGTACAACCGACGGTCGTACAACCGACGACGGTAAGGGGCGCGGGGACGGGCGTCGGCGCGAGTACGCGGGATTCAACCGAACGGGGGGCGCGGGACGGCACCGTGCCCGCCGCCCGGAACAGCGGCGCGAGGCGCGGTTCGACCGCCCAGCGCAGCGCCCGGCGTACGGGGGGAGTGCACAGCAGCGCCATGCCCGCGACGGCGGCCGCGGTGACGGCCACGGGACCGGCGGGCGTGGTCAGCCACGCGGGCTCGTACCAGCCGCCGTACCGCGCACCCTGGGTGGCGAAGGCGTGCAGCAGATAGCCGTAGAGGGTGCCCGCGCCCAGCACGGTCCACCACAGCCGCCGCCCGGGCACCCAGGCGAGGAACGCCGCGACCAGCAGCAGCGAGCAGCAGAAGAGCACGGGCGCGACGAGCAGCCCCGTCCTGCCGGAGTGGCCGATCTCCTGGGCGGCGGCGTTGTGGTAGAGCCAGCGCCGGTCGGTGTGCGGCCCGAGTAGGTACGCGGCCACCGGCGCGGCCAGGAGCACCGGGGCGGCCAGGATCCGCGCCTCGCGCCGCCGCAGCAGCCGCAGCCGTTCCGGCGTGCAGGTCAGGCCGAGGACGAAGAACGGCAGGAGTTGCAGCACCCGTTGCAGCTCCAGGTCGGGGCCGATGCCGGGGGTGGCGGTGGCGAGCGCCGCGACCGCGAGCGCGACGGGCAGCGGGCGGCGCAGCGCCGTCCACAGCGGCACGGACAGCCGCCAGACGAAGAGCGCGAGCAGGAACCAGGTCACGCCCCAGGGGTCGAGCAGGCTGAGCGGACTTCCGTCGCCGCCGGCCAGGCGGCCGAAGAGGGTGTACGCGGTCTCGAAGACCAGGTACGGCGCGAGGAGGCCGGTGATCAGCCCGCGGGCCGGGCGCGGCGCGCCGTCCCGGCCGCGGGAGAAGTAGCCGGAGATCAGCACGAACGCGGGCATGTGGAAGACGTAGACGGCCTCGTACGCCGCGGCGACCGCCCGGCTGCCGTCCACCAGCGGCTCCCAGGCGTGCCCGCACGCGACGAGCACCACCGCCAGGAGCTTGGCGTTGTCGAAGTACGGGTCCCGCGGTGTGCCGGTGCTGTCCTTGCCGTTGCCGCTCACTCTTCTTCCCTATCATGCCGGTAGGAATAATGGGGAAACAGTCTTCGCCGGTACCGCGCCTCCCCCGGCTCCCGGCCGCCACCCGCGCTTCAGGCCGCGCGGACGATCTCGTACAGTGTCGGCCGACCCTGCCGAGGAGCGCGCATGACGGCCGACGCCCGCCGCACGGACCCCGCCCTCGGCGCCCCCGCAGCCGCCGCCGGCCGGCCGCCGGACGGCTCGCGGCGCTGGATGTGGCTGGCCGCCTGGCCCGTCGTCGCCGCGCTCGCCCTGTCCAACGAGCCCGCGCCGCTGTACGTGCTCTGGCAGGGCCGGTTCGGCTTCTCCGCCGCCACGATCACGCTGATCTACGCGGCCTACATCGGCGGCCTGCTCGTCACCCTGACGTTCGCGGGCACCCTTGCCGACCGGTACGGCCGCAAACCGGTGCTGCTGCCGGGCCTCGCGCTGTCGCTCACGGCCGCCGTGCTCTTCGCCACCGCGGACTCGGTCGCCGTGCTGGGCGTGGCGCGGCTGCTCAGCGGGTTCGCGGTGGGCGCGGTGCTGGCGGCGGGGATGGCGGCGGTGGCCGACCTGGCGCCGCCGGGGCAGAAGCAGTTCGGCGGGCTCGTCGCCTCCGCGTCGATGGTCGGCGGGGCAGCGCTGGGCCCGATGCTTGCGGGAGCGCTGTCGGAGGCGCTGCCGCATCCCACGACCCTGGTGTTCGTGGTGCAGGCGGGGCTGCTGCTCGTCGCGCTGGCGGTGGTGGTGCGGATGCCGCTTTCCTTCCCGGGGGAGCAGCCGGGCGGGGGAGCGGACGCACCGCCGGGGGGCGAAGGCGCGGCGGACCCGGCGCCCGGGCGTGCGCGCCGGCTCGTGCGCATCCCAACCGTCCCGCGCCCGCACCGCCGCACCCTGCTGCTCAGCCTCGCCGTCCTCGCCCCGGGCATGACCGCCACCGGGTTCGTGCTCTCGCTCGGCCCGTCCCTGCTGGCCGACCTGCTGGACAGCGACGACCGCGCGCTCGCCGGCGGCATGATCTTCCTGCTCTTCGCGGCGGCGACCGGCGTGCAGTTCGCCGTACGGACCTTGCGCGTCCGTGTCCTCTTCACCCTCGGCGCCGCCCTGACCACCGCCGGCATGGCGGCGCTGGTGCTGGCGACCGCCGTCACCTCCGTGCCGCTGCTGCTCGCCGCCGCCGTGCTGGCCGGGCTCGGCCAGGGCAGCGCGCAGCTCGGCGGGCTCGGCACGCTCAGCGCCCGCATACCGGCCACCCGGCTCGCCGAGGCCAACGCGGCGCTCACCGGCGGCGGTTACCTGATGGCCGGGGTGCTGCCGGTCGCCGCCGGGTACCTCAGCGACGCGGTGGGGCTGACGGCGGGCACGACGGCGTTCGGCGTCGCCGTCGCGGTGCTGGTGACGGCCGGCGCGGTGGCCGCCACCCGCCGCTGAGCCGCGCCCGGCCGGCGCTCAGCCGGCACAGCCCCGGCGTCACCACTCCGCGTACGAGCCGTCCGGGTGCCGCCACACCGGGTTGTGCCAGCTCTCCGCCGTCCCGTCCGCCGCCCGTACCGCCCGCTCGTCGATCTCCACGCCCAGCCCCGGACCGGTCGGCCGCAGCAGATGCCCGGCATGGAAGCGGAAGACCTCCGGGTCCGCGACGTAGTCGAGCAGCTCCGCGCCGGTGTTGTAGTGGATGCCGATCGACTGCTCCTGGATGAGGAAGTTCGGCGTGCAGAACGCGAGTTGCAGGCTCGCGGCCAGCGCCAGCGGCCCCAGCGGGCAGTGCGGCGCGACGGCCGCGTCGAACGTCTCGGCCAGCGACGCGATCCGCCGGCACTCCGAGATCCCGCCGGCGTGCGAGAGGTCCGGCTGCAGCACCGCGGCGCCCGCCCGCAGCGCCGGCAGCATCTCGCCGCGCGAGAACAGCCGCTCGCCCGTCGCGACCGGCACCGCCGTCGAGCGGGTGACCCGCTCCAGCACGTGCGTGTGCTCGGGCAGCACCGGCTCCTCCACGAACATCGGCGCGTACGGCTCCAGCACCCCGATCGCCCTGATCGCGCCGGCCGCCGAGAACCGCCCGTGGAAGTCGACGGCGAAGTCCCGCTCCGGACCCAGCGCGTCGCGGGCGGCCTCCGCGCGCGCCGCGACCCGGCGCAGGTCGGCGACGTTCGGCAGCCGGTCCATCCGCCCCGAGCCGTTCATCTTCACCGCCGTGAAGCCCGCCTCCACCTGCGCGGCGACCTGGTCGCGCACCTCGCCGGGCTCGTCGCCGCCGACCCAGCAGTACGCGCGGGCCCGCTCGCGCACCGGGCCGCCGAGCAACTGGTGCACGGGCGCGCCGAACGCCTTGCCCGCGAGGTCCCACAGCGCCTGGTCCAGGCCCGCGACGGCGGAGGAGAGCACCGGCCCGCCGCGGTAGAAGGAGCCCTTGGTCATGAGCTGCCAGTGGTCCTCGATCCGCAGCGGATCGGCGCCCAGGAGGAACTGCTCGGCGAGTTCGTGGACGGCCGTGCGGACGGTCGCCGCCCGGCCCTCCACGACCGGCTCGCCCCAGCCCACGAGGCCGTCGTCCGTCTCGACCCGGCAGAACAGCCAGCGCGGCGGCACGGCGAAGGTCTCGATGCGGGTGATCTTCAACTGCTCACTCCTTGACGCTGCCCTCGGTCAGCCCGGTCCGCCAGAAGCGCTGGAGGACGAGCATCGCGACGGCCAGGGGGACGACGGAGACGAAGGCTCCGCCGATGGTGTACTGCGTGAGTTCCGGCACCCGGTCCGCGGCCTGCTGCCAGGTGACGAGACCGAGGGTGATCGGGTACTTCCGGTCGTCGGAGAGCATCACCAGCGGCAGGAAGTAGTTGTTCCAGATGTGCACGAACTGGAAGAGGAAGACGGTCACCAGCGCCGGCGTCATGATCCGCAGCACCAGCGAGAAGAAGATCCGCGCCTCGCCCGCGCCGTCCACCCGCGCCGCCTCCAGCAGCGTGTCGGGCACCGCCGACTCGGCGTAGATGCGGCACAGGTAGACGCCGAACGGGCTGACGACGCTGGGGATCAGCACGCCCCAGTAGGTGTTGGTCAGCTCCAGCTTGCTGAACATCAGGTACAGCGGCAGCGCCAGCGCCGTCGAGGGCAGCAGCACGCCCGCGAGGACGAACTTGAACACCGCCTCCCGGCCCGCGAAGCGGTACTTGGCGAGCGCGAAGCCGGCCGCGGCGGACAGCAGCGTCGCCACCACCGCCCCGACTCCCGCGTACAGCAGGGAGTTCAGCGTCCAGCGCAGGTAGACGTGGCCGTCGTAGCTGAAGACCTGGCCGAGGTTGTCCCACAGTTGCGGGTCGTCGAACCACAGGCCGAAGGAGCCGTAGAGGCTGTCGTTCGACTTGGTGGCCGCGACCACCAGCCAGTAGACCGGCAGCAGGAAGTACAGCGCGGCCGCCGTGAGCACGGCGACGAGCACGATGCGGCCGGGGCGCGGCGGCCGGCGCCGGCGCGGTGCGGGTACGGGCGCGGCGGGCGGGGACCCGGCCGCGGCGGTGCCCTCCGCGGTGCCGGTCTCGGTGTCGGTGGCGCTCACCGCTCGCTCCTTTGCTTGCGGGTGACGAGACTGAGGAACCCGAACGACAGCACCATCGCGACGACCGCGAGGATGACCGACTTGGCCGCGGCCAGGTAGAGGTTGGCGTTCGCGAAGGCGTCGAAGTACGCGCTCAGGTTGGGGGTGTAGTCCGTGGTGACGGCCGGGGCGACCTTCTTCAGCACCAGTGGCTCGGCGAAGAGCTGCATCGTGCCGATGATGGAGAACACGGTGGTCAGCACCAGCGCCGGCCGCACCAGCGGGATCTTGATGCGCAGCGCCGTCTGCCACGGCCCGGCGCCGTCGATCCGCGCGGCCTCGTACAGCTCCTGCGGCACGGACTTGAGCTGGGCGATGATGATCAGCATGTTGTAGCCGGCGAACTCCCAGACCACGATGTTCGCGATGGACCACAGCACGTTGTCGTAGCCGAGGAAGTCCGGCTGGAAGCCGAGGTCGCCGAGCACGTCGTTGACCGGGCTGACCCCGGGCACGTACAGGAAGCCCCACAGGATGGTGGCGATCACGCCGGGTATGCCGTACGGCAGGAAGTACGTGGCCCGCAGCAGCCCCGCCCAGCGGCCGGAGACCTGGTCCAGCAGCAGCGCGAGGACGAGCGCCAGCAGCAGCATCACCGGCACCTGCACGATGCCGAAGAGCAGCACCCGGCCGAAGCCCTCGACGAACGTCTCCTGCTGCAGGGCGAGGGAGTAGTTCTCGAAGCCGGCGAAGCCCACCGACGGCTCGCCCAGGCCCATGGGGCCGCTGCGCTCGACCTTCAGCATGCTCTGGTAGACGGCGTAGAAGATCGGCACGACCATCGCGAACAGGTACAGCGCCAGGAACGGGCCGAGGAACGCCCACGCCTTGCGGTCGGGGCGGCCACGGCGCCGGCGGCGAGCCGTCTCCGGCCGCGCCGTGCCGGGCTTCGCGGAGGTGCTCATCGCGCGCTCCTCGCCTGGAGTCCCTTGGCCTTCAGGTCGTCCACGAACATGCCCTCGGCGTCCTTCAGCGCGTCCGAGAAGGAGCCGTGGCCGGCGATGACGCGGCCGAAGCCGTCCTGGATGTGGGCGTACGACTGGGTCGTCGTCGGCCCGAAGCGCCAGGAGGTGTCGACGTTGCGGTCGGAGAGCTGGAAGACCTCGTTGTAGCGCTGGCCGCCGAAGAACGGGTCGGGCTTGCCGAGCGCGGAGTCCGCCAGCTCGATCTTCGCCGCCGGCCAGCCGTAACCGGCTTCGACCAGCAGGTCGATCGCCGCCGGGTCGGTGTTGAGCCAGTGCGCGAACCGCAGCGCCTCCACCGGGTGCCTGCTGCCCTGCAGGATCGCCGTGGACGAGCCGCCCCAGTTGGACGAGGCGTGCGCGCCGCGCTCCCACTGCGGCAGCTCGGCGACGCGCCACCGGCCCTCGGTGCGCGGCGCGTTGCCGCGGATCAGCGCGTCGTACCACTGCGCGCCCGGCCAGGTGGCCAGCCCGCCGGTCTGTATCCCCTTGAAGTACGCGGACTGCGAGTCCTGGATGGGCGACACCAGGCCGTCGGAGACCATCCCGTCCCAGTAGTCGGCGACCTGGAGCGACTCCGGGCTCGTGAGGTCGACCACCCAGGTGTCGCCCTCGGTGCTCACCCAGTGGGCGCCGCGCTGCCAGGCGAAGGCGGAGAACCACTGGGCGTTGGCGGGCGGGAAGGCGCTGATGAGCGAGCCGCCGCTGCGCTTCTTGATCTTCACGGCGGCGGCCCGGTACTCGTCCCAGGTCGCCGGGACGTCGATGTCCCACTTCTCCAGGAGGTCCTGGCGGTAGAACAGGCCCATGGGGCCGGACGCCTGCGGGATCGCGTACGTCTCGCCCGCGAAGACGCCCTGCTGCCACTGCCAGTCGACGTAGTCGTCCTTCAGCTCGTCGGCGCCGTACTCGCTCAGGTTCGTCAGACCGTTGACGAGCATGAACTCGGGCAGCGCGTAGTACTCCACCTGCGCCAGGTCGGGCGGGTCGCCCGCGGTGAGGGAGGCGTACATCTTCTGGTAGCCCCCCGAGGTGTTGGCGGGCACCGTCTGCACGTCGACCCGGATGTCCGGGTTCTCCTTGTTCCACAGCGCCACGGCCTTCTGCAGCGGCACCCAGGTCCAGAAGGTCAGCGTGACCTTCTGCCCCGGCCTGCGCTCGGTCGCCCGGGTCATCCGGGCCGCGCCGACCTCCTCGCCGCAGCCCGCGAGGGCGGGCGCGGCGGCGGCCGCGGCACCCCACGCCAGGACCTTCCTTCTGGTGGGCATCCGACCTCCTTGTCAGACGTCTTCTCAGGACTGCAGTACGACCACGCCGCGCGCCGGCAGGTCGACGGAGCCGACCGGGCCGGCCGCGGGGTCCGCGCCGTCGCCGGCGAGCGTGAGCATCGGCTCGGGCAGGGTCACGGACGCGGTGCTCGTGCCGTGGTTGAGCAGGAAGAGGAAGCGACCGTCCGCGCCCTCGCGCACGGTGGCCTGCACGCCCGCCGGCAGCCCCGGCAGCACCGGCGCGACCGCGGCCCCGGCGCGTACCCGGTCCACCAGGGTGCGCATCGCCGCCGCCGGGAGCCGCGTGCCGGCGTACCAGGCGACGCCGTCCCCGTACGTGTGCCGGGTGATCGCCGGCCGGCCGGCCAGCTCACCCGCGCCGAACGCCGCGACGGCCTCCGCGCCTTCGAGGTCGATCGCCTCGGACCACAGGTCGCCGCTGCCGGCCAGCGCGCCGGTCAGCGGCAGGCTCTGCCCCTCCGCGAGCGGCCAGAACTCCTCGACGCGCAGCCCCAGCACCTCGCGCAGCGGCGCCGGGTAGCCGCCGACGTGGACGCGGTCGCAGTCGTCGGAGATGCCGGTGAAGTACGAGACGAGCAGGTGGCCCCCGGCGCGTACGAACTCCGTCAGCCGGGCCCCCGTCTCGGCACTCATCAGATAGAGGTTCGGCACCACCACGAGCCGGTAGGCGGACAGGTCGCGGTCCGGCGGCACCACGTCGCACTCCACGCCCGCCTCGAAGAACGGCCGGTAGTGGCGGCGCAGCGTCTCGGCGAAGTCCAGGTCCGCGGACGGGTGCGAGCCCTGGTCCAGCGCCCACCAACTGTGCCAGTCCGCGAGCAGCGCCACCTCGGGCCGCGAGCGCGCGCCGGCGAGCTGCGGGACGCCGCCCAGCTCCCGGCCCAGCGCGCTCACCTCGCGGAAGATCCGGGTGTCGGTGCCGGCGTGCGGCACCATCGCCGAGTGGAACTTCTCGGCGCCGCCGGGGGTCGCCCGCCACTGGAAGTACAGCACCGCGTCCGCGCCCTGCGCGACGGCCTGCCAGCTCCACAGCCGCATCGCGCCGGGCGGCTTGGGGCTGTTGCGCGCCCGCCAGTTGACGGCGCTCGGCGCCTGCTCCATCAGCATCCAGGGGCGCCCGCCGCCCGCGGAGCGGGTGACGTCGAAGGCGAGGGCGGCGCCGACGTGGGTCTCGGGGTCGTACGGGTCCTGGTAGTAGTCCAGCGCCTGGACGTCCTCGTGCGCCGCCCAGGCGTACGGGTCGACGGGCTTGTGCAGCGGCATGTGGTTGGTGGTGACGGGCACGTCGGGGGTGATCCGGCGCAGCGCCTCCTTCTCGGCGAGGTAGCACTGCAGCAGCGCGTCGTCGCAGAAGCGCGCGTAGTCCAGCACCTGGGCCGGGTTGGGGTGCGTGGGGGTTCTGCGCGGCGGGAAGATCTCCTCGAAGGTGCCGTAGCGCTGCGACCAGAAGGTGGTGGCCCAGGCGGCGTTCAGCGCTTCGACGGTGCCGTGGCGCTCGCGCAGCCAGCGGCGGAAGTCGGCGGCGGAGACGTCGCAGTAGCACCGCGGGTTGGAGCAGCCGTACTCGTTGCCGATGTGCCAGCTCTCCAGGGCGGGGTGGGTGCCGTAGCGGGTGGCCAGCTCGGTGACCAGGCGGACCGCGTGCTCGCGGTAGACCGGGCTGGAGGGGCAGAAGTGCTGGCGCGAGCCGGGCCACTGGCGGACGCCGTCGGCGTCCTGCGGCAGGACCTCGGGGTGCCGCTCGGTCAGCCACGGCGGCGGGGAGGCGGTCATGGTCGCCAGGCAGACCCGTATGCCCGCGCCGTGCAGGTCGTCCAGCACGCGGCCGAACCAGTCGAAGTCGTACGTGCCGGGCCGCGGTTCGACCAGCGCCCAGGAGAAGATCCCGGCGGTGACCATGGAGACCCCGGCCTCCTTCATCAGCCGGATGTCCTCGGCCCTGACCTCCTCGGGCCAGTGCTCGGGGTTGTAGTCGCCGCCGAAGTGGATGCGCGCCACGCTGTTTCCGCCCCTCTTGCTCAATTCTTAAATTACGAATTAACCTTGCCGGGCAACGTAGAAGTGCCGCGGCAGATCCGTCAACACCCGGAGCGTGACCTCGTGACAGCAGCCGGAGCCGCGCAACCCCCGCACACCGCACGCTTCGCCGGCCGCACCGCGGTCGTCACCGGCGCCGCCGCCGGCATCGGCGCGGCCACCGCCCGCCGGCTCGCCGCCGAGGGCGCCGCCGTCGTCGTCGCGGACATCGACGGCGACCGGGCGGAGGCCGCCGCCGCGGAGATCACCGCCGCCGGCGGCACGGCCGCGGCCGTCGCCGCGGACGTGGCCGGGGAGGACGGCTGGGCGCGCATCCTTGCCGCGGCCGGGGGCTTCGGCCCCGTCGGCGTCCTGGTCTCCAACGCCGTCGCCGTCGACGTCGCCCCCGCGCACGAGACGTCGCCCGCCTCCTGGCGGCGTCAGGTCGACGTGGGCCTGACCGCCGCGTTCCTCGGCTTCCGCGCCTGCCTGCCCGGCCTGCGCGCGCAGCCGGACGGGCCCGGTGCCGCGGTGCTGGTCTCCTCCGTGCACGCCCGGCACGGCATCCCCGGCCACCCCGCGTACGCCGCCGCCAAGGGCGGGCTGCTCTCGCTGGCCGGCCAACTCGCCGTCGAGTACGGCCCGTCGGTGCGGGTGAACACCGTGCTGCCGGGACCGGTGCTCACCCGGCTCTGGGACCGCGTGCCCGAGGCGGACCGCAGGGCCAGCGCCGCGCAGACCGCCGCCGGCAGGCTGGGCGCGCCGGAGGAGGTGGCCGCCGCGGTCGCCTTCCTCGCCTCACCGGAGGCGTCGTACGTCACCGGCACGAGCCTGGTCGTCGACGGCGGCTGGAGCGTCGTAAAGTCGTCGGCCTGAGCCGGGGCGCCGCGGGGCGGCGCGGGCGGCGGGGGAGCAGTCGAGCAGGATTCAGGGAGGAGCGAGCGGCCATGCCGGGTTACGCCCGCCGCGGGGTGCACGGACAGACGGTGGAGACCCTCGCGCACCGCGTCCTCGGCGGCGAGATCGCCGAGGGCGCCACCCTCGACCTCGCCGCCCTCCAGGCCGAACTGGGCGTGAGCCTCACCGCGCTGCGCGAGTCGCTGAAGGTGCTGGCGGCCAAGGGCATGGTCGACGCGCGGCAGAAGCGCGGCACGTTCGTCCGGCCGCGCTCCGACTGGCACCTCCTCGACGCCGACGTGCTGCGCTGGCGCTTCGAGTCCGCGGCCCGGCAGCAGGGCGAGGGCGATGCCGCGCGGTCGCGCCCCGCCGCCGCCCCGCTGCTGCGCGACCTGGACGAGGTGCGCGGCATCGTCGAGCCGGCGGCGGTCCGGCTGGCGGCCGTGCGGCGTACCGCCGCCGACCTGTCGGCGCTGGAGGAGGCGCTCGCGGCGATGGCCGGGGCGCGGGACGGCGCGACCGCCTCCGCCGCGGCCGTCGCGGCGGACCTCGCCTTCCACCGCGCCCTGCTCGCCGCCTCGCACAACGAGCTGCTGGAGCGCATGGATCTGGTCATCGCGAGCGGACTGGCCGCGCGCGACCACCTGGTGCACGGCCCCGGGCACCATCCGCAGGATCCCGTGCCGGGGCACCGCGCCGTGCTGGAGGCGATACGGGCCGGGGACCCGGACGCCGCGGAGTCGGCGATGCACCGGCTCCTCGCGCAGGCGGCGCGGGACCTGGCCGAGGTGTCCGGGGCGGCTCCGCCCGCGCCCGCGCCGCCGCCCCCGGCGACGGAACAGGCGGCCGGGACGTAGCCCTGGGGCCGTACCCGAGCGGGGGGTCCGTAACCGAACGCGCCCCGCCGCGCGGACGATCCGCGCGACGGGGCGGCGGGAGACTCACCGCGGGCCCGGAGCCCTCGGCATCAGTACCAGTTGTTGGCCTGCCAGAACTCCCAGGCGCCGCACGGGCTGCCGTAGCGCTCGTTCATGTAGTCCAGGCCCCACTTGAGCTGGGTGACCGGGTTGGTGCGCCAGTCGGCGCCGGCCGAGGCCATCTTGTCGCCGGGCAGCGCCTGCATCAGGCCGTACGCGCCGGAGCTGGGGTTGGTCGCGGTGTGGTCCCAGCCGCTCTCCCGCTCCACGATGTTGCTGAAGCAGGTGAACTGGTCCGCGGGCACGATCTCCCGCGCCGCGGCCTGGATGCCGGACTCGGTGGTCGGGACGCTCGCCTGCGACGCCTCGGTGGCACCGCCGGAACTCCCGGAGGACGACGCGCCGTTCGGGTCGACGGCCTCGCTGACCTTGCCGCCCTCGGTGTCGACGCGCAGTTCCGTGCCGACCTTGAGCGCGGCCGGGTTGTCGCCGATGGCCTTCTTGTTGTCGACGTACACGCGCTGCCAGCCGCCGGGCACGTCGTACTTCGCGGCGATCTTGGAGAGCGTCTCGCCGGCGGCGACGGTGTGCCCGACGTAGCGCTGCTGCTTCTTCTCGGTGGTGGCAGCGCTCTGTTCGGCGTCGGTGGGCTTGCTCTCGGCCTGCTTCTTCCCGTCGAGGTCCAGCTCCTGGCCCGGCAGGATCAGGTGCGGGTTGTCGCCGACGGCCGCCTTGTTGGCCTCGTACAGCCGCTGCCAGTCGGCCCCGAATCCGTTGTCCTCGGCGATCTCCGAGAGGGTGTCGCCCTTCTCGACCGTATAGGCGTGCGCGGCGGTCGCCGCGAGGCTGCCGACGACGGGCAGGGCTATGCCCACCCCCGCGGCGGCGGCATAGCGGCGGGTGGAGCGCGACTTGGGCGCGCGCCGGGTGCCGGTTCCGGCCATGGTGGCTCGCTCTTTCTCCGACGCCTGCGAGGTGAGCTGTCGGGTTCGGGCTGGAGTTGCCCGGCCGCGTCGTGCGGTGCGGCTTCACCCCGAGTCGGGGAGTCCGGTGCGGTCCTGCCACCGTGCCTCCGGCCGACGGAGAAGTGGTTCCCCCGCTCCTGCCCGAACGGCTGTGGGGACGACGGTTCCGGGCTCCGACGGGCAGGATTCGGCGTACCGGAGCGCGGTGCTCGCGTCTGCGAACGTCTGGGACACTAGGAGATCGAACGGCAGATCACAAGCGGATCACGAGGATCCACGCGTAGTCTGACGCTCCGTGGTGACGCGCGCACGCGCGGGGCGGCTGGGGCGGGTGTGACGTTCGGCACCCGGTCCGCGGCGCAGCGCCTCCAACAGCGGCTGTCCCGCCGGTACGACGAGACCGTGCACCCCGCGCTCCGCGGCGCCGGCGAGGGCGGCCCGCCAGGCGTCAGGACCGGCGGGCGCCGCCACCGGGGTCCAGCGCCCGGCGCCCGGTTCCTCGTAGCCGGGACCGGCGGGCGCGAGCCGGCGGAAGGCGGGCACCTTGGGGGCGACGGCGACGAGTTCGGCGCACCGCCGCGAGTCCGCGGCGAGCGCGAGCCTGCCGGCGCTGAGCAGCACGACGGTGGCCAGGGCCCGGGCCAGCAGGGCGGCCTGCGGGACGGTGTCGGGCAGGGCGACGACGAGCTTCGCCCGGCTCGTGGCGGTGGCCAGGGCGGCGGCGAGCGCCAGCACGTCGTGCGCCGGGTCCGGACCGCCGTCCAGCCACAGCGCGTCGGCGCCCGCGGAGTCGTACGCCGCGCACTCCGCGAACCAGGCGCCGGGCTCCTCCGGCAGCCGGGGGAGCAGTACCCCGACGCGGACCGCCCGCCGGGCGGCGGCCGGGACGGCGCCGGAGGGCGCGGGTGGAGATGGGCTCATCGCGGGCCTCCCCGAGTGGCTGACGAGGGCCATCGGGGGCATACCGTACGCCTCTACGTCGCGGAAGGCAGCGGTTCGTACACCCACGGTTCATGATTTTTGAAATTTCATGTGCCGCGCCACCGCGCGGGGTTGGGCACCGGACCCGTGAACACCGAGGGAGGGGACCCCCCCGGGGTGTCCCCTCCCTCTCTGTACTCCCGGCCGGCGGCCCACGTCAGCGCATGCGGGCCACTCCCCCGTTCGCCGGGATGGACTCGCCGTCCGGTGCGGACGGCGAGTGGACCGGGCGGCGCCGCGGGCGGTGCGCGGGCACGGCGCCGGGCGCGGTCACGCGGGGCTCCGCGAGAGCAGGAAGTCGGCTTCGCCCGCCTTGGCGCCCTCGATGAACGCGTCCATCTCACCGGGGGTGTAGATCAGGGCGGGACCGTCGGGGTGGGCCGAGTGCCGGACCGCTATCCGGCCGTCCCGTAGCTTCATGGCCTCGACGCAGTTGCCGCCGTTGCCGCCGCTCCACGGCTTGTGCCAGCCTTCGGTGCCGAGATCGGCGGCCGGCATGCCGTTGTAAATGCGTTCCATTCACAGCTCCTTGCGGAAGTCCCGGAGGACGTCCTTCGTGCGTTGTGCCGTCGCCGCCTGGGCCGCCATGTGGTCCAGGGCGGCGAGGTGTGTGGCCACCTCGTGCCGGCCGTCGAGGTAGACGGCGCCGGTGAGGTACTCGGTGTAGATCATGTCCGGCAGCTCCGGCATGGCGAACCGGAAGAGGACGAAGGGGCTGTACGTGCCCGGGTGGTGTCCGGTGCGGAACTCCGCCATCTGGAACGTGACGTTGGGCAGCGAGGAGAGGTCGAGGAGCCGGTCGACCTGCGCGCGCATCACCGCGCCGCTGCCCACCGGGCGGCGCAGGACCGTTTCATCGACGATCGCCCAGAACCGCGGCGCGTGCTCGCGGGTGAGCAGTTCCTGGCGCTCCATGCGCAGCGCGACGTGCCGCTCGATCTCGGCGGGGCCGATCCGGCCGAGGGAGCCGACCTTCAGCACGTGCCGCGCGTAGTCCTCGGTCTGCAGCAGGCCGGGCACGAACTGCGGCTCGTACGACCTGATGAGCGACGCCGCGCCCTCCAGGCTCACGTACATGCTGAACCAGTCGGGCAGGATGTCGTGGAACCGCTGCCACCAGCCGGGCTCGTTCGCCTCCTCGGCCAGCGCGACGAAGGCGTCGACCTCCTCCTGGGCGATGCCGTACGCCTGCAGCAGCATCTGCACGTACGGGATCTTCAGCGCGACCTCGGCGGTCTCCATCCGGCGCACGGTGGCGGGGGCGACGCGCAGGGTCCGGGCAGCCTCCTCGCGCTTGAGCCCGGCCCGCTCGCGCAGCTCTTGGAGCCGCTTCCCGAGCACGACCTGCCCCACGGTCGGCGCGGACCGCGGTTCGCTCACGCCATACCTCCCTGTCGGACTGCCGCAAGCAGTGTGCCACGCCCGGGCCTCGGCGGACACAGTGCAACGGAAACTCTGAAAATTTCACAGTGAGGGTTGCCAAGTGACAACGGCGGGGCCATAGTTTGGGCTGTGAGCCAGTCCACACAGCCGTATCGCTCGGGGGTCGTGACACAGGGCCCCGGCTTGCCGGGATCCCGTTCGGGGGTCGATGCGGCGCGGTGCGGTTTCGAGGTGCCGGGCCGCGCGGAGGCCGTCACGGTCGCCCGCCGGCTCGCCCGCGAGCAACTGCACCGCTGGGGGGTGGAGGACGAGGTGGGCGACAGCGCCACCCTCGTCCTCTCGGAACTGGTGACCAACGCACTGCTGCATACGGGGAGTCGGCGCATAGGGTGCGAGCTGCGCTGCAGCGCCGACCGCCTGCGGCTGGCCGTCACCGATCAGGGTGCCGAGCCGGGCCGCCTGCGGGTGCAGCGGTCGGCCGCGGACGAGCAGGGGCGGGGGCTGCTGCTCGTCACCGCGGTGAGCAGTAGCTGGGGGGCGTACGACGCCCGTCCCGGCCCGGGCCTGGTGGTCTGGGCGGAGCTGCTGCGTGAGGAGCCGGCGGCCGGGACGGCCGCCGGCCCGAGCGCTCCGGGCACCCGCGCGGCGGCCGGCCGGCCGGAGGCCGGTGGGCCCGCCGGCAGGCGGACCGCAGGATGATGCGCACCGAGCCCGGCGGCCGGCTCCGGCTGGCCGTGCCGGGCGCGGACACCGCGGCGCTCGGCGGTGACGCGGTGGGCGTGCCCGAGCGGATCGGGTACGACGTGATGGCGCGGCTGCCGCGCGTCGGCTGCGTCTTCGCCGACGGCAGCCGGTGGTGGTGGATCGTGCCGGCCGGCTCGGACCTCGGTCTGCACTGGCCGCGGAGCGTCGACTACGCGCCGGGCGCCGCCGTGCCGGGTCCGGCCGCCGGTTCCGGGGGAGCGGCGGCCGGACCCCGGCTGGTGCACCGGCCGGCGGACGGCGTTCCGTACACGCCGCCGATCCCGCTGTACCTGCTGGTCTGCCGGCGTACCGGCGTCGAGCCCGCCTGGTCCTGCGACGTCGCCCGGGCGGCAGCGGGCCGCAGCGACGCCGCCTGAGCACCCGCGGCGGACCGGTCGGCGGGCACCTCCTCGTTTCGGTTGCGGGGGAGGTGCCCGCGGCCGGCCCGGCGCGGGCACGGCACCGCGCGGCCCGCGCCGCCGGTGGCGGCGGCGCGGGCCCGCCCGCCGGCGCCCTTCCCGCGGGCGCCGACGGGGGTCAGCAGCCCCGGCGGCGCAGCGCGACCATCGCGTCGTAGCTCGTCTCGGCCGCCCAGATCGAGCCCTGCGGCTCCTGCGGGCCGCGGTCCTGCTCCCAGAAGTACAGCGGCAGCCCCGGCGCCCGCAGTCCGCTGAAGAAGCGGCGGAAGTCCAGCTCGCCCTGGCCGAAGACCACGTCGCGGTACTGGTTCGTCAGCGCCGGGTCCCGCACGCCGTCCTTGACGTGGAAGGCGATGTAGCGCTGCGGGGCGGCGTTGACGTAGTCCAGCGGGTCGAACTCGCCGAGCTGGTCGCGGAAACGGAGCGAGGCGCCGAACGCCCACAGGATGTCCAGCTCCAGGAAGACGTACCGCGGGTCGGTGCCGGCGAGGAACAGGTCGTGGCGCCGCTCGCCGGGCCGGTCGGAGACCGGGCCGAACTCGTTGGTGTGGTTGTGCTGGTAGACCTTCAGGCCGTAGCCGCGGGCCACCTCGCCGGACTCGTTGAAGCGGTCGGCGCCGGCCTGGATCTCCGCGGCCGTACCGCCGGGGAAGTCGCTGGCGGTGCCGACGTACCTCATCCCGAGCGTGGCGGCGTTCTCGAACTCCTGCTCGCGGGTGTCCGCGTTGAGCAGCGCGTCGAGCCCGAGGTGGGCGCCGCCGGCGCGCAGGCCGTTGTCGTCGAGCAGCTTGCGCAGCCTGGGGACGGTCATGTCCGGCTCGGCCGGCGAGGTGTAGCCGGCGAACTCGATGTGCTTGTAGCCGATCTCGGCCAGCTCCGCCAGCACCGGCGTGAAGCCGCGCTGCTGGATCTGGTCGCGGACGCTGTAGAGCTGCAGGCCGATGCGGCCCCGGGGGATCAGGCCGCCGCGGCCGTGGCCGCGGGCGGCGGCGGGGGCCGCGAGGGCCGCGGCACCCGCGGCGACGGCGGCGGTGCCGGCCGCCGTACCGGCGGCGGCCCGGAGGAATCCACGGCGGTGCAGGCTGGGCTTGCTCATGTCGTGTCTCTCCCGCGAGGTGTGGGTGTGGACGGGGTGGGATACCGCGGGAGCGGCGTACGCGCGCACGCCGCTCCCGCGCCGTGTCGGAGGGTCAGGGGACGACCTTCATGACGGCCCGGTCGCTGCCGGTGTGTCCGCTGGGATCGGTGTACTCGGCCACGAACACGCCGGTGATGTTCCCGTGCGACGGGTCGTGGCCGGAGATGGGCTCGGTCTGGATCGTGCCGGTGCAGCCCGCGGTGGTGCTCTGCGGGTGCCCGTGCGAGTCGTGGCCGACGATGTAGTGCACGACGACGCCGGCGCAGTCCACCTCGGCCTCGTCGCTCACCGTGACCTCGAACTCCACCGCGTCGCCGAAGTGGAACTCCTGGTCGTCGACCGGCTTGACCAGCGTCACCTCGGGCGCCTGGTCGCCGACGCTGACGTCCACGTCCATCGCCGCGAACCTGCCGCGGCTGTCGGTGACCCGGAGGGTCGCCTTGTACGTGCCGTCCTCCTCGTACGTGTGCGAGGGGTCGGCGGCGGTGGAGTCGGTCCTGCCGTCGCCGTCGAAGTCCCAGGCGTAGCGCACCCGGTCGCCGTCGGGGTCGGCCGTCCCGGCGCTGGAGAACTCGACGGTCAGCGGCGCCAGGCCCTTGACCGGCTCGGCCGCCAGCTTGACGTCCGGGGCGTGGTTGCCGGTCCTGCCGATGTAGTCGATGCGGGAGAGCTGCGCGTCCGGGTTCTCCGAGAAGTACCCGTCGCCGTACTCCAGCACGTAGAGCGCGCCGTCCGGGCCGAACTCCAGGTCCATCGGGTTGTCGACGGGCGGCTTGGCGAGCGTCTGGACGACGGGCCGCACATCCGTGACCGCGCCGGAGCGGTCGAGGCGGAACTCCTTGATGTAGTCGCGGCCCCACTCGGCGAACAGCGGTGCCCCGTCGTAGTACCGCGGCCAGGCGACGTCGTGGTTGCGCAGCGTGGTCAGCCAGTCGTGGTCGTACGCGGGGCCGGCCATCGGGGCGATGCCCCCGGTGCCCAGGCCCGGGAACTCCGCGGACGCGCCGTAGGAGTACCAGACCTCCGGCTGCTCCACGGTGGGCAGCTCGGTGCGGCCGGTGTTGTGCGGCGAGGTGTTCACCGGCTTCTCGCAGTCGAACTGCTCGCCGGAGGCTTCGGTGGCGAAGTCGTAGTCGGTGTAGGGCATCTCGGCCGTCGCGCAGTACGGCCAGCCGTAGTTGCCGGGCTCGTCGAGCACCAGCCACTTGCCCTGCCCGGCCGGGCCGCGGGCGTCGCTGGCCTCGCGGGCGTCGGGGGAGTAGTCGGCGACGTAGAGCTCGTCGGTCTCGGGGTCGATCTCCGCCCGGAACGGGTTGCGCAGCCCCATGGCGAAGATCTCGGGGCGGGTCTTGGCCGTGCCGGGGCGGAAGAGGTTGCCCCGGGGGATGGAGTACGAGCCGTCGCCGCGGACCTTGATCCTCAGTACCTTGCCGCGCAGGTCGTCGGTGTTGGCCGAGGTGCGCTGCGCGTCGAAGGCCGGGTGGCGGCCGTCCCGTTCGTCGATCGGCGCGTAGCCGTCCGACTCGAACGGGTTGGTGTCGTCACCCGTGGTCAGGTAGAGGTTGCCCTTCGAGTCGAAGACGATGTCACCGCCGACGTGGCAGCAGATGCCGCGGTCGACCGGGACCTGGAGGATCTTCTGCTCGGTGGCGAGGTCGAGGGTGTCGCCCTTGAGCTTGTACCGGGACAACTGCAGGTGGCCCTTGTAGGCGTCCCACTCCTCCTCGGTGCCCTCGAAGGGCGCGTCGCCCTCGTTGGCGGGGGTGAGCGGGTCGTCGACCGGGGTGTCCAGCGGCGGGGAGTAGTAGAGGTAGACCCACTGGTTCTTGCGGAAGTCCGGGTCGACGGCGACGTTCTGCAGGCCCTCCTCGTCGTGCTGGTACACGTCGAGTTCGGCGGCCAGCTTGTTCACGCCGGTGTCCGGGTCGTTGAGCCACACCTTGCCGGCGCGGGTCACGTGCAGGACCCGCTTGTCGGGCAGGACGGCGAGGTCGAGCGGCTCGCCCGGGCGGTCGTTGAGCGTGATCTTCTCGAAGGCGGAATCCGGTGGCGGCTCCCCGGCGGCGTCCGGCGCCGCCGCGGTCGCGCCGGGCGCGACCAGCAGCGCGGCGCTGACCGCGCCGGCGGCGAACAGGGCCAGTCTTCGTAGCATTTCCCCTCCCAGGGGCTCGGACGACAAGGCGGCTGGACACGCTCCTGGGTGGTCGGCCCGTTCGCGCCGTCCTTGATCGGCCCGCGCGCTGCGGCTCGTGCGCGGCTTCACTCCCCCCGCCGTCCACCTCCCGATATGTGACGGCGGCCGGTTGGAGATTAGACCTCTTCCGACGCAACGCCAATGCCTACGACCAGAATTGACGCGACTTTGTCTTGGAAAAGAGCAAACTAGGGGATGGTCACGGACGGTTCAGCCCAGGGACGTGCCGCCGGCGGGCACGTCCGCCGCCTCGCGCTGCCGCGGCAGCAGGACGGGCGCTTCCTGGTGGTGCAGGACGACGTTGCGCACGGGGTGGGCGATCTCGATGCCCTCCTCCCGGTAGCGCAGTTGCAGCCGCTTGATGAACTCGTGCTTGATACGGAACTGGTCGCTGAACTCCACCGCGCGCAGCACCACCGAGAAGCCGGCGCGCGAGTCGCCGAACGTGTGGAAGCGGACCACCGGGTCGTACTCCGGCACGCCGCCCTCGACGGCCGCCATCACCTCGCGCGCCACCTCCACCGTGACCCGCTCGACGAGGTCGAGGTCGCTGGAGAGCGCGACACCGGCCTGCACGACGATGGACAACTCCTGCTCCGGGCGGTGGTAGTTCGTCATGATGGTGCTGGCGAGCTTGTCGTTGGGGATGACGACGAGGTTGTCCGACTGGGTGCGGATCACGGTGTTGCGCCAGTTGATGTCGGTGACGTAGCCCTCCTCCGCGCTGCTGAGCCGGATGTAGTCCCCGACCTGCACCGTCTTGGACGCCAGGATGTGCACCCCGGCGAAGAGGTTGGCGAGCGTGTCCTGCAGGGCCAGCGCCACCGCGAGACCGCCGACGCCGAGCGCGGTGAGCAGCGGCGCGATCGAGATGCCCAGCGTCTCCAGCAGGATCAGCAGCCCGATCGCCAGCACCGCGATGCGGGTGATGTTCACCAGGATCGTGGCCGAGCCCACGCCCTGCGAGCGGACGCCCATGAGCTGCGCGACCACCCGGGCCGCCGCGACGGTGACCGTCAGGATGAGGACGGCCACGACGATCTGCTCCACCGTGTGCTCGACCGGCCGCTTCAGCGGCAGCGCGGCGGCGGCGATCGAGACGCCGCCGGCCAGCGCGCCCCAGGGGACCATCGTGCGCAGCGCGCCGACGAGGATGTCGTCGCCGGCCCAGCTCGTCCGCGTCGCGCCCTTGCTCAGCCAGCCCAGCAGCACGCGCAGCAGCACCCCGGCGCCGATGCCGCCGAGGATCGCGGAGCCGGCGACGACCAGATCGTGCAGAGTGAGGGCTCGGTTCACCGTGATACCTGTCTTCGTTCGGGAACGGGGTACGCCCGGACGCGTGTGCGAGCGGGCGCGCCCGCCATCCTGCCGTATCCGGCGGGGGAGTCGGTCCCGCGGCCGGGGTACCGGACGGTCCGGTCCCCGAGGCGGCCGGCGGCGGAGCGGAGGCGGAAGTTCAGGGTCAGCCCTGAGGTGTGCCTCGTGCCGCGCGGCTACGGTGGACGCACCGGCTCCGCTCCGCGGCGGGCGCGTGGGGATGCACGGGGGACGACGGGGGCGCGCGTGGGGAATCGCCGCGGAGCGGCGGCCGGCACCGCTTTCCCGGCGCGGCGCACCGACGCCCGCGTGACCGGCGGCGCGCGCCGCCGGTCCGGGGCTGCCGCCGCGGGGGTGCGGCCTGCCCCGCCGGGGGAGTTCAGCCGCGCAGATACGTGAGCACGGCGAGCACCCGCCGGTGCCCCGAGACGTCCGAGTCCAGGCCGAGCTTGGCGAAGATGTTCCGTACATGCGTCTCGACGGTCTTGCCGCCGATCACCAGGTCGCGCGCGATGGCCTCGTTGGACCGCCCCTCCGCCATCAGCGCCAGTACGTCCCGCTCCCGCGCCGTCAGCCCGGTCAGCGGCTCCGCCGCGCGCGGCGACCGCATGAGGTGGGTGACCACCCGAGGGTCCACGACGCTCTGGCCGGCGGCCACCCGGCGCAGCGCGCCGGCCAGTTCGTCGCCGTCGGCGACCCGCTCCTTGAGGAGGTAGCCGAAGCCGCGCGGATCCTCGGTGAGCGCGCGCACGACCGCGCCGGTCTCGACGTACTGGGACAGCAGCAGCACCCCCGTGCCCGGGTGCCGGGCGCGGATCGCCGCCGCGGCCCGCAGGCCCTCGTCGGAGTGCGTCGGCGGCATCCTGATGTCGAGCAGCACGGCGTCCGGGCGGTGCCGCTCGACCAGGGCGAGGAGCGGGCCCGCGTCGCCGCACTGCGCGGGGACGGCGACGCCCGCGTCGCCCAGCAGCCGGACGATGCCCTCGCGCAGGATGGCGGAGTCCTCGGCGACGATCACTCGCACGGCAGCTCCGCGACCACCCGCGTGCCCCCGCCCGGCGGGCTGTGCACCGTGAGCACCCCGCCCACGGCCGAGATCCGGTCGGCCAGCCCGCGCAGCCCGCCGCCGAGGTGGTCGTGCCGGGCCCCGCCGACGCCGTCGTCCACGGCCTCGACGACCAGCCGGCCGTCGCGGTGGCGCGCGCTGACGCTGACGGCCCGGGCGCGGGCGTGCTTGGCGGAGTTCGCCAGCGCCTCGCTGACCGTGAAGTACGCGGTGGCCTCCACGTGCGGCGCGAAGCGCCGGTCCTCCGCGGCCACCACCACCGGCAGCTCCGCCCGCCCGGCCAGCTCCCGCAGTGCCGCCGCCAGGCCCTCGCGGGTCAGCACCGCCGGGTGGATGCCGTGCGCGAGACCGCGCAGCTCCTCGACGGCCAGCCGCAGGCTCCGCTCCACCTCGCCGACCGACCGGCGCAGCTCCTCGTCCGGGTGGTCGGCCAGGCCCTTCTCCACCCGGCGCAGCGCCATCAGCGCGAAGACCAGCCGGGCCTGCGCACCGTCGTGCAGGTCCCGCTCCAGCCGCCGGCGCTCGCTGTCCGCGGCCTGGACCACGCGGGCGCCCGCCGCCCGCGCCTCGGCCTGCAGCCAGACGTTCTCCAGCGCCAGGCGCAGCGCGGCGACCACGGAGCGCAGCAGTTCCTCGTCCTCCGCGACCGCCGGATCGTGGCGCAGCAGCGCCAGCGGGGCGCCGCCGGCCGCGTCGATCCGGGTGCTGCCCGCCGCCGCCTCCACGACCGGCTCGCCCGCGGCGTCCACGTACGCGCCCGCCTCGGGCCGCCACACGCCGAGCCGCAGCCCCGGGTCGCCGAGCACCGGCACGAGCGCCTCGCGCAGCCGGACCGGGTCGGGGTCGCCGCCGACCTCCATCACCAGCCCGCCGACCTCCGCGCGCTGCAGCCGCATGCGCAGCAGCCCGAAGAGGAAGGCGAGCGGCACGGCGGTCTGGGCCACGTCGGAGAACAGGCCCACGGCGCCCTCGACCGGCTCGCCAGCGGGCACCAGGACCACGAGCACGTCCCACAGCAGGAAGGACGTGGCGACGACGACGGCGAGCCAGGCGGGCAGGAGTGCCCGGCGGCGGGCGACGGAGGCGCGTCGCCAGCGCCGTACGACCGCCACCACCACGGCGAGGGAGACGATCCAGCCGATGGCGCGGTAGCCGGCGTCGAACGTGGGGAAGAGGTCGCCGAGGGCGGGCGCGTAGAGCGGGTTGGGGCCGCAGTCGCGGCAGGCGAGGTACGAGCCGCCGGGGTGGGCCGCCGGGTCGAAGGCCAGGGTGCGCAGCAGGCCGCCGACGGCGACCAGGCCGTAGGCGAGGGCGACTATGCGGCGGGCGGCGGGGGAGTCGGTGCGGCCGTCGGGGTAGGCGAGGACGAGGTGGGCGAGGACGGCGACGTTCAGGCCCTCCCACCATGCGCCGGCGGCGAAGAGCGCCGGGACGGTGGTGCCCTGCAGGTTGCCGAGGAACCAGGTCACGCCCACGGCTGTCATCAGCGCGCCGGTCGCGTTGTGCGGGCGGCGCCACCAGGCGGCCAGCCCCGCGCCCGCGTAGGCCCAGCCGACGGCGAGGTCGCGCAGGAGGTCGGCGGCGGAGGCGCCAGTCCCGGCGTACGCCCAGGCGCCGACGGCGCCGGAGACGACGGCGGCCACGGCGGCCGCCACCGTCCAGCAGCGCATCGCCTGCGTGGGCTCCCGGTTGTGCACGGGCCAACGCTAAGCCATCCGGCGGGGTGGATGCCCCCGCGAGCCGGCCGGGCGCCGCCCCGGGCGGGGCGTCTGACCTGGGGCGGGACCCCGGTACGGGCCGGGGGGATTGCCGGAAGGGTGAATTCCGGTAGGAGATGTGACGGGCGCACGGCAGGCCGGGACCCCGTCGTCCGGCTGGGGGGAGAGGTGCCGGACGGCGGGGTCCCGGGGATCGCGTGCGCGCGGGTCGGGCCGCGTGGGGGACGGAGCGCGGCGGGTTTAGTAAGCGCCCCAGACGTTGTCGATCGTGCCGTAGCGGTCGGCGGCGTAGTTGCACGCGGCGACGATGTTGGCGACCGGGTCGGTGATCTTCTTGGCGGTGCCTTCCACGTGGTAGGCCTCGAACGTGGGCGGGATCACCTGCAGCAGGCCCTGCGAGGGGACGCCGTTGATGGCGTTGATGTCCCAGTCGTTGATCGCGTTCGGGTCGCCGCTGGACTCGCGCAGGATGTTGCGGTGGATCCCGTCGTACGAGCCGGGGATGCCTTCGCGCTCCATGACGACGAGCGCCTCGTCGATCCAGTCGTCCAGGTTCGTGCCGGACGTGGCCGGTGCCTTGTCCGCCGCCTTGTCCGGTGCCTTGTCCGGTGCCTTGGCCGGCGCCTCGGCCGGTGCCGTGGCCGGCGCCTTCGCGGGCACGGCCGCCTGGGGCGCGGCTGCGGCCTGCGGCGCGACCGAGACGCTGAGGGCTACGGCCGCGGCGGCGAAGCCGCCGGCGGCCAGCAGTCGTCGACGGGCGGAGAGGAAGGTGTGCTGAAGAGCGGGAGCAGACATGTGTGCGGTCTCTTTCCGTTAGCCAGGTGTGGGGACAGGCCGCCGGAGGCAATACCGGGCGACTCGGTAGGTTGTACGGGACATAAACCCGGAATGCACACAGCTCAGTTACTATCGCCCATAGTGCGACAAGCCGCGGGGGCCGCCCCCCGCTGAGGCGCCGGGCGCCCCCGGTGCCGGGGGTGTGTACGACGGCGCTTCGTATGTGACGCAGCCCATATGTGCGAGGTCACAAATGGGGGGCTATGCCGATCGTTAAAAACGGACATAGGCGTCTATTTGCCATCAAATAGCCGGGCGGTGAGGGTGCTGAAGCGGCGTATCAGCCGGTCAGCTCCTTGGTCATCGGCGCCGGGAAGCTGACCACGAGCCCCTGCGCCGCGAGCCAGCCCTCCAGCCGCTCCGCCTCCTCCGCGACAGTCCGGCGGGCCTCGGCGCCGTGGTCGGCCAGCAGCCGGTGGACCACGGCGCCGTCGCGGCGCTGCGCCCAGGCGCCGACGATCTCGCCGCGCCACCAGACCGTGGGCCCGGCGTTCCCCGCGCTGTCGAAGAGCATCGTGCGGTGGGCCGGGTCCGTGTACCAGTCCCGGTCGCGCCAGCCCATCGTGGCCGGGTCGAGGCCGGGCAGCAGCGCCGCCCACGGGCCGGGATCCGGGTCCTCGCCGAGATCGCCCGGCAGGACGTATCCGACGCCCTCGCCGAGCGCCACCTCCGCCGCCGCGATCTGGGCCAGCGCGGCCCGCACCTGGCCCAGGGGCAGCCCGGTCCACCATCTGACGTCCGCGAGCGTCCCCGGCCCGAACGCCGCCAGCCAGCGCCGCACCAGCTCGGCGCGCGCCCGCGCCGGATCCATCGGCGCCACCGGCGGCGCCACCGCGAAACGGAACTGCCCCGACGTCCAGCCGCCCAGCGGCCGGGTGCGCCGGATCCGGCCCTCCATGCCCAGCACCCGCATGACCCCGCTGCCGGCCCTGGGGTGCGACTCGTACGGCTTCCCCGGAGAGAGGGTGTACGTCACGGCCAGCTCCGGCACCGCCGCCGTGACCTCGGCGGTGGACGCCTCCCCCAGCTCCGCGAGCGCGGCCAGCGCCCGGTCCTCGGCGGCGGCGAGCCAGGCGGCGTCGTACCCGGGCCCGGCGGTGGCGAGCTGCTTCAGCAGGAGCGCGCGCTCGCGCGCGGCGACGGTCTCGGCGACGGCGAAGCGGAACACGGGCACGAGCTCCGTGGGCACCACCCACAGCGTGCGCCGCATGGCGTGCATCCGCTGCAGCGACCCCTCCTCGTACAGCGCCCGGTCCAGCGCGGCGAGCGACGGCTCGCGTAGCCGGGCGCGGGCGGACAGCGCGACGGTCGGCGAGTCGGTCGCGTGCAGCCCGGCGAGCGCCTCCGCCACCTCCTCGGGCCGTGCGGCGCGGGCAGGGGCGACGAGCATCTGCCGGTGCGCGAGCCGGGCGCGGCGCTGCGCGGGGGAGATCACCATGCGGCCACCCTAGGAAAGGGGTCTGACACCGGCCCCGTCCCCGACGGCGGGGCTCCGGCGCACGTACGGCCCGCGGCGGGCCGGAACCCCCCGGGCACCCCCGGAGCGCCGGTGCCGCCCGGGCTCCGCGGCGCCGCCGGCGCCTCGCCGGCCTCGCCGGGCCCGGGCGCCGCCCCGGCCGCCCGCAGGCGCTAACCCTCCCGCACGACCGCCACCGGGCACGGGGCCAGGTGCAGCACGCCGTGGCTGACCGGCCCCAGTTGTATGCCCGTCGCCCCCGCGGCGGCCGTCGCGTCCGCGAGCGGGGTGCGCCGGGCGCCGAGGACCACGAGGTCCGCCCCGGCCGCCGCCGCCAGCAGCGTGTCGCGCGGCAGGCCCTCCGGCGACTGCCGCTCCAGCGGTACGTCGGGATGGCGCTCCACCGCCGTGCGCACCGCGCGGCCCAGCGCCCACTCCGCCTCCCGCATCCGCGGGTCCGGCGCGCCACCCAGGGTGTGCGCGTGCGTGGCCACCCCCCGCTCCGGCGAGCGCCAGGAGTGCACCGCCGTCACGGCGCAGCCGCGCGCCTGCGCCGCCCGGAACGCGAAGTCCACCGCCGCCGGTTCCGCCCCGTCGTTTCCGGTGCCGAGCACGACCCTGCCGAACTCGCCGCGCCGCGCCGCCTCTTCGCCCCGTACCACCACCACCGGGCAGGCCGCCCGCGCCGCCACGGTCAGCGCCACGGAACCCAGCGGCAGCGCGTCGTGCCCGCCGCGCCCCCGGTCGCCGACGACCAGCACCGTGCCCGTCCCCGCCTCGCGCAGCAGCGCCGGCACCGGGTCGCCGGACAGCAGCTCCGCCTCCACGGCCACGCCGGGGCCCTGCTCGCGGGCGCGGTCGCCCGCGGTCGCCAGGATGTGCTCCGCGACGCTCCGGCCGCGCGGCCGGGCGGTGGTGAACTCCGGCCACGTGCGCTCGTACGGCTCCCAGAGCGGCGCGTAGACGATCCGCAGCCCCGCGCCGTGCCGGACCGCCTCGGCCACCGCCCAGTCGAGCGCCGCGAGGCTCGCGTCCGAGCCGTCCACCCCTGCCACCAGCTTTCTCATGACCACGAGGCTTGCACACCGCGCCCGGCGCGGGCGAGGGGGCGCACCCGGGGACCTCGTCTCCGCCGTCGCCGCCGGGGCTTCGAGGGACGCGGGGGAGCAGGGCACGGGTCGCGCGCCCCGGCCGGACAGGGCAACGCGGCCCGCTCCGGGGCCCGGACGAAGCGCCCGCCGCCGTACCGGCGCAGAGGTCGGCGGGGCCGGGCAGGAGGACGCGTTCTGTCGCGCCGGCCTCAAGTGATCGGGCACAGAGGGGGACGTGGCCTTGTGTGCTACTCACGAGTTGGTCATACTCGGCGAGTTGTCTTGCAGTGATAAATCTGTTTGCTGCTTGGCATGCGCATGTCCATCTATATCCTCCAGAATCCACCCGTCGCCGGGCGGATCCAACCCCCCATAGGAGGCAGCACGTTGAAGTATCGAGCCATATCCAAGAGCCGGTACGCCATCGCGGGCGTCGGCGCCGCCGCGCTGATCGCGGGCAGTCTGACGCTCGCCACCGCCAACGCCAGCACGAGTGACCCCGTCGCCGACACCCTGTCGTCGGGCGCGGCGAGCGACCTCGCCGGCACCCTGGTCCAGGACCTCAAGGGCGGGGCCGCCGGGGCGTACTACGACTCCCAGGCGAAGGAACTCGTCGTCAACGTCGTGAACGACGAGGCAGCCGAGCAGGCCGAGGCGGCCGGCGCCCGTGCGCGTACCGTCGACCACACCACGAAGGAGCTCAAGGCCGCGAAGGCGGACCTGACCCAGGGCGCCGTCGCCGGCACGTCGCGGGCGCTCGACCCGGTCACCAACCAGGTCGTCGTCACCGCCGACAGCACGGTCAAGGGCGCGGAGCTGGCCGAGTTGAAGAAGGAGGTCGCGGCGCAGGACGGCAAGGCCGTGCTCAAGCACAGCGAGGGCACCTTCAAGCCGTTCATCTCCGGCGGCGACGCCATCTACACCGGCGGCTCCCGCTGCTCGCTCGGCTTCAACGTGACCAAGGGCGGGGAGCCGTACTTCCTGACCGCCGGTCACTGCGTCGAACTCGGCGGCACCTCCTGGTCCGAGACCTCGGGCGGGCCCGTCATCGGCGAGGCCGAGGCCGCGACCTTCCCGGGCAGCGACCGGGCGCTGGTCAAGTACGTGGCTGACGTCGAGCACCCGAGCGAGGTCGACACCTACGACGGCAGCGCCCAGGAGATCACCGGCGCGCGTGAGGCCACGGTCGGCGAGACCGTGCAGCGCAGCGGCAGCACCACGCAGCTCCACGACGGCACCGTCGTCGCGCTCGACGTGTCGGTGACGTACCCCGAGGGCACGGTCGACGGTCTGATCCAGACCGACGTCTGCGCCGAGCCCGGCGACAGCGGCGGCTCGCTCTTCGCGGGCAGCGACGCGCTCGGCCTGACCTCGGGCGGCAGCGGCGACTGCACCAACGGCGGCGAGACGTTCTTCGAGCCGGTGGTCGCGGCCCTCGACGAGTACGGGGCCACGATCCCGTAACCGAAGGGGTCCACGCACGGGCTGATCACGTACGACCCGCGCCCCCGGCACCGCACGGTGCCGGGGGCGCGGGTCGTCAGCGCAGCACGTGCAGTGCCGCCGGGAGGACCCGCGCGGTCAGCGGCAGGTCGGGCGCGGGGATGCCGTCGGCCGCGTACGGCACCGGCCGGTCCGCCTCGACGTGCACGCCGCGCCCGCGCAGCAGGTCGCCGCGCGCCCGCGTCGGCCGCCCCGGGCCGCCGCCGAGCACGGCGACGTCGAGCGCGCCGTCGTCGAGCCGGACCTCGGGTCCTGAGCCGGGGGACGGCACGCCGGGGCACGGGGCGTTGGCGACGAGGACCGTGTGGCCGCGCATCTCGTACGGCGTGCCGTCCACGGTGATGCGGAACAGCGCGGATCGCCGCGACGCCAGCGCCCGCCCGGCCGCCGTACGGGCCGCGCCGGCGCCGATCCACACCGCGCCGAGCGCCACGGCCGGCGCCGCGCCCGCCACCCGCAGCACGTCCACCGGCCGGGGCTCGCCGTGCAGCAGCAGCTCCGCCAGTTCCTCGGACGCCCGCGGCAGTCCCAGCGCCCGCGCGACGGCGTTGCGCCCGACCGCCCCGGGCACCAGCCCGCACACCGCGCCGGTCCCGGCGAGCGCCCCCGCCACGGTGCCGGCCATCCCGTCGCCGCCGACCGCGAGGACGGTGCGGCCCGCGTCGGCGGCGCGCCCGGCGAGTGCGGCGGCATGCCCGAACCCCCGGCTGTACTCCGCCTCGACCTGTGCCCCGGCCCCGCGCAGCGCGCGGGCCAGCGGAATGAGCGCCGCGGCGCCGGCGGCACGGCCGGCGGCGGGATTGACGATGGCGGTGAAGCGGCGCATGGCGGGCTCCGGTTCGCTGGTGCGTGCGGTCTTCAGCTCGGCTGCGGATCGGGGGAGGGCGGTACGCGCGGCTCCCGGCGGGCCGGCACCGGGCGCGTACGGCCCGCCCGCCGCGGGCCGCGCGTACGGCGCCTCACTCGTCCGCCCGGGGCAGCAGCACCCCCGGGTTGAGGATGCCCGCCGGGTCGAGCGCCGACTTGACCGCCCGGAGCGCCGCCACGCCCAGCGGGCCGATCTCCCGGGCGTACCACGGGCGGTGGTCCGTGCCCACGCCGTGGTGGTGGCTGATGGTGCCGCCGCACTCCAGGATCGCGTCGCCCGCCGCGCGCTTGGCGCGCTCCCACGCGCCCAGCGGGTCGTCGCCGCGGGCGCCGACCACCGTGAAGTACAGCGACGCGCCCGTCTCGTACACGTGCGAGATGTGGCACATCACCAGCGGGGGCGTCCCCGCCGCGGTCAGCGCCTCGGTGAGCGCCCCGCGCACCGCCTCGTACAGCCGGGGCAGCGCCGGCCAGAAGCTCGCCGTCTCCAGCGTCTCCGCGAAGGCGCCGGCGTCCAGCAGCGCGTCGCGCAGGTACGGGGCCCGGTAGCGGCCCTCGGCCCAGGACTCGCCCGGCTCCGCGCCGAGCAACTCCCCGCCGGCCGCCCGCAGGACGACCCGCGCCGCCGCCCGGCGGTCCGCCGCCTCGCCCGCCGCGCCCTCGTAGCCGGTGACGACCAGGCACCCGCCGGACGGGGCCGCACCCGGCGCGCCGATGTCCTCCGGGCGGGCCAGGCCCACCGCCGTCTCGGTCTCGTCGGACAGCCGCAGCACCGTCGGCAGCGGCCCGTCCTGCGCCAGCGTGCGCAGCGCCGCCGCGCCCCGCGCGAAGTCGGGGAACCGCCAGCCCTCGTACGCCCGTACCTGCGGGAGCGGCCGCACCCGCACGGTGACCGAGGTGATCACCCCGAACGCGCCCTCCGAGCCCAGCACCAACTGCCGCAGGTCCGGCCCCGCCGCCGAGCGCGGCGCGCGGCCCGGCCGCAGCGTGCCCTCCGGCGTCGCCACTGTCAGGCCCACCACCATCTCGTCGAACCGCCCGTAGCCCGCGGACGCCTGGCCGCTGCCGCGCGTGGCGGCGAAGCCGCCGATCGTCGCCCACTCGAACGACTGCGGGAAGTGGCCGAGGGTGAACCCGCGCTCGCCGAGGAGCCGTTCGGCCTCCGGCGCGCGCAGTCCGGCGCCGAGCTCGGCGGTGCGCCCGACCTCGTCGAGCGCCGAAAGCCGGTCCAGGCGGCGCAGATCGAGGGCCACCACACCGGAGAAGCCGCCCTCGTTCGCGTACGGCGCGAGCCCGCCGGTCACCGACGTGCCGCCGCCGAACGGCACCACCGCGACCCGCCGCTCCGCGCACGCCCGCAGCACCGCCAGCACCTCGTCGTGCCCGCCCGGCAGCACCACCGCGTCCGGCGCGTCCGCGACCGAACCGGCGCGGATGCGCAGCAGGTCGGGCGTGGACTTGCCGCGGGTGTGCCGCACCCGGCCCGCCGCGTCGGTGCGTACGTGCTCCGCGCCCCCGGCCGCCAGGGCGAGCGCGTCCAGGACGTCCGCGCCGAGCCGCGGCGCCGGCACGTCCAGATCCGCAAGGGCCACCGGCGGCGTGTCCGCGGGCCGCACTCCCAGCAGGTCGCGAAGCAGGTCGCGGACGCCGTCGGGGAGCGGGGCCGCCTGCCCGGGATCGCCCCACCCGTTCCACCGCATGTCCAACGCGAACCTCCCGTACGGGCACACCGCTCCCGCCGGAGGGGTTTCCTCCGCCACCGGCCTCGTTACACTGTGACAGGTGAAGTCGAAACGTCACAAGCCCTCGCTGGACGACCTCGCGCTGGACGCGCTGCGCGACTGCGTCCTGGCCGTGGGCGTGCGCCGCACCACGCTCACGGACGTGGCCCGGCGCGCGGGCGTGTCGCGGATGACGCTGTACCGCCGCTGGCCCGACGTGCAGTCGCTGGTCGGCGACCTCATGACGCGCGAGTGGATCGACGTCGCGCGCGGGGCGCTGCCCGCCGCGGACGGCGTGGCGAACGCGCGCGAGTTCCTGGTCGCGGGTCTCACGGAGGGCTCGCGCGCCCTGCGCGCGCATCCGCTGTTCCGCAAGATCCTCGACGTCGACCCCGAGCTGCTGCTGCCGTACATGCTCGACCGCCGGGGCGCCAGCCAGGACGTGCTGCTCGACCTGATCGCCGACGACGTGCGCAAGGGCCACGCCGACGGCTCCGTACGCGCCGGGCACGCGGTGCGGCAGGCCAGGGCCGCGCTGCTCGTCGTGCAGTCCTTCACCTTCTCGATGCGCACCATGACCGACGAGGACGACCCCGACCTCGGCACCGCCGCGTTCGAGCGCGAGCTGCGCGGTTTGCTGGAGAGGATGCTCGCGCCATGACCGTGCACCCCGCCGTGCAGCCCGACCCGCAGTCCGCCCCGCCGACATCAGCGGGCGCGGACGGCGCCTCCCGGGACTTCTCCCTCAACGCCCCCCGCCGCGCCCGCGAGCTGGCCGGGCTGGCCGCCGGCGAGCGGGTCGACCTGCTGGTCGTCGGCCTCGGCGCCACCGGCGCCGGGGTCGCGCTGGACGCCGCCGCGCGCGGCCTGTCGGTGGCCGCGATCGACGCGCACGACCTGGCGTTCGGCACGTCGCGCTGGAGCAGCAAGCTCATCCACGGCGGGCTGCGCTATCTGGCCTCAGGACAGGTCGGCATCGCCCGCGAGTGCGCGGTGGAGCGCGGCGCGCTGCTGGAGCGGATCGCACCGCACCTCGTGCACGCCCAGCCGTTCGTCATCCCGCTCACCCCGCTGACCGGCCGCGCCCAGGCCGCCGTCGCGTGGGCCGGGCTCCGCTCAGGCGACCTGCTGCGCGTCGCCGCGCGCACGTCCCGCGCGGCGCTGCCGCCGCCGCGCCGGCTCTCCGCGGTGGAGACCGGGCAGCTCGTGCCCGGCCTGCGGCGGTACGGGCTGCGCGGCGGGCTGCTGTCCTGGGACGGGCAACTGTCCGACGACGCCCGGCTGGTGACGGCCGTGGCGCGGACGGCCGCGGGGTACGGCGCGCGCGTGCTGACCCGGGCCCGGGCGGTGGAGCTGACGGGCTCCGGCGCGGTGGTCCGCGACGAGACGACGGGGGAGCGGCTGCGGATCCGGGCCCGCGCGGTGGTCAACGCGGCGGGGGTGTGGGCCGGTTCGCTGGTGCCCGGCGTGCGGCTGCGCCCGTCGCGCGGCACGCATCTGGTGCTGCGCGCCGAGGCGCTGGGCATGGGACGCCAGCCGGGCGGCGCGGGAGTGCACATCCCGATCCCGGGCGCGACCGGCCGGTTCGCGCTGGTGCTGCCGCAGGACGACGGCCGGGTGTACGTGGGGCTGACCGACGAGCCGGTCGACGGCGAGGTGCCGGACGTGCCGGCGGCGCCGGAGACGGACGTCGGCTTCCTGCTGGACGTCCTGGACTCCGCGCTCGACGTGCCGGTGCGCCGGTCGGACGTCGTCGGCGCCTTCGCCGGGCTGCGCCCCCTGCTGGAGAGCGACGGCAGCACCGCCGACCTCTCCCGCAGGCACGCGGTCCGCACCTCGCCGGACGGCGTGGTCACCGTCGTCGGCGGCAAGCTGACCACGTACCGGCGGATGGCCGAGGACGCCGTCGACGCGGCCGTGGCCGCCGCGGGACTGACCGCGGGCCCGTGCCGTACCGCGCGGCTGCCGCTCGTCGGTGCCGCGCCGGCGGCCGTGCTGGCCGGGCTGGACGCGCCGCGCCGGCTGGTGCAGCGCTACGGGACGGAGGCGCCGGCGGTGCAGGCGCTGGCCGCCGCAGAGCCGGCGCTCGCCGCGCCGGTGGTCCCGGGGTATCCGGTCACCGGCGCCGAGCTGGCCTGGGCGGTACGCCACGAAGGGGCCCTCGACGAGGCCGACCTGCTGGACCGGCGCACCCGGCTGGGGCTGGTGGCGGCGGAGCGGGCGGCCGCGGTGGCGGCCGCCCGCGAGGTGCTCTCCGCGGTGCCCGGAGCGGTCAGGCCAGGGCGTTGAACACGGGGTAGTAGCCGCCGGACTGGCCGGCCGCCTTGGGGTGGTACGAGTCACCGATGGGGAAGGTGACGCTGTGCAGCCACTCGCTGTCCGAGCAGATCTCGTGCCCGGAGAACGCCGGCCGGACGTCGCCGTACGCGAAGCCGTGGTCGGCCGCGCGCTTGGCGGTGACGTCGCTCAGCAGGTCCGCGGCGCCGTTGATGGCGGCCCGGGAGCGCTCGCTGATGCCGAAGACGCAGCTTCCGTTGAGCTGGTACATCCGCGGGTAGCCGAGCACGACGACCCGCGCGTTGGGGGCCCGGGCGCTGATCGCGTCGTACGCGGCGTCCAGCCTGCCGGGCAGGGTGCCTTCGATGTAGGTGCGCGCCTGGTTGATGCGGTTGACGCAGGCCGACTCGCCCTGGAGCACGCAGGTGGTCATGGCGTCGGCGAAGCCCGCGTCGTTGCCGCCGATGCTGACGGAGACGAGGGAGGTCGAGGAGTTGAGCGGACCGAGCTGGTTGTTGATGACGTCGCCGGTGACGGCGCCGGAGCAGGCGGTGAAGGAGAAGGACGCCGGGGCGTTCGCGTTCTTCCACAGCACCGGGTAGGCGTTGTTGCTGCGTTTGCAGTCGCCGCTCGCCGAGTCGTACGAACCGGCGCCCACGCCGGAGGCGTAGGAGTCGCCGAGCGCCACGTAGTTTTCGGCGTAGGTGCTTTCGGCGTAGGCGCTCTCGCCGACCGCGCTCTCGGCGGCTTGGGCGGGCACGCTGCCGAGCAGCGCCACTGTGGTGGCGACGAGGAAGCCCAGCAGCAGCCGCAAGGGCCGGGCAGTTCTCATGGAACCCCCTGGGGGTGAGGTTTTACCGGGTGGTAACCACACCCTGCCCTCTGGAACCCATGTCCATGCCAAGTAGCAACTGCGCGCCTGTGATGCGCCGTTCAACCCCTGTTGCGGGAGTTCACGACGGCATGAGCTGATAGTCGGGGAAGTTGCCCGGTGGCCGCTCGCCCGCCGGCCCCTGGGTGAAGGCGCGCACCAGCAGGTGCCCGCCGACGAACGCGCCGTGCCAGGAGGCACCGGAGCCGCCGAACAGCTCGGCCCGGTCCCCGCGCGAACGCGGCGCGTTGCGGCCGGTCTTGAACGCCCGTATCTGCGGGGCCACCCGCTCGTAGAACTCCGGGTCGTCGCAGGAGAGGGTGGCGACCAGGGCGCCGTTGGAGGCGTTCATCGCCGCCAGCAGCTCCGCCTCGGTGTCGACCAGCACGATCGAGTCGACCGGGCCGAAGGGCTCGGCGTGGTGCAGCGGGGAGGCGGCCGGCGGGTCCAGCAGCGTCACCGGCGCCAGGTACGCGGAGGTGTCCTGGCCCGGCAGCAGCCGCGCGTCCGCGAGCCGCCCCCGGTACAGCGGCACCGCACCGCGGTCCACCGCGTGCGCCACCAGGTCCGCCAGCTCCTTGGCCTTGGCGGCGTTGATCAGCGGCCCGAAGTCCAGCTCCGGCAGCGGGTCGTCCGGCCGCTCCACCGCCAGCGGGTGGCCGACGCGCACGGAGTCGACCGCCGGCAGGTACGCCGCCAGGAAGTCGGCGAAGGCGGCGCGCTGGACGACGAACCGGGGATAGGCGGTGCAGCGCTGCTTGGCGTAGTCGAAGGTCTTGCGCACCTGCGGGGTGAGCGCCGCCCAGCCCGAGTAGTTCCACACCCCCCAGCAGTTCAGCCCCTCCTGCTCCAGCACGTGGGGCTTGTCCAGGTCGGCCAACGCGGCGGCCACCGCCCCGCCGGCGTCGCGCCCGCCGACGAAGGACACGCAGCCCAGCTCCGGCGCCCGTACCAGCGCGCCGGACAGCTCGCCGCCGCCGCCGGAGACCAGCGTCAGCGGCAGGCCGGCGCGTACGGCCAGCGCGCAGGCCAGGGTCAGGCACGCCACACCGCCGTCGGTCGGGGTCTTGGCGACGGCCGCGTTGCCCGCGAGGGCGCACACGAGCATGGCGTGCACGAGCACGCTCATCGGGTAGTTCCAGCTCGCGATGTTGCTGACCGGGCCGGGCAGCGGCGTCCGGCCGGCGAGCATGCCGTCGATCTCCTCGACGTACCAGCGCACACCGTCCACGGCGCGGTCCACGTCGGCCGTGGCCAGCCGCCAGGGCTTGCCGATCTCCCAGACGAGGAGCAGCGCGAGCAGGTCGCGGTGCTCCTCGATGGCGTCGAGGGCCGCCGACACCCGCGCCTTGCGCTCCGCGAGCGGTACGTGCCGCCAGCTCCGGTGCGCGTCGAGGGCGGTACGCACCGCGGCGTGCGCGGTGCCGGCGTCCAGCCGGGGCGGCCCCGTGATCGGCGTGCCGTCGACCGGCGAGGTGGCCGGCAGCGGACGGCCGTCGGCCGTCCAGACGCCGTTCCAGAGGTTCAGCACGCGCTCGTCGCGGAACGCCTCGGGCGCCGCCGCGAGGCAGCGCGCCCAGGCGTCCGGCCAGGCCGTGCCGGGCTTGAGGATGAGGGTCACGAGGGGGTCTCCGCTCGTCGGGGGCGGATCTCGCGCAGCTCGCCGCCGCGCGTGTAGAGGAAGCCGCGCACCACGTCCTTGTGGGGCAGCCTTGGAGTCTCCGCGAGCACGTCGAGGCAGCGCACGAGGTCGGCCGCCGGGTCGTCGAGGGCCGCACAGTCCTCGTGGTGCACGAGCACGATCTCGCGCGTGCCGCCGCGCAGTTGGCTCAGCCGCAGCGAGTCGAGCGCGTCGGGGGTGACGCAGCCGCCCGCGTTGCGGATGACGTGGGCGTCGCCCGGCCGCAGCGCGAACATGCTCTCCACGCCCAGCCGGGCGTCCATGCAGGCGACGACGGCGACGCGGCTGGCCGGCGTCTTGGCGTCCGGATCGAGCGGGCGGAGAGCCGCCGCGCCCCGTCGGGCGAGCAGTTCGTCGGCGCCGGTCATCCCAGCACCTCGCGGGCCAGCCGCGCCGTCTCCGACGGGGTGGTGCCGACCCGTACGCCGGCGGCCTCCAGCGCCTCCTTCTTGGCCTGGGCCGTGCCGGAGGAGCCGGAGACGATGGCGCCGGCGTGGCCCATCGTCTTGCCCTCGGGGGCGGTGAAGCCGGCGACGTAGCCGACGACGGGCTTGGTCACGTGGGCCCTGACGTAGTCCGCGGCCCGCTCCTCTGCGTCGCCGCCGATCTCGCCGATCAGCACGACGAGTTCGGTGTCGGGGTCGGCCTCGAAGGCTTCGAGCGCGTCGATGTGGGTGGTGCCGATCACCGGGTCGCCGCCGATGCCGACGCAGGTGGAGAAGCCGATGTCACGCAGCTCGTACATCAACTGGTACGTCAGCGTGCCGGACTTCGACACCAGGCCGATGCGGCCGGGGCCGGTGATGTCGGCGGGGATGATGCCCGCGTTGGACAGGCCGGGGGAGATGAGCCCCGGGCAGTTGGGGCCGACGAGGCGTACCCCGGCGGCCTCCGCGCGGGCGCGGAAGGCGACGGTGTCGTGGACGGGGACGCCCTCGGTGATGACGACGACGAGCCCGACCCCGGCGTCGATCGCCTCGTCGACGGCGTCGCCGACGTACGGCGGCGGCACGAAGACGACGGACACGTCGGCGCCGGTGGCGGCGACGGCCTCCTTGACGGTGCCGTGGACCGGCACGTCCCGGCCGTCGAACGCCACGCTCGTGCCCGCCTTGCGCGGGTTGACGCCGCCGACGACGGCGGTGCCGGAGGCCAGCATCCGCCGGGTGTGCTTCTTGCCCTCGGCGCCGGTCATGCCCTGGACGACGACCCTGCTCGCCGCGGTGAGGAAGACTGCCATGCGGATCAGCTCCTTGCCGGTACGGCCGCCGCCCGCGCGGCGGCGCCGTCCATGGTGTCCAGTTGGGTGAGCAGGGGGTGCCGGGCGTCGGCGAGGATCCGCCGGCCGAGCTCGGCGCTGTTGCCGTCGAGGCGGACCACGAGCGGCCGGGTCAGCTCGATCCGCTCCAGCGCGCGCACGATGCCGTCGGCGACCGCGTCGCAGGCGGTGATGCCGCCGAAGACGTTGACGAAGACGGACCGCACGTCCGGGTCGGCGAGGATCACGCCGAGGCCGTCGGCCATGACGTCCGCGGAGGCGCCGCCGCCGATGTCGAGGAAGTTCGCGGGTGCGGCGCCGTTCGCGGCGACCACGTCGAGGGTCGACATGACCAGCCCGGCGCCGTTGCCGACGATCCCCACCCGGCCGTCGAGCTTGACGTAGTTGAGCCCCTTCGCGCGTGCCGTCGCCTCCAGCGAACCGGCCTCGTCCGGCACGTCGTACGCCACGTGCTCCGGGTGCCGGAAGCGCGCGTTGTCGTCCAGCGTCACCTTGCCGTCGAGCGCCAGGACGGCGCCGTCGGCGGTGGTGACCAGCGGGTTGACCTCGACCAGCAGCGCGTCCTCGGCCGTGCACACCTCCCAGAGCGCCACCAGCACGGGCATCGCCGCCGCGGGCAGTCCGCCGGCGGTCGCGATCCGCCGCGCGACCGCCTCGGTGACGCCCTCCCCGGGGTCCACCGGGATCCGCGCCAGCGCCTCGGGCCGGGACGCCGCGACCTCCTCGACGTCCATGCCGCCCTCGGCCGAGGCCATCGCCAGGAAGGTTCCCGAGGCGCGGTCCAGCAGGTACGCGACGTAGAACTCCGAGGCGACGTCCACGGTCCGCGCGACCATCACCCTGCGCACCCGGTGGCCCTTGAGGTCCATGCCGAGGATGTCCCCTGCCGCGGCCTCGGCCGCCGCCGGGTCCGCCGCGCGCCGCACCCCGCCCGCCTTGCCCCGGCCACCCGTCTTCACCTGGGCCTTGACCACCGTCCCGCCCCCCAGCACCCGGGCCGCCGCCCGGGCCCCCGCCGGGTCCGAGGCCACCGCCGCGTCGGGCACGGGGACGCCGTGCCTGCGGAACAACTCCCGCGCCTGGTACTCGAACAGATCCATCTCAAGGGCACCTTCCTCTGGTCGTGTCCGACTTGGAGATTTCCGGTGCACGCCCCCTGGACATCGACTCACCGATGCGGGATAACCGTCTGCATACAGTATTCGTGTCCTGTATGCAATGTACAGAGTGACGGCGAACGCACTGGTGAAGGGACTGAACTCCCCATGTCCGACGGCACATCCGGCAACCCCGGCACCCCCGGAGACCCCGACGTCATCTCCGGCGGCCACCTGGTCGCCAAGGCCCTCAAGTCAGAGGGCGTCGAGGTGATCTACACGCTCTGCGGCGGCCACATCATCGACATCTACGACGGCTGCGTCGACGAGGGCATCGAGGTCGTCGACGTACGGCACGAACAGGTGGCCGCGCACGCCGCCGACGGATACGCGCGGCTCACCGGCAAGCCGGGCTGCGCGGTCGTCACCGCGGGCCCCGGCACCACCGACGCGGTCACCGGCGTGGCCAACGCCCTGCGCGCCGAGAGCCCGATGGTGCTCATCGGCGGCCAAGGCGCCCTGACCCAGCACAAGATGGGGTCGCTGCAGGACCTCCCGCACGTCGACATGATGGCGCCGATCACCAAGTTCGCCGCCACCGTGCCGCATACCGCGCGCGTCGCGGACATGGTCTCCATGGCCTTCCGCGAGTGCTACCACGGCGCCCCCGGGCCCTCCTTCCTGGAGATCCCGCGCGACGTGCTCGACGCCAAGGTCCCCGTGGACAAGGCCCGCATCCCGCAGGCCGGCCACTACCGCGCCTCCACCCGCAGCGCCGGCGACCCCGAGGCGATCGAGAAGCTCGCCGACCTCCTCGCGCACGCCGAGAAGCCGGCCGTGCTGCTCGGCAGCCAGGTCTGGACGACCCGCGGCACCGCCGCCGCCGTGGACTTCGTCCGCGCCCTCAACGTGCCCGCGTACATGAACGGCGCGGGCCGCGGCACCCTGCCGCCCGGCGACCCGCACCACTTCCAGCTCTCCCGCAGGTACGCCTTCACCGAGGCCGACCTCATCGTCATCGTCGGCACGCCCTTCGACTTCCGGATGGGCTACGGCAGGCGGCTCTCGCCGAGCGCGACCGTCGTGCAGATCGACCTCGACTACCGCACCGTCGGCAAGAACCGCGACATCGACCTCGGCATCGTCGGTGACGCGGGCCTCGTCCTCGCCGCCGCCGCGCAGGCCGCGTCCGGCCGCCTCAACGGCGGCGCCGCCAGGCGCAAGGAGTGGCTGGAGGAGCTGCGCGCGGTGGAGGAGAAGGCGCGCGAGAAGCGGCTGCCGCAGCTCACCTCCGACGCCTCGCCCATCCACCCGTACCGGCTGGTCAGCGAGATCAACGACTTCCTCACCGAGGACTCCATCTACATCGGCGACGGCGGCGACATCGTCACCTTCTCCGGCCAGGTCGTCCAGCCGCGCAGCCCCGGCCACTGGATGGACCCGGGCCCGCTCGGCACCCTCGGCGTCGGCGTCCCGTTCGTGCTCGCCGCCAAGCAGGCCAGGCCCGACAAGGAGGTCGTCACCCTCTTCGGCGACGGCGCCTTCTCGCTCACCGGCTGGGACTTCGAGACCCTCGTCCGCTACGACCTGCCGTTCGTCGGCATCGTCGGCAACAACTCCTCGATGAACCAGATCCGCTACGGCCAGGCCGCCAAGTACGGCGTCGAGCGCGAGCGCGTCGGCAACACCCTCGGCGACGTCCCCTACGACGAGTTCGCGCGCATGCTCGGCGGCCACGGCGAAGAGGTCCGCGACCCCGCCGACATCGGCCCCGCGCTGCGCCGCGCCCGCGAGTCCGGCAAGCCGTCGCTGATCAACGTCTGGGTCGACCCGGACGCGTACGCCCCCGGAACCATGAACCAGACCATGTACAAGTGAGGTGACCCCATGACGAAGGCTCTGGAGGGCGTCCGCGTCCTCGACATGACCCACGTCCAGTCCGGGCCCTCCGCCACCCAGTTGCTCGCCTGGCTCGGTGCCGACGTGATCAAGCTGGAGGCGCCCTCCGGCGACATCACCCGCAAGCAACTGCGCGACCTCCCGGACGTCGACAGCCTCTACTTCACGATGCTGAACGGCAACAAGCGCAGCATCACCCTCAACACCAAGACCCCGCGCGGCAAGGAGCTGCTGACCGAGCTGCTGCGCCGCAGCGACGTGCTGGTGGAGAACTTCGGCCCCGGCGCCGTCGACCGCATGGGCTTCACCTGGGAGCGGATCCAGGAGATCAACCCGCGCCTCGTCTACGCCTCGATCAAGGGCTTCGGCGAGGGCCCGTACACCGCCTTCAAGGCGTACGAGGTCGTCGCCCAGGCCATGGGCGGCTCCATGGCCACCACCGGTTTCGAGGAGGGCCCGCCGCTGGCCACCGGCGCGCAGATCGGCGACTCCGGGACCGGCGTGCACACCGTCGCCGGCATCCTCGCCGCGCTCTACCAGCGCACCCGCACCGGCCGCGGCCAGCGCGTCAACGTCGCCATGCAGCACGCCGTGCTCAACCTCTGCCGCGTCAAGCTCCGCGACCAGCAGCGCCTGGCGCACGGCCCGCTCGCCGAGTACCCCAACGAGGACTTCGGCGACGAGGTCCCGCGCTCCGGAAACGCCTCCGGCGGCGGCCAGCCGGGCTGGGCGGTCCGCTGCGCGCCCGGCGGGCCGAACGACTACGTGTACGTCATCGTGCAGCCGGTCGGCTGGCGGCCGCTCACCGAGCTGATCGGCCGCCCGGAACTGGCCGAGGACCCCGAGTGGGCCACCCCCGAGGCGCGGCTGCCGAAGCTCGGCAAGATGTTCCAGCTCATCGAGGAGTGGTCGAGCACCCTGCCCAAGTGGGAGGTGCTGGAGAAGCTCAACGGGCACAACATCCCCTGCGGCCCCATCCTCTCCACCAAGGAGATCATCGAGGACGCCAGCCTGCGGGACAACGGGATCGTCGTCGAGGTCGAGCACCCCGAACGCGGCACGTACGTCACCGTCGGCAGCCCGCTCCGGCTCTCCGACTCACCCGCGGCCGTCGGCCGCTCCCCGCTCCTCGGCGAGCACAACCACGACATCTACGGCAGCGAACTGGGCCTGACCGCGGAGGACGTGGCCGGCCTCAAGACGGACGGAGTGATCTGAGAGATGGACGGCGCCAAGGACACCGCGGCGGTCCGCGAACTGCTCGCGGACGTACGCGCCGAGGGCCGCACCGCGCTCACCGCCCCCGAGGCGAAGCGGATCGCGGACGCGTACGGCATCGCCGTGCCCGGCGAGGGGCTGGCCGGGGACGTGGAGGAGGCGGTGGCGCTGGCCGACGGCTTCGACGGGCCGGTCGTGCTGAAGATCGTCTCGCCGGACATCGTGCACAAGACCGACGCCGGGGGAGTGGAGACCGGCCTCGCCGACGCCTCCGCCGTACGCGCGGCGTTCCGGCGGATCGTCGCCAACGCCCGCGCGTACGACCCGGACGCCCGGATCGACGGCGTGCAGGTCCAGCAGCAGTTGCCGCCGGGCCGGGAGGTCATCGTCGGGGCCGTCACCGACCCCACGTTCGGCAAGGTCGTCGCGTTCGGTCTCGGCGGGGTGCTGGTCGAGGTGCTGGGGGACGTCACCTTCCGGCTCGCGCCGGTGACCGCCGACGAGGCCGCCGGCATGCTCGACTCCATCCGCGCCGCGGAGGTGCTGCGCGGGGTGCGCGGCGAGCCGGGCGTCGACCGGGGGGCGGTGGCCGACCAGATCCGCCGGGTCTCCGAGCTCGCCGCGGACTTCCCCGAGATCGCCGAGGTCGACCTCAACCCCGTGATCGCCACCCCCGACGGCGCGCTCGCCGCCGACGTGCGGATCCTGCTGGGCGAGAAGGAGCCGGAGACGCGCCCGCAGTTCGGCCGCGAGGAGATCCTCGCGGCGATGAACCGGCTGATGAAGCCGCGTTCCGTGGCCGTCATCGGGGCCTCGAACGAGACCGGCAAGATCGGCAACTCGGTGATGCGCAACCTCGTCGACGGCGGCTTCTCCGGCGACATCCACCCCGTCAACCCGAAGGCCGACGACATCCTGGGGCGCAAGGCGTACAAGAGCATCGCCGACGTGCCCGGCGAGGTGGACGTCGCCGTCTTCGCCATCCCCGCGAAGTTCGTCCCCGCGGCCCTGGAGGAGACCGGCCGCAAGGGCGTCCCCAACGCCGTGCTCATCCCCTCGGGCTTCGCCGAGACCGGCGAGCACGAACTCCAGCGGCGGATCACGGACATCGCCGCCGAGCACGGCGTCCGCGTCCTCGGCCCCAACATCTACGGCTACTACTCCACCTGGCAGGACCTCTGCGCCACCTTCTGCACGCCGTACGACGTGAAGGGCGGCGTGGCGCTGACCTCCCAGTCCGGCGGCATCGGCATGGCCATCCTCGGCTTCGCCCGGACCACGAAGACCGGCGTCTCCGCGATCGTCGGCCTCGGCAACAAGTCCGACGTGGACGAGGACGACCTCCTCACCTACTTCGGCGAGGACGACAACACCACCTGCATCGCGATGCACCTGGAGGACCTGAAGGACGGCCGCGCCTTCGTCGAGGCCGCCCGCGCCACCGTGCCGAAGAAGCCCGTCGTCGTCCTCAAGGCCGGCCGCACCAGCGCCGGCGCCAAGGCCGCCGGCTCCCACACCGGGGCGCTGGCCGGCGACGACGCGGTCTACGACGACGTGCTCCGCCAGGCCGGCGTGATCCGCGCGCCGGGGCTGAACGACATGCTGGAGTACGCCCGCGCCCTGCCCGTGCTGCCCACGCCGAAGGGCGACGACATCGTCGTCATCACCGGCGCCGGCGGCTCCGGGGTGCTGCTCTCCGACGCCGTGGTCGACAACGGGCTGCGGCTGATGGAGATCCCGGCCGACCTGGACGAGGCGTTCATGCGGTTCATCCCGCCGTTCGGCGCGGCGGGCAACCCGATCGACATCACCGGCGGCGAGCCGCCGGCCACGTACGAGGCGACGATCCGGCTGGGCCTGACCGACCCGCGCATCCACGCGCTGGTCCTCGGCTACTGGCACACGATCGTCACCCCGCCCATGGTCTTCGCCGAACTCGCCGCCCGCGTGGTGGCCGAGGAGCGGGCCAGGGGCAACGTCAAGCCTGTCGTGGCGTCCCTCGCGGGCGACACGGAGGTCGAGGAGGCGAGCGCGTACCTCTTCGAGCGCGGTGTCGTCGCCTACCCGTACACGACCGAGAAGCCGGTCGCCGTACTGGGGGCGAAGTACCGCTGGGCGAGAGCGGCGGGGCTGCTCGCCTGACCCACCCGCACCACCGCAGAGATCAGGACAGGGGGCGCTGACCGAATCTCGATACAAGGGGTGCAACCCATGACGACAACCGAAGACCGGTCGGTCCTCCCCTACCGGGAGGTGACCGACAGAAACGGCAGGACCTATCGGATAGGCGAGTCCGACGTCGACATCATGGGCCGCAAGCGGAAATGGATGGTGATCCTTCCGTGGATCGGCATGATGGGGATCAGCTCGGCGGAGTACGCGTTCGCCTCCGCCGAGGACACGCTGCACACCGCGCACAACTGGGCGAGCGGCCACATCTTCTGGATGATGACCGTGTGGGTGTTCTTCCAGGCCGCGGTCGCGTTCCCGGCCGGGAAGCTGCGCGAGACGGGCAGACTGCCGGCCCGCTTCGCGATGATGCTGGGTGCGACCGGCACCCTGCTGGGCTACGTGTCGCTGGCGTACGCGCCGCACGTCGTCGTGGCGTACATCGGCTTCAGCATGTTCAGCGGCATGGGCGCCGGCATGGTCTACGCGACCTGCGTCAACATGGTCGGCAAGTGGTACCCGGAGCGTAAGGGCGGCAAGACCGGCTTCGTCAACGGCGGTTTCGCCTACGGCTCCGTGCCCTTCGTGTTCCTCTTCACCGGCTACATGGACCTGACCAACTTCCGCTGGGTGCTGGTCTCGGTCGGGCTCCTCCTGGCGCTGATGGTGGGTACGGCCGGGTTCTTCTTCAAGGACCCGCCGAAGAACTGGTGGCCGGAGGCGGTCGACCCGCTCAACCCGCCGGAGGACCCGCGGGCGGCCCGCTCGCTGAAGATGAACCCGCCCGCGGTCAAGCAGTACACCCCGCGGGAGGCGTTTGCGACGGGCCGCGTGACGCTGATGTGGTTCTGCCTGGCGTGTACGTCCGGCGTGAACATCTTCGGCATCGCCTTCCAGGTGGACATCGGCGAGGACGCCGGCTTCGCCGGCGGGATCGTGGCCACCGCCATGTCGCTCAAGGCCATCGTCAACGGCACCGGCCGCGGCGTCATCGGCTGGCTGTCCGACCTCTACGGGCGCAAGCGCTGCCTGATCGTGGTGTGCGCCGTGCTCGGCCTGTCCCAGTACGGCATCCTCTGGTCGGCCGAGATGAAGAACCTGCCGCTGTTCCTGATCTTCTCCTCGATCTCCGGCTTCGGCGGCGGTGCGATCTTCCCGATGTTCGCGGCGCTGACCGCGGACTACTTCGGCGAGAACAACAACGCCTCCAACTACGGCATGGTCTACAGCGCCAAGCTCGTCTCCGGTCTGGGCGCGGGCATGGGCTCCGTGGTCGTCGGCGCCTGGGGGCACTCCGGCGCCTTCATCCTGGCGGGCTCCATCTCGCTCTTCGCCGGCTGTATGGCGCTGTTCCTGACCCCGCCGGGCCGGTCGCGGCTGAAGGACATCGAGCCGAACCCGCGGCCGATCAGCAGAGAGACGGACTAGCCCCGGGTCCCGGTCCCCGACCCGTGGCTCCGCCCCGGGCGGGGCGGAACCCGCACGACCCGCACGACCCGCACGACCCGCACGAGAGGCCCCGGCCGACCGCTACCCGGCCGGGGCCTCAGCGGTGCTGGATGTCGCGCTGGCGCTGGTGGTACGAGCGGCGGGTGTGCTCGGTGTGCGCGCGCATGACCTCCTGGGCGCGGGCCTCGTCGCGGTCGTGCACGGCGGCGATCAGCTCGCGGTGCTCGATCCAGGACTGGGCGCCGCGCTGCCGGGCGACCGGGGTGTAGTACCAGCGGACCCGGCGTCCGACCTGGGCGGCGAGTTCGGCCAGCACGGCATTGCCGGCCAGCTCCATGACGTAGGCGTGGAAGGCGAGGTTCGCGGCGACGACGGCTTCGAGGTCGTCGGCCGCGACGGCCCGCTCGCCGGTCTCGCACAGCTCCTCCAGCCGGACGATGCCCTGGCCGGAGGCGTTGGCGGCGGCGAGGCGGGCGGCCTCGGTCTCCAGCAGCGCGCGCACCACGAGGAGCTGGTCGGCCTCGGCCTCGGTCGGCTCGTGCACGAACGCGCCCTGGGCGGGGCGCAGATCGACCCAGCCCTCGGTGTTGAGCCGCTGCAGCGCCTCGCGCACAGGCTGGCGGGAGACGCCGAGGTGGCCGGCCAGCTCGGTCTCGACCAGGTGCTGCCCCGGCGGGAGGGTGCGCGTGATGATCAGTTCCAGCAGGGCCTCGTACACCCGCTCACGCAGCGGGCCCGGCCGTTCCAGCCGGGGCATCGCCCCCTGGGGCAGTCCCTGGGACAGCATCGATCTCCCCCACCCTCCGTCGCCCCTGCGGCAGGCGAATTGGCTTTTGTCTACAGTCTACCGAGAGCCTCCGATGGTCATGAGTGCCCCCCGTGGTGAGGAAGTTCACACCTTTTGTGGCGCGGTGTCAGCGGGGCAGCCGAAGCAACTCCACGTCGTCGGCACCGCCCGGCGGCAGCACCGCCACGGCGTCCGCCGCCGCGGCGCCCCAGAGCAGCCCGGGGCGGTCGTGGCCGACCGGGACGGCGCGGGTGCCGTCGAGCGTCACCGGCACGAGCCGGGTGTCGCGCGGGTGCGGGGCAGGGGCGTAGCCGGTGGCGGCCGGGCCGAGCCGGGCGCGCCAGGGCGGCGGGGGAGTGCGGCCCGCCAGCCGTTCCAGGAGCGGTACGAGAAGCGTCAGACATGCCGCGAAGGCGGCGTACGGGTTCCCCGGCAGGCCGACGACCGGCGGCCCGCCGCCGGGCAGCCGGGCCAGCAGTTGCGGATGCCCCGGCCGGCAGGCGACCCCGTCGACGAGCATGTCGGCGCCCAGGTCGGCCAGCGCCGGGCGCAGATGGTCGGCCGGCCCGCGGGACGAGGCGCCGCACACCGCGACGGCGTCGGCCCCGCCCGCCGCCCGGGTCAGCGCGGCGGCCAGCGGGGGGCGGCCGTCGGGCAGATAGGTCACGGGCTGCGGCGCGCCGCCTGCCCAGGCCACGACGCCGGGCAGCAGCGGGCCGATCGCGTCGCGGACCCGGCCGGCCGGCGGGGTGCCGCGGCGCACCAGCTCGTCGCCGGTGACGAGGAGCGCGACGCGGGGGCGGCGGTGCACGGCGACCCGGTCGTACCCGAGGCTCGCCGCGAGCCCCAGCGCCGCCGGGGTCAGGACGGCGCCGGGCGGGAGCACCTCGGCGCCGGCCGGGCACTCCTCGCCGCGCCGCCGGACGTGCCGGCCGGGCCGCACGGCGCCGGCCACCGACGCGCCGGTGCGCAGGGCGTCTTCGTACGGCAGCACCGCCTCGGCGGCTTCGGGCACCCGGGCGCCGGTGGCGACCTCCAGCGCCCGCCCGGCCGCGAGCCGCGCCACGGGCGGCTCCTGCCCGGCCAGCACCCGCCCGGCGACGGCCCACGGCCCCGGCCCGGCGACGGCGTAGCCATCCATCGCGGCGGTGTCGAACGCCGGCAGCGGCGCGCGGGCCGTCAACGGCTCGGCGAGCGCCTGCCCGTGGGCGCGGCGCAGCGGGGTGTCGTGGACGTCGAGCGGGCCGGCCGCGGCTGCGGCGGCGGCGCGCGCCCCGGGCCAGCTCAGCGCGGCGGGGCGTGCGGTGGGGGCTGGGGGAGTGGTTCCGAGCGTCGTCATCAGCGGCCTCCCGCGGTTGCGGTGCGGCCCAACGGGCCGCCGTAGAAGGGGTGCACGACCCTTGACCTCCGTGAAAGGGATACTGTAGACAATATTCTGTCGACTAGGAAAGAGCCCCCCGCGATCGCATCGCACGCAAGGGAGCCCGCCAGTGAAAGTCGCAGTTGTCGGCGCCGGCGCGATCGGTGCCTACGTCGGAGCCGCGCTCCACCGCGCCGGAGCCGACGTCCATCTCATCGCCCGCGGACCCCATCTGGCCGCCATGCGCCGCGCAGGCGTCAGCGTCCTCAGCCCGCGCGGCGACTTCACCGCCCGCCCCGAGGCGACGGACGACCCGGCGGCCGTGGGCCCCGTCGACTACGTCTTCCTCGGGCTGAAGGCGAACTCGTACGCCACCAGCGGCCCGCTCGTCCACCCGCTGCTGCACGACGAGACGGCGGTCATCGCCGCCCAGAACGGCATCCCCTGGTGGTACTTCCACGGCCTGCCGGGCCCGTACACGGGACAGCGCATCGAGAGCGTCGACCCCGGCGGCGCCGTGACCCGCACCCTGCCGCCCGAGCGCGCCATCGGCTGCGTCGTCTACGCCGCCACGGAACTGGCCGCCCCCGGCGTCGTACGCCACCTGGAGGGCACCCGCTTCTCCATCGGTGAGCCGGGCGGCACGATCAGCCCGCGCTGCCTCGACTTCAGCGCGGCCATGCAGGCCGGCGGGCTCAAGTGCCCCGTCGAACCCGACCTGCGCAACGACATCTGGATCAAGCTGCTCGGCAACATCTCGTTCAACCCGATCAGCGCGCTCACCCGCGCCACCATGGGCGAGATCGCCGGGCACACGGGCACCCGCGAGCTGGTCACGGCCATGATGCGGGAGACCCTGGAGGTCGCCGCCCGGCTCGGCAGCCGGCCCGACATCTCCCTGGAACGGCGGCTCGACGGCGCCGCGCGCGTCGGCGACCACAAGACCTCCACCCTCCAGGACCTGGAGCGGGGCAAGCCGCTCGAACTCGACGTGCTGCTCGCCGCCGTGGTCGAACTGGCCGGCCTGACCGGCGTCCCGGTGCCGACGGTGCGCGCCATCGCCGCGGTCGCCGGCCTGCTCGCCGAGACGTCGGCACGTACCCCCGCCGCAGGAAACCCGAGCAACCCCACCAGCCAGGACAGCAGCCAGACCAGCAGCCAGGACAGCCAGGACAGCCAGGACACCGCCAGGAGCGCCTCATGAAGGACCGCAGCCGGACCCCGAAGCAGTACCCGCGGCTCACCCACCCGCTCGTCCGCGGCGCGGACGGCGAGCTGCACCGGGCGACCTGGGAGGAGGCGCTCGACGCCGCCGCGCGCGGCTTCACCGCGACCACGGACGCGTACGGCCCCGACGCCTTCGGCATGTTCTCCTGCGCCCGCTCGACGAACGAGATGAACTACGTCGCGCAGAAGTTCACCCGCGTCGTCATCGGCACCAACAACGTCGACTCCTGCAACCGCACCTGCCACGCACCCAGCGTCGCGGGCCTGTCCGCCGTCTTCGGCTCCGGCGGCGGCACCTCCTCGTACGCGGAGGTCGAGGAGACCGACCTGATCGTGATGTGGGGCTCCAACGCCCGCTTCGCGCACCCGATCTTCTTCCAGCACGTGCTGAAGGGCATCCGCAACGGGGCCAGGATGTTCGCCGTCGACCCGCGCCGCACCGGCACCGCCGAGTGGGCCGACCGCTGGCTCGGGCTCGACGTCGGCACCGACATCCCGCTCGCCCACGCCGTCGGCCGCGAGATCATCCACGCCGGGCTCGCCAACACCGCGTTCGTCGCACGCGCCACCAGCGGCTACGAGGAGTACGCCGCCGCCGTCGAGCCCTGGACCCTCGCCGCCGCCGAGCAGGTCACCGGCGTCCCCGCCGAGGCCATCCGCGAGCTGGCGCACGCGTACGCCACCGCGGAGCGCGCCCAGTTGTGCTGGACCCTCGGCATCACCGAGCACCACAACGCCACCGACAACGTCCGCGCGCTGATCAACCTCGCGCTCCTGACCGGCCATGTCGGCCGCCGCGGCAGCGGGCTGCAGCCGCTGCGCGGGCAGAACAACGTCCAGGGCGGCGGCGACATGGGCGCCATCCCCAACCGGCTGCCCGGGTTCCAGGACATCCTGGAGCCGGGCGTACGGGAGCGCTTCGAGACCGCCTGGGACGCGGTCATCCAGCCCCGCTACGGCCTCAACCTCACGGAGATGCTCGACGGCATCGAACGCGGCACGCTGAAGGCCGTCTACTGCATCGGCGAGAACCCCGCGCAGTCCGAGGCCGACAACGAGCACACGATCCAGCGGCTGCGCGCCCTCGACCACCTCGTCGTCCAGGACATCTTCCTGACGAAGACCGCCCTGCTCGCCGACGTCGTGCTGCCCGCCTCCGCCGCCTGGTGCGAGACCGAGGGCACCACGACCAACAGCGAGCGGCGCGTCCAGCGTGTCCGCAAGGCCGTACGCCCGCCCGGCGAGGCGCGCGACGACATCGACATCCTCTGCGACCTGGCCCGCCGGCTGGGCCACGACTGGAAGTACGGCGAGGCGCAGGAGGTCTGGGACGAGCTGCGCGCGGTCTCGCCGGACCACGCGGGGATGACGTACGCGCGCCTGGAGGAGCACCAGGGCATCCAGTGGCCCTGCCCCAGCGAGGACCGGCTGGAGCCGACGTACCTGCACGGCCGGCTCTGGGAGACCGACCCCGAACGCCGCGGCACGCGCGCGGCCTTCGGCCCGGTGCTGCACTCCCCGCCGGTGGACCTGCTGGACGACGACTACCCGCTGCGGCTCACCACCGGCCGGCGGCTCGACTCGTACAACACCGGCGTGCAGTCCAGCAGCTTCGCCTCGCCGCTGCGGCGCGGCGAGAACATCGAGCTGTCGCCGGAGGACGCGGCGGCCTACGGCGTCGCCCACGGCGAGGAGGTCCGCATCACCTCGCGCCGCGGCTCGGTCGTCGCCCCGGTGTGGATCGACGCCGGGCTGCGGCCCGGGCTGGCGTTCATGACGCTGCACTTCCCGGACGAGGTCGACACCAACCAGTTGACGATCGAGGCGACCTGCCCGATCGCGGGCACGGCGGAGTACAAGGCGGCGGCGGTACGGATCGACAAGCTCGCACTCGCCGACCGGCAGGCGGTGCCCTCGTGGACCTGAAGTACACCGACGCCAAGCCCTCCGACGCGGAACGCGACGCCGTCGACGCGCTGCTGGGCCCCGCCCCCTCGGGCTGGGAGGGCGGCGAACGCGACGCGGCGGACCTGCGCTGGGCCAAGGGCGGCCACGAGGCCCGCGACCGCCGCGACCTGCTGCTCCCCGCGCTGCACGCGGTCAACGACCGGGTGGGCTGGATCAGCGAGGGCGCCCTCGACTACATCTGCCGCCGCCTCACGGTCCCCCCGGCGGAGGCGTACGGCGTCGCCACCTTCTACGCGATGTTCTCGCTGCGGCCCCGCCCGGCGACGGTGCTGCACGTCTGCACGGACATCGCGTGCGCGGCGCGGGGGGTCGCGCCGCTGCGGGCGGCGCTGGAGGACCGGCTGGGCCCGGCGGGCACCGCGGCGGAGGGAGCGGTGTGGCAGGAGAGCCCGTGCCTGGGCCTGTGCGAACGGGCCCCGGCGGCGCTGGTGATACGGGCGGCGGAGGCGCCTGGCCCGCGCGGAAGCGCGGGGGTGCGGGTGAACGGCAAGCACGAGGGCCCGGGGTCGCGAGGAGACGGCGCTGACGAGGGCACGGGGTCGCCGGGGCGAAGCCCCCGCGGGGGTACGGGGGCGCAGCTCCCGGGATCCCCCGCGCCGGAGGCGGGGGCGGCGGGGGCCGGGGGCGCGGCCCCCGGTTTCGGGAAGGGGCGGGGTAGGGGAACACCCACCGCCGCCGTGATCGCCCCCGCCACCGCAGAAGCCCTCCTCGGCGCCGTCCAGGACCCCGGCCGGGCAGCCCAGGAGCCCCCGCCCGCCGCCGCCGTCCCGCAGGCCGGCGACCCCGGCCTCGTCCTCCTCCGCCGCATCGGCACCGCCGACCCCGCCGACCTCGACGACTACCGCGCCCACGGCGGCTACACCGCCCTGCGCAACGCCTTCGCCCTCGGCCCCGCCGGCGTCATCCACGAGGTCACCGAGTCCGGCCTCCTCGGCCGCGGCGGCGCCGCGTTCCCCACCGGGCGCAAGTGGCAGGGCACCGCCTCCCAGCCGGTCCGCACCCGCTACCTCGTCTGCAACGCCGACGAGTCCGAGCCCGGCACCTTCAAGGACCGCGTCCTCATGGAGGGCGATCCGTACGCCCTCATCGAGGCCATGACCATCGCCGGCTACGCCGTCGGCGCCCACCTCGGCTACCTCTACCTCCGCGGCGAGTACCCCCGCGCCCTCGACCGCCTCACCCACGCCGCGGAACGCGCCCGCGCCCGCGGCCTCCTCGGCGACGACGTCCTCGGCCAGGGCTACGCCTTCGACATCGAGATCCGCCGCGGCGCCGGCGCGTACATCTGCGGCGAGGAGACCGCGATCTTCAACTCCATCGAGGGCCACCGCGGCGAGCCGCGCACCAAGCCCCCGTTCCCCGTCGAGCAGGGCCTCTTCGGCAAACCCACCGCGGTCAACAACGTCGAGACCCTGGTCAACGTCCTGCCCATCCTCACCCACGGCGCCGCCGCCTTCGCCGCCACCGGCACCGAGTCCTCCACCGGCACCAAACTCTTCTGCGTCGCCGGCACCGTGGCGCGCCCCGGCGTCTTCGAGGTCCCCTTCGGCGCCACCCTCCGCGAGCTTCTCGACCTCGCCGGCGGCGCCCCGCCCGGCCTGCGCGCCGTGCTGCTCGGCGGCGCCGCGGGCGGCTTCGTCCGGCCCGACGAGCTGGACGTGCCGCTGACCTTCGAGGGCGCCCGCGCCGCCGGCGCGACCCTCGGCTCCGGAGTCGTCCTCGTCCTCGACGACACCGTCGACCTGCCCCGCATCCTCATCCGCGTCGCGGAGTTCTTCCGCGACGAGTCCTGCGGCCAGTGCGTCCCGTGCCGCGTCGGCACCGTCCGGCAGGAGGAGGCCCTGCACCGCATCGCCGACCTCCGCGGCGCCGCGGCCGCCGCCGACGTCGCGCTGCTGCGCGAGGTGGGCCAGGTCATGCGCGACGCCTCCATCTGCGGCCTCGGCCAGACCGCGTGGAACGCCGTGGAGTCCGCCATCGACCGCCTGGGAGCCTACGAATGACCAGTGTCCCGCTCGGCCTGCCGCGCCGCCGCGTCGCGTTCGAACTCGACGGCGAGACCGTCCACGCCCTGGAGGGCGACACGATCCTCGACGCCTGCACCGCCGCGGGCAAGGACATCCCGACCCTCTGCTACGGCGACACGCTCACGCCCAAGAACGCCTGCCGGGTCTGCGTCGTGGAGGTCGAGGGCTCCCGTACGCTCGCGCCCGCGTGCTCGCGCCGCGCGGAGCCGGACATGAAGGTCCGTACGGACAGCGAGCGCGCCCGGCACAGCCGCCGGCTGGTCCTCGAACTCCTCGCCTCCTCCACCGACCTGTCGACGACGCCCCACGTCGCCGGCTGGATCGAGGAGTACGGCGCGGAGCCCGACCGCTTCGGCCCGGACGCCGCGACCGTGGCCGGCCGCGGCGCGAAGGTCGACAACGACCTCTACGTGCGCGAGTACGGCAAGTGCATCATGTGCTACAAGTGCGTCGACGCCTGCGGCGACCAGTGGCAGAACACCTTCGCCATCGCCGTCGCCGGCCGGGGTTTCGAGACGACGATCGCGGTGGAGCACGACGGCCCGCTGCCCGACTCGGCCTGCGTCTACTGCGGCAACTGCATCGAGGTCTGCCCCACCGGGGCGCTCAGCTTCCGGACCGAGTACGAGATGCGCGCCGCCGGCACGTGGGACGAGGAGGCGCAGACGGAGACGACGACGGTGTGCGCGTACTGCGGGGTGGGCTGCAACCTCACGCTGCACGTGCAGGACAACCGGATCGTCAAGGTCGGCTCGCCGCACGACAACCCGATCACGCGGGGCAACCTGTGCATCAAGGGCAGGTTCGGCTATCAGCACGTCCAGAACGTCCAGGGTGCGGAGTGATCGGCGATGGGTCGGGTGACGGTGCGGCGTCCGGTGACGCGGGTGCGTGGCGGGCGGGTGGAGCGGCGGCCGGACACGCTGGTGGCGGAGGAGCCGCTGGAGATCCGGGTGGGTGGTCGGGCGTTGGCGGTGACGATGCGGACGCCGGGGGACGACTTCGCGCTGGCGGCGGGTTTTCTGGTCAGTGAGGGGGTGCTGGCCCGGGGCGGGGAGTTGGCGGGGATCACGTACTGCGCGGGTGCCGTGGACGGTGCGGAGGGCGGGAACACGTACAACGTGGTGGATGTGCGGCTGGCGGCGGGGGTGCCGGTGCCGGACGTCACGCTGGAGCGCAACGTGTACACGACGTCGTCGTGCGGGCTGTGCGGCAAGGCGAGCCTGGACGCCGTCCGCACCACCACCCGCTGGCCGATCGCCGACGACGGTGAGACGAAACTCACTCCGGACGTCCTGGCCGCGCTGCCGGACCGGTTGCGGGCGGGGCAGCGGGTCTTCGACCGCACCGGCGGGCTGCACGCCGCCGCCCTGTTCACCCCGGCCGGTGAGCTGGTCGATCTGCGGGAGGACGTGGGCCGGCACAACGCGGTGGACAAGCTGGTCGGGCGGGCGTTGCAGCAGGACCGGCTGCCGTTGGGCGAGACCGTGCTGATGGTCTCGGGCCGGGCGTCCTTCGAGCTGGCGCAGAAGGCGGCGATGGCCGGGATCCCGGTACTGGCCGCGGTCTCCGCGCCGTCGTCGCTGGCCGTCGATCTCGCGGTGGAGACCGGGATGACGCTGGTGGGCTTCCTGCGCGGCGACACCATGAACGTGTACGCGGGCGAACACCGCATCGCCCCGCACCGTACGGTCGCGGGCGTCTGATCCGGCCCCGTCGCGTGCGCGGGCGCGGGGCCGGCCGGCGGGGTGCGCCCCCTGCGCCGGCCGGCCCCCGACGCCCGCGCGGCCGTGCCGCGGGCCGCCGCCCGACGCCCCGTCTTGACCGGAGCTTTGGCCCGCCCCTCTTGTCCCGGCCGGGCGTTCACCGAAGACTTGACGCAAAGAGCAGAATGCACATCTGCGTTGGAGCGTGAGCGACCACCGTGACCGGGAAGAGAACGCTGGGCCCTCGGGTGCGGCCACTCGGGCCCCGCCCCGGCCGTCCCGACACCAGGGCGGACATCATCCGCGCCGCCAAGCGCATGTTCGCCCGCGGCTACGCGTCCTGCAGCCTGCGCGCCGTCGCGCGCGAGGCCGGCGTCGACCCGTCCCTTCTCGTCCAGTTCTTCGGCAGCAAGGAAGGGCTGTACCTCGCCGCCATCGCCGACGTGATGCGCCCCGACGAGGTACTCGGGCAGATCGTCGGCGAAACCACCGAGGGGCTGGGCCGGCGGCTGGCCGCCTACTACTTCGATCTGTGGGACGACGCCGAGACCAGGTGGCCCTTTCAGGCGATCCTGCTCTCCGCCGCCTCGTACCAGCCGGCCGCCAACGTGCTGCGCGACTTCATCACCCGCGAACTGGTCGCACGCGTCGCCGCCCGCGCCGTCAAGGACCGCGCGGAGCTGCGCGCCGGCCTCGCCGGCTCCCACCTCGTGGGCACCGCCCTGGTGCGCTACGTGGTGCGCTTCGGCCCGCTCGCCGAGTTGCCCCGGCGGGAGCTGGCCGAGATCGTCGGCGGCACCATCGACGGCTATCTCTTCGGCCCGCTCCCGGCCGCCGCGCACTAGCGTGCCGAGTCAACCCCGCGGGTTTCTGCTGCGTCAGGGGTGGGGGCAGTGGCGCCCGGGATCGGCTGCGATCTAGAATCGCGAGCTAACTCAACAGATGTTGATAAAGGGCTTCCAGCCGTGATGGACTCGGCGTAATCGGCGCATCTGCCGGAGGGGAGAGCAATGGCCTTCGACATACCGGGCTACATCAACACGGCCGGACGCGTCCAAGTCGACGACCTGGACCTCGACGCGTTCGCCGAGCGCCCCCTGTCCGCGGAGGCGCTGCGCTGTCTGCGGTACATGTCGGACGTGGAGAGCCACACGGTCTGCTACCTGCGGGACGTGCTGGTCACCCCGTCCCACCGGGACCCGGACGTGACGGCGTTCATGTCGATGTGGGCCTTCGAGGAGTTCTGGCACGGCGAGGCGATCGACTCCGTGCTGCGCGCCCACGGGCAGAAGGCCGACTACGACCACATCCGCGAGGTGCGGGAGGCCCAGGGGCTCAGGGACCGGCTGGCGCCGATCTACCAGTCCATCGCGGCCAACGCCATCGGCGACGACTTCGTCGCCGTGCACATGACGTGGGGTGCCATAAACGAGTGGTCCGCGCACGCCGCGTACGGCAGCCTCATCGACAAGGAGCAGCACCCCGAACTGACCAAGCTGCTCGGCCGGATACAGCGCCAGGAGTCCCGGCACCTCGCGTTCTACGCCAGCCAGGCCAAGGAGCGCCTGGAGCGCTCCCAGCGCGCCCGTTCGCTGGCCCGCTGGGTGACCGAGCGCTTCTGGCAGCCCGTCGGCTCCACCATCCAGCCGAGGGAGGAGACCCGCTTCGTGCTGCGGCACCTGCTGGGTGACGAGGCGGGCGCCGCCGCCGTGCGCAAGATCGACGAGAAGGTGCACAAGCTGCCCGGCATGGACGGGCTCAACCTGGTCCAGCGCGGCGTCGCGGACTTCGGCGCCGGCGTGCCGGTGGCCGGCGTCGACACCGCGCGGCCCGGCTCGCGCAAGCGGCTGGTCGCGGGCGCCGCGCTGGTCGCGGGTGCGGCCGGGATCGCCGCCGTACGACGTCGATCGGCGGGCTCGCACGCATGACGGACGCCGGCCCCGCCGCGCACCACGGCCCCGCCGGCCTGCGCGGGTCCACCGCCACCGGCACCGGTGACCCCGCGGCGGCCGCCCCCGCCGCGGGGCCGGCCCTCGCGGAGCCCGGTGCCGCGGCCGCGGCCGCCGCGCTGCTGGCGGAAGTCGGACGACTCGGCAGCGTCGCGGTGGCATACTCCGGTGGCGTGGATTCCACGGTCGTCCTCGCCGCGGCCGTACGCGCCCTCGGCCCAGGCCGGGCCGTCGCCGTCATCGCCGACTCGCCCGCGCTGGCCCGCGGCGAGTTGGCCCTCGCCCGCGACACGGCGGCGGACCTCGGCGCCGAACTCGTCGTGCTGGACACCGACGAGCTGTCCGTCGCGGGCTATCGTGCCAACGCCGGCGACCGCTGCTACTTCTGCAAGCAGACCGTCCTCGGCCGGGTCGCCGGCTACGCCGCGGAGCACGGCTTCGCCCACGTCGCCACCGGCACCCACCTCGACGACCGCCGCGCCGCCCACCGCCCCGGGCTGCGCGCCGCGAAGGAACTCGCCGCCGCCGAGCCGCTGGCCGCCGCCGGGCTCGGCAAGGCCGCGGTGCGCGCGCTCGCGCGGGCCTGGGGCCTGCCGGTCGCGGAGAAGCCCGGCATGCCCTGCCTGGCGTCCCGCATCGCGGTGGGCGTCCCCGTCTCCAAGGACCGGCTGCACCTGGTCGAACGGGCCGAGGAGCGGGTCCGCGAGACGCTGGACGAGCACCGCGTGGGCGCCCGCGACGTGCGCGTACGCCTGCTGAAGCAAGGCTTCCGGATCGAACTGGACGCGCCCGCCCACCGCGAGGTCGCCGCCGCGCACGGCCTCGGCGACACGCTGCTGCGCGAGGTCGCCGCCGTCGGCCCGCTCGGCGAGGGCAGCCTCGCCCCGTACCGCACGGGCGCGGTCAGCACCGCCGCCCGCGCCGCCGCCCGCACCGCCTCTCCCGATGGAGCGCCGGCGCGATGAGCGACCCGCACGGCAGCGCCCTCGACGCCACCGGCACCCCGCCGGGGGAGGCGGGGCTGCTGGACGGCGTCGTCGCCGAAGTCGGCGACTTCGCCCGCCTCGACGTGGACCGGCGCCGCCGCACCGGCGTGCCCGAGGTCGTCTACGCGGACGGCAAGACCCCCGAGCAGACGCTCCGGCTCCTCGCCGAACTGCGCCGCCGCACGCCCGACTTCCCGGCGCTGGCCACCCGCTGCCCCGAGGAGGTGCTGCGAGCCGCGCCAGACGCCTTCGCGGACGAGCCTGTACGGGTCGACGCGCGCGCCCGCACCGTCACCGTGGGCCCGCTGCCGGCCCCCCGCGGCACCGTCGCCGTGCTCACCGCCGGCACCAGCGACCTGCCCGTCGCCCGCGAGGCCGTCGCCACCCTCGACGCCCTCGGCACCGGCTCCCGGCTCTACGCCGACGTCGGCGTCGCCGGCCTGTCCCGGCTGCTCGCGGTGCTCGGCGACGTGCGCGCCGCGGACTGCGCGATCGTCGTCGCGGGCATGGACGGCGCGCTCCCGAGCGTCGTCACGGGCCTGCTCACCGCCCCCGTCGTCGGCGTCCCCACCAGCGTCGGCTACGGCTTCGCCGACGCCGGCCGCGCCGCCGCCGGCGCGATGCTCGCCTCGTGCGCCCCCGGGCTCACGGTCGTCAACATCGACAACGGCTTCGGCGCCGCCGTCCACGCCGCCAAGGTCGTGGGGGTGCGTGCCGGTGACTGAACAGCTCGGCGGACGCCCGGCCTTCGCGTACGGCGTCGCCCACCCGGGCCAGGCGGCCCCGTGCGCAGGTGTGGCGGGGGAGACGTACGGGAAGGGCTCTCCCAGCGATCATGAACGGGACCTGCCGGCGGGGGTGGCACACGGTGGCTGAGGGGACGGCCGCGGCCCATCTCGACTGCACCGCGGGGGTGGCCGGCGACATGCTGCTCGGCGCCCTGCTCGACGCGGGCGCAGACCTCGCCGCGGTACGGGACGCGGTCGCGGCGCTCAAGGTCGACGGGCTCGGCGTGTCCGTGGCGCGCGACCGCCGCGGCGGCTTCGGGTGCAACCGCGTCACCGTCCACCGCCCCGCCGTCCCCGACCGCCACCGCCACCTCGCCGACGTCCTCGCGGACCTCGACCGCGCGGCCGGCGCCGGACTCGCCGCGCGGGCCGCGGACTTCGCCGCCCGCGTCTTCCGGCTGCTCGCCGAGGCCGAGGGCAAGGCGCACGGCACCACGGCGGCGGAGGTCCACTTCCACGAGGTCGGCGCCTTCGACGCGCTCGCGGACGTCGTCGGCTGCGCCGCCGCACTCGACGACCTCGGCCTGCTCGCCCCCGGCGCCGCCGTCACCTGCTCCCCGCTGGCCGCGGGCAGCGGGGAAGTCGACTGCGCGCACGGCCGGATGCCCGTCCCCGTACCTGCGGTGCTGCACCTGGCAGCCGCCGGCGGCCTCGCGCTGACCGGCGGCGGGCTCGCCGGCGAGCGCACCACGCCCACCGGCGCCGCGCTCGTCGCCGCCCTCGCCGCTCCCGGCCCGCTGCCCGACATGGCGGTACGGGCCGTGGGCACCGGCGGCGGCAGCCGCGACACCCCCGACCGCCCCAACATCACCCGCGTCGTCGTCGGCACCCTCGCCGCCCCGGCGGCCGGCGGGCCCGCCGAGGGCGAGGTCACCGTCGTGGAGAGCACCGTCGACGACCTCGACCCGCGGCTGTGGCCCTCGGTCCTCACCGCCCTGCGCGCCGCCGGCGCGTGGGACTGCTGGACCACCGAGACCGTGGGCCGGCACGGCCGCCCCGGCCGCGTCGTCACGGCGCTGTGCGCGGCGGAGGTGCGGCCCGCCGTCGCCGACGCGCTGTTCCGCCACACCACCACGCTCGGCGTCCGCTGGTCCGCCCACCGGCGCCTGATGCTGCCCCGGCAGAGCGCCGTGGTGGCCGTGGGCCCGCCCGGCGCCGAGCAGCAGGTCACCGTCAAGGTCGCCGAAGGACCCGGCGGCGCGCTCACCGTACAGCCGGAGCTGGCCGAGGCGGAGTCCGCGGCGGCCGCGCTGGGCTGGCCCGTACGCGCGGTGTGCGAAGCTGCCGCAGTCCGCTACCGGGGCGACCTGGCGGTGCCGCGGCCCGCCACCGGTTGACGCCGGTCCGCACGAGAAACAGAGACCGGCATATGCAAGACCAGACCAGGGGAGGGCACGAGTGACGGGGACTTACCGCATCGGGCGACTCGACGACGCGCACGTCCTGCTGACCGGGGCCACCGGCTTCATCGGGCAGGCGCTGCTGGAGCGGCTGCTGTCCGGCCATCCGGGCACCCGCGTCTCGATCGTCGTCCGCCCGCGGGGCAACGGCGGCGCCGCCGAGCGCTTCCGCCGCCTGCTGCGCAAGGACGTCTTCCGCGGCTGGCGCGAGCAGGTCGGCGACGAGGCCGCGTTCGCCGAGGCGGAGCGGCGCGTCACCGTCATCGAGGGCGCGCTCGACCGGCTGGACGACGTCGAGTTCCCCGGCGACATCGACGTGGCCATCCACTGCGCCTCGTCCGTCTCCTTCGACCCGCCCATCGACGAGGCGTTCCGCAGCAACGTCTCCGGTGCCGTCGCGCTGTACGAGAAGCTGGGGCGGCAGGAGCGCCCGCCGCACATCGTGCACATCTCCACCGCGTACGTCTCCAGCGGCGGCCAGGGCCTCGTCCGCGAGGGCCGGCTCACCCACGACATCGACTGGCGTGGCGAGCTGGCCCAGGGCCTGGCCGCCCGCGACGACGTCGAGCGCGCCTCCCGCCGCCCCGAAGTGCTGCGCAAGGCGCTGGAGAAGGCCGGCCGGGACCACGGCAAGGCGGGACCGCAGATCGCCGCCAAGGACGCCGAGGACGCGCGCCGCGCGTGGGTGGAGGAGCGGCTCGTCACCCACGGCGCCACCCGCGCCGAGATCCTCGGCTTCTCCGACGTCTACACCTTCACCAAGGCGATGTCCGAGCGCGCCGTCGAGGAACTGTGGGCGGGCCGGCCCCTGTCCATCGTGCGGCCCGCGATCGTGGAGAGCGCGCTGCGCCATCCGTACCCCGGCTGGATCGACGGCTTCAAGATGGCCGACCCGCTGATCATCGCGTACGGCAGCGGGCTGCTGCGCGACATGCCGGGACAGCCGGACACCGTGATGGACGTCGTCCCCGTCGACCTCGTCGTCAACGCCACCCTCGCCGCCGCCGCGGCCCCGCCCGAGGAGGGCGCGGAGCCGCACTACTTCCACGTCGGCTCCGGCGCCACCAACCCCCTCACGCTGCGCGACCTGTACAAGCACGTGCACTCGTACTTCCGCCGCGACCCGCTGCCGGAGAGCAGCGGCCGCGGTCACGTACGGCCGCCGTCGTGGACCTTCCCCGGCGCCTCCCGCGTGGAGTTCGCGCTCGGCGCCGGCGAGCGCGCCGCGAACTTCGCGGACAAGCTCCTCGGCCAGTTGCCCGGCACCGAGCGCACCCAGGAGTGGGCGAGCAGGCTGCACAAGGAGAAGCGCTCCCTGGAGACGCTGCGCCGCTACTCCGATCTGTACGGCGTCTACACCCGTACCGCCGTCGTCTACGACGACCGCGAGCTGCGCGCGCTGGGCGACGCGCTGCCCGCCGACCGCGCCGCCGAGCACGGCTTCGACCCCGCCGAGATCGACTGGTACACGTACCTCGAAGAGGTCCACTGCCCCAAGGTCACCGCGCCGCTGCGGGCGAGAACCGGCGGGGGCCGCACCACCCGCAAGCCGAACCCGGCCGCGCTCCCGCCCGGCGCCGCCGCCGGGGGCAGCACCGCCGCCGTCTTCGACCTGGACGGCACGATCATCGCCTCCGACATCGTCGAGTCCTACGTCTGGACCCGGCTGGCGTCGCTGCCGCGCGGGCGCTGGGCGCCCGAGCTGTTCGACCTCGCCCGCAACGCGCCCCGCTACCTGCTCGCGGAGCGGCGCGACCGCGGCGACGTGATGCGCTCGTTCTTCCGCCGGTACGAGGGCGCGCGCGCCGAGGAGTTGCGCGCCCTGGTCGCCGAGCAGGTCGGCGACGCGCTGCTGCACCGCGTGATGCCCGAGGCGGTACGCCGCATCCGGGCCCACCGCGCCGCCGGCCACCGCACCGTGCTCATCACCGGGAGCCTCGACATCCTCGTGGAGCCGCTGCGGCCGCTCTTCGACGACATCGAGGCCACCCACCTCGCCGAGCACGACGGCGTCCTGACCGGCTTCCTGCGCACCCCGCCGATCGTCGGCGAGGGCCGCGCGGCGTGGCTGCAGAGCCACGCCCGCGAGCGGGAGCTCGACCTCGGCGCCAGCTTCGGCTACGCCGACAGCTACTCGGACCGGCCGCTGCTGGAGGCCGTGGGCAAGCCGCACGCGGTCAACCCCGACACCCGGCTGTTCCGGCATGCCAAGCGCCACCGCTGGGAGATCGCCCGCTGGGGGACGCACACCGCGAGCCGCTGGGACGCGCTCGCGGGCACCGTGATCAGCCACACCCGGCCGCGGCCCGTACGGGCCCTGCCCGCGGCCGGCCGCACCGCACCCGACGGAGAGGCCCGATGAGCCTGGCGCTTCAGTACCACCGTTCGCCCGCGCGCTTCCTGGCCGCCCGCGGGCTCAGCCGCACCCGCAACCGTGCCGCCGGCTCGCTGGCCGGCTCGCTCGCCCCGCTGCGGCTCACCCGCGACCGGCGCGACCTGCCCAAGGGCGACGGCTGGACCCGGCTGGCGCCCAGCCTGTCCGGCATCTGCGGCTCGGACCTCGGGATGCTCAACGGCACCGTGTCGCCGTACCTGGCGGCGCTGACGTCCACGCCGTTCGTGCCGGGACACGAGGTCGTCGGCACCACCGTCGACGACCTGCCGGCCATCCCGCGCGGCACCCGCGTCGTGCTCGACCCGGTGCTGTCCTGCGCGGTACGCGGCCTGCCCGAGTGCGACGCCTGCCGCGCCGGGCACACCAACCGCTGCGACCACATCACCTCCGGGCACCTCTCGCCCGGCATGCAGACCGGCTACTGCGCCGACACCGGCGGCGGCTGGGCCCAGCGCATGGTCGCCCACGAGCACCAGCTCCGCCCGGTGCCCGACGACCTGCCGGACGAGCGCGCGGTGCTCATCGAGCCGCTGGCCTGCGCGATCCACTCGGTGCGCCGGGTGCCGATCGAGCCGGGCGCCGCGGTGCTGGTCATCGGGGCCGGCACGGTGGGTCTCTTCACCGTGCTGGCGCTGCGGCAGCTCACCGAGGCGGGCACCATCCACGTGGTCGCCAAACACGGCCACCAGCGCGAACGGGCGCTTGCGCTGGGCGCGGACGAGGCCGTGGAGCCGGACCGCGCGCTGCGCGCCGTCCGCCGGATGACCTCGGCGCTCGCCCAGCGCCCCGAGATGGGCGCGGAGTTCCTGCTCGGCGGGGTGGACATCGCCTTCGAGTGCACCGGCGGCGGCGCCGGCCTGGACACCGCGCTGCGTACCGTACGGGCCGGGGGCACGGTCGTCGTCTCCGGCATCCCGGGGGGCGCCGACCTGACCCCGCTGTGGTACCGGGAGCTGAGCCTCGTGGGCGCGTACACGACCAGACGCCGCGAGGACGTGACGGACGACGAGCGCGACGCGGGCCCCGACGGCCGCGCCGGCACCGACTTCGACAAGGCGGTGCAGCTCGCCGCCACCGCGCCCCTGGACGGCTACGTCGAACGCTATGCGCTCCAGCAGTGGCGCCCCGCGCTGGAGCACGCGTTCGCGGCCGGCTCCGCGGGTTCCGTCAAGATCGCCTTTGACCCGACCCTGGACGGCTGACCGGGCACGAATGGCAGGGTAGGGGCCGACACCGGAGTCGGCCGCCCCCCACCGCCGTACGCAGCCGCCGGGCACCCGACGCCCGCACCGCCGCCCGCTGCAGGCGCCGGCGACCACACTGAGGAGAGAGCGTGAGCAGACCAGGCTTCGTGCTGGAAGTCGACGAACGAACCCCGCCCCTGCTGGTGCACGAGGGCGAGAATTTCCGGCTGGAGCGGCTGCCCCACGGCACCCGGGTGATCTACCCGCCCGACTCGCTGCCCGGCATCCGCGACCTCGACGGGGTCATCCGCCGCGCGCTGCTCGAACCGCACGGCAGCGAACCCCTGCCCGAGCTGCTGTTCGCCGGCATGCGGCTGACGATCGTCTTCGACGACCTGTCGCTGCCGCTGCCGCCGATGCGCCGGCCCGACGTGCGCCAGCGCATCATCGAGCAGGTGCTGGAGATGGCGGCGGCCAAGGGCGTCGACGACGTCGAGCTGATCGCCGCCAACGCCCTGCACCGGCGCATGACCCCGGCGGAGCTGCAGCACGTCGTGGGCGACCGGGTGTTCCGGTCGTTCTTCCCGCAGCACCTCACCAACCACGACGCGGAGGACCGCGACAACCTCGTGCACCTCGGCGACACCGCGGAGGGCGAGGAGGTCGAGATCAACCGGCGGGCGGCCGAGAGCGACCTCGTCGTCTACGTCAACATCACCTCGACGGCGATGAGCGGCGGGCCCAAGTCGGTGTCGGTGGGCCTGGCCAGCTACCGCAGCATCCGCCACCACCACAACGTGCACACGCTGCGGCACTCCCGGTCGTTCAACGACCCGCCGAAGTCGGCCATGCACCACTCGTACAACCGCATGCACGACCTGATCGGCGGCCAGGTCAAGGTGTTCACCGTCGAGACGACGCTGAACAACGACACCTTCCCGTCCGCCACCCGCTTCCTCAACAAGCGCGAGTGGGAGTGGAACTACGGCGACCAGGCCGCGTACCTCGCCTCCCGGCGCGGCAACGCGCTGATGACGCCGTCGATGCGGCGCCGGCTGTGGCACAAGACGGAGGCGCCGTACGGGGTCACGGGAGTGAACGCCGGCGCGCCGAGCGAGGTGCACCCGATCACCCTGCGCAACGTCCACCGCCAGCAGCTCACCGAGGTGCAGGGGCAGGCCGACGTCGCGGTCTACGGCCTGCCGTACATCTGCCCGTACAACGTCAACTCGGTGATGAACCCGATCCTGACGATGTGCCTGGGCCTCGGCTACTTCTTCAACCTCTACCTGAACAAGCCGATCGTGCGGGAGGGCGGCGTCGGGATCTTCTACCACCCGATGCCGAACGAGTTCCACCCCGTCCACCACCCCAGCTACATCGACTTCTACGAAGAGGTGCTGGCCGAGACCACCGACCCGGCGGTCATCGAGGCCAAGTTCGAGAAGCAGTTCGCCACCGACCCGTGGTACACACACCTCTACCGCAAGAGCTACGCCTACCACGGCGTGCACCCCTTCTACATGTGGTACTGGGGCGCCCACGCAATGCAGCACCTGGGTCAGGTCATCTTCGTCGGCGCGGACCGGAGCGCGGCCTCCCGGCTCGGCGTGCAGTCGGCGTCGACGCTGAACGACGCGCTGCAACTGGCCTCGCAGACGGTGGGCACCAGCCCCTCCATCACGTACCAGCACATGCCGCCGCTGACCCTGGCGTCCGTCCGATGAGCGGCGCGAAGGGCCCCGCCAAGGGCCGCCGGTCCGGGAAGGGCAGCCTGCGCGGCGACCTCGCGATGGTGCGGGCGGGCCGCGACTGGCGCGGCCGCGCGCTGGCCCCCCGCGGCTACCGGACCCCGGGCGGCAGCGCGGCGGGCTTCGGGGCGGGGAAGGTGGAGCAGAAGACCTTCCCCACCGCGTGGGCGCGCACGCCCGCGGCGCGCGCCGTGCGCAACGTGCTCCAGCGCGGGGTGCTCAAGCAGTACGCCTGGGCCAAGACCCGGCCGCAGATCGAGGGCCTGGACCTGCTGGAGTCGCTGCGCGGCCCGGCGATCTTCGTCGCCAACCACTCCAGCCACCTCGACACCCCGCTGATCCTCGGCTCCCTGCCCCGCCGCATCGCCGACCGCACGGCGGTCGGCGCGGCGGCGGACTACTTCTTCACCTCCACGGCGGTCAGCATCACGACCGCCCTGATGTTCAACGCGTTCCCCGTGGACCGCTACGGGTCGCGCCGCGGCGGGGTGTCGCTGCCGGCGGAGCTGATCGACGACGGCTGGAGCCTGCTGCTCTACCCGGAGGGCACGCGGTCCCACGACGGCTGGATGAGCTCGTTCAAGATGGGCGCGTCGAGGCTGTGCGTGAACATGGGCATCCCGGTCGTCCCGGTGGCGGTCCGCGGCACGTTCGCGGCCATGCCGCGCGGCAAGGCCCTCCCGACCCGCACGGGCACGCGCCTGGTGGTCCGCTTCGGCCGCCCCCTGCCCCCGCAGGAGGGCGAGTCGGTCACCGACTTCCGCGCCCGCATGCTGCGCCACATCGCCGCCCTGTGGGCGGAGGAGGACCTGGGCTGGTACCAGTCGCTCCGCGCGGCGGAGGAGGGCCGCCTGACCCTCCCCGAGGGCCGCACGACGGCGCTCCCGCTGACGGCGACGCCGGTGGAGCAGGGGAAGCCGGTGGCGGAGTGGCGACGGGTGTGGGAGGCGACGAGACCGTCGATGGGGGACGGCCGCCGGAAGGTGTGGCGGGACGACTGAGCGCGCGCCCCCGCGGCGCGGCGGGGGCGTTGTCCGCGCCGGAGGCGCGGTTGCGGGGGTCCGGTGGACCTTGAGGGGCGCAGCTTCTCCGCGGGGGTCCGGGCGGAGCCCGTAGAGGCTGTTTGCGCGCGAGCCGCGCCGGCGGGTTTCGTGGAGCCGCGAGAGGGCGCGGGGGCGGAGCCCTCGGATCCGGCCGTGCCGAAGGCACCGAAGTGGGGTTGAGTGCGGAGGCCGGGGCTGCTGTGGGCGCGCCCAGACGCGCCGGCGGGTTCGTGCTGGAGCCGCGAAGGGTGCGGGGGCGGGGCCAGGCGGGAGGCGCCCTCGGATGCGGCCGTGCCGGAGGTGTGGTTGCGGAGTTGGGGGCGGAGCCCCGGGATGCCGTCCGTGTGCGGAAATGCGGTGGCGGGGATCGGGGTGGAGCCCGAGGGGCGTAGCCCCGCCGGGGGTGCGGGGGCGGAGCCCCGGGTGGGCCGTGCCGGAGGTGTGGTTGCGGGTTTCGGGGCGGAGCCGCGGGGGTGTAGGGGGTAGCCCCGCCGGGGGTGCGGGGGCGGAGCCCCCGGGTGGGCCGCGCCGGAGGCGCGGCCGCGGGGTCCGGGGCGCAGCCCCGGTTTCGGGAAGGGGCGGGGTCGGGGAAAACCCCCCCGGTACGGCACCACGCGGGTACGGGGAGCACCGCGCCACCCCGCCGGTGTCAGTGCGCGGTGGCAGACTCGGGACCATGCGCTGGGCCATGGCCGACGGACCACACGGCAACGTCACCGTCTGCCCCGTCGACCCCGCCGGCACCCCCGCCGGCCCCGAACACACCTACCGCCACCCCGCCGACGCCCTCCGCCACCACCCCACCGCCGACCGCTGGATCTGGGCCTCCACCGCCGCGTTCTACCCCCGCCTCCTCGACGCCGGCCTCTCCGTCCCCCGCTGCCACGACGTCGAAGCCGCCGAGGCCATCCTCCTCGGCCACGAAGGGATGTGGGGCCTGCCCCGCTCCCTCGCCGCCGCCTGGGCGCGACTGCGCGGGCACCCCGTCCCGGACGACCCGCCGCCCCGCTCGTTCGCCGGCGAGCCCGCGCCCGCCCTCTTCGACGCCGTCCCCGCGAGCCCCCACGGCACCGACCCCCTGCCCGCCCTCCTCGCCGTCCACGCCGCGCAGCAGGACCGTATCGCCGCCTCCGCCCACCCGCACCGCCTCCGGCTCCTCGTCGCCGCCGAGTCCGCCGGCATGCTCGTCGCCGCCGAGATGCACCGCGCCGGCCTCCCCTGGCGCGCCGACGTGCACGACGCCCTGCTCACCGAGCTGCTCGGCGGCCGGTACCCCGGCGGCCTGGAGCCGCCCCGCCTCGCCCGACTCGCCGACGACGTGTCCCGCGCGTTCGGCGAGCGGGTCCGCCCCGACCTGCCCGCGGAGGTCGTCCGCGCCTTCCGCAAGGCCGGCGTCGGCGTCACCTCCACCCGCAAGTGGGAGTTGCAGGACATCGACCATCCCGCCGTCGCCCCGCTGCTGGAGTACAAGAAGCTCTACCGGCTGCACACCGCCCACGGCTGGTCCTGGCTGCAGACCTGGGTGCACGACGGCCGGTTCCGCCCCGAGTACCTGCCGGGCGGCGCCATGTCCGGCCGCTGGACCACGCACGGCGGCGGCGCGCTGCAGATCCCGCGCGTCGTGCGCCGCGCGGTGGTCGCGGACGAGGGCTGGCGGCTGGTGGTCGCCGACGCGGACCAGATGGAGCCGCGGGTGCTGGCCGCCGTCTCCCGCGACGCGGGGCTGATGGCGGCGGCGGACGGCACCCGGGATCTGTACGAGGCGCTGGCGGACCGCGCGTTCGCGGGCGGGCGCGCGGAGGCGAAGCTCGCGCTGCTGGGGGCCATCTACGGGCAGACCTCCGGCGACGCGCTGACGTACCTGGCGGATCTGCGCCGCCGCTTCCCCACCGCGGTCGCGTACGTGGACGAGGCCGCCCGCGCCGGCGAGGAGGGCCGGCTCGTACGGAGCCATCTGGGCCGTACGTGCGCGCCCTCGGAGGCGGCGGACGACGGTGAGGCGGGGCTGCCGCAGGAGGACGACGAGGGCGGCGCGACGGCGCGCGGAGGCGCCGCGGCGCGGGCGCGGGGCCGGTTCGCGCGCAACTTCGTGGTGCAGGCCAGCGCGGCGGAGTGGGCGCTGTGCCTGCTGGCGGCGCTGCGGCAGGAACTGGCGGGGATGCGGGCGGAGCTGGTGTTCTTCCAGCACGACGAGGTGATCGTGCACTGCCCGGAGCAGGAGGCGCCGGCGGTGGAGAAGGCGCTGACGGCGGCGTCGGCGCGGGCGGGGGAGGTGATGTTCGGCGAGACGCCGGTGGTGTTCTCGTTCACGACCGCGGTGGTGGAGTGCTACGCGGACGCGAAATAAGGGCGGGCGGAGCGGCGGGCCCACGAGGTAGAACGGTTGCGTGCCAGACACCCCGCCGCACGAAGCGCCACCGCCCCCGTCCCCACCGCCCGCGTCCCCGCCGCCCGTGTCCCCGCCGCCCGTGCCCGTGTCCCCGCCGCCCCCGTCGCCGGCGCCCGCGTTCCCACCGCCGGCATCCGCGCCCCACGACGCCCCGCCACCCGACGGCGTCGTCGCCCGCCTGCGCGCCGCCGGCTGCGTCTTCGCCGAGGACGAGGCCCGCCTCCTGCGCGCCGCCGCCTCCGCCCCGGCCGAGCTGGACGCCCTCGTGGCGCGCCGTGTCGCCGGGTGGCCCCTGGAACAGGTCCTGGGCCGGGCCGAGTTCTGCGGGCTGCACATCGTGGTCGAGCCCGGCGTGTTCGTACCGCGCAGGCGCAGCGAGTTCCTGGTCCGCCGGGCCGCGCGGGCGGCGCACGGCCTCCGCCGCCCCGTCGTCCTCGACCTGTGCTGCGGCTCCGGCGCCATCGGCGCCGCGGTCGCCGCCGCGGTGCCCGGCGCCGAACTGCACGCCGCCGACGTCGACCCGGCCGCGGTCCGCTGCGCCCGGCGCAACGTCGGGCCCGCCGGGGGGACGGTCTACGAGGGCGACCTGTACGCCGCCCTGCCCGCCCGCCTCCGCGGTCGCGTCGACGTGCTCGTCGTCAACGCCCCGTACGTGCCCACCGCCGAGGTCCCGTTCCTGCCGCCCGAGGCCCGCGACCACGAGCCGCTGACCGCGCTCGACGGCGGCGCCGACGGGCTCGACGTCCAGCGCCGCGTGATCGCGGACGCCCCGCGGTGGCTGGCACCCGGCGGCCTGCTGCTCGTGGAGACGAGCGAGCGGCAGGAGCCCCGCACCCGCGCGGCCGTCGTCGCCGCCGGGCTGACGGCGCACACGGCGACGTGCGCGGACCTGGCGGCGACGGTCGTCACCGGCCGCGCCGGGCGGCGGGGCCCGGGCCGCTCCGTCAGACGAACCCCCGCACCCGGTGCTGCATGACGCGGTACGGCCAGTTCTCCGCCGTGTTCCACTGACTCACCGCCAGATGGAGGTTGTCCGGCGTCGAGCCCGGGATGACGTAGCCGCCGTACAACTGCGCCACGTGGGAGTCGTCCTCGTTGCCCCACTGCCCGCCCCACACCAGCGTCCGGCGGTGCGCCTCGTACAGGTTGGACGTGGGCGTGTCCATGAGGATGCCGTCGATGCGGTAGTCGGCCTCGTTGAACCACGTGAGGATCCACTTGCCCGCCATCGGCCGCAGGCACATCTCGCCGAAGCGCCCCTCCAGCACCGGCGTCGGCGGATTGCCCCACGCCCAGGCGCCGTTGCGGTAGCCCCACGGCTCGTACGCGCCGGGGTCGGCGATCCGGGCCGCGGGCACCCGGTGCAGGATCATCGGCTTGCTGCGGGTGAACTCCGTGGAGAACACGTACACGAAGCCGTCGTTCCCCTCCGCCCAGGTGAGCAACTGGAAGAGCCCGCCGTGCAGGTCGGGGGCGAACTTCGCGCCGGTGTGCACCCAGGTGGCGCCGTTGTCGTCGGAGCGCCAGATCTCCGTCCAGACGACGTTGCCGAGGCCCTTGTTGACCATGGCGTGCAGATACATCGTCGAGCCGATGGTGATCACGTCGGACGGCAGGACGGTGGAGAAGACGGGGTTGTCGTGCTCGTACGGCCACAGTTGCTGCGCCGCCGCCCCGCCCACGGCGCCGGACCAGGTGACGCCGGCGTCGAGGTCGGTGGTGGTGGAGTACAGCGCGACGGGCGAGCGCCACCAGCCGCCGCCGACGCGCGCCTCCTCGAACGTGTCGCCGAAGACGAAGAGCATCCGGCCGTCCGGCGTGCGCACGGGGATGCCCAGGTCGGTGGCCTCCATGCGGTACGCGGTGGTGATCCCGGGCCCGGTGAGGTCCCGGATCTTCGTCACCTCCAGCGCCTGTGCGCCGCGTCCGGCGGCGGCGCCGCCCGCCGTACCGCCGGCGCCGCCGGCCGCTCCCGCCGCGGCCTGCCCGGCCCCCAGCAGCACCCCGCCGCCGACCGCGGCACCGGCCGCCGTTCTCAGGAACCGCGCCCTGCTCATCGGCGCGCCGCGCCCTCGTCCGCCCTCGCGATGACTGCCCATGGGCCCTCCTGAAGGTCCTGAGAAATCGATTTCACGCGCTCGGGCACAGAGCCTCCCATCGCGTTACGGGACCGTCAACAACGCCGGCACGCCCGCCGTGCGCGAGGAGTTCCGGCCGCCGGGCCGCCCGCCCGTCCGCCGGCCGCTACCTCCGCGCGCGCCCGTCCGGTCGGCCGCCCTCGTCCCGCTGCGCCGTGACGAGCACCTCGCCCGGCGGCGTGCGGTAGTACAGCACCGACCGCCCCGCGCGTCGCCGCCCCACCAGCCGGGCGTCGCGCAGCACCTTCAGGTGCCGCCCCACCGAGCCGAGGCCCTGCCCGGTGAGCGCCACCAACTGCGTGGTGCTCTTCGGGGTGTCCAGCAGTGCCAGCACCGTCGCCCGCGCCGGGCCGAGGAGGCGCCCCAGGGACTCGGGCGGCGCGGCGGTGCCGGTGTCGGCGAGGGCGCCGGCGCACGGGTAGACGAGGGCGTAGCGGTGTGGCGCATCCCAGCAGACCCAGCCGGTGCGCGGCACGACGGGCACGAACAGCAGCCGGGCGCCGGAGACGTCCCGCGGCGGGTAGTCGCGCACGTTGATCTGCAGCCGGCTCGCGCCCAGCCACCGCGTCCCCGGCCGCAGCGCGTCCAGCGCCGCCGCCCAGCCGCCCTGCCCCACCTGCGCGGTGCGCGCCACGATGTCCGCCTCGATGATCCGCCGGCGCCGCGGCCAGTCCGGCAGCACCGTCTCGCGCCACACCCATTCCATGACGTCCGCCGCCCGCCGCGGCAGGTCGTCCCGGCGCAGCCGCTCCGGCAGCCGGCCGTCGAGGGATACGGCGACGTCGGCGCGGGCGGCGTCCGGCGGTGTGGCCCGTACCGCCGCAAGCTCCTCCTCGAACGACACCCCGGCGGCTCCGGTGGGCGTCGGGGTGAGGAAGTCCGCGTTCCACGGCCGCAGCAGGCCCGCCCCGACCAGCTCGTCGGTCACCGGGTCCGCGGCCTGCCGCGCACGGTAGCCCGGCAGGTGGGCGTCGAGCCAGGCGCGTTCGCCGGGGTGCGCGGGGGCGCCCCGCGCCAGCGTCTTCAGACACGCGATCGTCTCGGCGAGCGGCGAGACGACGAACCGGCTCCCGGCCAGGGTGTCCGCGTCGACCTGCCACCACCCCATCGCTTTCGCCTCCCGGCGAAACTCTAACCCCCGCGCCGCGCTCTGCCCGAGGCTGCCCGGCATGCGCACGTATCGCGAGCTGTTCCGCGCCCCCGAGTTCACGCCGCTCTTCGCCGCCTCCTCGCTTCAGGTCGCCGGGCTGACGATCAGCGGCCTGGCGCTCGGCACGCACATCTACGAGGAGACCGGCTCCCCGCTGCTGTCGGCCCTCGCCATGTTCGGCCCCTCGCTCGCCCAGGTGCTCGGCGCGACCCTGCTGCTCTCCGCCGCCGACCGGCTGCCGCCGCGCGGCGCCATGACCGCGCTCGCCGTCGTCTACGCCGCCGCGACCACCGCGCAGGCCGCGCCGGGCCTGCCGGTGTGGGGGGCGTTCGCGATCCTGCTCTGCCTCGGCCTGCTCGCCTCGGTGGGCGGCGGGGTGCGCTACGGGCTGCTCAACGAGATCCTGCCGCGCGACGGTTACCTGCTCGGCCGGTCGGTGGTCAACATGTCCGCCGGCGCCATGCAGATCGCCGGCTTCGCGGTCGGCGGGGTGCTCGTGACGGCGCTGTCGCCGCGCGGCACGCTCCTCGTCGCCGCCGCGGCGTTCCTCACCGGGGCCGCGGTGGCCCGCGCCGGGCTCGGCCGCCGGGCGCCGCGGGCGGCCGGCCGGCCCTCGGTCGCGGAGACCTGGCGGGTCAACGGGCTGCTGTGGTCCTCGCGGCACCGCCGCACGCTCTACCTGGCGCTGTGGCTGCCCAACGGCCTCGTCGTCGGCGCCGAGTCGCAGTTCGTGCCGTACGAACCGGACCGCGCCGGCGTCCTGCTGGCCCTGGCCGCGCTGGGCATGCTCACCGGCGACGTGCTCGCGGGCCGGGTCGTGCCGGCCCGGTGGCGGCCCCGGCTCGGGGTGCCGCTGCTGTTGCTGCTGGCCGTCCCGTACGCGGTCTTCGCGCTGCGCCCGCCGCTGGCCGTCACGGCGGTCGCCGTCACCGTGGCCTCGGTCGGCTTCGCCGCCAGTCTCGTCCAGCAGGAGCGGCTGATGGCGCTGACCCCGGACGAACTCAGCGGCCAGGCCCTCGGGTTGCACACCTCCGGCATGCTCACCATGCAGGGCGTCGCCGCCGCCCTCGCCGGCGGCATCGCGGAGCTGACCTCGCCGGCGACGGCGGTGGCCGCGATGGCGGCGCTCTCGGTCGCCGTCACGCTGGCCCTGGCGCCGGGCCTGCGGGCCGCCGGCACCGCGGCGGTGGACCCGGCCCCGCGCCCGCCCGGTGGCGGGGGCGGGACGCGGGACCGGGAGTCGGAGGCCGGCCCGGCGGAGGTCAGGCTTCGGGCGCCCCGGGCCAGGTGAAGGTGGCGACCGCGCCCGCGGGCAGCTCGTACGTCAGCGACGCGCCGTTCTCCGTCACCGAGAACGTCCGTGCGCCGCCGGTGGCGTTGAGCACGACCGCGGCGCGGGAGCCGTCCGGGTTCTCGAAGACGACGTTCTGCACGCCGCCGGGCCCCTCGGTCGTCGAGCCGACGCGCACGGCGCCGCGGTCCACGAACTTCGAGACGTGGCCCAGCAGGTAGTACTCCGCGTTCTTCGTGACCGTGCCGCCGTCGACCTCGACCACGCCGTTGCAGCGGGTGCCGCAGTGCCCGAAGTGCGGCCCGCCCTGCGCGTCGAGGGCGAGGTTCCAGATCACCACGGTCTCGGAGCCGGTCCGCAGGCTGCGGATGACGAGGTTCTCCGTCTGCCACTTCAGCGTGTCGGCGAAGGTACGCGAGCCGTCGTCGCTGTCGGTGCCCGAGCACTCGGTGAAGAACACCCGGTGCCCGGCGTCGCGCACCTGCTGCTGCGCCTCGGGCTGCCCGCCGTAGCAGTGGAACGCCGCTCCCTGCACGCGGTCGAGGTCGCCGGTGGCGTCGAGCACCTGGAGCGGGTAGTCGGGGCGGTCCCAGTTGTGGTCGTAGACGAAGAGCTGCGTGCCGAGCCCGGCCGCGGCGAGCTTCCCGTCGAGCACGCGCAGGAAGTCGGCCTGTTCGGCCGCCGACATGCCCATCGAGGGGTACGAGGTCTCGAACAGCGGCTCGTTCGCGACCGTCAGATCGTCGACCGGCACGCCCGCCTCTGCGTACGCGTTCAGCGCCTTGACCAGGTAGTCGGCGTAGTCGCCGTAGTGCTCGGGCGCGAGGCTGCCGCCCTCCAGCTTCCCCGAGTCCTTCATCCAGCCGGGCGCCGACCAGGGCGTCGCCATGACGCGGATGTCGCCGTTCACCTCGCGCGCCTGGTTGAGCAGCGGCAGGATCTCGGCGCGGTCGCGGTCGACGGAGAAGGAGCCCTGCTGGTCCTCGTACGAGTAGTAGGGCAGCTCGGCGACGAAGTCGGTGCCGCCGAAGGGCTGGCGCAGGTAGTCGAGTCCGATGCCCGCGCCGCCGGTGGAGAACAGGTCGGTCATGAGCGAGTCCCGCGTGCCCTGCGGCAGATCGGAGATCAGCCGCGCGGACGCCTCGGTGAGGGACGCGCCCGCGCCGGTGAACTCCTGCGCGCGCTCGCCGGTGTCGACGGCGATGTCGGTCTCCTGCGGTGCGCCGTCGAACGCGGCGCCGTCCGCCGGGGCGAGCTTGCTGCTCCCGTCGGCCGTGGTGATCCAGACCTCGGCGGTGGTCTCGGCGGCCTGCGCCGGCGCGGCGAGTCCGTAGCCGCCGGCGGCGAGCAGCAGCGCGCCGGCCGCGGCGACCGCCTTGGCGGTGCGCGAGCGCGGCAGCGGGACGGCGCGCCCGGCACGCACGCGCCGCGGGCGGCGGCGCGGGGGCCGTGCGGGTCGGGACGGGGCGGGTGCGTCGTGCATGGTGCGGCTCCTTCGGTGTGGGGGGTGGATGAACCGCGGGGGTCGAGGACCGCCCGGGCGCGCCGTCGCGGTGGGGGGATTCCGCGGGGACGCGGCGGCGGGCCCGGGCGGGGCGTGGTGGCCTGCGTGCTACGCCGCGCGCCGCACCGCCGCACGGTGGCCGCGGATCAGCTCGGCGTAGCGCCGGCCGCTGCCCTTGATGGTCCGCCGCTGGGTGGCGTAGTCGACGTGGACGAGACCGAAGCGCTTGTCGTAGCCGTACGCCCACTCGAAGTTGTCCAGCAGCGACCAGGCGAAGTACCCCGCCAGGGGCACGCCGCGGCGGACCGCCTCGGCGCAGGCGGCGAGGTGCTCCTCCAGGTACCGGGTGCGCTCGGGGTCGTCGATCTGGCCGTCGGGCCCGACCGCGTCGGGGTAGGCGGCGCCGTTCTCGGTGACGTACAGGCAGCGGGCGCCGTAGTCGTCCGCCATCCGCTCCAGCGTCTTCGTCAGCCCCTCGGCGTGCACCTCCCAGCCCATCGCGGTGCGCCGCACGCCGGGCAGATCGACCTGGCGCGCGTACGGCAGCGGCCCGTCCGGGTCGTCGGCGACGACGTTGCGGAAGTAGTAGTTCAGGCCCAGCCAGTCCAGCGGCGCGGCGATGGTCTCCAGGTCCCCGGGGCGCTCGGGCAGGTCCACGCCGTACAGCCGCCGCATGTCCTCCGGATAGCCGCGGCCGTGCACCGGATCCATCCACCAGCGGTTGACGTGCCCGTCGGTGCGCGCGGCGGCGGCCACGTCCTCGTCGCGGTCGGAGGCCGGCTCGCAGTGCGTGAGGTTGTTGACCAGCCCGACCCGCGCCCCGGGGACGGCGGCGCGCAGCGCCTGGACCGCCAGGCCGTGGCCGAGGTGCAGGTGGTACGAGGCCCGTACCGCCGCCGTCAGGTCGGTGAGCCCGGGGGCCATCCGCCCCTCCAGGTGCCCGATCCAGGCCGAGCACAGCGGCTCGTTGAGCGTGGCCCAGTCGGTGATCCGGTCGCCGAGCCGGCGGGCCACCGCGTCCGCGTACACCGCGAACGCCTCGGCGGTCTCGCGCTCCGCCCAGCCGCCGCGGTCCTGCAGCGCCTGCGGCAGGTCCCAGTGGTAGAGCGTGGGGAAGGGCGTGATGCCGGCTTCGAGGAGAGCGTCGGTGAGCCGGTCGTAGAACGCGAGCCCCGCCTCGTTGACGGGCCCTTCGCCGCCGGGGACGACGCGCGGCCAGGCGATCGAGAAGCGGTACGCCTCGGCGCCCAGCCGGCGCATCAGCGCGATGTCCTCGGGCCAGCGGTGGTAGTGGTCGCAGGCGACGTCGCCGGTGTCGCCGCCGTCGACCATGCCGGGCGTGTGCGAGAACGTGTCCCAGATCGACGGGGCGCGCCCGTCCTCGCGTACGGCGCCCTCGATCTGGTACGCGGCGGTGGCCGTGCCCCACACGAAGTCGGACGGGAGGCGGTCGAGGTGCAGGTCGGTCACGGGGTTCCTTTCGGACAGGGTCACTTGACGGCTCCGGCGGTCAGCCCGGCGACGAGATAGCGCTGGAGCAGCAGGAAGCCGGCGACGACGGGGAGGCTGACGACGAGGGAGGCGGCCATGACCTGGTTCCAGTACACCTCGGTCTGGGTCGCGTACCCCTGCAGCCCGACGGAGAGCGTGCGGGTGACGTCGTTGGTCATGACCGAGGCGAAGAGCACTTCGCCCCATGCGGTCATGAAGGAGTAGATGGCGACGGCGACGATCCCGGGGATCGCGGCCGGCACCACGACGCGGAACAGCGCCTTGAGCGGCCCGCAGCCGTCGACGAGCGCCGCCTCGTCGAGGTCGCGGGGGATGGAGTCGAGATAGCCGACCAGCATCCAGATCGAGAAGGGCAGGGTGAAGGTCATGTACGTGAGGATCAGCCCGCCGCGGGAGCCGTAGAGGGCGATCCCGGTGGTGTTCCCGATGTTGACGAAGATCAGGAACAGCGGCAGCAGGAACAGGATGCCGGGGAACATCTGGGTGGACAGCACCGTGACCGTGAAGATCCGCTTGCCGCGGAAGCGGTAGCGGCTGACCGCGTACGCGGCGAAGACCGCGATCACGACCGAGCAGCCGGTCGCGGCGCCCGCCACGATCAGTGAGTTCAGGAAGTAACGGGCCAGCGGCACCGTGTCCCAGATGTCGAGATACGGCCGGATGGTCAGCCCGCTGGGGATCCACCGGAAGGCCCCGGTGACGTCCTCGAGCGGCTTGAGCGAGCTGCTGAGCATCACGTACACGGGCGTGACGGCGAAGACGGTCAGCAGCGTGAGCACGACCCGCCGGGTCCAGACGAACGACCGCGGCGGCGCGGTGGGGGAGCTATGCACGGGCCGCCTTCCTTCCCCGGGAGGTGAGCACCAGATAGCCGGCCGTCACGACCAGCAGGAAGAGCAGCAGCAGCACGGACATGGCCGAGCCGGCGCCGAAGTTCCAGGTGACGAAGGACGACTGGTAGATGTGGATGGAGATGATGTCCGCGGACTCCGGCGCCGACTTGCCGAAGAGGATGTACGGCACGTTGAAGTCGTTGAAGGTCCACAGGAACAGCACGAGGACCAGCACCTGGTTGACGGGCCGCAGCGACGGAAGCGTGATCCGGCGGATCTGCTGCCAGATTCCGGCGCCGTCGATCGCGGAGGCCTCGTACACCTCGCGCGGAATGTTCTGCAGCGCGGCGGTGAGCACGAGGAACGCGAACGGCCACGTGCGCCAGACCGAGACGACGACCAGCGAGATGAACGCGTTGTCGCCGATCAGCCAGAACGTCGGCTGGCTGGTCAGCCCCAACTGGTCGTGGATCACGTGGTTCACCAGGCCGTTGTCCCGCTGGAGCATGAACGACCAGGTGATGACGGCGGTGTAGACGGGCAGCGCGTACGGGGTGAGGAAGATCGCGCGCAGCAGCCCGCGGCCGCGGAAGGCGTCCTGCATGAGGATCGCCGCGGTGACGCCGAGCAGCCACGAGAAGCCGACCGCGAGCACCGTGAACGCGCAGGTGATGAAGAAGGACTGCAGCAGCGCCTCGCCGACCGGGGCGTCGAAGTCGACGGCGACGCGGAAGTTGTCCAGGCCCGCCCAGGGCGCGGCGCCCCAGTCACGGATGTAGTGCTGGGTCAGCTCCTTGAAGCTCATCACCACGCCGACGGCCATCGGCACCAGGTGGATCAGCAGCTCCAGCAGCAGGGCGGGCAGCAGCAGGAGGTACGGCAGGGCGCCGCGCCGCACACGGCCGCGGCCGGCGCGGCGGCGCTTGCGGGCGGCGCCCCGGCCGGCGGGCGGCTTGTCGCCGGGGCCGGCCGGGGGCGTGTCGAGGGTGGTCGCGGTCATCCGGGGCCGCTCACTTCTGCATCTGCTGCTGGGCCTCGGTCAGCCGCTTCTGGACCGACTCCGTCGTCACCTCGTCGCCGGCGGCGGCATCCGCGAACAGCTCCTTCATCGCGTCGCCGACGAGGGTCTCGAACTGCGCCTCGTCCGGCACCTGCGGCAGCGGCGCGGAGGTCGTGGACAGCACCTCGCGCAGCACGGTCAGGTCGACGCTGCTGAACGCCTCGTCCTTCTGCGCCTCCTTGACCGGCGGGATGGAGCCGTAGGTCGAGTTGAGGATGAGCTGCTCCTCGTCCGAGGTCATGAACTTCACGAAGTCCAGGGCGCCGTCGAGGTTGTCGGTGTTCTTGAAGACGGCGATGTTGATGCCGGCGACCATGGAGTTGACGTTCTGGCCCTCCGGCGGGTTCTCGCTCTGCATCGGGACCGGCGCCACGCCGTACTCGTCGGCCTTCATGCCGTGCGCCTTGAGCGAGCTGCCCGCGGCCTGCCACAGGAGCATGCCGGCCTTGCCGGTGGCGAAGTCCTTGACCGACTGGTTCTGCGCGTACTCGGCGTTGCCGACGGCGGCGATCTTGTCGTTGGCGAGGAAGTCGACGTACTGCTTGACCGCCGCGACCGCCTCGGGGGAGTCGAAGGTGGGGTTGCCCTCGGCGTCGAAGAAGTCCGCGCCGTGCTGCTTGCCGAAGACGAAGGCGTGGTGGGAGTTCTCCACCGGGTTGCCGCCCTCGACGGCGACGCCGTACTTGCCGTCCTTCGTCAGCTTCTTGCCGACGTCGACGAACTCGTCCCAGGTGGTGGGCGGCTGCTCGATGCCGGCGTCGGCGAACATCTGCTTGTTGTAGTAGAGGGCGTACGACAGGGAGTACAGCGGCACGGCCGCCGGGTCCTGGCCCTCGGCGCCCGCGGCGGCCAGCGCGGAGGGGACGAACCGGTCCTTGCCGCCGATCTTGTCCAGCGTCTTGTCGTCCCACGCCAGCAGCCCGTCGCTCGCCTGCAGGGAGGCGGACCACGTGTTGCCTATGTTGAGCACGTCGGGCCCCTGGCCGGAGGAGGTGGCCGCGAGGATCCGGTCGAGCAGGCTGTCCCAGGGGACGACTTCGAGCTTGACGTCGATGCCCGTCTCCTTCTCGAACTTCTCGATCTCCGGGGTCAGCACCTCTTTGTCGTGCTCCAGGCTGGTGCCCTGGTTGCTCGCCCAGTAGGTCAGCTCGTCGGGCTTGTCGTTGTTGCCCTCCGAACTCGTCGAGCTGCCGCCGCCGCAGGCGGCGGCGGTCACGCTGAGGGCGGTGGCGAGTGCGGCGGTCGCCGCCAGGCGGATTCTGCGCATGGTCGTGTGGCCTCTCTCCGGGCGCATGACTTAAGGCTGTGAACGCGGCTCGCGCTTAATTTAGGCCGTGAGTTAAGTAGTGAAAGAAGTCCCCGTCAACCCTTCTCACACGGGTTTCCCGGCACGTATGTTTCCTCCGGGAAGGAGCCACATGGGGAGAACCAACGGCCGTACCGTGCGCGACCTGCGCCGCAGCAACCGCTCCGCGGTACTGCGCCACCTGTACTTCGAGGGGCCGCTGAGCCGCCAGGAGCTGGGCCCGGCGACCGGGCTCAGCTCCGGGTCGGTCAGCAACGTGGCCGCGGAGCTGATCGCCGAGGGAGTGCTGGAGGAGGCGGGCGCGGTCGACTCCGACGGCGGGCGGCCCCGCACCCTGCTGCGGGTGGCGCCGCGCTGCGGGCACATCGTCGGCGTCGACGTCGGGGAGACCCGGGTGCGGGTGGAGCTGTTCGACCTCGCCCGTACCGAACTCGCCCGCGCCGAGCGCCCGCTCGCCGACGGCGGCCGGGACGCCGGGCGGGTGGTGGCGCACATCGCCCAGGGGCTGGCCGCCGTGCTCGCCGACGCGGGCGTCGCCGCAGAGGAACTGCTCGGTGTCGGCCTCGGCGTCCCCGGCATCGTCCACCGCGAACCGTCCCGCGGCGGCGCGGTGGTGTACGCGCAGACCGTCGGCTGGGACGCCGTGCCGCTGGAGGCGATGCTGCGGACCGCCGCGACCGGCCTGGCGGACGTGCCGTACATGGTGGCCAACGGCGCCAAGACGCTGGGCCAGGCCGAGATGTGGTTCGGCGCCGGACGCGGCGCGCGCAACGCGGTCATCGCGCTGATCGGCTCCGGCGTCGGCGCCTGCGTCGTCACCGACGGCACCGCCTACGGCGGCTCGTCCAGCGGCGCGGGGGAGTGGGGGCACACCACGATGCAGATCCGCGGGCGGCGCTGCCGCTGCGGCGCCCGCGGCTGTCTGGAGGCGTACGTCGGCGCGGAGGGGATGCTGCGCCGCTGGCGGGAGGCGGGCGGCGAACCGGTCGCCGCGGACGAGGAGTCGGCGCTCGCGGAGCTGATCGCCGCCGACGACCCCGCGGCCCGCGCGGTGCTCGACGAGACCGCCGAGTACCTGGGCGCCGGCATCGCGGACCTCGTCAACCTCTTCAACCCGGAGCGCATCGTGCTGTCCGGCTGGGCCGGGCTGCTCGCCGGCCCCCGGCTGCTGCCCGCGGTCCGCGGGGCCACGGCCATGTACGCGCTGCGCTACCCGGCGGCGCGCGCGGCGATCGAGATGGGCGAACTCGGCACGGACGCCGTCACCGTCGGCGCCGCGACGCTGCCGCTGAGCCGGTTCCTCGACGCCGGCGGCACGCGGCACCACGACACCGCGGCGGCCCCGGCCCGCTGACGCCGTCCGAGGGGCCGCCGGCGCGGATGCGTCCGGGCGCGCGCCCACCGGACCGGGCGCGGGGAGACGATCTGCGCGGTCGCAGGCCGCGAAGTGTCCCGCCACCGGGCGACGGACGGCCGGCGGCCGGGCAGGGGACCCGCGCGAAGCGGGCGGTCTCCGCATCCCGGCTCCCCCGCGCAGCCGGCCCCGCCCCTCGCGCAGCGCCCGCGGCAGGCGAGCGGCGGCCGGACCGGGGCGTCCCCGGGCCGGCCGCCGCCGCGCGGTGCGTCAGTCCACCGTCAGTTCACCGTCACCTGCACCGCACCGGTCGTCAGATCCCCGGTGTCGTCCGTGACGGTCAGATGGGCGGTGTACGTCCCCTTCCTGGCGTAGGTGTGCGTCGCCGTCGCGGCACCGTCCGCCGTCGCGTTGTCGCCGAAGGTCCAGTGGTACGACTGGGCCGTACGCCCCTCCGGCAGCGTCACCGCGCCTTCGAAGGAGACCTCGGCCGGCGCCGTCCCGCTCTCCGGCGAGGCCGACACCGTCACCTTCGCCGCCGACTCCTTCTCCGCGCCGCGGCCGTTGAAGTGCAGCCAGTCCAACGCCACCAGGTCGGGGCTCGACGGCGTCCACGCCGGGTTGGTGAAGACCACGTACACCTTCTCCACCCCGCCCGGGTCGGTCAGCGGCACCGTGGGCGAGACCACGTTGGCGAAGTCGCCGGTGTTCGGGATCGTCGCCTTGCCCAGCAGCTCACCGTCCGGCGCGCCCGCGCGGAACTCGACGTCGCCGCCGAGTCCGCCGGAGGAGGCGCCGACCGTCACCGAGTCGATCCCGCTCGGCGTCCCCGGGTCCAGCACGATCCAGTCGCCGTGCTCGATCTCGCCCAGCCGCTTGCCGCCGGAGGAGTCCTCCCGGGCCAGCGTCTCGACACCGCCGTTCGCCCCGCCGGTGCCGGTGTGGTGCTCGGCTTCCCGGAACTTCTGCCGCAGGCTGAGCGAGTCGGAGCCGACCAGGCTCGGCACGCCGTCGGCGCCCTTGTCCTCGTACTGCGCGCTGATGCCGTAGTAGAGGTTCTGGCCGGGGCCGTGGCTGTCGCCCGGGTCGGTCGTGAACTCGCCCGCGCAGCCGGTCAGGTTGTCCAGCGGGTGCAGGTGGTCGTCGTGCCCGAGCTGCGTCTGCACCACCACGCGCGAGCAGTCGATCTCACCGTCCTCCGCGTCGGCGACCTCCACCCGGTACGGGACGGTGTCGCCGAAGTCGAAGGCGCCGCCGTTCGCGGGCGTGGTGACCGTCACCTCCGGCCGGGTGTTGCCGACGGTGACCTCGTGCACCGCCCGCCCCGTCCGCTCCGGCGGGCCCTCCACCGTCAGCCGGGCGTTGAACTGGCCCTTCTCGGTGTAGGTGTGCGTCGGGTTGGGGTCGGTGGAGTCGGTCGTGCCGTCTCCGTCGAAGTCCCAGGCGTACGTGATCGGGTCGTCGCCCGGCGAGTGCGAGCCCTCCGAGGAGAACTCCACGGTCAGCGGCGCGGGCCCGGAGTCCGCCGACGCCGTCAGCTTGGCCACGGGCGGCCGCCCCTCGGCGACGTAGTCGATGCGGTAGATGCCCGCGTTCTCGTTGCTGCCGCCGCGGCCGGTGCCGCTGCCCTCGCCGAAGTCGATGACGTAGAGCGAGCCGTCCGGGCCGAAGTGCGCCTCGAAGGGCTGGATCCACTCCATGTCGCCGAAGATCCCGTTGATCGAGTGCAGGTCGCCCTTCTTGGCGGGCGCGAACCTCGGGTCCTCGAACTGCTGGTCCTTCTCCTGGAACGAGAAGGTCTTGAACCACTTGCGGGTCAGCTCGTAGTTGATCCACTTCCCCTCGAAGTACTCGGGGAACTTGTACGGGCTGTCGTTCTTCGGGTCGTAGTCGTAGACCGGGCCGCTCATCGGGCCGCCGCCGCCGGTGCCCAGCTCGGGGAACTCCTCCGAGGCCGAGTACGCGTACCAGACGGTGGCCGGCTGCGCGGGCGGCAGCTCTGTCTTGCCGGTGTTGTTCGGCGAGTCGTTCACGGGCGCGGAGCAGTCGAACTTCTCGCCGGGGGTGCCGGTGGCGAAGTCGTAGTCGTTGAACGGCGTGTTGTTGCCGACGCAGTACGGCCAGCCCTGGTTGCTCGCCTTCGTGATCCGGTTGTACTCCACCGTCCCCTCGGGACCGCGGTTCGGGTCGGCGACGCGCGCGTCCGGACCGTAGTCCGCGACGAGCAGGGCGCCGGAGAGCGGGTCGGTGGTGATGCGGAACGGGTTGCGGAAGCCCATCGCGTAGATCTCGGGGCGGGTCTTCGCCTCACCCTTCCTGAAGAGGTTGCCCTTCGGGACGGAGTAGCCGCCGCTCTTCGTGGGCTTCACGCGCAGCACCTTGCCGCGCAGGTCGTTGGTGTTGCCCGAGGTGCCCTGGGCGTCCCAGGCGCGCCGGCCGTCCCGTTCGTCGATCGGCGTGAAGCCGCTGGACTCGAACGGGTCGGTGTTGTCGCCGGTGGCGACGTACAGGTTGCCCTTGGCGTCGAAGGTCAGCGAGCCCGCCATGTGCACGTTCGCCCGGCCCTCGCCGCGCCACGTCGGGATCGTCAGCAGCACCTTCTGCGACGCCGGGTCCGCGGTGTCCCCCTTCATGGTGAAGCGGGACAGGTTGATGTGGTTCTCCTCCTTGTCGGAGTGCAGGAGGTAGACCCAGTTGTTCCGCGCGAAGCCCGGATCGAGGGCGAGCCCGAGAAGGCCGTCGGACTGGCTGGTCATCTCGGGGGTGTAGTCGAAGTCCAGGGCGGTGGTGACGTTCAGCGTCTCCTGGTCGACGACCTTCAGCTCGCCGGTGCGCTGGGCGTAGAACACCCGCCGGTCGGGGGCGACGGCCAGCTCGAACGGGTCGGCCAGGTCGTCGGAGACCAGCGCGGTGCGCTGGAAGTTGCCGGTCTGGGTGGCCGAGCAGTCGCCGGGCGCGTCGCCCGCGGCCCACCGGATGCCGCCGAGCAGGTGCTTGAGGAAGAGCGGCTCCTCGAAGGACGACGCGTCGTGGCCGCCGGCGGTGAACCACGACCGGCCGCCGTCGTACTTCTGGCACCACGAGAACGGGTGGTCGACGCCCTCGTCCAGGCCGGTGATGCCGTCGCGCACCTTGATCTGCGCGAGGGTGTGCACCTTGCCCGTCGGGTTGGCGCGCCAGTTGTACCACTCCTCGTGGCGCTCCCACAGTTGCGGCAGGCCCTTGGTGGAGGGGTGGGTGTCGTCGAGCACCTTGATCCGGCCGGTCTGCGGCACGGGGTGCTTGTCGAAGATCGCGCCGACCAGGCCCTCGTACCACTCCCAGTCGCGCTCGCTGGCGGAGGCGGCGTGCAGGCCGAGCCAGCCCCCGCCGGCCCGGATGTACGACTGGAGCGCGGCCCGCTGGTCCGCGTCGAGCAGGTCGCCGCTCTCCGGCGTGGAGTTGGTGTTGTTGAAGAGGACCGCCTCGTACGTCGCGAGGTTCTCCTCGGTGAACGCGGCGGCGTCGTCGGTCGCGTCGACCTCGAACCCGTACTCCTCGCCGAGCTTCTCGACGGCCTCGATGCCCGCCGGGATGGAGTCGTGGTAGAAGTTCGTGACCTTGGAGAAGACCAGGACCCGGAAGTCGGCCTCCTCGTCCTGCGGGGCGGCCGTCGCCGAGGCCGTGCCCAGGAGCAGCGCCAGCAGCGCGGCGAGGACGGCGACGGGTGACAGGGGTGGTCTGGCTAGGCGTCTCATAGTGCTCCCAGTCGTGCCGGAACACGGGCGCGTCGGAGGGCGGGCCCGCTCGGTGAGGCGAGGCGTAGAAAGCGCTTGCTGACGGTGCCCTGTCAAAGTAAGCCCTCGTCCACGGGTGGTCAACGGTCGTGCGCGTGCCGGGACCCGGCGGCTTTCCGGGGCGTACGCGGAAGGGAGAACCCGCGCCGACGGCCCGCCGGGCGCCGGTCCGCGCCCGCCGCACCACCCCCGCCCACCGGCGTCGTCGCGAATTCAAGATCTCGTCGCCGGGTATCCTCACGGGATGGGCGAGGACCTGAGCGCGGCGGCGGCCAAGGGCTGGGCGGTGCGCTGGGAACTGCAACGGGAGCAGCGCGAGACGGGCCGCGAAGAGCGGTTCACCGTCGTCGGCGACCTCGTGGAGCTGGTCACCGCCGGCCGCGACCGCCCCGCCGTCCTCGACCTCGGCTGCGGTACGGGCTCGCTGGCCGCGCGGCTGGGGCGCCGCATGCCCGCGCTGGACGTCGTCGCCGCGGACGCGGACCCCGTGCTCCTCGGCCTCGGCCGGCGGATGCACGGCACGCGGATCCGCTTCGTCGACACCGTGATCGGCGGCCTCGGCTGGCAGGACGACCTCGAGCTCGACCGCCCCCTGGACACCGCGGTGTCGGCGACCATGCTGCACCGCCTGCCCGAGCGCGTCCTGCTGGAGGTCTACGGCCGGCTGCACACCCTCCTCCGCCCCGGCGGACTGCTCGTCAACGCCGGCCGGTTGCCCCAGGAGGACGCGGCCGTCGCGGACCTGGCCGCCGAGGTCGGCGGCCGGCTGGCCGAGCGGCGGCGGATGCCCGGCGGCGAGGACTGGTCGTCGTGGTGGGACGCGGCGGCCGAGGCACCGGAGCTGGCGCGGCTGTTCGCCGAGCGGCGCCGCCGCGGCCCGGCCCCCGGCGGCGACAACGGGCTCAGCCTGGCGCGTCACGTGGACCTGCTGCGGAAGGCGGGCTTCGCGGCGGTCGGCACGGTGTGGCAGTGCGGCGACAGATGCGTGCTGGTGGGGGTCCGCGGCGCGTAGCCGGGACGGGAGAGGCCGCGGCGGGCCGCTACCGCGGCAGGCGGTGGCGGTAGTCCAGGTGGGGGCCGGCCCAGGCGATGTGCGGGTCGATCCGGCGGGTGAGGGTGTAGCGGGCGGGGGTGAAGCCGTGACCGCGCCAGAAGGCGTCGCTGACCGTGTTCGCCGAGGTCCACTCGGCCCCGCAGGTGCGGTAGCCGTGCGCCGCGGCCCAGTCCACGACCCCGGACAGCAGCGCGCCGCCGACGCCCCGGGCCCGGGCGGCGGCGGTCACCACGGCGATGCCGATCGTCGCCGCGCCGGTGAAGCGGCTGTCGGGGTCGGCCACCATCATCCCCGCGGGCCGTCCGTCCGCCTCGGCGACCAGGACGAGTCGCCGGTCGTCCGCGAGGGCCGCGCGCAGGTCGGCCTCGATCGCGTGGAGGTCGATCAGAGCGGGCCTGAGCATCGGCCCCCCGGCGTGGAACCGCTGCAGCTCCAGGGTGAGCTGCACGAGGTCTGGGAGGTCGCCGGCGCGGGCCCGGCGCGGCCGCACGCGCCGCCCGGTGCGGTGCGGCGGGGTCAGCGGGCGGAAGCCCTTGATCTGGTCGAGGCCGAAGCCGAGTTCGACGAGCGCGGCGACGGTGTCGCGGTGGCGGGCGGCGACCACGACGGTGTGCTCGAAGCAGCCGATGTCCACCAGGTTGCGGGAAAGGACCCGGTACAGGTGGCGGTAGGTCGCGCGCACGCCGTCCGGGGCGGACGCGTGGTGCTGCATGCGCACGCGCCCGAGCGGGCTGCCGGGGACTCTGGCCACGGTGGCGGCCATGAAGCCGACGGGGACGCCGTCGTCCAGCGCGACCACCGCCGGTCCCGCGGTGGCCCAGCCGTCCAGCCCGGCACGGGCCACGCCGGGATCGGCGAGGTCCACGGCGGGCACGCCCTCCCCGGCCAGCGCGTGGCCCGCGGCCAGCAGAGCCGCGGCCCGGTCGGCGAACCGGTCCGTGAACGGAACGACGTCCAGCGCCATCGCCTCCCCCCGGCTCTCCCGTGCCCCGGGTCACCCTAGCCAGTCACCCGTGGGCAGGCCCAGGCCGGCGGGGCTTCCGGCGGCTGGTCGGGACGGTCTGCGAACTGGAGCGGGACGAGAGGGGCTTCCCGGCGGCGTTCGTCGCGGCGGGCGCGCCGGGGGCGTACCGGAAGGGGCCGAGGGGGACTTCGCGGTCCTGGTCCGCAGGGCGCGGGCGGCGGGCGCGCTGCGGGCCGGCTTCCACCCCCGGACCTCGCCGTGGCCCTGCTCGCGTACCGCGCGCGGCCTGGTCAGCGCGCTGCCGGGGGGCCGGGCGGCGGCTACGGGCCCGGCGTGAACGTCGATGGAGGGCTGATCAGGGGACGGGCGGCGGAGCCGGGCGGCCCGGGTGCGCGGGCCGGCGGGCCTCAGGCCGCGGTGGCCAGTCCGGCGCGCACCACGCGCCGCGGCGCGACCACGGCGCCGGTCGGGAGCAGTTCACCGGTGTCGTCGAAGACGATCGTGCCGTTGCACAGCAGGCTCCAGCCCTGCTCGGGGTGGAAGGCCACGGTCTGCGCGGCGTCGCGGTCAGGGCGGTCGGCGGCGGGGCACTCGGGCCGGTGGGAGCACATCGGACACCTCTCGGTCGGGAGGCGGCGGCCCTGCCGGGGCCGCCGGTGGCGGTGTGGTGCGTCTGGAAGGTGAGACCGGGCGGGCGCCGGAAACTCATCGCCCATCTTCAGGAAAGCACCGCCGAGTTGAGCCACGGTCCGCACGCGGTCACAGTCGCGTCTCAGCGCGTGCGGGGGCGCACCCCGCACGCGCCCGCCCCGTACGGGCTCGCGGTCCGTACGGGGCGGGCTCACGGCTCAGCCGCGCGGCTCGTCGCGCTTGCGCAGGTCCGGGCCGCCCGGCCCGCCGCCCCGCGCCGGCGGCTCCGCGCGGGCCAGCTCGCTGCGGCGGTAGGAGTAGGTGAAGTACACGATCATCCCGACCGCGAACCACACGCCGAACCGCACCCACGTCTCCCACTTCAGGAACGTCACCAGCCAGATGGAGAAGCCCACCCCCACCAGCGGCACGAACGGCATCCCCGGGCAGCGGAACGTCCGCGGCAGGTCCGGCTGCCGGTAGCGCAGCACGATCACCGCGACGCAGACGACCACGAACGCCAGCAGGATCCCGATGTTGGTCAGCTCCGCCGCCTCGCCGATCTTCAGGAAGCCCGCGATCAGCGCCGAGCCGACGCCCACGATCCACGTCACCCGCGTCGGCACGTGCCGCGTCGGGTGCGTCTTCGCGAACCACTTCGGCAGCAGCCCGTCACGGCTCATCGAGAACCAGACGCGCGTGACGCCCAGCATGAAGGTGAACATCACCGTGAGGATGCCGATGATCGCCCCCACCGCGATCAGGTTCGCCAGCCAGCCGAGGCCCACCGACTCGAACGCCGTGGAGAAGCCGCTCTCCGGGTCGATGTCGTCGAAGTTCTGCATCCCGGTCAGCACCAGGCACGCGGCCACGTACAGCAGCATCGAGATCGCCAGCGAGTAGAGGATCGCCTTCGGCATGTGCCGCTGCGACTCCTTCGACTCCTCGGCCGCCGTCGACATCGCGTCGTAGCCGAAGACCGCGAAGAACACGGTCGCCGCGCCGGTGAACGCGCCGCCGACGCCGTAGGGGAAGAAGGGGTTGTAGTGGGCCGTGTCGATGTGGAAGACGCCGACGAGGATGACGACGAGCACCACCGCGACCTTCAGCACCACCACGACGGTCTCGAAGCGCGCCGCGTTCTTGATCCCGAGGGTCAGCAGGTACGCCACCAGCAGGCACAGCACGACCGCGAACAGGTCGATCCGGTGCCCGTCGCCGGTGCCGGGCGCGCCGAGCATCCACGCCGGCAGGTCGGCGCCCATGTTCTCCATCAGGAAGGAGAAGTAGCCGGAGATGCCGATCGCCACCACCGCGACGATCGCGGTGTACTCCAGCAGCAGGTCCCAGCCGATGAACCACCCGGCGAGTTCGCCCAGGACCGCGTAGCCGTACGTGTAGGCCGAGCCGGCCTTGGGGATCAGGCCGGCGAACTCCGCGTACGACAGGGCCGCCGCCGCGCTCGCCACCCCCGCGATGAGGAAGGAGACGAGCACGGCGGGGCCCGCCGTGCCGTTGGCGACCGCGCCGGCGAGCGCGAAGATGCCCGCGCCGATGATGCCGCCGACGCCGATCGCCGTGAGCTGCCACAGCCCGAGGACCCGGGTGAGCTGCTCGCCGCTCTCACCTTCGGGGGTCTCGATGCGCTCGATGGGCTTGCGGCGCAGTACGCCGCCGGTGCTCCAGAGCCCTGCCATGGGTGCGTCCTCTCCGTCGAGGCCGTTCGATGACAGTGGAGCACGATGACGGATGGGACGCCTTTCAGGAAGAGCCGCGGGTGTGCACCTTGAAGACCCAGGCGTGCCGCCCGGCTCTGCGGGCCGCCGCGGGCACCTCGACGACCAGTGCTCCGCCCTTGAGCGCCCAGTTCAGCGGGCGGCCGCCGTAGCCGAGCATGGTGATCTTGTCGCCGGCCCGTACCGGCACCGGTGCCTCGACGATCAGCCGGGACGAGGGCGCGGCGAGCGAGTGGATGTAGAAGGCGTCGCGGTTCGTGGTGAAGCGCAGGTCCTCGCCGAGCTGCGCCATCCGGGACCAGTAGGTGGTGCCGTAGATCGCCTCGCCGTTGACGCGCAGCCACTCGCCGGTCTCGCGCAGCCGCCGCTCCATGATCTCGGGGATGGTGCCGTCGGCCCGCGGGCCGATGTCGAGGAGGAAGTTGCCGTTCTTGCTGACGATGTCGACGAGGCTGTGCACGACCTCCTCGGTCGTCATGTACGCATCGTCGGGGGTCTCGGCGTTGTAGCCGTAGGAGTACGGGTCGAGGCCGCGGCTCGCCTCCCACTTGGCGACGACGGTGTTCTCGTACACCTCGTACTCGGGCGTGGTGAAGTCGTGCGGGCCGATGCCGGAGCGGTTGTTGACCGTCACCTCGATCGGCCGCGGACGGTTCTTGGCGTGGTTGAAGAACTCGGCGAGCACCCGGTGGCTGTCGTTGACGCCGCCGATGTCGCACCACATGATCTCGGGGCCGTACTCGTGGATCAGCTCCAGCATCTGCGGCGCCTGGTAGTCGCGGACGTAGTCCTTGCCCGCCGTGTAGCCGGTGTACGGCACGGGCTCCAGCGTGTACGGATTCCGCGGTGCGTGCCCCTTCCACGGATTGTCCGGGTTGAACCACTCCGGCATCGAGAAGTACAGCCCGCAGTGCAGGTCCGGGGTGTACCTGCGGGAGGCGTCGAACAGCTCCCGGATCAGGTCGCGGCGCGGGCCCATCGCGACGGAGTTGCGGGTGGAGAGCTTGGTGTCCCAGAGGGCGAAGCCCTCGTGGTGCTTGGACGTCAGCACGTGGTACTGGGCGCCCGCGTCCCGGAACAGCTCGACCCAGGAGCGCGGGTCGTAGCGCTCGGCCCGGAACATCGGGATGAAGTCGTCGTACGCGAAGTCCTCGCCGTAGACCTCCCGGTGGTGGGCGTGCGTCGGGTTGTCCGGCAGGTCCATGTGCTGCCAGTACCACTCCGCGTACTGCTTCCCGACCGGCGCCCAGGCGGGCACCGAGTACACACCCCAGTGGATGAAGATCCCGAACTTGGCCTTATTGAACCAGTACGGCGCCTGGTGGGTGCTCAGCGAGGCGTCGGTCGGCTCGAAGTCGGGCACCCCCAGCGTCAGCGGGCGGGTGACCTCGGCGGCCGTGCCGCCCCGCCCGGTGGCCACGACGCGGCCCTCCTCGACCGTGCCCGGCGCCACGCCCGTGCGGTTGCGGATGCCGACCGTGACGCGGGCCTGCTCGCCGGGGCCGAGGCGCGGCACGGAGACGGGTGCCACGGTGCGGGCGCCCTCGGTGTCGACCGTGACGGACAGCCGGTCGCGGGCGGCGATCCAGACGGCGCCGGCGTTGATCAGCGTGGCCTCGACGGACTGCGCGCCGGAGCGCTCCAGCGAGGCGGTGGTCGAGCGGACGTTGCGCAGCGCGACGGCGCGCCCCTCGGCCACGGGCTGCAGGGAGAGCGCGAAGACGTGCAGCGACGCCTTGCCGCTCTCGGCAGGGTTGGTGACCGGCAGGGTGATCGCGACCGCCTCGCGCACCGGGTCGAGGCCGAGTTCCACGACCGAGATGGACACCCTGTGCGGGTCCTTCGTGCCGTCGGGGCGGTACCGGTACGGGGCGCTGAGCGAGCCGCCGCCGGAGTACCAGTCGGGGGCGGACAGGCTCGCGGAGCCGGTGCCGCCGTCGGCGTAGTGGACCGTGACCGCGCCGGAGGCGGTGCCGTACGAGGAGGAGGCGAGGAACAGCGCGCTCAGGTAGTGGCCCGGGGGCAGGTCGACGCGCTGCCCCAGGGCGACGACGTTGTTGGGTGCTCCGGCGCCCGCGCCGGGGAAGTCGAAGGGGAACCCGTCGACGTCGACCGGCCCGGCCGGCAGCTCCTCGCCGGGATAGGTGTGACCGCTGCCGTCGAAGTCGCCGCCGGGGGCGTCGGCGGTGTCGACGCCGTCGTTGTCGAAGAGGCCGGTCAGCGGCACCGGTACGGGGTCGGGGACCCGGCCCCAGTCGTCGTCGGTCGCGTCCTCGTCCGCCGCCCCGGCCGGGCCCGGCGGCGCGGCTCCGGCGGCGGTGGGCGCGAGGCCCAGAGCGGAGCCCGCCGCTGCTCCGGCGCCGATCGCCAGCACATGCCGTCGTGCAAACCCGTTCATCCCACTCTCCCTCAAGGACCTTGATCCATCCGATGTCTTTGGGAGTTCTGTCAGACTCAAGCGCTTGCTGGGGGAGGAACGTAGAGATTCATCGGATGAACGTCAAGGCTCGGCGCAACGGGCGGCACCTCGGGCGGCCCTGCGCGGCAACGCACCGGGGCCCGGTGGCGCGCACGCCACCGGGCCCCGGTCGGGTGTGTTGCCCCTCCCGCGGTGCCGGGCACCGCGGGAGGTTCCTCAGCGCACGCCGGTGGGCTCGGGCTCCCGCTCCTCGCCGGCCGCCGGCGGGGCCACGGGGGCGGCCGCGGCGAGCTGCCGGTACAGCTTCTCGCCCTCCACGTCGACGTTCGGCAGGATCCGGTCCAGCCACTTCGGCAGCCACCAGGCGGACTTGCCGATCAGGGCGAGCACCGCCGGCACGATGGTCATCCGGACCAGGAAGGCGTCGAAGAGGACCGCCACCGCCAGGCCGAAGCCCATCATCTTGATCATGGAGTCGCCCGCACCGATGAATCCGGCGAAGACGCTGATCATGATGACCGCGGCCGCGGTGACCACCCGGGCGCCGTACCGGAAGCCGGTGACGACGGCGTCGCCGGCCGACTCCCCGTGGACGTACGCCTCGCGCATCCGGCTGACGAGGAAGACCTCGTAGTCCATCGCCAGGCCGAAGACCACGCCGATCAGGAAGATCGGCATCATCGACATGATCGGACCGGTCTCCTCGACACCGAGCGCCCCGGCCAACCAGCCCCACTGGAACACCGCGACGACGGCGCCGAGCGCGGCCAGCACGGAGAACAGGAAGCCGAGCGCGGCCTTCAGCGGGACCAGCAGGGAGCGGAACACCAGCATCAGCAGGATGAACGCCAGGCCGACCACCAGCGCCAGATACGGCACCAGCGCGTCGTCGAGCACCTGCGAGAAGTCGATGTTCACCGCCGTGCTGCCGGTCAGGTACAGCTCCGCACCGGTGTCGTCCTGCACCCCGGAGGCCAGGCCGCGGATCTCCTTGACCACCTTCTCGGTGTCGGTGTCGCTCGGGCCGGTGGTCGGCGTGACCATGAACGTCGCCGTGTCCCCGGCCTCGTTGAACGATGCGGGGGTGACGGAGACGACGCCGTCCACGTCGGAGATCCGCTCGACGGCGTCGTCGGCCGCCTGCTGCGGGTTCTCCGCCTCGGTGGCGTCGATGACGCCGGTGACCGGGCCGTTGAAGCCCGGGCCGAACGCCTCGGACAGCATGTCGTACGCCTTGCGCTGCGTGGTGTCCGTCGGGCTGGTGCCCTCGTCGGGCAGGCCCAGCTCCATGCTCGCCACCGGCGCCGCCAGCGCGCCGAGCCCGATGATGGCGGCGCTCAGCACCAGGACCGGGCGCTTCAGCACCGCACGGGACCAGCGGGTGCCCATGTTCGGCTTCTCGAGGTGTTCCGAGGCCGGCGGGGCGCCGGTCTCCGGGTTGGCCTTGCGCACCTTGCGGCCGTAGATCCGCTTGCCGACGATGCCGAGCGCGGCCGGGACCAGCGTGAGCGCGATGAGCACCGCGAGCGCGACCGTGCCGGCCGCGGCCAGGCCCATCTTCGTCAGGATCGGGATGTTGACGACCGCCAGGCCCGCCAGCGCGATGATCACGGTGAGGCCGGCGAAGACCACCGCGGACCCGGCCGTGCCCACGGCGCGGCCGGCCGCCTCCTCACGGGAGTGGCCGTCGGTCAGCTCCGCCCGGTAGCGGGAGGCGATGAACAGGGCGTAGTCGATGCCGACCGCGAGGCCGATCATCATCGCCAGCGTGGAGGTGGTGGCGGACAGGTCGAGCACGTTCGCCAGCGCGGTGATCGACGAGATGCCGATGCCGACGCCGACGAGCGCGGTGATGATCGGCAGCCCGGCCGCGACCAGCGAGCCGAAGGTGATCACGAGCACGACGAGCGCGATGCCGACACCGATGATCTCGCCGTTGCCCATGTCGGGCTCGACCATCAGCGCGTCACCGCCGGCCTGGATGGTCAGACCGTCCTCGCGCTCCTTGTCCACCACGTCGTTGATGGCGTCGCGGGTCTCGTCCTCGATCTCCATGGCCGTGACCTTGTAGTCGACGACCGCGTAGGCCGTCGAGCCGTCCTTGCTGACGCCCGCGTTGTCCGCGAACGGGTCGCTGACGGCCTCCACCTGGTTGCCGGCGACGCCGTCGAGCACGCCGTCGACGGCCTCGCGGTGGTCGGTGGCGGTGATCTTCTGGCCGTCGGGTGCCTCGAAGACGATACGGGCCGTCGCGCCGTCGGCGGACTGCCCCGGGAAGCGCTCCTCAAGAAGGTCGAACGCCTGCTGTGCCTCGGTGCCGGGCAGCGCGAAGTCGTCCTCGGGCGCGGTGCCCGCGGACGATGCGCCGAACCCGGCGAGGCCGAAGAGCAGCAGCCATATCAGCGCCGTGATGCGGCGCCGGCGGAAAGCCAGCCGGCCGAGTTTGTATAGGAAGGTGGCCACGAGCAGGTGTCTCCTGATCTCGACGGTGGGTTGTGTTGGACCAGCCCGACGACGAGAGCGGCGTGCGCCAGGTGGAGCTGTGTTCTCTTGTGGTAGCGGACTAACGGGTCAGTCGGCACGCAGAGCGGGGAGGATCACTGCGTCGACGAATCGGACGAGAAAGTCGCTGCTTGCCGAGGCGTCGTCGATGAGCGGCCGGGACAGCGCGGCGCCCAGCATCATGTGCGGGACGAACTCCGCGGCGGGGACCCCCGCGGCCAGCTCGCCGCGCCCGACGGCGCGGTCGATCATGGCCCGGAAGGCGGCCAGTTCCGGCTCGACCATGACGTGCCGCATGGCTTGCTGCAGCTCCGTGTTCGACTGCTGGGCGAATGCGACGGCGCGGAGCAGGGCCGTGTCCTTCTCCGCGTCCTGGCAGACACCCTCGGCGAGCTGCACGAGATCCCCGCGCAGCGTGCCGGTGTCGATCATGGCCGTCCGCACCGGCTTGCCGTGCCGGAGCGCCGTGGCGACCAAGTGAGGCTTGGAGTGCCACTGGCGGTAGAGGGTGGCCTTGCTCGACCGTGTACGAGCCGCGACCGCGTCCATGGTGAGGGCCTCGTAGCCGACCTCGCGCAGTTGGTCGAGCACGGCTTCGAAGAGCTCGTGCTCGCGCTCGGCGCTCAGCCGGCTCCGGCGCCCGGTGGTGACGGCGTCCTGCACGACCATCGGGCCCCCTCCCCAGTCAGCGGAACGAAACGGTTTCGTACACTCCAAAAAATGTAGCCGCTGTCAGGACCCGTTCACGCCAATCGGGGTGTGCTTTGCGTCACTCCGTGAAGACGACCCAGACGGGGCCGCGGGCGAAGCGCAGCCGCTCGCCGTCCGCGTCGGTGAACTCCGTGCCGTCACCGGCCGATTCGCGCTCCCACCTTGCCGGATACGACCTGCCTCCGCGCAGCACCTCCGCCTTCCCCGCGCCGACGGTCTCGGTGAAGGGGGAGACGTTGCCCGAGCCGTCCGTGAAGTCCGAGTCGCGGATCTCCACGTGCTGGACGACGACGGTCGCGGCCGACAATCGCCCGCCCGCCGCGGTGCCGGCCGGGCTGCCGTCGAACGAGACCAGCCAGCGCTTCGCGGTCGCGTCCCAGGTGAAGCCGAAGCTCGCGGCCGGGTACCGTACGGTCCGCTCGGTGGTGGCCCGGCCGCCCCGCGGCGGCGCGCCGAAGCGGAAGCCGATGTCCCGCGGGGAGTCCGCGTCCGGCGCCGCGGCCAGCGCCTTCCCGGGCCGTACGAAGAGGTTGTGCGGCGCGGGCCTGGCGGTGCCGCGTACGTACGCGTCGTCCGCCTCGCCGTGCGGCACGGGGAACAGGGGCGCCTCGTCGATGAGCGGGAGCAGGTCGGACTGCCCCCCGGAGAAGGCGAGCGCGGGCCTGCCGAACTGCTCCAGCAGTGCGAGGTCCGTCTCGCGGGCGCTGCGCACCGGACCGACCCGCTCCGGCTTGTGGGCGGCGTACACCGCGAGCAGCCGGCTGAGCCCCGCTTCCACCCGTTCGACGTAGACGATGTCCGCCCGCTCCAGGCCCGTCTGCGGGCGCGCAGGCGCGGCGTTGTCGATCTTCACGCCCAGCACCGGGCCACCGCGCGCCTCCAGTCCGGTGAAATACGAGCCGCTCTCCACCCTCTCCCGAGGTTTCCGTCCGTCGTCCGGGGTGCAACCGCCTGTGAGCAGCGGCGGCAGGAGCAGCGCCGCCGAAAGGACGGTCGCCGTACGCGCGCGGCGGGCTGTGCGGCTGGCGCCCATGGCGTCCCTTTCCGGGAAGAAATTCACTCTTATTTAATGCTTTGTCATGATTCTAGAATCGATCCGGCGGCCGGATAACGGCGGGCGTCTCCGGGTTCGAGTCGTTACCCTGTGGAAACGGACAACCCCGGCCACGGGGAAGGGCCGACAGCCTCGGACCGTCCGCGAGCCAAGCCGGCGCCACCGCGTCCGAACTGCCCACCCGAGCAGCCCGGGGTGTCCCGCCGACACCCGCCGCCCAGGCAAGGCTGACCAGTTCACACGACCCGGAGGAGTGCACCGTGACAACAGAAGCCGCACCGGAACGGGACGCAGAGCCCGCCCCACGGTGGCCCCCGCGCCCGCCGGCGGGCGAGGAGTCCCTGAGCAGCCTGGACGTGTGGGCGCGCTCCGCCCCCATCCGGCTCGCCGGGTACGAGGACGATCCGGCCGACACCGCCGAGCTGCACATCCTGCGCGGCATCGACTGACCCGGCCGGGCCTCCGGAGCCCGCACTCCCGGGCTCCCTAGCCGACGAAGGCGCGGACCGCGGTCTTCAGATCGGCCAGCCCCTTCTTGGCGTCGGTGAAGAACATCCCGGTGTTCTCCGCGGTGTAGAGCTCGTTGTCGATGCCCGCGTACCCGTGGCCCATCGACCGCTTGATCACCACCACGTTCTTGGCCCGGTCCACGTCCAGGATCGGCATGCCCGAGATCGCGTTGCCCGGCCGCCGCGCGGCCGGGTTGGTGACGTCGTTGGCGCCGATCACCAGCGCCACGTCCGCCTGCGGGAACTCCGGGTTCGCCTCCTCCATCTCCTTGAGCTGCGGATAGGGCACGTTGGCCTCGGCCAGCAGCACGTTCATGTGCCCCGGCATCCGGCCGGCCACCGGGTGGATCGCGTACGTGACGTCCACGCCGTGCTCCTCCAGCAGGTCCGCCAGCTCGCCCAGCTCGTGCTGCGCCTGCGCCGCCGCCAGCCCGTACCCCGGCACGATGACGACCTTCCCCGCGTATGCGAGCTGGATCGCCACGTCGTCGGCGGAGACCGGGCGCACGTGCGTGTCCCCGTCCGCGCCCTGGGCCGCGGCGTCGTCGCCCGTGCCGAAGCCGCCCACGATAATGGCCGGAATCGAGCGGTTCATGGCGTCTGCCATCAGTTTGGTGAGGATCGTGCCCGAGGCGCCGACGAGTGCGCCGGCGATGATCAGCGCCGGCTCGTTCAGCACGAAGCCGGCCATGCCGACCGCCGTGCCGGTGAAGGCGTTGAGCAGCGAGATGACCACGGGCATGTCCGCGCCGCCGATCGGCAGCACCATCGTCACGCCGAACACCAGCCCCGCCACGGTGAGCAGCGTCAGCGCCGCGATGCTGCCCGGGTCGGCCACCAGCCAGACCCCCGAGCCGGCGAAGACCAGCGCGAGCGCGGCGTTCAGCGCCCGGGTGCCCGGCAGGACGATCGGCCTGCCGGGGACCAGGCCCTGCAGCTTCCCGGCGGCGACCAGCGAGCCGGAGAACGTGATGGCGCCGATGAGGATGTCGATGCCGCCCGGCACGGTGGTGCGCGCGCCGAGGTCTTCCGGGTGCGCGTGCTGGAGCACCTCGACGATGGCCAGCAGCGCGGCGGCGCCGCCGCCGACCGCGTTGAACAGACTCACCAACTGCGGCATCGCGGTCATCTCGACGGTACGGGCCAGGTACAGCCCGGCGCCGGAGCCGACGATCGTCGCGGAGAGCAGCACCAGCCAGCCGGTGGCGGTGATGTCCCCGCGCTCCGCCAGCAGCACCGCGGTCGCGGCGACGGCCACCGCCATGGCACCGGCCGACAGGGTGTTGCCGCGGCGGGCGGTGGCGGGGGAGTTCATCAGCCGCAGGCCGAGGACGAAGCACGCGGCGGCGGCCAGCAGGACGTACCGTACGGCGGTCTCCAGGTCGCTCACTTCGCCGCACCTCCCCGGGCGGCGCCCGGCACCGGCCGGGCGCGGAACATGTGCAGCATCCGGTCCGTGACGACGTATCCGCCGACGACGTTCATCGCGCCGAACGCGACGGCCACGAACGCCAGGGCGTACTCCAGCGGGTCGTCGGCCAGGGACGTCACCAGCATCGCGCCGATCAGCACGATCCCGTGGATGGAGTTGGCGCCGGACATCAGCGGCGTGTGCAGCGTCGCCGGCACCTTGCTGATCACTTCGAAGCCGACCAGCACGCTGAGCACGAAGATCGTGACGGCGGTGAGCAGATCGAGGTTCACCGGTTCTCTCCGTTCTGCGGGGCGACCGCGGCGCTGACGACCTCGCCGCCGTGCGCGACGACCACGCCGGCCTGGATGTCGTCGTCGAGGTCGATGTGCACCGCCCCGTCGGCCACCAGGTGCGCCAGCAGCGCGCTGAGGTTGCGGGCGTACGCGGTGGACGCGGCCGTCGCCATCACCGACGGCAGGTTGCCCGCGCCGATCAGCGTCACGCCGCCGGCGAGCACCGCCGTCTTGTCCGGCTCGGACAGCTCCACGTTGCCGCCGAGTTCGCTGGCGGCCATGTCCACCACCACCGAGCCGGGGCGCATCTGCTCCAGCGCCGCCGCCGTGACCATCAGCGGCGGCTTGCGGCCGGGCACCCGCGCGGTGGTGATCACCACGTCGAAGCGGGGGATCGCCGCCTCCAGCGCGGCCAACTGCGCCCGCTGCTCCTCCTCGGTGAGCACGCGGGCGTAGCCGCCCTCGCCCGCGGCCGAGGCCACGCCCGGGAGCTGAAGGAACTTCGCGCCCAGCGACTCGATCTCGCCCTGCGCCGCGGGCCGTACGTCGTAGGCGGTGACGACCGCGCCGAGCCGGCGGGCGGTGGCGATGGCCTGCAGCCCGGCGACGCCCGCGCCGAGGACGAGAACGGCGGCGGGCTTCGAGGTGCCCGCCGCCGTCGTCAGCATCGGAAAGTACCGGTCGTAGTTGTCGGCGGCGAGGAGCACCGCCTTGTATCCCGCGACGTTGGCCTGGGAGGTCAGCGCGTCCATCGTCTGGGCCCGGCTGAGCGTACGGGGCAGCAGGTCGAGGCTGACGACGGTCACCCCCCGGGCGGCCAGCTCGCCGATCAGGGTGGCCTGGCGGAGCGGGTCGAGCATGCCGATGAGCGTCTGGCCGGAGCGCAGCGCGGCGGCGGTCTCGCGGTCGGGCGGGGCGACGCAGAGCACGACGTCGGCGCGGCGGATCAGTTCGTCCACGCCGACGACCTCGGCCTCGGTGGCCGCGTAGTCGGCGTCGGTGAACCAGGCGCTCGCGCCCGCGCCGGTCTCGACGAGGACGTCGACACCCGACCGGCGCACACGGGTGACGACTTCGGGGGTGAGGGCGACGCGGCGTTCGTCGGGCGCGCGCTCCCTCAGGACCCCCGCTGTGACGGCTTGGGCTCCCATGCTTCTCGCTCCCTCTCGGGCGAATGCGGGCGACCTCAGGGTGCTGCCCGCGGTGCGCGGTGGGGACACCTCGGGCGGGCGGCGATGCGGTGCGGTGGTGCCGGGACGGGCACGCTATCGGATAACCGTCCCGCGCGGACCGCCCCGGACGTGCGGACCGCCCCCGACGTGCGGGGCGACCACGCGGCCGCGGGGGGAGCGAGGGCCGTGCGGGAACGCCGTGCGCGAACGCCGTGCGCGGGGCCTACGGGCCGTGCGGGCCCCGGCCGGCGGCCGGGCCGGTGCCGACGGGGAGGTCGTCCAGGCGCTCCCCGTCCGCGAGCCGGCGCACGAGGGTCTGGAAGTTGGGGCAGCGGGTGAAGTCGTGCGCCTCGCACTCCAGCGCGTGGTCGATCATCGCCGCCGACCGCTCGATCTCCCGCATCCGCTCCCGGAGCTCCGCCCGGTGCCGCTCCAGCAGCGTGTGCCGGTCGCCGGGGCCCTGCGCGGCGAACAGCTCGCGCAGTTGCTCCAGGCTGAGCCCGCCGCGCTTGCCGCCGATGATCATGGCGACCCGCGAGACGTGCTCGGAGGTGTAGCGCCGGCGGCCGTTCACGCGCGCGGCCGGGGTGAGCAGCCCCCTGGCCTCCCAGTGCCGCAGCACGTGGGCGGCGAGGCCGAAGCGCCCGGCCAGCTCGCCGATCGTCATGGACTCGCTTGACTTCATGTTGACATTAACTTGCAGAGTGGGCGCGGAGTCAAGGAGAGGACGACCCATGTACGACGTGATCATCGTGGGCGGCGGGCCCGCCGGCCTGGCCGCCGCCCTCACCCTCGGCCGCTCGCGGCGCCGCACGCTCGTGCTCGACGCCGGCGAGGGGCGCAACGCGCCCGCCGCCGCCGTGCACAACTTCCTCACCCGCGACGGCACGCCCCCCGCCGAGCTGCGCCGCGTCGCCCGCGCGCAGCTCGGCGCGTACCCCGACGTGGAGCTGCGGCACGCCGCCGTGGCGGACGCGGTGCGGACTCCCGACGGGGCGTACCGGGTGGCCGAGGCCGGCGGCGGCGCCGTCGACGGGCGCCGGCTGCTGCTGGCCACCGGGGTGGTCGACGAGTTGCCCGACGTCCCCGGAGTCGCCCCGCTGTGGGGCAGGTCGGTGCTGCACTGCCCGTACTGCCACGGCTTCGAGGTCTCCGGCCGCCGCGTCGCCGTCCTCGGCGCCGGGCCCGGGCACGTGCGCCTCGCGCTGCACCTGCTGCACTTCACCGCCGACGTCGTCCTCCTCGCCGGCGCCGCGCCGCTGCCCGACGGGCAGCGCGACCTGCTCGACGCGCACGGCGTCGCGGTGCGCCGCGAGCCCGTCGCGCGGCTGGAGGGCGCCGGGGGGCGGCTGGAGCAGGTCCGCTTCGAGGGCGGCGAGCCGCTGGCGCGGGACGCGGTGTTCGCCGGCGGCGCGCTGCGCGAGCGCTCCGGGCTGCCGGAGAAGCTGGGCTGCCCGCTACTGCCCGACAGGCTCGTCGAGGTCGACGAGTTCGGGCGTACGGGCGTGGCCGGCGTGTACGCGGCCGGGGACATGGCGCACCGCGCGACCGTCCCCGTGCCGGTGGCCGCAGTCGTCGCCGCGGCCGCCGCGGGTACGGTCGCGGGCGCCGCGCTCGACCAGGACCTGCTGAGCGAGGAGTACGGGCTGCCCGACCCGTTCCCGAAGGCCCCCGCGGCTGCGCCGGCCGGGTGAGGGCGTCCGATTCGTTCAAGACCCGCCGCCCGCCCCGTTCCTAGGCTCGGGGGCATGACCGCACGATTCGACGCCATCGGAATGGTGACCGCCGACATGGCCGCCACCCTCGCCTTCTACCGCCTGCTCGGCCTGGACATCCCCGCCGACGCCGACGGGCAGCCGCACGTCGAGGCGGCCCTGCCCGGCGGGGTGCGGCTGATGTGGGATTCGGAGGAGGCCGTCAGGTCCTTCGCGCCCGGGTTCGAACTGCCGACCGGGGAGGGCCGCATCGGGCTCGCCTTCCGCTGCGACGGCCCGGCGGACGTGGACGCGACGTACGCGATGCTCACGAAGGCGGGGTACGAGGGCGCGATGGTGCCCTGGGACGCGACCTGGGGCCAGCGGTACGCGCAGGTCCACGACCCGGACGGCAACGGCGTCGACCTCTTCGCCCCGCTGGGCTGAGCGCCGGGCCCCTCCCGCCGCGGGAGCGCGCCGCCGGGGTGCCGCCGCACCGCCCGCGTGCCGCTAGAGCAGCGCCGTCAGCGGCACCCCGGCCAGCGCCCGCATCTCGCGCGCCAGGTGCGCCTGGTCCGCGTACCCCGCCAGTGCCGCCGCCCCGGCCGGCGGCGTGCCCGCGCGGGCCAGCGCCAGCGCGCGGTTCATCCGCAGCACCCGGGCCAGCGTCTTCGGCCCGTACCCGAACACCGCGAGGCTGCGCCGGTGCAATTGCCGCTCGCCCAGCCCCACCGCCCCCGCCACCTCGGCCACCGGCCGGCCCGCGGCCAGCGCCGCGACGACCGCGGGCACGTACGGCTCCGGCGGCTCCGCGTCCGCCAGCCGCGTCCGCGCCAGCGCCTCCAGCGCCGCCCCCGGATCCGCCGCCACCGCCACCCGCTCCGCCGCCAGCCGGGCCCGCCGCTCGCCCCACAGGTCCGCCAGCGGCACCCGCAGGTTCCGCAGCTCGTGCGCGGGCGCGCCCAGCACCGCCGGGCCCTGCCCGGGGGCGAAGCGCAGCCCGGTGTACGTGTCGCCCACGGCGCCGGCGCCGACGTGCGCCCGGGTGTCGGGGCCGGCGACGAGCAGCCCCGCCGGCGTGAGGATCAGGTCGGTGCCGCCGTCCGGCAGCACCCGGTACGGGCCCGGGCGGACGTCCCTGCGGTGCCAGACGACCGCGCCCGGGAGCAGCGCGGGCCTCTCCTCGTACATCGCTCCAGGATGCCGCAGACTGGAGGACATGCCCGAGCTTCCTGAAGTCGAAGCGCTCAGCGGATTCCTGACCGAGCACCTGGTGGGCCGGCACATCGCCCGGGTGCAGCCGGTCGCCATCAGCGTGCTCAAGACGTACGACCCGCCGCTCACCGCGCTGGAGGGCGCCGAGGTCACCGCCGTCGGACGGCACGGCAAGTTCCTGGACCTCACCGTCGCCGACGAGCTGCACCTGGTGATTCATCTGGCCCGAGCCGGCTGGCTGCAGTGGAAGGACCGGCTGCCGGCCGCGCCGCCGCGGCCGGGCAAGGGGCCGCTGGCGCTGCGGGTGCGGCTGGCCGAGCCGGAGGGCGCGGGCTTCGACCTCACCGAGGCGGGCACGCAGAAGCGCCTCGCGGTGTACTGCGTACGGGATCCGCGGGACGTGCCCGGAGTCGCCCGGCTGGGGCCCGACCCGCTGGACGCAGCGTTCACGGCGGAGGCGTTCGGCGCGCTGCTGGCCGGGGAGCGGCGGCAGATCAAGGGCGTGCTGCGCGACCAGTCGACGATCGCGGGCATCGGCAACGCCTACTCGGACGAGATCCTGCACGTCGCCCGGCTCTCCCCGTACAAGCTCGCCGCGAACCTCACCGGCGAGGAGACCGCCGTGCTCTACGCGGCGATCGGCGAGACGCTGCGCTCCGCCGTCGAGCGCTCCCGCGGCGTGGCCGCCGGGCGGCTGAAGGCGGAGAAGAAGAGCGGGCTGCGCGTGCACGGGCGGGCCGGGGAGAAGTGCCCGGTCTGCGGCGACACGATCCGCGAGGTGTCGTATCGGGACTCGGCGCTGCAGTACTGCCCCACCTGCCAGACCGGCGGCAAGCCGCTGGCCGACCGGCGGATGTCGCGGCTGCTGAAGTGACGGTGCCCGGGGCCGGGCTCCCTCCGTCAGGACCCGCCGGCGTCCTCCAGCCGGAAGCCCAGCTTCAGGCATACCTGCCAGTGCGCGACGGCGCCGTCCTCCAGTTGTCCGCGTACCTGCGTGACCTCGAACCAGTCGAGGTTGCGCAGCGTCTGCGAGGCGCGGGCGACGGCGTTGCGCACGGCGTCGTCGACGCCGTGGGGGGAGGAGCCGGCGATCTCGGTGATGCGGTACGTGTGATCGGTCATGAACCCACCGTGCCGCAGACCCGCCGCCCGCGCGACACGGGCGGACCGGCAACCGCCGGCCGGGCTACGGGACCACCGTCACCGGCCAGCGGCCCGCCTTGACCAGCCGTACCGCCACCGAGCCGACGAACCGGTGCCCCGCCTGCTCCGACGCGCCGACGATCACCGCGTCCGCCTTCAGGTCCTGCGCCGCCTGCACCAGCCCCGCGTACGCGTCGCCGTGCAGGGTGTGGAACTCCCAGCGCACCTCGAACATCCCGCGCAACTGCTCCACCGCCCGCCGGATCTCCGCCACCAGTTCCTGCGCCACCTCCGCCGTGGTCTCCGCGACCGGCGCGCCGAGGGCCGCCGCGCCGCCCAGCGTCGGCTGCACGTACACCAGCGCGAGCAGCGAGCCCTGCCGCCGGGCCAGCCCGGCGGCGTAGGCGGCGGCGCGCCAGGAGGTGTCGGAGCCGTCGACGCCCGCGAGGATCACCTTGGGGCCGTCCGTGCCCCGCTCGAACCCGGACGTGCCCGCGGGGCGGGCGTCCGGGCGCTCCCCGGCCGCGTCCTGCGAACCGCCTTCCGACCCGCCTTCTGACCCGTCTTCGAGGTTGTCCCCGGCACTGGCTTCGCTCACCACCCGGACGCTACCCGACCGCGCGGGCCGGCGGGCGGGCTCAGGGGTGGAGTGCGCGCCGCCCTGCGGTGCGATTGACTGCGGGCATGACGCAATCCAACCCGGCCGCCGGGGCACCCGCGGGCCTGCGGCTCGCGGAGCCGGCGGGGCGATGGCTGCTGACCGCGGTAGTGATCGGCTCCGGCATCACCTTCCTCGACGCCACGGTCGTCAACGTCGCGCTGCCCGCCATCGGCGACGACCTGGACGCCTCCCTCGGCGGGCTGCAGTGGACCGTCAACGGCTACACCCTCACCCTCGCCGCGCTCATCCTCCTCGGCGGCGCCCTCGGCGACCGCTACGGCCGCCGCCGGCTGTTCGTCTTCGGCACCGTGTGGTTCGCGGTCGCGTCCCTGCTCTGTGCGCTGGCGCCGAACGTCGGCATCCTCATCGCCGCCCGCACGCTCCAGGGCATCGGCGGCGCCCTGCTGACCCCCGGCTCCCTCGCTCTCATCCAGGCCTCCTTCGCCACCGAGGACCGGGCCCGCGCGATCGGCGTCTGGTCGGGGCTGGCCGGCATCGCCAGCGCCCTCGGCCCGCTGCTCGGCGGCTGGCTGGTGGAGGCGGCGAGCTGGCGGTGGGTGTTCGCCATCAACGTCCCGCTGGCCGCCGTCGTCGTGGCCGTCGCCGCCCGGCACGTGCCCGAGAGCCGCGACGAGACCGCCACCGGCCGCTTCGACTGGACCGGCGCCGTGCTCGGCGCGCTGGGCCTGGCGGGCGTGACGTACGCCCTGATCGCCGCGCCGGAGAAGGACGTCTCGGCGCTCATGCTGGCCGCGAGCAGTGCCGCGGGGGTCGCGGCGCTGGCGGCGTTCGTGGTCGTCCAGCGGCGCGGCTCACACCCGATGCTGCCCACGGGGATCTTCGGCTCCCGCCAGTTCACCGCCGCGAACGTGGTGACGTTCGTCGTCTACGCGGCCCTCGGCGGGGTGACCTTCTTCCTCGTGCTCGACCTGCAGATCTCCGCCGGCTACTCGCCGCTGGCGGCGGGCTCCGCGCTGCTGCCGGTGACGCTCATCATGCTGGTGCTCTCGGAGCGGTCGGGAAAGCTGGCGGAGCGCATCGGGCCGCGCATCCCGATGACGGTCGGCCCGGCGATCTGCGCTGTCGGGCTGCTGCTGATGCTGCGCATCGGCGGCCCGGGCGACGACGTGTCGTACGTACGGGAGGTGCTGCCCGGCGTCGTGCTCTTCGGCTTCGGCCTGGCGACGACGGTCGCCCCGCTCACCGCCACCGTCCTCGGCGCGGTGGCCGACCGGCACTCCGGCGTCGCCTCCGGCGTCAACAACGCGGTGGCCCGCGCCGCGGGCCTGCTGGCCGTCGCGGCCCTGCCCCTGGCCGCGGGGCTCTCCGGCGACGACTACCGCGACCCCGGGGCGTTCGGCGACGGCTTCCGCGTGGCCCTGTACATCTGCACCGTGCTGCTCGCCGCCGGGGCGCTGCTGTCCTGGCTGACGATCCGCAAGGCCGAGGAGCCCGCGGCGAGGCCGCCGGAGCCGCCGTGCCAGGTGCACTGCACGGTGGCGGGCCCGCCGCTGCAGTCGCTGGTCGAAGAGCCCGCCGCCGAAGAACCCGAGGAGCCGGAACGGCCCTAGCCCTCGTCCGCGGTCAGTCCGCCGGCCCGTAGACCAGGTGCAGCACGCCGGAGCCGAACGCCGTGGAGGCCAGCAGCTTCAGCGGGATCCGGGTGTCGCCCTCGTCGAAGAGCCGCTCGCCCTTGCGCACCGCGACGGGGTGGACCAGCAGGTGCAGCTCGTCCAGCAGCCCGTGCCGCAGCAGTTCGCGGATCACGGAGATGGAGCCGCCGATGGAGACGTCGCCGCCGGACTCCTCCTTGAGCGCGGTCACGCCGGTGACCAGGTCGCCCTGGAGCTTCTCGGAGTTCCGCCAGGACAGGTCGACCTCGCCGCGGGTGACGACGATCTTGCGGGCGTCACCGAGGATCTTCGCGAAGCCGGCGTCCTCGTCGTCGGTGCCCTCCCGCTGCGGCCACGCCTCCGCGAAGCCCTCGTAGGTCTTGCGGCCGTAGAGCATGGTGTCGGACATCAGCCCGCCGACCGCCTCGCCCATCTCGTCGTCGAAGTAGGAGATGTGCCACTCGTCCGGCGCCTCCACGACGCCGTCGAGGGAGATGAACAGGCTGGCGACGATCTTTCTCACGGTGTGCTCCAGAAGGCGAGGCGTGGGCGGACGTGCAGTCCGTCGGGACGTTAGCGGGCGCCGGGCGTCAGGTCTTGTACAGAAGCGACAGCGGCTGCGCGGGTCGCGGGTCGTCCCGCAACTGCCCGGCGGTGCGGCCGACGAAGCGGCCGAGCGCGCGGGCCAGATGCGGCTCGTCGTAGTAGCCGAGGCGGTGCACGACGTCGCCGGCCGCCGCGCCCCCGCGGAGCAGGACCGCGGCGTGCCGCGCCCGTTCGATCTGCCGGGCGGCGCCGTGGGTGAACCCGGTCGCGGCCCGGAAGCGCCGCTGCGCGGTGCGCGGGGAGGCATCCGGGGTGCCGCCGCGCATCACCTCGGTGACGAGCGGGTCGCGGACGAGCACGCCCGCGCGCACCAGCCGCTGCGCGAACGCCTCGGCGTCGTCGGGGCCGGGCACCGGCCAGTGGGCGTCCTTCAGCCAGAACGACCTGCGCGTCGCGTCGGGTATGTCCAGCCCGCCGTCGACCAGCCGGGGCGCGGGCAGGTGCGTCAGCGTGGTGCCCAGCGCGAAGGTGATGCCGAAGAACGCGGCCTCCTCGGGCACCGGCGCCGTGCTCACCCGGGACTCGGGGCCCGCGACCGCGGCGTGGAACCCGCCGCGGGACTGCCAGAACACCAGGTCCCAGCGGGCCGACGCGACCGCCGTCATCCGGTCCACGCCCTCGCTGCGGCTGCGCCAGACGTACGACACGTACGGCGAGTCCGACGGCCGTCCCTCGATCTCCAGACCCATCGCGCCCCCTCGCGCAACGGACGCCCCGCGGGCGCCGCTCACGGGGTGCAGTCTGGCACGGGCCGCCGACAACGGGCCCGCGCCGGCGGCCCGGTGGCGACGGCCCGGTGGTGGATCGCCGGCGCCGGCCCGGGACCCGGGACGGCGCAGCGGCCGTTTATCCCCGCTTTCGGGGCCCGGTGGTTCGATGCAGGCCGCGAACGACCCACCGAGATCCCTGAGGGGGACCCTTGAGACGTCTCGCCACGACCCTGGCCGCCGTCGTCGCCTGCGCGGCGGCGCTGCCGCCGCTCGCCCAGGCCGCCCCGGCCGCGGCCCTGCCCGATCCCGCGCCCGGCGGGCCGCAGCGCCCGTACGAACCGGATGTGGAGGGCACCGACAACGTCGACACCCTGGACGTCACCGCGACCCGCGGGCCCGGCCGGAGCGTGACCGTCGCCTTCGACCGGCGCAGCCGCGCCGCCGAGGGGACGACGCCCGCCGGCGCCCGCCGCTTCGTCTTCCTCTTCGACCGCTCCGTCTCCTTCCGCCCCGAGTCCTTCCCGACCTGCGCCCGCGCCGTCGTCGAGGCGGACGGCGTGGCCGCCTGCCCGCCCGGCTCGCTCGTCGGCGAGGGCCTCGGCAACTGGCCGGACGGCTCGGAGCACGACGTGGCCGTCGTCAACACGCGCGTCGACGGCGGGCCCGGGGTGCTGGTGGTCATCCCCGGCATCGACGCGATCCTGGAGCAGACCTTCGAGCGCGTGCGGGACCCGTACCGCGGCGACTACCGGTGGGCGGCCGACGAGATCGTGCCGCCCAGCCCGGTGCCGCCCGGTGAGCGCGCGGGCACCACGCGCTTCCAGTTGTCGTTCGGCGCGACCCGCGAACACCGCGGCCGCACCGTCGGCTTCGTCGAGACCACCGCGCGGCCCGGCGACGAACTCCGGTTCGGGCTGTGGAGCGAGTTCGTCACCGGCCAGGTCGTGCTGCCCACCGCGACCGCGCGCCTGGGGCCCTGACCCGGTCCCGTAGGAGCAGGGCGAGGGCCCCGGCGGGCGGCGGCGTCAGAAGCCCCGCAGCGTCACCGCCTCGCCGGGCGCCAGGCTCACCCGCCGCGCCCGCCCGCCCGCGCTCACCGTCGTCGTACGGCCGCCGGTGCTGCGGATCGTGGCCTCCGCCACCCGGCCGCGCCGCCAGCGCACGTCGACGGTGAAGCCGCCGCGCGCCCCCGCCCCGGTGAGCGAGCCGGAGGCGGCCCAGGCGTCCGGGAGGGCGGGCAGCAGCTCGATGCGGCCCGGCCGGGAGTACACCAGCATCTCCAGCATCGCCGCCGGGGTGCCGAAGTTGGCGTCGATCTGGAAGATGGCGCGGTTGTCGGAGACCCGGTACATGTCGAAGAAGTTCATCGCCGTGCCGGTCTGGCCGCCGCTCCACGGGCGGAGGTTGGTGAGCACCAGTCGGTACGCCCGGTCCGCGTCCTTCAGCCGGGCCCAGCACAGCGCCCGCCACGCGCAGGCCCACCCGTAGCTCTCCATGCCGCGCGACTCCAGCAGCGCGGTCGCGCCCCGAAGCGTCACCGGGTCGCCGGCGTCGGGGCGGATGCGGTCGCCGGGGAAGAGGCCCATGAGCGGGGAGAGGTGGCGGTGCGTGGTCTCGCCGAGGTCGTCCGGGCTCATCCACTCCTGCAGCCGGCCGGAGACGGGGCTGACCTCGGGGAGGTAGAGCCGCTCGCGCAGCCCGGCCACGGCGGCGGCGTGCTCCGCGTCGCGGCCGAGGAGGCGGCACGCCTCGGCGTAGTGGCCGAAGAGCGCCCAGAGGAGTTCCTGCGTGTACGTGATGCCGCGGGCGTCCTGCGGGCCGTGTTCCGGCGACCAGTCGTGGTCGTCGACGAGTACCTCGCGCTCGGCGCCGCTGTCCGGGTCGGTGACGGTGGTGGTGATCAGGCGCGCCTCCCAGAACTCGCAGGCGCCCTTCAGCAGCGGGTGGATGCGGGCGAGGTAGCCGGTGTCCTGGGTGAACTCGTAGTGCTCGTAGAGCGACTCGCACAGCCAGGCGTTGCCCGCCGGGTGCCACCACCAGCCCAGCGCGCCGTGGATGCTGGTGGAGAACGCGACCGTCCAGCCGGCGACGCGGCCCGAGGTGTTGCGGAAGCGGTTGCGGGGGTCGTTGAACTGCTGCTGCGTCACCTCCTCCCAGGAGGGGAGCTGCGCCAGGCAGTAGTCGGCCAGCGCGGTGAAGCTGTCGGGGAGTCCCGCGCGGTCGGGCAGCCAGTAGTTCATCTGGACGTTGACGTCGCTGTGGTAGTCGCCCATCCAGTCCGGGGTGTTGCCCTCCAGCCACAGGCCCTGCAGTCCGGTCGGGAGGCCGGTCCGGGAGCCGCAGATGGTGAGGTAGCGGCCGAACTGCAGATAGGAGGCTTCCAGCTCCGGGTCCGGCGCGGCGCCTTCCGCGGCCCGCGCCTGCAGCCGCGTCCAGGTGTCCATGCGCCGCTGGCGCGGGGTGGAGCGGCCGAGGTCGAGGGTGAGCCGGTCGTAGCGCTCGCGGTAGTCGGCGACGTGCGTGTCGCGCAGCCGCAGGGCGGGGACCGCGGCGGCGGCCAGCGCCTTGTCGACGGCGAGCCGGTGCGGGTCCGCGCCGGGATCGCGGTACCCGGTGGCGGCGTCGGGGGCGTAGTCGGTGCCGCCGCTGATCACGACGGTCAGCTCCGCGCAGTCCTCGAAGGCGATACGGGGCCACGCGACGCTCACCGTGCCGCCGCCGGCGCCCGCGGCGGCGGTGACGCCGGCGGCGTAGCGCAGCCCGTTGCCGAACTCCGCGGAGAAGGAGGCGACGTTGCGTGTCCGGTCGGCGGAGGTGGTCTCGCCGTGGGTGCCGGAGAGGATGACGCTGCCGGTGAACGTCCCGCCGCCGCTCTGGCTGAGCCGGATCACGACGACGTCGTCGGGGGCGCTGGCGAACGTCTCGCGTGCGTAGCGCACACCGTCCTTCTCGTACGAGGTGGTCGTCAGGCCGTTGGTCAGGTCCACCGTGCGGCGGTAGCCGCGGACGGCGGCGCGGTCGTGGCCCGGCAGGTCGAGGGTGACCCTGGCCAGGAGGGTGAAGCTGCCGAAGTCGGTGCGTCCGTACGGGAACTGCCCATCGCCGTCGAGCACCGTGTTGGCGTGCCCGGTCCACATCGAGGCGTCCGTGACGTGCAGGACCTCGCGGGCCGGATCTCCGCCGGCGAGGGCGCCGAGGCGGCCGTTGCCGACGGGCAGGCCCTCCTCGATCAGCTTGTCCTCGTCCGCGGGCTCCGGGTACCACAGGGTGGTGGTCCCGGAGGCGGGCACGAGCGGCGAGGCGGCGGGGCGCCCCGGGGCGGCGTGGGCGGTGAAGACGGGCAGCGAGCTCAGCGCGGCGGAGGCGCCGAGGCCCAGGAAGAGGCGGCGGGTAGGTCTTTTGCTCATGTGCGCGTCCTTGGCTCGGCGGGTCAGGAGAGTTTGATCAGGCGGGAGCCGTGCGGCGGTACGTCCGCGGCCGTCCAGCCCTTCTTGAAGGTGCCGAGGTCGTCCCTCGCCACGACGTCGCGCAGCGACTGCCGGCCCTTCAGGCCGAGTTCGTCGAAGGTCACGGAGATGTCGGCGGCGGTGGAGCCGAGGTTGTACACGGCGAGGTAGGCGTCGTCGCCGATCTCCTTCTTCCACACCTGCCGCTCGCCCGCCCGGAGCTGCTCCGGCAGCACGGCCGCCTGGTCGACGGCGATGACCTCGGGATTGGTGAGGATGGCCTTGGCCTTGTCGTCCAGGAACCAGATGTCGCCGCCGACGTAGAGCGGCGAGGACGCCATGGACCAGAACGTCATCACGCTCTGCCGCTCCACGTCGTTGATCCCGTCCTGCAGCCCGCTGCCGGTGTTGTTGTTGATCGGCATCGCGTCGAGGTCGGCCAGGTAGCCGGGGGCGTCGAGCTTGTCGAGCCACTTCGGCAGGTCGGCCCAGCGGTCGTCGATGGAACTGGTCCAGGTCGAGGTGGTCTCGCAGTAGCACTCGATGTCGGTGTCGATGCGCACGCCGTTCGCCGCGGGCCGCAGACCCTCGGCGGCGGCGATGTCGACGGGCCAGCCGCTGGCGCTGAGCCACATGCGGCGGCCGCTGCGGTCGATGGCGGTGGACCAGGCCCGGATGTCCTCGACGTTGTCCTTCGTGACCCCGTCGATCTTGATGAAGTCGATGTTCCAGGAGGCGAACCGGGCGGCGATCGAGTCGATGTACGCCTGGGCGCACGGGTTCGAGTAGTCGATCTTCCAGTTGCCGCCCCACATGTTGGTCGGGGTCAGCGGCTGGACCGCTATGTCCTGGGCATGACAGTCCGTACCGAGGATGGGGGCGTTCTTGTCGTAGACCTCCTTCTCCAGCCCGGCCGCCGCGTAGAGCCCCATCTTCAGGCTCTTGCCGTGGACGTAGTCGGAGAGGGCGGACATCCCGCTGGGGAAGCGGCCCCGGTCGGCGTCCGGGATGCCGTTGGCGTCGGTGTGGAACTTCCAGTCGAAGTCCGCGTTCCAGCCGGCGTCGATGTTGAGGTGGTTGTAGCCCGCCGTGGCCAGCTTGCCGGCCAGGGAGTCGGCCGCGTTCCTGACGTTGCCCTCGTTGAGCCAGTCCGTGCCGTAGCCCTCCCGGGTGGCCGACTCCACGCTCCAACTGCTCCAGCCCATGAAGGGCTTGACGTACGGGGTCTTGGCCTCGGCCGCGCCGGGCGGCAGGGCGAGGACCAGCGGCACCGCGGCGGCCGCGGCGAGGGTGAGGCGCTTCGACTTGCTGATCACGGGTGAGACCTCCTGTGACTCAGGACTTGAGGCCGGACATCGTGATGCCCTGGACGATGTGGCGCTGGGCGACCAGGAACATGACGACGAGGGGGAGGACCGCCACGACGGTGCCCGCGAAGAGCTGCGGCAGGTCGACCGTCTGGGAGGTCAGGAAGCTGGACAGGGCGATCTGCACGGTCCAACTGCCCGGGTCCTGGCCGATCATCAGCGGCCAGAGGAAGGAGTTCCACGCCTCGATGAAGGACAGCGCGCCCAGCGCGGCGATCATCGAGACAGAGTTCGGCAGGATGATGCGGCCGTAGACGCCGAGGTAGCTCAGGCCGTCGAGGCGGCCGGCCTCCTCGATCTCGGCGGGGAAGGACAGGTAGAAGCTGCGGAAGAGGACCACGGCGAAGGCGTTGAACAGGCCCGGGGCGATCAGCCCCCACATGGTGTTCACCCCGCCCATGGAGCCGACCACGACGAACGTGGGCAGGAAGGTGACCGCCTGCGGGATCATCAGGGTGCCGACGATCAGGGAGAGCACGACCGTCCGGCCGGGCACGTCGATGCGGGCCAGCGCGTAGCCGGCCATGGACGCCAGCAGCGTCGCCACCGGCGCCGTGATCACCGCGATCAGCAGCGAGTTGAGTATCGAGCGGCCGAAGGGACGCTCCGGGTTGTCGAACAGGGAGGTGAAGTTCTCCAGGCCGAGCGAGCCCGGCAGCCAGTGCCAGTCGGGGCTGGTGACCTCGGGGGTGGTCATGAAGGCGTTGCGCAGCAGCACGTAGAACGGGATCAGGAAGACCACGGCCAGCAGGCACAGCACCAGGTACGTGACGGCAGGACCGAGCCAGGTCCCTCGCAGGCGGTTCATGGATCAGTCCTTGTCGCGGGCGAAGCCGAGGAGCCGGCCCTGCAGCAGGGTGACGACGACGATCAGCAGGGTCAGCAGGAACGCACCGGCGGAGCCGACGCCGTAGTTCTGGTCCTGCAGGGCGACGCCGTAGAGGTGGACCAGGGGCGTGCGCACCGGCTCGCTGCCCAGCGAGGCGCCGGTGGCGAAGATCGCGTAGAACTCGTCGAACGCCTGCAGGGCGGCGATGAGCATCAGCAGCAGAACGGCGACCGAGGTGTTGCGCAGCATGGGCAGGGTGATGCTGCGGAACGTGCGCCAGGCGCCCGCGCCGTCGAGCGCGGCGGCCTCGTACAGGTGCCGCGGGATGGCCTGGAGGCCCGCGATGAAGAGGATCATGTACAGGCCGACCTGGAGCCACAGCCGCAGGGTGACGAGCACGATCCAGTACAGCGGCGGGCTCTGGGTCTGGATCCACGGCGTCGGATCCGCGCCGAAGAGCGCGCCGACGGTGTTGGCGAGCCCCGCCGGCACGCCGCTGAACAGCGCCATCTTCCACACCAGCGCGGCGGCGACGTAGGAGACGGCGGCGGGCAGCAGGAAGGCGGTGCGGAAGAACGCCCGGCCCCGGCGGACGCGGTTGACCAGCACGGCCAGGCCCAGGGAGGCGGCGAAGGTCAGCGGCACGATGAACGCCGTGAACACCACGATCATCGTCAGCGACTCGCGGAAGCGCTCGTCCTCCAGCAGCAGGCGGTAGTTGTCCAGGCCCACCCAGTTGCCCAGCGCGATGCTCCGGCGGGCCTCGCTGAAGCTCAGCAGGAAGCTCCAGCCGATCGCGATGTAGCGGAAGAGGCCGAGGCCCAGGAGCATCGGCGCGGTGAGCACGACGAAGGCCACGGCCTTCGACTGCCGCTCGGTGAGCCGCCGGCGGCGGCGCGCCCGGGCCGTACGCGACCGGGGCGCGGCCGGCGCACCGCGATCGCGTACGGAGGCGGTGTCGGTGGCGGTCACGACCGTCAGCCCAACTGCTTGTCGAGGTCGTTCTGGGCGTCGTTCTGGGCGTCCCGCAGGGCCTTGGCGGGATCGGCGCCCTTGGCTATGTCGGCCGCGGCGCCGATGAACCCGGCCTGCATGGCCTGCGTCCAGACGGTGGGGAAGGACTTGCCGTACTCGGTGGAGATCTCCGCGGCCTCCTTGGCGGCACCCTTCGACAGCTCGGGGGTCCGGGCGGCGACCTTCGTCTGCGGGGGCACGTGGAAGCCGTACTTCACCGCCCAGTCGATCTGGATGTCGGTCTGCTTGATCCACAGCCAGCGCAGGTACGTCTTGGCCTCCTCGACGTGCTTGCTCTTGGCGTTGACCGCCTGCGTCCAGCCGCCGAGCCGGGCCACGGGCGTGCCCGAGCCGTCGTACGCGGGCCACGGGACGACGCCGAAGTCGTCGCCCAGCGCCTCCTGCACGGCCGGCATCGCCCACAGGCCGCACCACTGCATGGCGGCGGCGCCCTGGTTGAAGGCGCCCGGGTCGTACCAGTCGGTGGTGAAGCCGAGGAGCAGCGAGCCGTCGGCGTGCAGGTCGCGCAGGCCGCCGACCGCGCGGGCGGCGTCCGCGTAGACGACCCGGTCGCCCGTGATCAGCTCGCCGCCGCCGGACCAGGCGAGCAGGTACGGGGCGTCGCCGATGCCGTCGTTGCCGACGAACAGGCCCTTGACGTCGTCGGAGGTGAGATCGCGGGCGGCGTCGACCAGCTCGGCGAACGTGGTGGGCGGGCGGACGCCGGCGTCGTCGAGCATCGACCGGCGGTAGTAGAGGACCATGACGTCGTCGATGGTCTTGATCCCGTAGAGCTTGCCGTCGACGGTCAGGTAGTCGATGTCGGCGGGGTTGAAGTCCGCCTTGGCGTCGCCGTAGACGTCGTCGAGCGGTGCGAGCTGGCCGCCCCGCGCCATCTCCGCGCGGAAGTCGCCGAGTTCGAAGACGTCGGGGGCGTCGTCGCCGAGGAGCGCGGCGTTGAGCTTGGTCTCGTACTGGGAGGTGTCGGGACCCCAGACGACGTTGACGGCGATGTCCGGGTGCGCCGCGGTGAACTCCTCCGCGTACCGCTCGACCGCGGCCTGGGTGCCCTCCTCGCCGTACTGGTGGTACCACTGCGTGAGCGTGACCTTCGCGCCGTTCGCGGCGGCGCCGCCCTGGGGGTCGCTGGAGCAGGCGACGGCCGTGCCCGCGACGAACAGCGTCGACATGCCGAGGAATCCCCGGCGGGTGTGGGTGATGGCGTTCATCGAGGTGGTCCTTCCCGAGGTGTTCAGGCGGCGAAGAGTGTCTGGATGCCGACCGCGGCGGCGCCGCGGGCCCACTCCTCCCAGGGCAGCGGGCGCACGACGAGGGGGCAGCGGGCGGCGGCGCCGAAGGCGTGGTCGGCGAAGGCGGCGCGGATCTGTTCCTCGAACAGGTCGTAGGCGGCGAGGCCCTCGCCGGAGACCACGACCCGCTCCGGGCCGACGACGTTGACCACGGCGGCGAGGCCCAGGCCGATGGCCCGGCCGGCCTCGGCGAAGACGGCGCGCACCGCCTCGTCCCCGGCGTGGGCGCGGTCGACGACGGCCGCCATGTCCGCCTCGTCACCGGGCTCGCCCGACCCGTCCGCGGCGGCCGCCATGGCGGTACGGGCCCGGGCGACGATGGCCCGCTCGGAGGCGATGGCCTCCACGCAGCCGCGGCTGCCGCAGTGGCACTCGGGTCCGTCGGCGGCGGCCACCGGCACGTGGCCGATCTCGCCGGCGACCCCGAAGCCGCCCGCGACCAGGGTGCCGTGGACCACGAGGCCGCAGCCGATGCCGGCGCCGACGGTCACCAGCGCGAAGGAGTCGGCGCCCACGCCCTCGCCGAACCACTGCTCGGCGACGGTGAGCGCCTTGACGTCGTTCTCGACCGTCGTCTCCAGCCCGGTGGCCGTGCGCAGCAGCCCGGCGAGTGCGATGTCGTGCCAGCCGAGGAAGGGGGAGTAGCGCACCACGCCGCCGGCCCGGTCGACGTCGCCGGAGACCGACACCCCGAGGGAGCGGGTGCGCTCGCGGTAGTCCGGCACCAACTCCGCCACCAGCGCGGCGATGTCCGCGACCACCGCATCGGCGTCCTGGCCCGAGACGGGCATCCGGCGGGCGGCCCTGACCTGGGCGCGCAGGTCGGTGACCACGCCGATCAGCTCGTCCGCGGTCACCTTGACGCCGACGAAGAACTCCCGGTCGGCGCGGACGGCCACGGGGTGGGCCGGCCGGCCCGCGCCCTCGCCGGTGCGCTCCTCCTGCGGCAGCTCCTCCAGGTACCCGGCCGCCAGCATCGGCTTGACCGCCTTGGTCACGGCCGCGGACGACAGCCCGGTGATCCGGGCGATCTCGGGCCGCGGTACCGGGCCCCGCGTCAGCACGGTGGTGAACACCGCGTTGGCGGCGGGGGAGGTGAGCACCTGCGCTCGGCTCAGCAACATGAGGGCAACGTAGAGGTAATAATTTCCTTCGTCAATATTTGAATTCGAGGAGTTCTCTGCCTACGCTCCCGCCATGTCTCAGGTGTCCACCGACGCGGCAGGCCGCACCTTCCTGCTCACCACGCCCGCAACCTCGTACGCCCTCCACATCGACGCGGACGACACGCCGCGCCACCTGCACTGGGGTCCAAGACTGACGCTCCGTCAGGCCGCCGGACTCACCGCGCACGACGGCAGGACGAGCAGCTTCGCCTCCACCGCCGGCGACGAGCTCGCGGTCGAGGGCGGCGCGCGCTTCGGCGTCCCCTCGCTCCTCGTGCGGTACGCCGACGGCACGCGGGGCGTGGAGTGGGCGTACGAGGGCCACCGCATCGACGGCGGCCGGCTCGACCTGCGGCTGCGCGACCGCCACTACCCCCTGGAGATCACCCTCGGCTACGCCGTCCACGACGACGCCGACGTCATCGAACGCACCGTCACCCTGCGGCACTCGGGCGCCGCGGGCGACGCGCCGGTGGAGGTGCTGCGCTGCGACGCGGCCTGCTGGTCGGTGCCCGCCCCGGCGGCCCGGCGGCTCAGCCACACCGTGGGCGAGTGGTCCGGCGAGACCCAACTGCGGCGCACCCCGGCCCCGTACGCCGAGACCGTGTTCACCAGCCGCCGCGGCGTGTCCAGCCACCACGCCAACCCGTGGCTGATGGTCGACGCGGGCGACGCGGACGAGACGCACGGCGAGGTCTGGAGCACCGTGCTCGCCTGGTCCGGAAGCTGGCGGATCACCGCCGCCCGCGACCACGCCGGCGGCCCCTGCACCGTCACCGGCGGCCCCGGCCACGAGGGCCTGTCCTGGCGGCTCCAGCCCGGCGAGACCTGGCGGACGCCGGTCTTCGCGGGGCTGTTCAGCGCCGCGGGCTTCGGCGGCACGAGCCGCGCGTGGCACGCGTACACGGCCGCGCACGTCCTCCCGCATCCCGGGGAGGAGCGGCCCGTCGTCTACAACGGCTGGGAGGTCGCCGGCTGGAACGTCACCGAGGCCGGCCAGCGGGCGCTGGCCGCCCGCGCGGCCGACCTGGGCGCGGAGTTGTTCGTCATGGACGACGGCTGGTTCGGCCGCCGCACCAGCGACGCCGCCGGCCTGGGCGACTGGCACCCCAACCCCGAGCGTTTCCCGGCCGGGCTCGGCCCGCTGGCCGACGAGGTCCGGCGGCTCGGCATGCGCTTCGGGCTCTGGGTGGAGCCCGAGATGACCAACCCGGACAGCGACCTGTACCGCGCCCACCCCGACTGGGTGCTGCACATGCCGCACCGCAGGCGCACCGAGCTGCGCAACCAGCTCGTGCTGAACTTCGCCCGGCCGGACGTCGCGGAGTGGGCGTACGAGTGGCTCGACCGGCTGGTCGCCGGGCACCGCGTCGACTTCCTCAAGTGGGACATGAACCGCGCCTTCACCGAGGCCGGCTGGCCGGGCCACCCGGACGCGGAGCGGCTGTGGGACGGCCACACCCGCGGCGTCTACGCGGTCGTCGACCGGCTGCGCCGGGCCCACCCCGGGCTGCGCATCGAGGGCTGCGCGGGCGGCGGCGGGCGCGCCGACCTCGGCATGCTGGCGCGTACGGACCAGACGTGGATATCCGACAACACCGACGCCGTCGACCGGCTGGCCATCCAGCACGGCTACAGCCAGGTCTACCCGGCCCGCACCATGTCCGCCTGGGTCACCGACAGCCCCAACCCGCAGACCGGGCGTACCGTCCCGCTGCGCTTCCGCTTCCACGTCGCGATGGCCGGCGCACTGGGCATCGGCGGCGATCTCACCCGCTGGAGCGCCGCCGAACTCGCCGAGGCCCGGGAACTGGTGGCGCTCTACAAGACGGTCCGCCCCGTGGTCCAGTTCGGCGCGCAGCACCGGCTCCCGGACGCGGTGCAGTACACGGCCGGCGACCGGGTGGTGGTCATCGCCTGGGGTGCCGAGCGCGAACTCCGGCTGGCGGGGCTGGATCCCGCGGCGCGCTACGCGGACGAGGACACGGGCAGCGTCCACGACGGCGCCCGCCTCACGTCCCACGGGCTGCCCCTCGGGCTGCCGAAGGGCGACCTGCCGAGCACGCTGGTACGGCTGGTGCGCCGCTGACCCGGCGCGGGGTACGGCCGCAGGCGCGCAACGCAAGAAGTAGCCAAGAGATGCAAGCAGTTTGCGTTCCTCGGCCCGCCCCGCGCCCGTCGGGCAGGGCGGAGCGGATGTGGCCAGCTCCGCACGCTGCCGAATCGTGCGTACGCTGCCTCAGGCGAGCGTTGTCATGGGCACGCAAGTGGGTGCGGCGTGGCCGTTCGCGGGAAAAGGGCCGATGTCCTGACCGTGGACTTACCATGATCGGTCTGTAATTCTTCGATATCTCAGCGCAATTAGCTAACTCACAGGTTGGACGACCCCATGAGAAAGCACCGCTCGAGACATCGGCCCACCGTCGCCGCCGTCGCCACCGGACTGCTGCTGTTCGGCCTGCCGGCGCTCCCCGCCGTCGCGGCGGCCGGCTCCGACGCCGCCGCCGGACGGCCCGCGGCGGCGAGCAGCGCCGCGCCGCGGCACGCCGCGGGGGAGGTCACGGACGGCGATCAGGACACGTACTGGCAGAGCCGCGGCACCGGCCCGCAGTGGGTGCAGACCGACCTCGGCAGGCAGGCGCGCGTCGACGAGGTCGTGCTCAAGCTGCCCGCGGACGCCGCCGCACGCAAGCAGACCCTCGCCGTGCAGGGCAGCGCCGACGGCACCACCTTCCACACCCTGTCCGCCGCGGACACCCGCGCGTTCCGCCCCGCCGCGGACAACACCGTCACCGTCGGCTTCCCCGCCTCCCTGACCCGCTACGTGCGCGTCCAGTTCGCCGGCGCCGAGCGCCCCGCCCGGCTCGCCGAACTGGTCGTGCACACCGCCGCGGACGCCGGCCGCAACCTCGCCGAGGGCCGCCCCCTCAAGGCCAGCAGCCACGCCGGGGAGGACACCGCCGCCCGGGCCGGCGACGGCGACCGCGAGAGCTTCTGGCAGAGCGGGAAGAGCAAGCGCGAGCACTGGATACGGGCCGACCTCGGCGCCTCCGTCGGCATCGACCGCGCGGTGCTCAAGCTGCCCGAGGGCGGTGCCGCGCGCGTGCAGAACCTGAAGCTCCAGGGCAGCACGGACGGCCGGGAGTTCACCGACCTGACCGCCGCCCGCGACGTCGCCTTCGGCGCCGCCGGCGACCACGGCGCGACCCTGTCCTTCGACACCGCCGTCACCCGCCACGTACGCGTCCTGTTCACCGCCGGCACCGGCACCGCCCGCCTGGCCGAACTGGAGGTGTACGGCCCCGCCGAGGGCGACACCCGGCCGCCCGGCACGCCCCGCGACCTGACCCGCACCGCGCTGCCCGACGGCCGCGTCCAGCTCGACTGGCGGCCTCCGGCCGACGGCGCGGGCTCCGGCTCCGGCGATATAGCCGGCTACGACGTCTACGCCGACGGCCGGCTGCGCACCGGCCTCGCCGCCGACGTGACGACGTACGTCGACACCCCGGCGCCCGGCGAGTCGGTCACGTACCGCGTACGCGCCCGGGACGGCGCGGACAACCAGTCGCCGGACAGCAACGAGGTGACCGCCAGGGCGCGCCCGGCCGCCGCCACCACCGGCAACGCGGGCACCTCCGCCGCGCCCGGCCCCGGCACCGCCGCCGCGTCCGCGGCCGCCGCCGACCCCGACCTGGCCGGGGGCAAGCCGATCACCGCCTCCTCCCACGTGCACAACTTCGTCGCCGCCAACGCCAACGACGGCGACCGCGCCACCTACTGGGAAGGCGCCGGAGGCGCCTACCCCCACACCCTCACCGTCGCGCTCGGCGCCAACGCGGACGTCAGCGCCGTCGTCGTCCAGCTCAACCCCGACCCGATCTGGGGCCCGCGCACCCAGAGCTTCTCGGTCCTCGGCCGTGAGCAGGACGCCGACACCTTCACCACCCTCAAGGCAGGCGCGCAGTACGCCTTCGACCCGGCCACCGGCAACAGCGTCACCGTCCCGGTGACCGGCCGCGTCGCCGACCTGCGGCTGTCGTTCACCGCCAACACCGGCGCCCCGGCCGGCCAGGTGGGCGAACTCCAGGTACTCGGCACCGCCGCGCCCAACCCCGACCTGGAGGTCACCGGCCTTACCCACACCCCCGCCGATCCCGACGAGACCGAGTCCGTCACCCTCTCCGCGACCGTGCACAACGCCGGCGAGGAGCCCGCTGCGGCCACCGACGTCGACTTCCGCCTCGGCGGCGAGCCGGCCGGCACCGCCGACGTCGGCACGCTCGCCCCGGGCGCCACGCAGACCGTGACCGCGGACACCGGCCCGCACGACGCCGGCGAGTACGAGGTCTCCGCCGCCGTCGACCCCGACGACACCGTCGTCGAACAGGACGAGGACAACAACGAGTACACCAGCCCCACCCCGCTCACCGTCGCGCCCGTGCAGAGCAGCGACCTCGTCGCCGCCGCGGTGAACCGCTCGCCCAGCTCCCCGACCGGCGGGGAGACCGTCGACTTCTCCGTGACGCTGAAGAACCAGGGCACCCGGGCCTCGGCCGCCGGCAGCCACCCCGTCACGCTCACCCTCCGCAACTCCTCCGGCGGCACCGTCACCACGCTGAACGGCGCGCACAACGGCGCCATCGCCGCCGGCGCCACCACCGCGCCCGTGGACCTCGGCAGTTGGACGGCCGCCAACGGCTCGTACACCGTCGAGGTCGAGATCGCCGCCGACGCCAACGAGGTTCCGGTCAAGCGCGAGAACAACACCAGCACCGAGTCGCTGTTCGTCGGCCGCGGCGCCGACATGCCGTACGACATGTACGAGGCCGAGGACGGCGTCGTCGGCGGCGGCGCGCAGGTCGTCGGCCCGAACCGCACCATCGGCGACGTCGCGGGCGAGGCGTCCGGGCGGCGCGCGGTGACCCTCGACCAGACCGGCGAGTCCGTCGAGTTCACCACCAGGGCCAGCACGAACACCCTGGTCACCCGGTTCTCCATCCCCGACGCGCCGGGAGGCGGCGGCACCAGCGCCACCCTGAACGTCTACGTCGACGGCACCTTCCACAAGGCCATCGGGCTCACCTCCAGGTACGCCTGGCTGTACGGGGCCGAGGCCAGCCCCGGCAACGACCCCGGCGCGGGCCCGGCGCGGCACATCTACGACGAGGCGAACCTGATGCTGGACGGGACCGTGCCGGCCGGCAGCAGGATCCGGCTCCAGAAGGACGCGGCCAACACCTCCAGCTACGCGATCGACTTCGTCAGCCTGGAGCAGGTCGCGCCGAAGGCCAACCCGGACCCGGCCTCGTACACCGTGCCCGCCGGTGTCACGCACCAGGACGTGCAGAACGCCCTGGACCGCGTACGGATGGACACCACCGGGCAGCTCAAGGGCGTCTACCTGCCGCCCGGCGAGTACCAGACGTCGAGCAAGTTCCAGGTGTACGGCAAGCCCGTGCAGGTCGTCGGCGCCGGACCCTGGTACACCCGCTTCCACGCGCCCGCGGGCCAGCAGAACACCGACGTCGGCTTCCGGGCGGAACAGGCGGCGGCGGGATCCGCCTTCCGCGGCTTCGCGTACTTCGGCAACTACACCAGCCGCATCGACGGCCCCGGCAAGGTCTTCGACTTCCAGAACGTCGCGAACATCACGATCGACGACATCTGGAACGAGCACATGGTGTGCCTCTACTGGGGCGCGAACACCGACGACATCACGATCGAGAACTCCCGTATCCGCAACTCCTTCGCGGACGCCGTCAACATGACCAACGGCAGCACCGGCGCCCACGTCGTCAACAACGAGTCGCGCGCCACCGGCGACGACAGCTTCGCGCTCTTCTCCGCGATCGACGCGGGCGGCGCCGACATGCACAGCAACCTCTACGAGAACCTGACCTCGCTGCTCACCTGGCGGGCCGCGGGCATCGCCGTCTACGGCGGCTACAACAACACCTTCCGCAACATCCGCATCGCCGACACCCTCGTCTACTCCGGAGTCACCGTCAGCTCGCTGGACTTCGGCTATCCGATGAACGGCTTCGGCACCGAGCCGACGACCCTGGAGAACATCACCATCGAACGCTGCGGCGGACACTTCTGGGGCGCGCAGACCTTCCCCGGCATCTGGCTCTTCTCCGCCTCGAAGGTCTTCCAGGGCATCCGGATCAACAACGTCGACATCATCGACCCGACGTACTCCGGGATCATGTTCCAGACCAACTACGTGGGAGGCCAGCCGCAGTTCCCGATCAAGGACACGATCCTCACCGACATCTCCATCTCCGGCGCCCGCAAGAGCGGTGACGCCTTCGACGCCAAGTCCGGCTTCGGCCTGTGGGCCAACGAGATGCCCGAGGCCGGCCAGGGCCCGGCCGTCGGCCAGGTCACGTTCCACAACCTGACCCTGAGGAACAACGCGCAGGACATCAAGAACACCACGTCCACCTTCACCATCGACATCCAGCCCTGACCCGGGGCCCTGGTGGCAGGCGCCCCGGCCGGCGTACGACGCCGGCCGGGGCGCGGCCGTACGGACGGCCGGGCGCGCCTCCCGCCCTTACGGCGGGAGCGCGCCTAGCCGTCCGCGGGGGCGATGGTGACCACGACGTGCTTCATGATCGGCTGGCCGCTCTGGGTGCTGTGGTCGCCGATCGCGCACAGCACGTTCATCTCCGGCATGTAGCCGGCGGCGCAGCCTCGGGGGATGTCGTACGGCACCGCCAGGTAGCGGCGCAGGTGCCGCTTGCTGCCGTCGCGCGCGGTGCTGGTGATGTCCACGGGGCCGAGGTCCCCGATGCCGCGCTCGCGCATGTCGGCACGGTTCATGAAGACGAGGGTGCGCAGGTTCTCGATGCCGCGGTAGCGGTCGTCGGCCGAGTAGACGGTGGTGTTCCACTGGTCGTGCGAGCGCAGCGTGGCCAGCGACAGCGTCCCGGCCGCCGGCACCACGTCCGGCAGCGGCGTCACGCTGTCCGGCAGCGCCGCGCGCGCCATGCCCGCGATCATGCACGGTCAGCTCGCAGGCGCGCAGCGCGTCGAACGTGTACGCCGTGTCCGGCGCCGCGCGGGCGAAGTTGCCGCCCATCCCGACGAACACCCGTACGTCCCCGCGGTGCATCGCCTCGACGGTGCCGACGGTGTCCAGGCCCGGGGCGCGCGGTGGGTCGATGCCGCAGACCTCGGCGAGCCGGTCCAGGAACGCGGCGCCCGGGCGGTGGTCGACGCCGCAGGTGCGGTTGCCCTGGACGTTGCTGTGCCCGCGGACGGGTGACGGGCCGGCGCCCTCCCGGCCCAGGTTGCCGCGCAGGAGCAGCAGGTTGACGATCTCGCGTACGGTGTCGACGCCGTGCTCGTGCTGCGTGAGGCCCAGACACCAGCAGACGATGCTGCGGTCCGCCTCGCTGTAGATCCGGGCCGCCCCCCGGATGTCCGCGCGGCCGACGCTCGACTGGCGCTCGATCTCCTCCCAGGGCGTGGCCTCGCACACCGCGCGGTACGCCTCGAAGCCCGCGGTGTACCGCTCGATGAACTCCCCGTCCAGCGCCCGCGGATCGTCCGCCGAGCGCTCCAGGACCGCCTTGGCCATGCCGCGCAGCAGCGCCATGTCGCCGCCGATGCGCACCCGCAGGTTCAGGTCGCCGGTGCGGGTGGTCTGGTACCGGGCCATGTTCCGGAACTCGTGCGGCACGATGGTGCGGGTGGCGGCGGCCTCGACGAGCGGGTTGACGTGGACGATCCGCGCCCCGCGGCGGTGCGCCGCGGCGAGCGAGGTGAGCATCCGGGGCGCGTTGGAGGCGGCGTTCACGCCGATGACGAAGAGCGCGTCGGTGGCGTCCCAGTCCTTGAGGTCGACGGTCCCCTTGGCGGTGCCCAGCGACGCCGTCAGCGCGCGTCCGCTCGCCTCGTGGCACATGTGGGAGCAGTCGGGCAGGTTGTTGGTGCCCAGTTCGCGGGCCATGAGCTGGTAGAGGAACGTGGCCTCGTTGCCGAGCCGTCCCGAGGTGTGGAAGGCGGCCCGGTCCGGGTCGTCCAGTTCCCGCAGGGCGCGGCCGACCGTCTCGAACGCGTCGTTCCAGCCGACCGGCACGTAGTGGTCGCTGTCCGGGTCGTACGCCATGGGTTCCGTGAGCCGCCCCCGGTCCTCCAGGGCGTGGTCGGTCCACTCGGCCAGCTCCGCCACCGCGTGCGCGGCGAAGAAGTCCCGGTCCACCCGCTTGGGGGTCATCTCCCAGGTGACGTGCTTGATGCCGCTCTCGCAGATGTCGAGGTGCAGGCCCTTGAGGTCGTCGGGCCAGGCGCACCCGGGGCAGTCGAAGCCGCCGTCCTCGTGGTTCATCCGCTTGACGGCCCGCACGCCCTCCACCACGGACCGCTGCCGCAGCAGCACCTCGGCCGCGCTGCGCGCGGCGCCCCAGCCCGCGGACGGATGGCGGTACGGCCGGGAGCGCGGCTCGCCGTCGGGCACGGGGCCGACGGGTGCCTGCGCGGTCTTCTCCGCGTCGTCGTGGGCGCTCACGGGCGGTCGGTCCTCCGCGGTGCGGGCAGAATGCTCCTGTATGGGTGTCTTGTGCAGATTAGACGCCTTGGTTGCTGTTCGCCATGTGCTCCGCTGCCCGTGTCGGGGCACGCGGCGGCCTCCGACTGCCTGATCGGGCATTGCCGCAGGTGGCCGGATTGTGACCCGGGGGTGGCCGGCTTGCTTCGCAAGAGCGCTACTGACGCGTAGTCTTGTGTTCGGGCCCCGTTGTTCCCCCGGCAGCGGGGCCCCCGGCATGACACGGCCCGCCGCCGGCGCCGGAGGCGCGGCGGCGGGTGAACGGCCCGGATCTCAGCGCGGCTTGAGCGGCGTCGGCGGCAGCGGCGGCGCCTCCAGACGAGGCCCGGCGTAGCCGTGGACCTCGCCGAAGCCGGTGCCGTCCGCCCACTCCCGGCGGGCCCGCTCGATCTCGTCGTGGTGGCGGCCCACGAAGTTCCACCACATCACGATCCGCTCCGCGAACGGCTCCCCGCCCAGCAGCATCAGCGAGCTGTCCACGTCGGCGCGCAGCGGCAGCTCGGTGCGGCCGCAGCCCAGGTACACCATGGACTCCGGCGCCAGCCGGAGCCCGTCGACCTCCGCCTCGCCGGACATCGTCAGCACCGCGTACTCGAAGTCCGGCTCCACCGGCAGCCGCGCCTCGGCCCCCGCCGCCAGGGTGACGTCGGCGCCGACGATCGGCGTGTACGTCGTCCCCGGGGACGCCGCTCCGGCCAGCTCGCCGAGCACCACCGTCGCCGACAGGCCCCCGCCGCCGGCCACGTGGGGCAGCTCGGCGTGGTGCTCGAAGGCGGGCGCGGTGGCGCGGTGGGCGTCGGGGAGCGCGACCCACAACTGCGCGCCGTGCAGCAGCCGCGGGTGGTCGCGCGGCGACTCCTCCGAGTGGGCGATGGCCCGCCCCGCCGTCATCAGCCCCAGCTCCCGCGGCCGCACCGTCTGCAGGCTGCCCAGGCTGTCGCGGTGCAGGACCTCCCCGTCGTGCAGCCAGCTCACGGTCTGCAGTCCGATGTGCGGGTGCGGCGGCACCTGCATCCCCGGCTCGCCGGCGATGTCGTCGGGGCCGTAGTGGTCCACGAAGCACCAGGCGCCGACCATCCGCCGGCCCAGGTTCGGCAGCAGCCGCCGTACGACCGTGCTCTCGCCCAGCGGCATGCGGCGGGCCTCCAGCACCTCGCGCACCGGCTCCGCCGTCACATCCGCCCGCCCGCCGCACACGGCGACCGGGGGCCTCACGTCGAGATTGCTCATGCGCGTAACGCTACGCGGCCGGCCGGCTCCGGTCGTGTGCCCGGCCGGCCGGCCGGCCGCGCCGCGGGCCCGCGCCCGTCAGCCCGGCGCCGCGACGAGCCGCCACAGGTGGTCGGCCGTGCCGTTGTCGTCGTACTGCACCACCTGCGCGCCGTTCGCCGTCGACATGCCGTCCACGCCGAGCACCTTGCCGCTGTGCTCGTTGCGGATACGGAACCAGCCGTCCGCGTCCGGGACGATCCGCCACAGGTGGTCCCGGGTGCCGTTGTCCTCGTACTGCACGACGGGCGCGCTGTTCGCCGTCGACATGCCGTCGACGCCCAGCACCTTCCCGCTGTGCCCGTTGCGGATCACCAGCAGCCCGTCGCCCCGCTCCAGCAACTGCCACGCGTGGTCGGAGGTGCCCGAGTTGTCGAACTGGTGGACCCGGGCACTGTTCTCCAGCGACATCCGGTCCACCGCCAGCACCTTGCCGCTGTGCCTGTTCTGCACCCGGTGGTAGGGCGGCTCCGGCGCCCACGGCGTGCCGTCCGGGGCCGCGGTCGGGAAGGCCGTGATCCGCAGCCGGGCCGCGCCCATCGGGATCAGCGTCACCGCCTCCGGCGCCGCCGTACTGCGGGCGGGGCTCTGCTGCAGCGGCGCGACGACGTGCTGCCGGTCGGCGACCCACTCCGGCAGCCGGCGCGCCGGGGCGGTGAGGCGCACCGGGGTGTGCTCCGGGGTGAACGGATCCCCGGTCAGCGGGCCGTCGTCGCGGTGGAACTCCAGGCCCGCCGGGGCGTCGGGGGACAGCGCGTAGTTCCACGGGGTGGTGGCGTGCACGGCGAGGTGCGGGAAGTCGTCGGTGCCGCCGACGCGTTCGTACGACTCGCCGATGCGCAGCGAGTACGTCAGCGGCCCCCGGTCGACGCTCACCGCGCCCCCGTTGGCGTCCCACACCCGCACCGACGTGCGCTGCGGCAGCCGCAGCACGACGGTGTCGCCGTCGGCCCAGCTCCGCTCCACCCGGGCGAAGCCCGGGCCCGGAGCCGCCGTCACCGGCTGCCCGTTGACCGTCACCTCCGGCGCGTCGCACCAGCCCGGCACACGCAGCCGGAGCGTGAAGGGCACCCGGCGGGCGGCGCCGATCCGCAGGGTCACGGTCTCGGTGAACGGGTAGTCCGTCTCCTCGGTGATCGTCACCTCGGTGCCGCGCACCCGCGTCCGTACCTCGCACGGCGCGTACATCGCCGCCGCGAGCCCGCCGTCCGGCGTGCTCAGCCACAGCTCCTCGGTGAAGTACGGCCAGCCCATGCCGTAGTTGTGCGGGCAGCAGCGGTACTGGTCGACGCCCGGCTGGAACGACTGCATCGCGAAGCCGTTCTGGAACTGGCCGTCGTTCTTCCGCACGTCGTCCAGGTCGACCGAGTTGGCGCTCGTCACGTAGTGCACCCCGCGGCCCGCCGGGTCGGTGGCCGCGGGCAGCAGGTTGAACGCCAGCTCCTCGCACCGGTCGGCCCACAGCGCGTCCCCGGTGATCCGGGTCAGCAGCTCGTGGCTCGCCATGAACTCGACGATGCCGCAGGTCTCGAAGCCCTGGCGGGGGTCGCCGAAGCCGGGCCTGGCGTTCTCGTCGCCGGCGAAGCCGCCGCCGGGGAACTGCCCGTACTCCGCGAGGATCCGCTCGTAGCCGCGGTACGTCGCCCCGGTCAGCGCGGCGTCGCCGGCGCGCAGCGCGTACTGGGCGGGCTCCCGGAAGCCCTGCGCGACGTTCACGTTGTGCAGGTCCGGGAAGTCGTCGACCCAGTTCCCGCCCCACTCGTGCATCTTGTCCGTCAGCTCCAGCAGGAAGTCCTCGCCGGTGCGGGCGTGCATCCAGTACGCGATGTCCATGCCGTCGCCCCACCGCTTGGACACCCAACTGGAGTCGAAGGCGCCCTTGCCCTGCGCGTTCATGAAGCGCAGGAACGGCAGCACGAACGGCACGATCCGCTCGTCGCCGGTGAACTCCTCGTGGCTGCGCAGCGCCTGGAGCAGCGGCAGGTACGGCCAGAAGTCGGGGCCGCCGTTCAGCGCCGTGCGCAGCCGGGCGGGGCCGAAGAAGCCGTCGGGCTGCGCGGTGGCCAGGATGGCGTCGATCCAGCGGCGGGCGGTCGCCTGTGCGCCGGCGTCGCCGGTGAGCGCGGCGAGCGAGACGTAGCCGCGCAGCCAGTACGTGACCTCCTCCCAGCCGGCGCGGTCGGGGTGCACCCAGCCGGAGGCGTCGTAGTCGAGGAAGTGGGAGATCCGGTCGTAGCGGCCGAAGAGCCCGCCGAGGAGCGTGCCGAGCTGCCCCGCGAGCCAGCCGCGCGGGGTGACGCTGCCGAGCGGCAGCTTGCCGAACGCGGCGGCGGCGTACGGGGTGCGCGGCGGCCGGCCGGCGGCCGGCCCGCGGGCGTGGGCCGGGAGGGCCGTGGCGCCGAGGGCGAGCGCGGCGGTCCCGGCCGCGGAGGCGTTGAGGAAGTGGCGGCGGTTCAGCGGAGGAGGCATGTCGGGTCCCTGGGTGCCTGGAAGGGGAGGGTGCCTGGTGCCTGGTGCTCGGAGATGCCCCGGCGGGGCCGCCGGGCGGGGCCCGCCCCCGGTCCCGGCCGCGGCGGTGCTGCGGCCGGGGGTGCGGGGGCGGGCGGTGCGTCAGGAGGCGTCGCAGGTGAGGGTGTCGTCCGCGACCCCCTCGATCAGCGCCTCGTGGGCGGCCCGGATGCGTTCCACATCGGGCTTGACGACCTCGCGGTCGTAGGTGAGCAGTCCGTTCAGCTCGCCCTCCACATCCGTGATCTGGGTGTAGACGGCGCCGCTGCTGCCGTTGCAGGCGGCGAACCGCTCGATCTCGGCCAACTTGATCAGGTACTCCTCGGTGTACGCCTCGCGGTCCACGCCCACGTAGGTGTGCCGCACCGGCCACGCGTTGCCCGGGATGGCCAGCCCGAGGCCGCCGTACTCGCCGCTGACCAGCGCGCGCGTGCCGTCGGGCGCGGGCAGTTGGGCGCTCGGATAGCCGTGCGCGTCGGAGATGTCGCCGTTGCCGCCGTCGACCGCGCCGCAGCAGTTGTGGCCGCTCATGTTGTTGACCAGCCGGGTCGGGTCCAGCTCCTTGGCGTAGTCGGCGATACGGGCCTGGTCGTACTGGCCCCAGCCCTCGTTGAACGTCACCCACATGATCACCGACGGGTGGCTGTCGTGCTGCTCGATCATCTCCTTCAGCTCGCGCTCGAACTGCGCGCGGGAGCTGTCCGAGGGCGTCTTGGTGTACATCGACGGCATGTCCTGCCACACCAGCAGGCCCAGCTTGTCGGCGTGGTAGAACCACCGGTCGGGCTCGACCTTGATGTGCTTGCGCACCGAGTTGAAGCCCATCTCCTTGTGCGCTTCGAGGTCGAACTTCAGCGCCTCGTCGGTGGGCGCGGTGTGGATGCCCTCGGGCCAGAAGCCCTGGTCGAGGGTGGCCATCGAGAACACCGGCTCGCCGTTGAGCGTCATGCGCCGCTGCCCGTCGACCGTCTCGACGGCCACGGTGCGCATGCCGAAGTAGCCGCGCACCCGGTCGGCGGAGCCGCCGCGCCCGACCGTCACCTTCAGGTCGTACAGGTGCGGGTCGTCCGGGGACCACAGCCGCGGGTCCGGCACCGGCACGGTCAGCGGCTCGCCGGTCCTGCCGGTGGCGGTGCCGACCGGGCGGCGGCCGTCGTACGCGGTGGCGGTGACCGGCACCCCGTCACGTACGCCCTCGACCTCGACCGCGGTCTGCTCGCCGGCGACGTCGGGGGTGATCTTCAGGTCCTCGGCGCGGTCGGTGGGCACCGGCTCCATCCACACGGACTGCCAGATGCCGGAGGAGGAGGTGTACCAGATGCCGCTGGGCGACAGCCGCTGCTTGCCCATCGGCGGGTTCTCGCCGTCGGCCGAGTCGGTCGGGTCGTACACCCCGACGATCAGCTCCTGCCTGCCGTGGCGCTTGAGCGCGGAGGTGACGTCGGCGCTGAACCGGTCGTAGCCGCCCTTGTGGGACGCGACCTGCTTGCCGTTGAGCCAGACGTCGGCCTTCCAGTCGACCGCGTCGAAGTTGAGCTGCAGCCGCTCGCCGCGCTGGCCGACGCGCCAGTCCCGCGGCACGGTGAAGGTGCGCTTATACCACATGCGCTCCTCGTGCCGCTGGACGCGGGACAGCTCGGACTCGACCGGGTACGGCACGACGATCTTCTCGTCCAGCGTGCGGCCGAACGGCGGGCGCTCGCCCTCCGTGGCGCCGGCGAACTGCCAGGTGCCGTTGAGGCTCTGCCAGTCCTCGCGGGTGAGCTGCGGGCGCGGGTACTCGGGGAGCGGGGCGTCGGGGTCGACGTCGTCGGCCCACTTCGAGTGCAACTGGTACTCGGAGTCGTTGGCCCCCGAGGTCCAGAACTCGCCGACGTCCGCGCCGTCGGCGCCGGTCAGGCCGCCCTCGCCGTCGTAGCGTACGTCGGCGGAGCCGCCCTGGCCGACGACCGGCTCGTCGAGCGGGACGATCAGCCGGGAGGGGTCGCCGGGGTCCAGCTCCGCCGCGCCGCGCGGCCAGTCGGCGCCGCCGATGACGGCCTCCAGGTGCTCGTCGAACGTGGCCGGGGGAGCGGCGAGCGGCTGGGCGAAGTCCATGGTCAGCGTGCGGCCGTCGGGCTGCACCGCGACATCGGTGGGGCCGGTGTAGTCGAAGTCCGCGGGGAGCGAGAACGCGGACTGCGGCACGGCCTCCTTTTCGGCGTCCGGCGGGCTCCAGCGCAGGTGGAAGTTCGAGCCGCCGTGGTGCTCGAAGTACTCCACCTTGATGTCGTACGTGCGGCCCGCCTCCAGGGTCACGGGCTGCGAGGTCTGTTCGTTGTCCCAGTCGTCGACCCAGTGGTCGATGACGACCTCGCCGTCCACCCACAGGCGGAAGCCGTTGTCCGCGCTGACGTGGAAGGTGTGCGCGCCGGAGACCTCGGGGGTGATCCCGCCGGTCCAGCGGACGCTGGCGTGGTCGGCCTGGCCGGCGCGGGCGGCGAGCCGCGGCTCCAGGTTGTCGAAGTCGAGCGACGGGTCGAAGGCGGTGGCCTTCAACTGGTCGAAGTCGAACGCGCCGGGGGCGCTGTGCGTGTAGTACTCGCCCTTGAGGCCATGGACCTCCGCGGCCGCGCGGGAGTCGGCGGCCTCGGCGTCCGGGCGGTCGGCGCCCGCGGCCGGGAAGCCCGGACCGGCGGGGACCAGGGTCAGGGCGAGGGCCGCGAGAATGGGCGTCGGCCAGCGGAGAAGCCGCCGGCGTACGCGTCTGAGGGAGGGGTGCACGGGTACCTCCGGAAGTCGGAGAATGCGGGTGCTGGGTCTGCCCTTTGCCCCCGGGCGTCTTGTATAACGTTGGAAACAAGGGCAGTTGGCATGACAGCACGCCTCCTGCGTTGTGTCCAGTGCATGACCAAACGGCGTAGGAGGAACGCGGTGAGAGTCAGCCTGAAGGATGTGGCCGAGCGGGCGGGCGTGTCGGTGAAGACCGTCTCGAACGTGGTCAACAACTATCCGCACGTCACGCCGGCGATGCGGGCGCGGGTGCAGCAGGCCATCGACGAGCTCGGCTACCGCCCCAACCTCACCGCCCGCCACCTGCGCAAAGGCCGTACGGGCATCATCGCGCTCGCCGTGCCCGAGCTGGGCAACCCGTACTTCGCCGAGCTCGCGGGACACGTCATCGACGAGGCCGCCCGGCACGACTTCACCGTCCTGCTCGACCACACCCAGGGCCGCCGCGAGCTGGAGCTGCTGGTCTGCCAGGGCTTCCGCGCCCGCGTGATGGACGGGCTGATCCTGAGCCCCCTGGAGCTGGAGACCGAGGACCTGCGCGGCCGGGCCGAGGAGACCCCGCTCGTGCTGCTCGGCGAGCGGCGCTACGACCTGCCGTACGACCACATCGCCATCGACAACATCGCCGCCTCCCGGCAGGCGGTCGGCCATCTGCTCGACCTCGGCCGGCGCCGCATCGCGTTCCTCGGCGCCCGCGAGGACCGCGCCCACCAACCCGCCCACCTGCGGCTTCTCGGCTGGCGGGCGGAGCTGGCGGACCGCGGCGTGCCGGTCCACGAGGCGCTCGTGGCGTACACCGAGGGCTGGGAGCGGGCGGACGGCGCGGTGGCCATGGCGGGTCTGCTGGACTCCGGGCAGCGGCCCGACGCGGTCTTCGCGTACAACGACCTCATCGCCATCGGCGCGATGCGGGTGATGTCCGAGCGGGGGCTGCGGGTGCCCGAGGACGTGGCGGTCGTCGGCTTCGACGACATCACCGAGAGCCGCTACGGGGCCGTCACGCTGACCACCATCGCGCCGGACAAGCAGGCCATCGCCAGGCTCGCGGTGGAGTCGGTCGTCAAGCGCCTGGAGGCCGCCCACGGCGACGGCAGCGCGCCGGAGTCGCAGGAGATGCACCCCGCGTTCGCGCTGGTGGAGCGGGAGAGCACGCGCGGCCGCACGAGCGGCTGACCCCCTCGGAGCACCCCGCCCGGCACCGCCCCCGGGCGGGGGTCCGGCGTGCCCGCCGCCGCCGTGACGCGCCGTCAACTCCCGTACGGCGCAAGGCCCGTGGCGATCTTCGCCGGAACGAATCCGTCCTGCGGGGGGTGTTTACAGCGCCCTTCCAACGATGTAAAACATCCCCTGAATTCGTCCGGTCCCGCGCACGACCCGGCCCTCGTACTCCACCGCCCGAATCGGGGTATCACCATGAAGCCGCACGCACGTACCGCCAGAGCACTCCTCGCCGTCGCGCTCAGCGCGAGCCTCGCGCTCGCGGCCGGCTGCGCCAAGTCCGAGGACGACGAAGAGGGGAGCACCGGCGCCGCCGGCTCCGAGGAGGCCAAGGGCAGCGAGCAGAAGGTCTCCGGGGACTCGGGCCCGACCTGCGCGATCGGCGACTACGGCGCCGAGAAGATCGACCTGGCCGGCGCCACCGTCGGCTTCTCGCAGTCCGAGAAGGAAGCCAACCCGTTCCGCATCGCCGAGACCGCCTCCATCAAGGCAGAGGCCGAGGAGCGCGGTGTCGAACTGCTCGCGGCCAACGCCCAGTCGCAGTTCTCCAAGCAGATCAGCGATGTCCAGGACCTCATCGCCAAGGGCGCCGACCTGCTGGTCATCGCCCCGCTGAACTCCGACGGCTGGGACCCCGTGCTCAAGTCGGCGGCGGACAAGAAGATCCCGATCGTCACCATCGACCGGAAGATCAACGCCGAGCCCTGCAAGGACTACGTGAGCTTCATCGGCTCCGACTTCACCGAGCAGGGCAAGCGCGCCGCCGACAAGATGATCGAGGCCACCGGCGGCAAGGGTGAGATCGCCATCCTGCTGGGCACGCCCGGCAACAACGTCACCACCGAGCGCACCAAGGGCTTCAAGGACCGTATCGCCGAGAAGGCCCCGGACCTGAAGGTCGTCTTCGAGCAGACCGGCGAGTTCGCCCGCGAGAAGGGCCAGCAGGTCACCGAGCAGCTCATCCAGTCCAACCCGGAGATCACCGGGATCTACGCCGAGAACGACGAGATGGGCCTCGGCGCCGTCAACGCGCTCAAGGGCGCGGGCAAGGAGCCCGGCGCGATCAAGATCGTCACCATCGACGGCACGCGCAACGCCGTCCAGGGGATCGTCGACGGCTGGATCGACGCCGTCATCGAGTCCAACCCGCGCTTCGGCCCGCTGGCCTTCGAGACCCTCGACGCCTTCACCAAGGGCGAGGAGGTCGGCCAGGACATCGTGATCGAGGACAGCGAGTACACCGCCGACAACGCCGAGGCCGACCTCGGCAAGGCGTTCTGACGCCGATGGCCGCAGCGAACGAGCCGCCCGAGCGGCACGGGCCGGACGGGTCCGGCGGGCCCGCCCGGCCCGCGGGACCGGGCCCGGCCGACGGCCGGGCCGGCGGGGCGGAGCGCCCCGCCGGCCCCGTCGGCCCCGGAGGCCCCGCAGTTCTGGCAGTACGCGACCTGACCAAGCGCTTCCCCGGCGTCCTCGCCCTCGACGGCGTCGACTTCGCCGCCCGGGCCGGCGAGGTGCACGCGCTCGTCGGCGAGAACGGCGCCGGGAAGTCCACCCTCATCAAGGTCCTCACCGGCGTCTACCGGCCAGACGAGGGCGAGCTGACCTACCGCGGCGCGCCGGCGTCCTTCGCCACCCCGCTCGCCGCCCAGCAGGCCGGCATCTCGACCATCTACCAGGAGGTCAACCTCATCCCGCTGATGAGCGTGGCCCGCAACCTCCTCCTCGGCCGGGAGCCGCGCCGCCGCGGCGGCCTCATCGACTTCGGCCGGATGCACCGCGAGTCCGAGCGCATGCTGCTCGACTACGGCGTACGCGTCGACGTCCGCCGTCCGCTCGCCGAACTCGGCGTCGGCGCCCAGCAGATGGTCGCCCTCGCCCGCGCCGTCTCCGCGGCCGGCCGCACCGACGTCGTCGTCATGGACGAGCCCACCTCCTCCCTCGAACCGCGCGAGGTCGACACCCTCTTCGGCGTCATCGAGCGGCTGCGCGCCGACGGCGTCGCCGTCGTCTACGTCAGCCACCGCCTCGACGAGCTGTACGCCGTCTGCGACACCGTCACCGTGCTCCGCGACGGCCGCGTGGTGCACACCGGCCCGCTCGCCGGCCTCGACCGGCTCCGGCTGGTCTCCCTCATGCTCGGCCGGGAGATGGGCGAGGTGCGCGCCGAGGGCCTGACCAAGTTCTCCGGCGACCACCACGAAGGCGCCGCCGAGCCGGTGCTGCGCGCCGAGGGCCTGACGCGCCGGCACGAACTGCACGACGTCTCCCTCGACGTACGCCCCGGGGAGGTCGTCGGCCTCGGCGGGCTCCTGGGCTCCGGCCGTACCGAGACCGCCAAGGCCATCGCCGGCGCCCTCCCGCTCGGCGCCGGCCGCGTCACCGTCGCGGGCGCGCCCGTACGCACCGGCTCCACGCCCGCCGCCATCCGCGCCGGCATCAGCCTGCTGCCGGAGGACCGCAAGTCGGAGGGCATCGTGCCGGGGCTCTCGGTCCGCGAGAACATCGCGCTGGCCGCGCTGCCGCGCATGTCCCGCTACGGACTGGTCTCCGAGGCCCGGATCGACGCCGTCGTCAAGACGTTCGTCGACCGGCTGCGCATCAAGGCCGCCAGCCCGCACCAGAAGGTCGCCGAGCTCTCCGGCGGCAACCAGCAGAAGGTGCTGCTGGCCCGCTGGCTCGCCATGCAGCCCAAGGTGCTGCTGCTGGACGAGCCGACGCGCGGCATCGACGTCGGCGCCAAGGCCGAGGTGCAGAAGCTCGTGGACGAACTCGCCGAGGACGGCCTCGGCGTGCTGCTGATCTCCTCCGACGTGGAGGAGCTGATCGAGGGGTCCGACCGCGTGGTGGTGCTCAGGGACGGCGCCGTCGTCGGCGAGCTGACCGGCGACGACGTCACCGAGGACAGACTCATGGAGGCCATCGCGGCCGCCGCGGAGCCGGGCACCGCCCCGGACCCGGCGCCGCGCGGGGCCCGCGGGGAGGCGGCAGGCCATGGCTGACCTCACGCTGCGCCGCGCGCTGCCCGCCGACCGCGAGCGGTTGCTGCGCTGGCTGCAGGAGTACGGCGTCTACGTCGGCGTCGCCCTCCTGCTGCTCGTCAACATCGCCTTCACCCCCCACTTCCTGTCCGCCGAGAACTTCCGCACCCAGGCCGTCCAGGTCGCCCCCGTCGTCATAGTCGCCCTCGGCATGGCACTGGCCATCGGCAGCGAGGGCGTCGACCTGTCCGTCGGCTCCGTCATGGCCCTGTCCACCTCGCTGGTCGCGCTCTACATGGGGTACGGGCCGTGGATCGCGCTGATCGTCGCCGTCGTCGGCGGCGCCGCGGTCGGCCTGGTGAACGGCTCGCTCATCGCGTTCATCGGGGTCCAGCCCATCGTCGCCACGCTCGCGCTGATGGTCGGCGCCCGGGGCCTGGCGCTGGTGCTGCTGCCGCAGTTGGAGGACATCCGCGACCCCGGCATGGCCTCCCTCGGCTCCGGCGAGTTCGCCGGCGTGCCGTACGTGGTGCTGATCGCGACGGCGCTGGCGCTCGTCGTCGGCTTCGTCGTCCGCCGCACCACCTTCGGCCGCCAGTTGCTCGCCATCGGCGACAGCCGCCCCGCCGCCCAGCTCGCCGGGCTGCCGGTGCGCCGGGTGCTGATCGTGGTGTACGTCGTCTGCGGCGTGCTCGCCGCCGTCGCCGGCTTCCTGGCCACCGCCCGGCTGTCGGCCAGCGACCCCACCTCGCTGGGCAACCTGATGGAGCTGTCCGCCATCACCGCCGTCGTCGTCGGCGGCACCCCGCTGACCGGCGGCCGGGTCCGCATCGGCGGCACGGTCGCGGGCGCGGTGCTCATCCAGTTGCTGACGGCCACCCTGATCAAACACGACCTGGAGCCGTCGTGGACGCAGATCGCCCAGGCCGTGGTGATCATCCTCGCCGTCTACGCGGCGCGGGAGAGGGGGAAGCGGTGACCGTCGTGAAAGACGAGACCGCCGCCGACCGGGTGGCCACGTACGACTCCGGCGAGCCGGCCGGATCCGGCCGCGGCGAGCGGCTGAGCGCCCTCGCGCAGCAGCACGGCGCGCTGGTCGCGCTGATCGCCCTCGCCGCCGTCGCCTCGCTGTCCTTCGACTCCTTCGCCACCACCGGCAACATCGAGAACATGGCGGTCTCCTCCGCCTTCCTCGCCATCGTCGCCCTCGGCATGACCTTCGTCATCGTCACCGGCGGCATCGACCTGTCCGTCGGCTCCGTGTTCGTGCTCGGCGGCGTGCTCGCCGCCTGGGGCTCGCGCCACGGCACGCTGGTGGCGCTGCTCCTGCCACTGGCCGTCTGCGGACTCTTCGGCCTGGTCAACGGGCTGCTCATCGCCCGGCTCAGGCTCGCGCCGTTCATCGTCACGCTCGCCGCCATGCTCGGCGCCCGCGGCGTGATGCTGGCGATCACCGACGAGGGCGCCGACACCTACCTCGTCGCCGAGGGCTCGTTCTTCGCCGACCTCGGCCAGGGCAAGCTGCTCGGGATCGGCGTCCCGGTGTGGATCACCGCCGCCCTCTTCGTCGCGGGCGGCATCGTGCTGCGCCGCACCCGCTTCGGCCAGCACGTCTACGCCGTCGGCGGCAACGAGGACGCCGCCGCGCTGATGGGCGCGCCCGTGGCCCGTACCAAGACACTGGTCTACACCCTCAGCGGGCTGCTCGCCGGCTTCGCCGGCGCGCTGAACGCCGCGTGGCTCGACTCCGGTGTGACCATCCTCGGCTACGGGATGGAGCTGGAGGCCATCGCCGCCGTCGTCATCGGCGGCACGCTGCTCTCCGGCGGCATGGGCTTCGTCGGCGGCTCGCTGGTCGGCGTGCTGCTGCTGAAGGTGATCCAGAACGTCATCAACCAGATCGGCTCGCTCGACTCCGCCTACCAGCAGGTCGTCAGCGGCGGCTTCCTGGTGGTCGTCGTCATCGCGCAGACCTGGCTCGCCCGGCGCCGCCGGGTGCCCTGACCGGTCGCCGGGCAACCGGGCGGGTCGGCCCGGCGGCCGTACCGCGGCCGGTCGCGGCGACATGCCGCGGCCGGCCGTCGGCACCGGTCTGGACCAGTGCCGCCGCGCAGTTGGGTGGCAGCCGGGCTGACGTGCAACTTTCGTGCCCCGGGGAGGTATTGACGGGTACGTGACGGAGTCGGTACCCCTGATACGCACCGCACGCGCACGTCCTCGTCCCGAACCCCCTGAGGAGTCCCGTTGCCTCCCACTGCGACCACCCGCCCGCGGACGGACCCGCGAAGACGACCCTGGGCGACGGCCGCCGTCGGCGCCGGCCTGCTGCTGGCGCTGACCTCGGCGTCCCTCCCGGCCGTAGCCGGCGACACCCGCGCGGGCGACGGCGCCGTGGCGCCCGCTACCCGGCAGGCGGCGTACGCCGCGGCGGCCGACGAGTACGGCGTGCCGGAGAGCGTGCTGCTCGGCGTGTCGTACCTGGAGTCCCGCTGGGACACCCACGCGGGCGAGCCGAGCACCGACGCCGGCTTCGGCCCCATGCACCTGACCGACGGGCCCACCGTGCTCGCCGAGGACCACCACAGCGGCACCGCGGAGGACCCCCGCGGTGACACCGAACGGCCCGTCGGCGAGGAGACGTTCGGCCCCGCGCTCACCACGGTGTACGCCGCCGCCGAGCTGACCGGCACCGACGTGGCGACGCTGCGCGCGCGGCCCGCCGAGAACATCGCCGGCGGCGCCGCGCTGCTGGCCGCCTACCAGGAGGACCTGGGCGCGCCGGCCTCCGCCGACCCCGCCGACTGGTACGGCGCGGTCGCGAAGTACGCGGGCGCCGCGTACGAGCAGGACGCGGCGACGTTCGCCGACGAGGTGTACGCGACCATCCGCGACGGAGCCGCCCGCACCACCGACGACGGCCACGCCGTCCGGCTCGCCGCCCACCCGTCCGTGGCGCCGGAGCAGCGCTGGCTCGGCGAACTCGGCCTCCCGCAACTGGAGAACGAGGACGTGGAGTGCCCGGACCGGCTCGGCTGCGAGTGGATCCCGGCGACGTACCGCCAGACGAACCCGGACGACATCGAGGCGTACGTCAACCACGACAAGGCGAACCGGCCGCGCGACCAGAAGATCGAGTACATCGTCGTCCACGACACCGAGGGCCGCTACGACGGCGTCATCAACATGGTCCAGGACCCGACCCGCGCGGCGAGCTGGCAGTACACGCTGCGCTCGTCCGACGGCCACATCGCGCAGCACATCAAGCACAAGGACGTCGCCTGGCAGGCCGGCAACTGGAACATCAACGCCAAGTCCATCGGCCTGGAGCACGAGGGGTTCGCCAAGTCCCAGGGCACCTGGTACACCGAGGCGATGATGCGCAGCTCGGCCACCCTGGTGCGCTACCTGGCGGCCAGGTACGACATCCCGCTGGACCGCACGCACATCATCGGCCACGACAACGTGCCCGGCACGACCACGCCGAACATCCCCGGCATGCACTGGGACCCGGGCCCGTACTGGGACTGGGAGCGCTACTTCGAGCTGCTGAAGGCCCCGCTGCGCGCCCCGGGCGGGTTCTCGAAGTCCATGGTGCTCATCAAGCCGGACTTCGAGGAGAACCAGCCGCAGTTCACCGGGTGCAGCTACGAGACCGGCTCCGACCCGAAGGAGCCGTGCCCGCTCGCGCCCTCGTCGTCCGTGATCCTGCACACGCAGCCGGACGCGGACTCCCCGCTGCTGGTGGACATCGGTCTGCACCCCGACGGCCGGGCGTCCGACATGCACGTCTCGGACATCGGCAGCCGGGCCTCGGCCGGACAGCGGTACGCGGTCGCCGAGCGCAGGGGCGACTGGACGGCGATCTGGTACCACGGCCTGAAGGGCTGGTTCCACAACCCCGCGGACGCGCCGGTCGCCGAGTTCACCGCCGGGAAGATCGTCACGCCGAAGCGGGGCAAGGAGTCGGTGCCGGTCTACGGGCGGGCGTACCCGGAACAGGCGGCGTACCCGCCGGAGATCCCGTACCAGCCGATCTCGGCGCACCCGTACGAGTTCAAGGCCGGGCAGGCGTACTCCTACGGCGGCACCGTCCCCGGCGAGTACTACCGTGCCGTGTCCTTCGACGGCTCCGCGCCGGGCGACCGCACGGTGGTCCGCGGCAAGACCAAGTACCACATCATCCAGATCGGCCACCGCATCGGCTTCGTCAACGCCGACGACGTGGACGTGCGCCGGGTCCTCTGACCCGCCGCGCGCCGCGGCGCCGCCGGTCGAGCACCGGCGGCGCCGCTCACGCGTGCGCGGCGTGTTCCGCCCGGGGCCACGGCCGCCGCACGGCGCGGACGTCGCGTCCGGCCGGAACCGCCCGCCGGCCTGGGCGGACGCGTGCGCCCGCCGAGTGGGCCCCTCATTGCGCGGCGCCCCGATCATGGGTTCTAATTGCGAACGGTTCGCAAGAGAGATCAGCCTTCAACAGGGGAGTGGGCATGTCAGTCCGCGGCACACGCGCAGCGGTCTCGGTCACGGCGGCAGCGGCGGTGCTCGCGGGAGCCGCCGCCTGCTCGAACCCGGACGCCGACGACGACTCCGGCGCCTCCGGGGGTAACGGCACCACGCTGGTCGTCGGCGTCGGCAGCGAGCCCGACACCCTCAGCCCGCTCCTCGGTTACGGCAAGGACGGCAACTCCAAGGTCTTCGACGGCCTCCTCGCCCGCAACGCCGACCTGGAGCTGCAGCCCGCCCTCGCCCGCGCGCTGCCCGAGATCACCGACGGCGGCACCACGTACACGTACAAGCTGCGCGACGACGTGACGTTCAGCGACGGCGAGCCCCTCACCGCCGCCGACGTCGTCTTCACCTACGAGACCATCCTCGACCCCGGCACCAACAACCCCTCCAAGGGCGACCTGGAAGCCGTGGAAAGCGTCGAGGCCAAGGGCGACGACACCGTCGTCTTCCGCCTGAAGTACCCCTACGCGCCCTTCGCCGAGCGCACCGTGCTGCCCATCGCGCCCGAGCACGTCGCCGGCAAGGGCGACGTCAACACCGGAGCGTTCAACACCGAGCCGGTCGGCACCGGCCCGTACGTCCTGGACAACTGGCGCAAGGGCGAGAAGCTCACCTTCTCCGCCAACCCGGACTACTGGGGCGGCGAGCCGAAGGTGAAGAAGCTGACGATGGCCATCATCGCCGACGACGACGTCCGCGCCACCCGGCTGCGCTCCGGCGACCTCGACGGCGCCATCCTGCCGCCGAACCTCGCCAGGACCTTCGCCGAGGACGACGACAAGCAGACGCTCGCCGCCACCAGCGCCGACCACCGCGCCGTCACCCTGCCCACCGACAATCCCGTCACCGGGGACGTCGCCATCCGCCGCGCCCTCGACGTGGCCGTCGACCGCGACACCCTCGTCGACAAGCTCCTGGAAGGCCGGGGCAAGGCCGCCCACGGGCCCGTGCCCACCGACAGCGAGTGGTTCGCCAAGGGCACCGAGCGCCCGTACGACCCGGAGCAGGCCGAGGAGATCCTCGACGACGCCGGCTGGCGCCCCGGCGACGGCGGCATCCGCGAGAAGGACGGGCAGCGCGCCTCGTTCACCCTCTACTACCCCTCCGGCGACAAGCTCCGCCAGGAGCACGCCCTCGCCTTCGCCGGCGACGCCAAGAAGGTCGGCATCGAGGCCAGGGTGGAGAGCGCCACGTGGGAGGTCATCGAGCCGCGCATGGGCGAGGACGCCGTGCTCGCCGGCGGCGGCAGCCCCGCCGACCCCGACTTCGACCTCTATCCGATGCTCTACTCCGAGCTGGCCGGCCAGGGCTTCAACAACATGGCCTCGTACGAGAACCCGGACGTCGACACCGCCCTCGTCGAGGGCCGGAAGGCCGGCGACGAGGCCGACCGCAAGCGGGCGTACGACACGGTGCAGCAGGAACTCAGGGAGAATCCCGGCTACGTCTTCCTCACCCACATCGACCACATCTACGTCATCGCCGACACCTGGCGCGGCCTGACCACCCAGATCGAGCCGCACGAGCACGGCTTCGGCAGCGGTCCCTGGTGGAACGTCGAGAGCTGGCAGCCCGCGCCGTGAGCGCGCTCCCGCTGGCCCCGATGGCGCGGATGGCCGGGCGGCGGCTGCTGTACGCCGTCCCCGTCCTGCTGGCCGTCACCTTCGGGGTGTTCGCCATCGCCGCCGCCTCGCCGTTCGACCCGGTGAAGGCGTACGCGGGCACCGCCGGGTTCAGCGCCTCGCAGGAGGCGCTGGACCAGTTGCGGGAGAACCTCGGCGCCGACGATCCGTTCGTCACCCGCTGGTGGGACTGGCTCTCCGCCGTCGTCACCGGCGACCTCGGCGAGTCGACCAGCATGCGCCAGCCCGTCGCCGACGTCATCGGCGAGCGCATCGGCTGGACCGTGCTGCTGTGCGCGGTCGCCTTCGCGGTCGCCATCGTCGCCGGCACGCTCCTCGGCGTGCTGGCCGCCCGCCGCCGCGGCGGGATGCTCGACCGGGCCGTCACCTCCGTCGCGTACGCACTGGAGGCGGCGCCGCCGTTCTGGCTCGGGCTGCTCGCCGTCTGGCTGTTCGCGCTCCAGCTCGACGCGCTGCCGGCCGGCGGGCTCACCGACACCGGCACGGACGTCGTCACCTTCGGGCAGGTCGCCGAGCACGTGGTGCTCCCGGCGTCGGTGCTCGCCGTCTCGCAGATGCCGTGGTTCGTGCTCTACGTCCGCCAGGGCGTCGGCGACGCGCTGGACGAGGACCCCGTGCGCGGCGCCCGCTCCCGCGGACTCGCCGAGCGCACCGTCCTGCTGGGGCACGCGCTGCGCTCCGGGCTGCTGCCCGTGCTCACACTGATCGGCACCCGCGTGCCGGAGCTGATCACCGGCGCGCTGCTCATCGAGACCGTGTTCAGTTGGCCCGGCATCGCCGCGGCCACCGTCGAGGCCGCCACGTCCGTCGACTTCCCGCTGCTGGCCGCGCTCACCGTGCTGGCGACGGCGGCGGTGCTGCTCGGCAACCTGCTGTCCGACCTGTTGTACGGGCTCGCCGACCCGAGAGTGGGCTTCGATGGCTGAGACAGCACGGGCGGCACGGCAGCCGGCCGCACCCGGCGGGCCGCCGGACGCGGCCCGCTGGCGCACCCGCGGCGCCGGCCGCAAGTCGGTGCGCACGCTGCGCGTCCGCACCTCGGCCGCGGTCGTCGCGCTCGCCGTTCTCACGGTGCTCGTCGTCCCGCCGCTGGTCCAACTCGACCAGCAGGCCGTCGACATCGCCAACAAGCTCGCCGCGCCGTCCCTCTCCCACCTCTTCGGCACCGACGACCTCGGCCGGGACGTACTGCTGCGCTGCGTCTACGGGCTGCGCGTCTCGCTGCTCGTCGGCGTGGTCGCCGCGCTCGTCGCCACCGTCGTCGGCACCGCCGTCGGGGCGCTGGCCGGGGCGCTCGGCGGGCACGTCGACCGGGCCGTGATGCGGCTCGTGGACGTCTTCGCTTCCGTACCGCATCTGCTGCTCGGCATCTTCATCGTCGCCCTCTTCCAGCCCGGGGTGTGGCCGGTCGTCGCCTCCGTCGGCCTGACCCACTGGGTGTCGACCTGCCGCATCGTGCGCGCCGAGGTGCTGTCGCTGCGCGGCCGGCCGTTCGTGGACGCGGCCGTCTCCGGCGGCGCCTCGCGGACCCGGGTCGCGATCCGCCACCTCGTGCCCGGGGTGCTGCCGCAGGCGGGTCTCGCGGCGGTGCTGATGGTGCCGCACGCGATCTGGCACGAGTCGGCGCTGTCGTTCCTCGGCCTCGGGCTGCCGCCGCACCAGGCGAGCCTGGGCGCGATGGTGCAGGGCGCGCGCGGCGCGCTGCTGGCGGGGGACTGGTGGCCCACCCTCTTCCCGGGCCTGTTCATCATCATCCCGACCCTCGCCGTCGCCGGTCTCGCCGGCGCGTGGCGGGAGCGGCTGAACCCGCGCCGCCGATCGGAGCTGACGCTGTGACGGACCGCACGGACGCCACGGACCGTACGGAATCCGCGGCCGGCACAGACCGTACGGGCTCCGCGGCCGGCACAGGCCCCGCAGACGGCGGCGCCGGGGCCGCCGCGCCGCTGCTCGTCCTCGACCGCATGTCGGTCCGCTTCCGGATGCCCCGCGGCCGGTACGTCGCGGCCGTCACCGACGTCTCCCTCGCCCTCGCCCCCGGCGAGTGCGTCGCCCTCGTCGGCGAGAGCGGCTGCGGCAAGTCCGTGCTCGCCTCGGCGCTCCTCGGGCTGCTCCCGGAGAACGCCGAGACCGCGGGCGCCGCGCACCTCGGCGACCTGGAACTGCTCGGCGCCGGCGAGGCGGAGCTGGCCCGCCGGGTACGGGGCCGCCGCGTCGGCCTCATCCCGCAGTCCCCGGCCGCGCACCTGACGCCCGTACGGACCGTGCGCGCCCAGCTCCAGGAGGTCGTCCGCGAGCTGACCGACACCCGCAAGCCCGGGCTGCGGGCAGCCGCGGAAGAGGCCGCGGCGCGGGCCGCGTTCCCCGCCGACCACCTCGACCGCTACCCGCACGAACTCTCCGGCGGCCTCGCCCAGCGCGCCGCCACCGCGCTGGCCCTCGTCGGCGGACCGCCGCTGCTGCTGGCAGACGAGCCGACCACGGGCCTCGACCGCGACCTCGTCGAGCGCACGGTCGACGAGCTGCGCCGCCGGGTGGACGACGGGCACGGGCTGCTGATGATCACCCACGACCTGGCCGCCGCGGAGCGGATCGCGGACCGGGTGGCGGTGATGTACGCCGGCCGGATCGTCGAACTCGCGGACGCCGCCGCCTTCTTCGGCGCCCCCGGGCCCCGGCACCCGTACGCGCGCGGCCTCCTCGACGCCCTCCCGGAGCGCGGCTTCACGCCCATCCCGGGTCTGCCGCCGGAGCTGGGGGCGCTGCCGCCCGGCTGCGCGTTCGCGCCGCGGTGCACGTACGCCACCGCCGCCTGCGAGGCGGTGCCGGCGCTGACGGCGGGCGTGGCGTGCCACCACCCGGTGCCCGCGGACACCGCTCCGCCGGAGCCCGGCAGTGCCGGGGCGAAGCAGATGCCGACGCAGCGGACCGACGAGGCGGGACCGCCCCAGCAGCCGGAGGCCGTCGATGCCCGCTGAAGCCCCGCCCCCGCTGCAACTGCGCGCCGTCACCGCCGGATACGACCGCCGCGCCCCCGTCGTACGCGGCGTCTCCCTGACCCTCGCCCCCGGCGAGGCCGCGGGGCTCCTCGGCCCCAGCGGCTGCGGCAAGTCCACCCTCGCGCGCGTCGCCGCGCTACTGCACCGCCCGGACGCCGGCGAGGTGCTGCTGGACGGCGAGCCCGTGCGCGGCTGGCGCCACCGCGCCCCCCGCGAACAGCGCACGGCCTTCGGCGTGGTCTTCCAGCAGCCGCGCCTCGCCGCCGACCCGCGGCTGACCCTCGCCGCCCTGATCGGCGAGCCGCTGCGCGCCACCGGCCGCCGCGCCGAGGCCCCGGCCCGTACCGGGGAACTGGCCGCACTCGTCGGCCTCACCCCCGACCTGCTGGCCCGCCGCCCCCACGAGGTCAGCGACGGCCAGCTCCAACGGGCCTGCCTCGCCCGCGCGCTGGCGCTCGGCCCCCGGATCCTGGTGTGCGACGAGATGACGGCGATGCTCGACGCCTCCACCACCGCGGCGCTCGTCGCGGCCGTCGAGGACTACCGCCGCACCTCGGGCGCCGCGCTGCTGGCCGTCGGCCACGACCGCACGCTGCTGGAGCGCTGGTGCGACCGCACCGTCTCCTGGGACGAGGTGGCCGGGGAGGCGAAGCCCGCGCCGAGTGGCTGAGGGCGAAGGTTCAGTCAGGGACAGCCCAGCCGGTCGGCCAGTTCCGTGAAGTCCGCCGCCGCCAGATCGCTCGGCACGTCCGCCGCGCGGTCCGCCGCCCCCGCCGGGCCCTTCTCCAGCGGGCGGCCGACGAACGCGGTCCTGAGCCCGGCGCCGCGCGCACCCCCCAGGTCCCAGCCGTGGCAGGCCACCATCAGCAGCTCACCGGGCGCGACGTCCAGCAGCCGGGCGGCCGTCAGGTACGGCGCCGGATCCGGCTTGTAGCGCTGCGCCAGCTCGGCGGAGAGGATGCAGTCGAACGGCAGGCCGGCAGCCTTCACCAGATGGGTGAGCAGCGCGAAGCCGCCGTTGGACAGCGCCGCCACCACGTACCGGCCGCGCAGCCGCGCCAGGCCCGCGGCCGCGTCGCCCCAGGCGGGCAGCCGGTGCCAGGCGCGCACCAGCTCACCGCGCGCGTCCTCGTCGAAGGCGGCGGCGACGCCGTGGCGTTCGAGCAGCTCGTCCAGCGACTCGCGGTGCAGCACGTCGAGATACGCCCACGCCCGCGCGCCGCTGTTGACCCGGCCCATCGACGGCAGGTACATCTCCCGCCACTCGTCGGCGAAGGCGGCGCCGTCCAGCTCCACGCCGCGCCGCCGCGCCAGGTGCGCCACCTGCTCCGCGACGCCCGTGCGCCAGTCCACGGTGGTGCCGAAGACGTCGAACGCCACGGCCCGTACCGCCCCCGGATCGAACCCGTCCCCCATCACGCGCCGCCCGCCTTCCGCCCCACGCCGCCGAACTGATCGACCAGCTCCGGCGTGCCGCCGCCCTCCGGCCGCCACCGCGGGCAGGACACGACACCGGGTTCCACCAGCTCCAGCCCCGCGAAGAAGCCCTCGATCTCCTGCGGTGTACGCAGCACGTAGGGCACCGCGCCGCTCCTGTTGTACGCGTCCTGCGCCCGCCGCGTCTGCGGGTTCACCACGCCCGTCCCGTCGCTGAGGACCAGATGACTGCCGGCCGGCAGGGCGCCGACCAGGCGGGCGACGATCCGGCGCGCCTCGTCGTAGTCCGAGACGTGCCCCACGATCCCGCTGAGGATCAGGCCCACCGGCTCGTCGAAGTCCAGCGTCTTCGCCGCGCCGTCCAGCACCGCGCCCGGGTCGTGGAGATCGGCGTTCACGTAGTCGCAGGCACCGTCGGGGCGGGGGACGAGCAGGGCGCGGGCGTGCGCGAGGACCATCGGGTCGTTGTCGACGTAGACGACCCGCGCCGACGGGTGGACCGCCTGCGCCACCTCGTGCGTGTTCTGGGCCGTCGGAAGCCCGGTGCCGACGTCGAGGAACTGGCGTATCCCGGCCTCGGCCGCGAGGTAGCGCAGGGAGCGGGTGAGGAAGGCGCGGGAGGCGCGGGCGATGTCGACGATGGCGGGCGAGAGCCGCACGTACGCCTCGCCCGCGAGCCGGTCCACGCGGTAGTTGTCGCTGCCGCCGAGCCAGAAGTTCCAGATGCGTGCCGACTGCGGCACGGTGGTGTCGATCAGCGGCGCTCTGCCGCCGCCGTCGGTGTCGCCCATCAGAAACTCTCCCGCCGGTCGCGCTGAAGGCACAAAAGGTAGTCCAACGAGCCGCACCCCGTAAGCGATCCGCCGCCCCGGCGACTCATGTGCGGGTCGCGGGGAAGCAGACCCGGGAGTGAAGGCGAAGGGGGCGGCCCGGGGGGAGAGGCGGATCCAGCGGCTCGTCCAGCGGTATACCGGTCCAGTCGACGGTCGTGGCCTCGGCGGTCTCAGGGAGACGGGCGTTCAGGTCGTACGTGGCGACCGGGCGCCCGGGACGGTGGAGGTGCAGGGTCAGCTCCGCGCCCTCGTCGTCGAGGTCCTCACCGGTCAGGAGGCCGGGGCGGGAGTCGCCCGGGCCGGGGTCGAGGACGGTCGCCAGGTGCGTGCGGACGTCGGCGACGGAGGGGAACAGGACGAGGGCGTCCTCCCATTCGTTGTTGTTGATCCAGTGGGCGCTGCGCAGGAGCGCGAAGGCGTGGCCGGGGTGGCTCCGCTCGTTCCCCTCGCTCCGCGGCTTGCGGCCGGCCGGCGCCTGCAGGTAGGTCAGGGCGGAACGGGCGCAACCGTCGCCGGGGGCGCGGCGCAGGGCCTCCCGGTAGGCGGCGGTGGCGGCGTCCCGGTCGCCCGTCCAGGTGCGGGCATGGCCCAGGTAGAGCGGCATGAGGGCGTCGTGGGGGTCCGCGTCCACGGCCGCCTCCGTGGTGCGGACGGCTTCCTCCGCGAGCGGCCGGCTCACGCCGTCGCCGTCGTACTTTCCCAGCCCGTCCAGGAGGGTCCCGTCCTCGTCATCGAAATCGCAGCGCACGGCGGACACCGCCACGTGCCGGAGATCGAACGTCGCAGCCGTCGCACGCAGGATCGCCAGCGTGGCGGCGGTCTCGGCATCGCCGTGCGGTCGCTGCTCCGCCCGGTCACAGCGGCGGCGCGCCTCGGCTGTCAGCTCGGGTATCGCGGGTGCGTCGCTGAACTGCCGCAGCAGGAACTCGCATTCGGCGAGCGACTGTGCGGCCTGGAGCAGATGCATGCGCGGATCTTCTGCGGACATGGGCCGCAAGTCTGCCATCGGCGCTGCCGCCGGTTCTCGCCGGGCGGTCGGCGGTCGGCGATCGGCAGGCACCGCCGCCCGTCACGCAACGGCGGGCTTCCTCGGGTCGGTCACCGGCCGGATGACCGCCCGTCAGGCACGAGCCGGCGGTCACACCACCCGCAGCCGCACCGGCGCCTTCGCCGCCGGCTCGGGCAGCCGCAGTGGCCGCGCCCCCGGGGTGATCGACCCCAGCGGCGCCGCCTCGCGCGCCCCGGTCGCCGACGGGACGGACGCCGGCAGCCCGCACACCGTCAGAAAGCCCAGCAGCGCGAAGAGATACCCCTCCTTGCCCTGCGACGACAGCCCGTGGTCCTCGATCAGCGACACCCGCGCCGGCGCGCACAGCTCCGCGAGCCGCGCCATCAGCGCCGGGTTGCGCACCCCGCCGCCGGAGACGACCAGTTCCTCCAGCCCGTACTCCCGGCAGGCCGCCGCGACCAGCTCCGCGGTCAGCTCCGTGACGGTGGCCACCAGGTCGTCCAGTGCGGGCCGCCCGGCGGCGCCCCCGCCCGTGCTCGCCGCGTGCGCCGCGACCTGCTCGCGCAGGTACGCCCCGTGGAACAGCTCCTTGCCCGTGGACTTGGGCGCCGCCAGCGCGTAGTACGGCTCGGCCAGCAGCCGCCGCAGCAGCTCCCGGTCCACCGTGCCGCGGCGCGCCCGCGCGCCGTCGGTGTCCATCGTCTCCGCGCCGTCCGTGCCGTCGGTCACCGCCGCGTCGATGAGCGCGTTGGCGGGGCCCAGGTCGTACGCGACGACCTCGCCGGAGCCGCCGCGGACCGTGACGTTGGCGATGCCGCCCAGGTTCAGCGCCCCGCGCCGCGGTCCGGGGCCGTCGCCGAGCAGCAGCAGCGCGTCGAGGGTGGAGGCGAGCGGGGCGCCCTGGCCGCCGCGGGCGATGTCGCGGACGCGCACGTCGGAGACGACCGGCAGCCCCGTGGCCTCGGCGATCCACGCGGCGTTGCCGAGCTGGAGGGTGCCGCGGGCCTGCCGGCCCTCGACCCAGTGGTAGACGGTCTGCCCGTGCGAGACGACGAGGTCGGCGTGCCCGCCCGCGGCCGTCTCGACCGCCTCGGCGGCCACCCGGCCGAAGAACCGGCCCAGTTCGGTGTCGAGCCGGCAGACCTCGGCCACCGTCGTCCGCGCCGGCGGCAGGCAGGCGGCGACGCCGCGGCGCAGCTCGTCGGGGAACGGGACGCTGTGCAGGCCGCGGGGGTGCAGGTGGAGTTCGTCGCCGGCCAGGCGCAGGTCGCAGACGGCGGCGTCCACGGCGTCGTACGAGGTGCCGCTGAGCAGGCCGAGGACGGTGAGCGCGGGGGCGGGGTGCGGGTCGGTCATCGGGCCATTGTCGTCGGCGCGTTCGGCGGGGGTGCCGGCTGCCTCTGCCGGTGGCGGGCACCGGTGGCGTGGAGGTCGCAGGCCCGGCGGCCGGGTGCCGTCCTTGCGCAGAGGCGCCGCGAAGGGCCTGCGACCCCGCTGGGCCAGAACTATACATTTCGGGCATTCCGCCGCAAGGCGAAGCGCGGCCCGCATTGTCAGGCCGTCTGTTGAAATTTCAGTGCACGCCCATTGACGTCGGCCGCCGTCGGCCGTCAAGCTCCCTCCAGTGCGTGTTAACGATAACACGAGCGAAGTGACCCAGGGAGCCGCCCGATGTCAGGTCGTCATCCGCCGATCCCCCCACCACCCGCCGACCCCCGCACGACCACCCCCCACCCCACCCGCTTCGACCGCCGCACCCTGCTCCGCGCCTCCGCGGCCGGCGCGTTCGCCACCGCCACCGGCGGGCTGGCCGCCGCCTGCGGCAGCGCCGCGGGGCAGGGGCCCGGCAAGGTCGCCATCCACGGCGACAACCCCGCCTGGGAGGCGCCGCTGCAGGCCGCCGGCGAGGCGCTCCGGTCCACCGCCGGCGTGCAGCTCGTACCCGAGGTGATTCCCTCCCTCGAATCCTTCGAGCAGGTCGTCAAGTCCTCGCTCCGCACGCGGAAGACCCCCGACCTGCTCAAGTACTGGTCCGGCTACCGGCTGCGCGACCTCGCGCGCACCGGCGGCATCGAGGACCTGTCGAAGGAGTGGGAGGCCGCCGAGTCCCGCGGCTGGGTCGAGCCCTCCCTGCGCGAGGCGTTCACCCAGGACGGCCGCGTCTACGGGCTGCCGATGAACCTCGCGTACTGGGTGATCTTCTACAACCCCGAGGTCTTCGCGGAGCACCGCCTCACCAAGCCGGAGACCTGGGACGACTTCCTCACCGCCTGCACCCGGCTGAAGGACAACGGCATCACCCCGCTGCACGGCACCACGGCCGGCCGCTGGCCCGCGTTCATCTGGTTCCAGGAGATCCTGAGCCGTCAGGACCCGCAGTTCTACGACGACCTGATGAACGGGCGGGAGCGCTACACCGACGCGCGCGCCGAGCGCGCGCTGCGCACGATCGCCGGCTTCTTCGACAAGGACTGGTTCACCAGCATGGACGTGGACCACAACAACGCCGCCGCGGCCGTCATCCACGGCGACATCGGCATGGTCGCCTGCGGCACCTGGCTGGGCGCCGTCTTCGCGGGCGCCGGCGCCAAGCCCGGCAAGACCCTCGACGCCTTCGTGCTGCCCATGGCCGACCCGGCCGCCCGGCCCTGCGTGATCTTCGAGTCCAGCGCCTTCGCCGTCACCGTCAAGGGACCCGACCGGGACGAGGCGCTCAAGGCCGCCGGCGGCTGGCTGCACCCCGAGGTCGCCACGGCCTTCGCCCACGGCCTCTCCGACGGCAGCCCCAACCCCATGGTCAAGCCCGTCAACGCGGTCATCGACGGCGTGACGCGCCAGTCGAAGGACCTGTGGCTGCTCAACCGCTTCTGGGAGCAGGGCCCGCCCGAACTCGTCGAGTCCACCGTGGACGATCTCGCGGGCATGCTCATCGACCCGCACTCGTACCGCGACGGGCTGCGGACCATGCAGGAGCGCGCCGACGAGGCGTGGAAGGTGTGGCGGGAGGCGGAGAAGTCATGACCGACACCGTGAGCACCGCCGGCGCGGCCAAGCCCGTACGCCTGCGCCGCCGCATCCCCGTCCGCAGCCCGCACCAGGCCGCGCGGAACACCCCCACGCGCCGCATGGGCGGCCCGTTCGCCGGCGTCCCCTGGGCGCTGCCCGCCCTCCTGCTCGTCGGCGTGCTGCTCGTCTACCCCTTCCTCCGCAGCATCTACGGCAGCTTCTTCGAGGACAACGGCTTCACCAGCAGCTTCACCGGCATCGACAACTACACGCGGCTCGCCGAGGACCCGATCTTCGGCCGCTCGCTGCTCAACACCTTCCTGTGGGTCGCCGGCACCCTGCTGCTGCCCGTCGTCGCCGGCCTCGCCATCGCCGTCGCCACCCACCGCATGCGCCTGGGCGGCCTCGCCCAGCTCGTCATCGTGCTGCCGTTCGCGATCTCCGGCGCCGCCACCGCCGCGCTGTGGCGCTTCATGCTCACCACCGACGGCGCGGTCAACCAGATCCTGCGCGGCGTCGGCCTCGACTCCTGGGCGCAGAGCTGGCTGCTGGAGTGGCCGCAGAACACGATCTCGATGATCGTGGCCAGCACCTGGCAGGCCACCGGCCTGAACGTCGTCCTCTTCGCCATCGGTCTGCGCGCCATCCCCCGCGAGACGACCGAGGCGGCCGAGCTGGACGGCGCCACCGGCTGGCGGATGTTCCGCCACATCACCCTGCCGCAGCTCCGGGCCGTCACGGTCGTGGTCGTCGGCATGGCCATCGTCAACAGCCTCAAGGCGTTCGACATGATCTGGGTCCTCACCCAGGGCGGTCCCTCGCGCAGCTCCGAGACGCTGGCGCTGACCATGTACCGCGAGGCGTTCCGCCTCTTCCACGTCGGGTACGGGTCGGCCGTCGCGCTCGTGCTCTCCGTGATCGTCGTCGCTTCCTCGTGGCTCTATCTGCGCCGCCAGATGCCCGGCGCCAAGGACTGAGAGGAGACACCGACATGGGACGCCACATGCGCAACCTCTTCGTCGTCGGCTGCGTGCTGCTCTGGCTGCTGCCGCTGTACCTCCTGATCGTCAACGCCCTCACCCCCGCCGAGGAGTACACCGGCGCCGTCGACTGGACCCCGCAGGGCTTCGCCATCTTCGACAACCTCAAGACGGCCTGGGTCGACGCCGGCATCGGCGACGGCTTCGCCAGCTCCATGCTGTACGCCCTCGTCTGCGGCGGCGTGGCCGTGGTGGTCGCGGCGATGGCCGCGTTCGCCGTCATCGTGCTGCCGATACCCCGGCCCGCCCTGTGGTTCTGGGTGATCTTCTCCGGGACGCTGTTCCCGCTGCAGATGTTCCTCGCCCCGCTGTTCGGCATGTACGCCGACGCCAACCTCTACGACACGCGCCTGGGCCTGATGCTCGTCTACGCCGCCTGGGCCATCCCCTTCGCGTTCTTCCTCATCCGCAACCAGATGACGACGATGCCGCCGGAGATCACCGAGGCCGCGATGCTCGACGGCGCGTCCATGCGGCGCATCTTCTGGCGCATCCACGTGCCGCTGATGCGCTCCGGGCTCGGCGCCGCGTTCATCTTCCAGTTCACCGCGGTCTGGAACGACCTGCTGTTCGGCATCACGCTCAGCCGCAGCCCCGAGATCCAGCCGGTGATGGCCGCCCTCAACTCCCTCAACCAGGCGTACAGCTCCGCCGGGCCGCCGGTGATCCTCGCCGGCGCGTTCATCGTCTCGCTGCCCACGCTGCTGGTCTTCCTGGTGTTCCGCGGCCTGTTCCTGCGCGGCATCACCGCCTCCGCCCGCTGACCCGACCACCCCACCCGCCCCCGCGACACCCGCCCGCCCCACCGCCCGCACCGACCGGGAGAGTACGGAGACCACCGCATGACCACTCGGGCCCTCGTCAAGACCACCGACTGGGACAACGACCGCATCCGCGACAGCCTGCGCAGCAGCGTCGTCACCGCCGAGGGCAGCCTCGCCGGCACGGCCCTGCGCCTGACCCAGGAGCCGCTCCTCAAGCACGCGGACGGCGGCGGGCTGCTGCAGAGCCTGCGCGTCGAGGCCGTGAACGGCTCCGCCCTGCCCGCCGAGTTCACCGTACGCACCGAGTCCGGCTCCGCGCTGCCGAGCACCGCGGAGCCGGGCCCGCGCGGCTCGGTGCGCCTGCTGGTGCCCGCCGTCGACGCCGCGCAGCGGATCACCGTCGGGCTCCCCGACGGCGCCGGCGCCGAGGCCGGCGCGGGCATCGCGCTGACGCTGACCCCGCAGCGGCAGTGGACCCTCCACCTCGTCCACCACTCCCACCTCGACATCGGCTACACCGATCCCCAGGGCCGCGTCCTCGCCGAGCACCTGTCGTTCCTCGACTCCTGCCTGGAGCTGACCCGGGCCACCGACGACTGGCCCGCCGAGTCCCGGTTCCGCTGGTGCGTGGAGTCCCTGTGGTCCTTCCGGCAGTGGGCCGACGCCCGCCCCGCCGAGCAGGTCGAGGAGTTCGTACGGCGCGTACGCGAGGGCCGCATCGAGCTGACCGCGATGCCGTTCAACCTGCACACCGAGACCTGCTCCACCGACGAGCTGCACGAACTGCTGCGTCTGGCCCACGAGGTGCGCGACGAGCACGGCGTGGAGTTCACCTCCGCGATGCAGACCGACGTGCCCGGCGCCGTCGTCGGCCTCGTCGACGCCCTCGCCGCCGCGGGCGTGAAGTACCTGTCCGTGGCGCACAACTGGGCCGGCCGGTCCGTGCCCCACCTCGTCGGCGGCGAGAAGCTGCCCCGGCTCTTCCGGTGGCGCGCCCCCAGCGGCAACAGCATCCTCGTCTGGGTCACCGACACCCCGCACGGCCTGGCCTACATGGAGGGCCCGCTGCTCGGCTTCGACACCGACTACGGCAGCGTCGACGACCTGCTGCCCGCGTACCTGACGTCGCTGGCCAGCAACCCGTACCCGTACCGCGGCGGCATCTTCGGCTGGGCCATGGACCAGGCCGACGTCAAGCGCGAGCCGTACCCGTGGGACATCCTGCACCTGCGCGTGCAGGGCAAGTTCGGCGACAACGCGCCGCCCCGGCGGATCATCGCCGACACCGTCCGCCGCTGGAACGAGACCTGGGCCTACCCGCAGCTCAGGCTCTCCCGCAACGAGGACTTCTTCACCGACGCCGAGGCCCGCCTCGGCGACGAGATCCGCACCTTCGAGGGCGACTGGACCGACTGGTGGGTCGACGGCGTCGGCTCCGGCGCCCGCCCGCTGTCCCTGGCCCGCACCGCGCAGGCCACCGTCGCCGACGCGCAGACCCTCGGCACCTTCGCCGGCATCCTCGGCGCCTCCGGCGCCGCCGACGACAGCCGGGACGCCGCGCCCGTCTACGAGGCCGTGTCCCTCTTCGACGAGCACACCTGGGGCGCCGGCGACCCGTGGACCCACGGCGACCACGGCGGCCACAGCGGCGAGGAGCAGTGGCACTGGAAGTACGGGCAGGCGCTGCGCGCGTACGACGACGGCAACTCCCTGCTCGACCGGGCCCGCGCCCGCCTCGGCCAGCGGCTCGCGAGCGCGCCCGACGCCGTGTCGTACCACGTCGTCAACACCTGCTCGTGGGCCCGCACCGACGTCGTCCGGATCTTCCTCCCGGAGAGCAGCGTGCCGCTGGAGCAGCGCGTCGCCGTCCGCGACGCCCGCACCGGCGAACAACTGGCGCACGAGGAGCAGCCGCAGGTCAACGACGACCACCGGGACGCGGGCCGGTTCCTGCTGGTGTGCGTCGCCGACGTACCGCCCGCCGGATCCGTACGCCTCGACGTCGTCACCGAAGGCGCCGGCGACGGCGCGGCGGACGGCGAGGGCACCGTCCTGAAGGCCGCCACCGGCTGGAACCCCACCGGCGGCACCGAGAAGGAGGACCCCGCCGAGACCGCCGCCGCCGCGCACGCCCAGGCCGACCCCACCCTGCTGGAGAACGAGCACCTCGCGGTGCGCGTCGACCTCGCCCGCGCCTGCATCGCCTCCGTCGTCGACAAGGCCACCGGCCGCGAACTCGTCCGCGGAGACGATGCGGGCGCGGCCGCCGGCTTCAACGCCTACATCCACGACAGCTACACCACCGCCGGCGGCTTCAACCACAACTCCAGCCGCACCACCGCCTCCGACCGCCTGGAGCACCTCGGCAACCGCTCCGTCGCCCCGCCCGCCGCGCTCATCGCCCGCACGTCCACCGCCACCGGCGAGACCCTCACCTACGAGACCCGCCCCGCCGGCGCCAACCGCGTGCGCACGACGCTGACGCTGCCGCACGGCGCCGCCCGCCTCGACATCGACAACCGCGTCGACAAGGACGCCACCCTCGGCAAGGAGAGCGCCTACTTCGCGTTCCCCTTCGCCTTCGAGGCGCCCACCGTACGCATGGAGGCCACCGGCGGCGCCACCGGCACCGGCCTGTCCGTCATCCCCGGCTCGGCGCAGCACATGCGGGCCGTACGCCGCTGGGTGACGCTCGCAGACGACGGGCTCGCCGTCGCCTGGGCCACGCAGGACGCGCCGCTGGTACAGTTCGGGAACATCGCGCTGCCCTACGCGCCGTTCCCCAAGACGATGGGCCACGACGAGCCCGCCACCGTCTTCTCCTGGATCCACAACAACCTGTGGGACACCAACTTCCCCAGCGAGCAGGGCTTCGAGTTCACCTTCCGCTACAGCGTCGCCTGCGCCCCCGCCGACGCCACGCCCGACGGCCCGCTGGGTGCCCGCACGGCCGCCGGACTCAGCCGGCCGCTGCACGCCGTACGCGCCCGCGCCCCGCACGGCGCGGGCTCAAAGGCCGCCGACGGGCTCGCGTTCGCCGAGGTCGGCGACCCGCGGGTACGCCTCGTCGGCGCCACCACACCCGGCGGCGAAGCCGGCGAAGGCGCCGTGCTGCTGCGGCTGCAGTCCTTCGCCGAGGAGCCCGTCGCCTGCCCCGTACGCGCCCTCTTCCCCGTCACCGGGGCCGGGCTCGCCGACTACCTCGGCCGCCCGGGGGACGACCTGCCGGTACGGGACGGAGAGGTCACCGTCGACCTCCCCGCCCTCGGCACGACCGCGGTGCTCTTCCGGCGCCGCTGAACCACATCCGAAGGAGACTGCGTGTACCGGCTCGACCCGCGCTACGCACCCGCCCCGCCGGCCGTTCTCACCACCGGCTGGCGGGCCGTGGCGGCGGAACTCCCCCACGGCCCGGCGGTAGTGGCCGTCGAGGGACCCCCGTCCGCGGACTGGGACACCCTCGCCGGCCGGCTCCGGCGCGAGCTCACCGCCCGCGGCACCCCCGTGGCCCTCCTCGACGTCCGGCGCCACTACGCGCCGCCCGACGAGGTCAGGCGCCGCACCGAGCGGCCCGAGGACGCCGCCGACCCGTACTACTGCACGCTCGCCGAGAACCCCCTCGACGACCTCTTCGACACCCCGCCCGAGGCCACCCGCCCCGACACCGGGCTGCTGCTGGTCTACGGCCCCGGCGCCGCCGTCGTACCGCACGACCTGCTCTGGTACGCCGACGTGCCCAAGCGGTACGCCGAGGCCGCCGTCACCGCCGGCGCCACCGGCGCCAACCTGGGCCTGCCCGGCGAAGCACCCGCCCTCCGGCGGCTGTTCTACGTCGACTGGCCCATGCTCGACCGGCACCGCGACGCGCTCGCCCGCCGCCTCGACGGCTGGCTCGACGTCCAGGACCCCGACCACCCCGTCCACCTCGACGGCGACGGCCTGCGCGGCACCCTCGCCGCCCTGGCCCGCCGGCCCGTACGCACCCGGCCGTACTTCAACTCCACCCCCTGGGGCGGCCACTGGGCACAGGCCGAACTGGGCTTCGCCCCCGGCGCGCCCAACACCGCCCTCGGCTACGAGCTGATCGCCCCCGAGGCCGGCATCCTCGTCGGCACCGGACCGGACGCGCAGGCCGAGGTGCCGTTCCAGCTCATGTGCGTCCTCGCCCCCGAGGACGTGCTCGGCGCCGAGGTGCACGCCCGCTTCGGCACCTCGTTCCCGATCCGCTTCGACTACCTCGACACGGTCGACGGCGGCAACCTCTCGCTGCACTGCCACCCCCGGGAGGCGTACATGCGCGAGCGGTTCGGCTGGCCGTACACCCAGCACGAGACGTATTACATGACGCTCGGCAGTGCCGAGACGAAGGTGTACCTCGGGCTGCGCGAGGACGCCGACGTCGGGCAGTTCCGCAAGGAGATCGAGAAGGCGATCACCGACGCGGTGCCCATGGACCCCGAGGACCACGTGCTGGCCTTCCCGGCCGAGCGCGGGCAGTTGTTCATGATCCCCGCCGGTACGCCGCACGCGAGCGGCGCCGGCAACCTTGTCCTGGAGATCAGCGCCACCCCGTACCTCTACAGCCTCCGCTTCTACGACTGGCTGCGGCCCGGCGCCGACGGCAGGCCGCGGCCCATGCCGTACGAACACGGGCTGGCGAACCTCGACACCGAGCGCCGCGGCGAGGCCGTGGCGAGGCAACTGGTCCAGGCACCGCGCGAACTCCGCTCGGGTCCCGGCTGGCGCGAGGAACTCCTCGGCGCGCTCGACGAGATGTTCTACGAAGTCAGGAGGTACACCCTGGACGAGGGCGCCGAGGCCGGCGACGACACCGAAGGCCGCTTCCACGTCCTCAACGTGGCCGAGGGGGAGGGCGTGACGGTGCACACCGCGGCCGGCGACACCCACGAGCTGTCCTACGCCGAGACGCTGACGGTACCCGCGGCGGTCGGCGGCTACCGGCTCGTGGCCGCCGCGGGCGGCGGCCCGGTGCGGGTCGTCAAGGCCCTCGTCCGCAAGGCCGCCGGGCGTTGATCCCCGTCCTGGAGATCGGCGGCACCCACGTCACCGCCGCGCTGGTCTCCCCGCGGACCGCCGCCGTGGCCACCCGCGTGCGGCGCCCGCTGGACGCGCAGGCCCGCGCCGGGGACATCCTCGGCGCGGTCCTGCGCTGCGCGCGCCGCCTGCCGGCCGCGCCGGCGGGGGCGCGGTGGGGCGTGGCCGTGCCCGGGCCCTTCGACTACGCGAAGGGCGTCGCGCTCTTCGCGGACGTCGGCAAGTTCGACGCGCTGTACGGGGTGGACGTGCGGGCGGCACTGCTCGACGGGCTGCCGGGAAACCCGTCGGACGTCGCCTTCCGCAACGACGCGCACGCCTTCCTCGCCGGGGAGTGGACCGCCGGTGCCGCCCGCGGCCACACCCGCGCGGTCGGCATCACCCTCGGCACGGGCGTCGGCTCGGCGTTCCTCGCGGACGGCGCGCTGCGCACGACGGGCCCGGGGGTGCCGCCGGAGGGCCGGATGGACCTGACCCGGACCGGCGGCAGGCCGCTGGAGGAGGTCGTCTCCCGCCGGGCGATCCTGTCCCGGTACGGCGCCGCCGCCGGCGCGGCCGTCGACGTACGCGAGATCGCGGAACGGGCGCGGGCGGGGGAGGAGCGGGCGCGCCGGGTGCTCGACGCGGCGTTCGGCGCGCTCGGCGCCGAACTGGGCCCGCGGCTGGCGGCGTTCCGCGCCACGGTGCTGGTCGTCGGCGGCTCGATGGCGGAGTCCTGGGACCTGGTCGCGCCGCCGCTGGCCGCCGCCCTGGCGGCGGGCGGCTGGCACCCGGCGGTGGAGGGAGCGGTGAGCCCCACCGACGCCGTGCCACCGCGCGGCGAGCACGGGGGCGACGTCCCCGGTGCGTCGCACCCCGACAGTCGGCCGCGAGCCGTCAGCCCGGCGCGCCACGCCCCCTCGGCCGGCGGCCCGCCGCTTCGCGGCGAGAGCGACGCGGCGCGGGAGACGAGCCGTACGCCCTCCGGGTCTCGTCCCGGCGACCCGCCCGGCCCCGCCGGGCCTCAGGTGGCCCGCCTGTTGGTACGTGCCCTGCTCGGCGAGGACGCCGGGCTGATCGGGGCCGCCGCCGCGGCCGGGGGTGCCGGATGACGCCGCGCGCCGGTGCCGGCGGCGCGGGCGGCGGCAGCGGCGGCCCGCCGGGCGCGCGGGAGGCGCAGCCCACGCTGCGGGACGTCGCGGAACGCGCCGCCGTCAGCGCCATGACCGTCTCCCGCGTCCTGCGCGACGACCCCAGGGTGCTGCCCGCCACCGCCGCCCGCGTCCGCGCCGCCGTCGCCGAACTCGGCTACCGGCGCAACGAGGTCGCCCGCAGCCTCCGCCTCGGCAGCGGCACCGGACTCGTCGGCCTCGTCGTCACCAACCTCGCCAACCCCTTCTACTCCCGCCTCGCCCTCGGCGTCGACTCCGTCGTCGCCCGGCACGGCCTGAAGGCCGTCATCGGCAACACCGGCCAGGACCCCGACACCGAACGCAGCCTCGTCGAGGACCTCGTCGCCCGCCGCGTCGACGGCATCGTCGCCGTCCCCGCCGGCGTCGACCAGCGGCACCTGGCCGCAGCCGCGGCCGAGGGCGTGCCCGTCGTGCTGGCCAGCCGGCCGCCCGCCGGGTTCGCCGCCGACCACGTCCTCGTCGACGACTACGGCGGCGCCCGCGCGGCGACCGAGCGGCTGCTCGCCGCCGGGCACCGCCGCATCGGCTTCCTCGGCTCCCCGCCCGCCGTCTACACCGGCACCGAGCGGCTCCGCGGCTACGCCGCCGCGCTCGCCGGCGCCGGGCTGCCCGTCGACGACATTTACGTACGGCAGGGGCAGCAGCAGACCGCGGAAGCCGCCCGCGCCGCCGCCGGGCTGCTCGCGCTGCCCGACCCGCCGACCGCGCTGTTCTGCTCCAACAACCGCAACACCATCGGCGCCTTCCGCGCCATCCGCGCGGCGGGCACCGCCACCGCGCTCGCCGGCTTCGACGACTTCGAGATGGCCGACACCCTCGGACTGCCGCTCACGCTCGTCGCGTACGACACCGACGAACTCGGCCGCGAAGCCGGCCGCCTGCTCCTCGCCCGCCTCCGCGAACGCGCCGGCGGGGGCGCCGCACCGGCGCCGCCGGAACGCCGGACCATGGTCCCGACCACCCTCGTCGCCTACGGCACCTCCGACCCGTGAGGGGTTCCGCGCCCTCGACCCCTTCTGCCCATGTAACATCCGCTATCTGGATGAGCCATCTTCCCGTCGACGGGAACGGGGCCGGGACCGGGAACGGAGGTCGCGATGGCGGCAACGGGAGGCACCGCGTCGGGCACGCAGAGCGTCGAGCGCGCCCTGTCGCTGCTGTCGTACTTCACCGACGAGCAGCCCGAACGGCGCATCGCCGAACTCGTCGAGCTGAGCGGCCTCGGCCAGTCCACGGTCTCCCGGCTGGTCGCGGCCCTGGAGTCGCTGGGCTACCTCGTCCGCGACGAGCGCAGCGGCCTGCACCGCATCGGCCCCAAGGTCGTCGAGCTCGCCGGCGTCGCCCTCAACCAGTCCACCGTCCACCGCGCCGCCCGCCAGGTCGCCCAGAACCTCGCCCACGAACTCGGCCTCGGCGCCAACGTCGCCGAGCGTCACGGCGACCGCATGTTCTATCTGTGCCACTTCGAAGGCCCCCTCGCGCCGCGGACCTTCACCCTCACCGGCCGCTCCGCGCCGCTGCACGCCACCGCCATGGGCAAGGCGCTGCTCTCCGGCCTGCCGGAGGACGAGGTCCGCGACGTCATGGGCCCGGACTACCCCGCGTACACCGGCAAGACCATCACCGGCCTCGCCGGGCTGCTCGACGCGCTGGCGGAGACCCGGGCCCGCGGCTACGCCACCGAGGTCGAGGAACTGGCCTTCGGCCGCGCCTGCCTCGCCGCGCCCGTACGCGACCGCTCCGGCGCGGTCGTCGCCGCGCTGTCCGTCTCCGGCTCGCTGTCCACGATGGACCTGACGGCCCGTCAGGACACGCTCGCGGCCCGGACCGTCGAGTACGCCGACCAGATCTCCACCGGCCTCGGCTTCCTCGCCCACGCCCGCCCCGCCGCCCCCTGACCGGAGCCTCGGCTCAGGCGCCCAAGCCCGCCCGGGTGCTCCCTGTGCGGCTACTGGCTGCGCTGTTACCGTGGCGTTCGGTCATCAGGACCCAGAAGGAGCACGGGTGTTGGAGCAGACCCTGGCGGCGCTGGCCATGGCCGGCGGTACCGCGGTGGTGGAAGCGGCGGGCACGGACCTGTGGGGCGGGTTCCGCGACGCGATGGCCCGGTGGTTCGGCCGCGGCGACGACCGCCGCGAGCAGGCCGAACTGGAGCGCCTGGACCGCACCGCAGCCGAGCTGGAGTGCGGGCAGGGCGCCGGCGACGAGCGGGCCCGCGTCCGCCAGGAGGTGTCCTGGCAGACCCGCATCGAATCCCTCCTGGAGGACCTCGACGGGCCGGCCCGTGCCGCCGCCGCCGAGGACCTGCGCGCCCTGCTGACCGCACACGGCCCGCAGGGCCACGTCACGGCCGCCGCCGGCGGACTGGCGGTCGGCGGCGACCTGACCGTACGGGCCGAGACGGGTTCGATCGCGGCCGGGGTGGTCCAGGGCGCCGTACGGCTCACCCCGGCCCCGCCGCGGGCCCCCCGCCCGGCGACGACGCCGGCGCCCGGCCAGGACGCGGTCTACGCCGCGGGCAACAGCGTCGCCATCGGCAGCGTCGGCCAGGTCGTCTACCAGCAGGCGCCCAGGTCCGCGGTGAACTGGCCGCACCAGGTGGGCATCGTGCCCCGGGCGGCCGAGCACTTCCGGGACCGCGCGGCACTGCGCCGGCTGCAGCGGCCCGCGACGGACGGCGCCGCCATCCCCGCCCAGGTGCTGGCGGGAGCCGGCGGCGTGGGCAAGACCCAGCTCGCCGCCCAGCACGCCCGCGCGCTCTTCCAGACCGGGCAACTCGACCTGCTCGTCTGGGTCACCGCCACCACCCGCTCCGCGATCGTCGAGGCGTACGCCCAGGCCGCCGAGGAGGTCCTGGGCGCCGATCCCGCCGACCCGGAGCGGGCCACGCGCAAGTTCCTCACCTGGCTCGAACCCCACCCCGGCCACCCCCGCTGGCTGGTCGTGCTCGACGACGTCGCCGACCCCGCGGACCTGCGCGGCCTCTGGCCCCCCGTCAGCGCCCAGGGGTTCACCCTGGTCACCACCCGCCGCCGCGACGCGGCCCTCAGCGGCACCACGCGCCGCATGCTGCCCGTCGACCTGTTCACACCCGAGGAAGCGGCCACCTACCTCGCCACCGCCCTGGCCGACCACGCCCCGCCCCCGGCGCACGAGTCCCGGGCCCTGGCCGCCGACCTCGGCTACCTGCCGCTCGCGCTGTCCCAGGCAGCCGCGTACCTCATCGACGCCGGCATGGACATCCCCGGCTACCGCCGGCTGCTCGCCGACCGGGCCCACAGCCTCGCCGAATCGCTGCCCGACCCGTCCGGGCTCCCCGACGACCAGGGCACCACGGTGGCCGCCGCCTGGGTCCTGTCCGTGGAGCGGGCCGAGGGGATACGCCCGGCCGGCCTGGCGCGCCCCATGCTCGGCCTCGCCGCGATGCTGGACCCCAACGGCATACCCGAGTCCATCCTCACCCCCGCGCCCGTCCTCGAGCACCTCCACGCGGCCGGCGGCGAACCCACGTCCGACGGCTCCTTCCCCCGGCGCCGCGACGCCATCGGCGCCCTGCGCGCCCTGCACCGCCTCAGCCTCATTGACCACGCCCCCGGCACCCCCCGCGCCGTCCGCATCCACCAGCTCACCCAACGGGCCGTACGGGACTCTCTCGCGCCCGGCGAATACCGCGGGCTCGCCCGGATCGCGGCCGACTCCCTGCTCGCGGCCTGGCCCGCCCTCGAACGCGACCCCGAACTCGCCCAGGCCCTGCGCGCCAACGCCGACGTCCTGGCCCGGCACGCCCACGAGGCCCTGTGGCAGCCCCGCGGCCACCCCGTGCTCTTCCGCGCCGGGCTGAGCCTCGCCGAGTCCGGCCAGGCCACCGCCGCCGTCGCCTCCTGCCGGCAACTCGCCGACACCGCCCACCGGCGCCTCGGCCCCGACCACCCCCAGACGCTCGGCGCCCGGCACGCCCTCGGCTACCTGCGCGGCGAGGCCGGCGACCCCGCGGGCGCCGCCGCGGCCCTCGGCGAACTGCGCGACCACATGGCGCGCGCCCTGGGCCCCGACCACCTCCAGACCCTGGGCGTACGCCACGACCACGGCCACTGGCGGGGCGAGAGGGGGGACGCCGCCGGCGCCGCGTCGGTCTTCGCCGAACTCCACGCGGACCGCGAAAGGACCCTGGGCCCCGGCCACGCGCACACCACCGCCGCGTGGCACGGCATGGCCCGCTGGCGGGGGATCGCGGGCGACCCGGCCGGCGCCGCCGCCGCGTTCACCGAACTGCACGCGAACGGGCTGCGGGCCCTGGGCCCCGAGCACCCCCGGGTCCTCGCCGCTCGGCACGCCCTCGGGCACTGGCGGGGGCGGGCAGGCGATCCGGCGGGCGCCGTGGCCGTCCTCGGCGACCTGCGCGACCACATGGTGCGCGTGCTGGGCCCCGGCCACCCCCAGACGCTGGCGACCTGGCGGGATCTCGCCCTGTGGCGGGGCGAGGCGGGTGACCCGGCCGACGCCGTCGCCGAACTGACCGAGGTGCTCCAACACCTGCTCGGTGTCCGGGAACCCGACCGCGAGGACGTGCCGGGGGCGCGCAGAGACCTCCCCTACTGGACCGGGGAGACGGCGGAGGCCGACGGCCTGGTCGCCGGGCTGGCCGACCTGGTCGAGCACACCCTGCGAAGCGTCGGCCCCGACCATCCCCACACCCTCGGCGTCCGGCAGGACCTCGCCAACTGGCAGGGGCGGGCCGGGAACCCGGCCGCGGCCGTCGACGCCCTGACGGAACTGCTCACGGACAGGGAACGGCTCCTGGGCCCCGGCCACCCCGACACCCTGGCCGTCCGGCGAGACCTCGGCCGCTGGCGGCAGTGACACCGGGCCCCGGGCCCCGGGCCCCGGGCGCTGCGGCCCCGCAGCCTCGCGGTGACGCGGGCGCGGTCCCGCGCACCCGCGGGTGAGCCCGGTCCCGGGGTGCGGCCCTCGGGACCGGGCTCCGGCGGCCGTCGGCCGAACCCTCGACGGCGACGGCCGCCCGCTTCACCTGGAGGCGCTCACGGCCTCCCGCCCACCAGCCGGTAGTCGTGCCCCGCGCGCAGCGGGAACCCGACCGCGCCGGTGACGGGGTCCACGGAGAAGTCGACCGCGCGGGAGGCGGTCGTGTCCAGCACCTTCAGCGACTTCGCATGCCAGCCCGCGTTCGCGTTCACGATCCTCGAACTCCGCTCCCCGTCACCGTAGTCGTACACCGAGTCCCGCGTCACCGGGAAAACCTGCGCCGTGAGCCGCGCCGACGAGCCCGCGTCCACCCGCCGCACCAGCACGCCCTTCCCGCCGACGAACGCCGGCACGTCACCCCGGGCCACCTCGTGGCCGGTCAGCGTCACCGGACCCTCGTGCCGCTCGCCGGTGTTGACGTCGATCCACGTCCCCGCCGGCAGGTACACGTCCCGCCCGGTCGCCGTCGCGAAGTCCGACCCCCACACCGGCGCCGCGAGCAGCGACTCACCGAGCATCCACTGGTAGCGCCGGGTCGACTCGTCGACGAGCCCGTACGTCTCCTCGTCGGCCGGGTACGCCAGGTGCAGCGGCGTCATCGCGTACGGGAAGCCGGAGGCGTGGCCGTCGAGGACCGCGTCGTAGATGTACGGGTGCAGCGAGTCGTGCCACAGCGCCAGCTTCTTCGCGTCCGCCGCCACGTCCTCCCCGAACACCCACGGCCCCTGGCCGAAGCCCAGCACCGGGGTGAGCGCGTTGAACTGCACGTTGCGGGCGAAGTACGCCCGGTACGCCGGGTCGGTCGGCTCCGCCTTGCCGGGGGTGCCGCCGACGAAGTCCGGATAGAGGTTGCCGAAGCCTGCGGCGGCGATGTTCAGCAGGTTCACCGGCATCCGGTCCGGGTCCTCGTGGTACACCGCGCCCGTGCCGTAGATCGTGTCGTTGATACGCGCCCAGTCACCGGGCAGCGAGTAGGCCGTGTTGCGGACCATCACGGCGTCCCCGGCGTCGTGCAGCGCCTTCAGCAGCGCGTTCCAGTTCCCGTCCCGCCACAGGTCGGGGCTGTAGAGCATGGTGTCCTCCTTCCACCCGTCCACACCCCACGCCCGGGTCCGCGCCACGTACCAGTCCACGGCCTCCGGTTTCCGGCCGTCCAGCACGTACGACGCACCGGAGGGGAACTGCGCCCTGGTGACCTTCACCGGCTCGCCGTCCGCGCCCGTCAGCAGATAGCCCTTGCGCCGGGCCTCCGCCATGAAGCCGCCGTCGGTGACCGGGTTGTGGTTGCCGCCGTCCTCCGCCGCGGCCTTGAAGTTGTTGCGGGCACCGAGCAGCAGCGCCACGTCGTTCTCCGCGAAGAGCCGCTTCAGCGCCTCCGGGTCCGGGTAGCGAGGGTTGGGCAGCCCGTCGTCGCGGCCCTCCTCGGCGGTGTCGTCCCACATGCCGAAGGAGTTCGTCGTGCCCTCCGCCGGGTCGCCCCGCTCGCCCGGCCAGAAGCCGGAGCCGACCACGCCCCAGCCCAGGGGATAGCCGTGGGCGAGGAAGTCCCGCACGGTGCCCTCCACCGACGACTGGTACGTGTTCCAGCCCAGCGCCCCGTACGCCTCCCAGCCCAGCTCGAACATCCGCGGCCGGGGCTTCGCGTCCACGTAGCCGGCGGCGTGCCTGGCCCGGCGGTAGTCCGCGTAGAGCTGCTTGACGTCCGTACCGAGGAAGTAGTGCAGCCCGTCGACGCCGTCGGCGCCCGCCACCCCCAGCCGGTTCTCCGTCGCCGTCAGGCCGACGCGCTTCTGCCCCTCTGTGAACAGCACCTCGGCGAAACTCTGCCGCGGGAAGACCGCGAACGTCGACACGAAGCGCTTGCAGGAGCCCTGGTTGGTGACGTTGTCCAGCACCAGCCCGGTCAGCTCGGCCCGCGGGCGCGCCTCCACCCTGCCGCTGCACGGGGTGCCGGTCTCCGGCCGGCCGTCCCCGAACGAGCCGTGGTCGCCCAGCCCGTACGCCGGGCCGACGTGCCCCGTGCGCAGGTCGACCGTGCTCGACCCGGGCACCCTGGTCACCGCCACGCCCACCGAGCGGGCCCGCGGCCGCAGCACGACGCGCATCGCATCGCCGTCGGCGAGCCGCACGTCCAGCACCGCCGCCGACCGGCCCGCCGTGACGAGCCGGACGGACTCCGCGTCCGCGAACTCCGCGTCTCCCGGGCTCTTCACCCGCAGCCCGGACACGGCGTGCGGCGGCGCCACGGCCGTGCCGTCGCGCCGCTCGAAGCCGTAGCGGAAGCCGTCCTGCGCGATCGTCATCCGGTACGTCGCGCCCGTGACGACCAGGCCGGGCCCCCGCTCGGTGACGCGGTACCCCACCGGGCTTCCCGCCGACCCCGCCACGCCGGGGACCCCGGCCCCCAGTTCCGCGGGCGCCGGCTGCGCCGCCTGCGCGAGCGGCAGCGCCGGCAGCAGCGTACGGCGCACCGCGCGCGCTCTGCGACCTCTGCGCACGCTCACTCCTCGATCAGGCGGGCGACGTCGTCACCGGCCGTCCTCATCGCGTCCTTCGCCGAGGAGTCGCCCACCAGCACCGCCTGCACCTGCTTGGCCACCGCCTCCTCGATCTGCGCGTTGTTCGCGTACGTCCAGAACGGCCCCGGCGTCGCCGTCGCGGTGATCTTCTCCGTCCACTCCGTGGTGAACGTGTCCGACGCCACCTCGCGGGCCGCAAGCCCCTCCGCCGTCGTCGGCGGCAGCGCCAGCTTCCCGAAGTAGTCGACGACCGTGGCCTGGTCGGAGGTGGTGTGCACGGCGAAGTCCGTGGCCGCGGCGGAACCCTCGCCCTTCGTCACCACGAGGACGTGCCCCCACAGCAGCGCCTGCGGGTCGTCCCCCTTCCTCAGCACCGGCCGCGGCACCGCGACCATCGCCTCCGCCAGCGACTCGTCCGCCGCCTCTGCCAGCGTCGCGCCCTTGCCGACCAGCGCGTCGTCGTAGAAACCCACCTTCCCCTGGGCGAACAGCGCGCGGGCGTCGAACCGGTCCACCGCCTTCGCGATCAGCTTCTCGTCGTAGAGCTTCTTGAACCACTCCACGGCGTCCACCGAGGCGTCGTCGCCGATCGCGACCTCGCCGTCCGCCGTGATCGGGCAGCCGAAGGTCTGCATCCACGGGAAGATGTCCTTGAGCTGCTCCACCTTCGTCGCCGCCGCGTACGGCGTCACCCCGCCGCCCAGGTCCTTCAGCGCCCGCAGCGCGTCCTCGAACTCCGCGATCGTGCCGGGCAGCCGGCGGATCCCTGCTTCGTCCAGCAACTTCCGGTTGCCGATCAGCCCGATGGAGCCCGTCGTCCACGGCAGCCCGTACTGCACCCCCTCGTACTGGCCGCTCTGCAGCGCCACGTCCGTGTAGCCCGCCCCGGCCGCCGCGTCCCCCAGGTCCAGCAGCGTGCCCATCTGCGCGACCGCTGCCAGCCACGCGATGTCCAACTGCACCGCGCCGCTGATCTCCCCGCTGCTCAGCTTCAGCGTCAACTGCTTCAGATACTCGTTGTACGGATACTCCGTGGTGGAGACCTCCACCTTGCCGGCCTTCTCCCAGGCCGTGATGATCCCCTCCACGACGGGCTTGCTGGCCTCCTCGTTGAGCGCCCAGGACGTGAAGCCGAACTTCTTGGCGTCGGCGTCGCCGCCGTCGCCCGAGCCGCCCCCGGAGGGGGCGCAGGCGGCCAGGGCGCCGGGCACGGCGAGCCCAAGTGTGCCCAGGCCCAGCAGTTTGAGGGTGTCGCGGCGGGGTAGTGCGTGGCGGGACATGCCGACTCCTTGAAGGTGGGGAAGCGTGGCGCGATAGGGGACCGGGCGCGGCGGCGCCGGTCAGCTCTTGACGGCTCCGGCGGTCAGCCCGCCGACGAGGTAGCGCTGCAGGAACATGAACGCGACGACCACCGGCACCGAGACGATCAGCGACGCCGCCATCAGCGCCGGCCAGGCCGTCTGGAACTCGCCGATGTACGTGTTCACCAGGCCCGGCGGCAGCGTCATCGTGTCCTCGCCGGAGAGCGTCAGCGCGAAGATGAAGTCGTTCCAGCCGCGGACGAACGCGAACAGCCCGGCCGCGATCATCCCGGGCGCCGCGAGCGGCGCGACGATGCTGTGCAGGGTGCGCCAGCGGGACGCGCCGTCGATGGCCGCTGCCTCCAGCAGCGCGTCCGGGACCGTGTCGAAGATGCCCTTCAGCATCCACACGCACAGCGGCATCGTGAACGTGGTGAAGGACAGGATCAGCGCCGTGTACGTGCCCAGCAGGTCGAACTGGCGGAACACCGCGTACAGCGTGATCAGCAGCAGCGCCTGCGGGAACATCTGCGAGGCGAGCACGAAGTTCATCAGCGACTTGCGGCCGCGGTAGCGGAACTTGGAGAACGAGTAGCCCATGTACGTGGAGACCACCACGCTCAGCAGAGCGGTGACCCCGGCCACGATCACGCTGTTGACCATGTAGTCGAAGAGCTTGTCGTTCTCCGCGAACGCCTCGAAGTGGGCGAACGTGATCTCTGTGGGGAAGAACCGCGGCGGGAAGCGGAACGCCTGCCCCGGCGGGCTGAGCGCGGTGACCAGCATCCAGTACATCGGCAGCAGGCCGAAGAGCCCGATAACGCCGACCGCGGCCCACGCGGCGACGGAGGAGCGGACCTGGTCTGGGCGGCGCGGGCCGCGGCCGCGGGGGCGGCCGCCGGCGGGGGGCCTCGGCTCGCCGGCGGGCGGGCCCTTGGGGGACGCGCCGTCGGCCCTGGTGAACTGGGCGGTGGTCACGAGTGCTTGTCCTCCCGCTCGGAGGTCTTGAGGTACACCCCGACGAGGACCAGGAGCAGCAGCATCCACAACCCGCCGAGCGCGGCCGCGTGGCCGAGGTCGAAGCCCTTGAAGGCGTCCTGGTAGACGGCGACCGCGAAGGTCTCCGTGGCGCCGGCGGGGCCGCCGCCGGTGAGGACGTAGATGGTGTCGAAGTGCTGGAAGTTCCAGATGAACTCCAGCAGGATCACGATCGCCGCGACGCCCCGTACCCCCGGCCAGGTGACGGCGCGGAACCGGCGCACGGCCCCCGCCCCGTCCACGGCCGCCGCCTCGTGCAGCTCGCGCGGCACGGTCTGCAGGCCGGCCAGCATCATGACCATCATCCACGGGAAGCTCGCCCAGGTCTTGGTGACGATCACGGCGACCATCGCCGTCGTCGGCTCGCCGAGCCACGAGACGCTCTCGTCGATGATGCCGAGTTCCAGCAACGCGCCGTTGAGGACGCCGTAGTTCGCATTGAAGATCCACATCCAGAGGAAGGACACCACGACGCCGGGGATCACCCAGGGGAAGAGGAAAAGCCCGCGCAGGAACCCGCTGCCCTTCAGCCCGGTGTTGAGCGCCAGCGCGAGCGCGAACCCGACGGCGAACGGCGCGAGGGTGGCGCCGACGGTGAAGACGAGGGTGTTCTCCAGCACCGGCCAGAAGTCGCGGTCGAGCACGTCGGCGTAGTTGTCCAGGCCGACGAACGTACGTCCCGGCAGCCGCAGATCCTGGTCGAAGAAGCCGGTGACGAGGGAGGCGACGAGCGGGTAGAAGACGATCGCCGCGAAGAGCGCCAGACCCGGCACGGTGAGGAGGAAGGCGAAGGCGCCGTTCGACAGCCGCTGCCCCTCGTGCCTGGACCGCCTGCGGGCGGGGGCCGGCGCCGGGGAGGCGGCGGGCGGCACCGGGGCCGCCTGCTTCGGGGAGGCGGTCGGGGGCGGCGTCACGGCCGGCTCCTCTCGGGCTCGCGGGGGTGGCCCGGCCCGTTGCCGTGCCCGTTCCCGTTGCCGGATCCGTGGCCGGTCCGGGCGGGCGGTGCGGCGCGCGGGCCGACGTAACCGAGCCCGACGCTCACGGAGTCGGCGGCCTCGACCGCGGCGCGGGACAGCTCCTCCTCGCGCCGGTCGAGCGCGACGGTGGACAGCGGCCCGGAGATGGAGATGGCCGCGACGATGTCGCCGGAGCGGTCCCGGATCGGCGCGGCTACGCAGGAGCGGCCGTGCGCCAGTTCCTCGACCTCGGTGGCGTAGCCGCGCCGGGCGACAGCCGCCAACTCGGCGTCGAGAGCGGCGTGCGAGGTGAGGGTGGCCTGCGTGTAGCCCGGCAGCCCGTCCTCGGGGAGCAGTTCGCGGCGGCGTTGCGGAGCCAGGCCCAGCAGCAGGCACTTGCCGAGGCCGGTGGCGTGCAGCGGCTTGCGCTGGCCGGTGAGCACGGTGGACCGCGGGGCCAGCCGGCCTTCGAAGTTGAGCAGGTAGAACAGCGCGGCGCCCTGCCGGACGGCGACGTTGGCGCCGAGGCCGAGACGGGCCGCGAGCTCCTGGGCGAGCTGGCGTGCCTCGCGGTGGACGGGGTGGTGGTTGACGGCGGCGCCGCCGAGGGTGATGGGGGCGGTGCCCAGCCGGTACAGGCCGCTGACGGCGTCACGTTCGACGTAGTCCAGCGACTCCAGGGTGGCCAGCAGCCGGGAGGTGGTCGAGGTGCCGAGGCCGGTGAGGCGTACGACGTCGGAGACGCGCAGCTCCGGGTGGCCGTTCTGGAAGACCGCGAGCACGGCCACCGCGCGCTCGACGCTCTGGTTGTTGCCCTGATCCGATGCCATCCGCGACTCCAGTGAATCTGCTTTGCAACATGCGGGATCGTTGCCCACATATTGCGACGGCGTCAACCCTTGTGGCCGGGCTTCTGCGCCAACGGACCGGATCCGGGCCGAGAATGACACCCGGCTTCTCGTGCGGCGGGGGTTGACGGCCGTGCAACATGTGGACACTCTTCCTGTATTGCGGATGCCATTTGCGAAATGGGGAGCGTGTCATCGATGCCCAGCCGCCGGAGTTTCGTGAAGGCCGCGGGAGTCACCGCCGTGGCAACGTCAGCCCAGGCAGGGGCGGTTGCCGCCGCGGCGCCCGCCCCCGGGAACCAGGACACCGGCCCCGGGACCCTGCACCTCGACGGCGAACGCGTCCGCATCACCTGGAGCCGCACCGACGCCGGCTGGCGCGCGGTACGGGTACGGATCCGCACCCACCGCGGCTGGCGCGAACTCCCCGGCGCCCTCGGCGAGTACGGCCTCACCCACCACGCCGGCGCCGAGCCGCCCGACGCGGCGCAGGTCCGCCGCGAGGAAGCCGGCACCCACCACGCCTTCCTCCCCGCCGAGGCCGCCGTCGAGCGCACCGGCGGGGGAACCGCGGTCGTCTTCCGCCACACCCACGCGCTCGGCACCCTCGACGCCCGCTGGCGCATCGACCGCCGCCACCCCCGCGACGTCCGCGTCACCCTCACCTGGACCGCCGCCCGGGACGGCTGGGTCAGCCTGCGCACCCCCACCCTGTGCGCCCTGCCCGAGCAGGCCCTCGCCTTCGGCTGCGTCCCCGGCGGCTGGTACGGCCACGAGGCCAACCCCGACCTGCGCATGGCCGCCGAGTACGGCCACGGCCTGCCCGCCGTACCGCACCTGTTCTACGACGACCTCGCCACCACCCTCGCCCCGGTCCTCAGCACCACCGAAGGACTCACCCTCGCCGCCGTCGCCGAACCCGGCATGGCCCGCGACCCGTACGCGGCCGACCGCGTCACCCATCGCGACGTGCGCCTGGCCCTGTCCACCCGCGACCGCGCCGGCCGCCTCACCCCGCACCTCGCCCGGCCCATCCTCGGCTGCGCCGACTCCCGCTGCACGGCGGGCGACACGCGGGTCCTCGACTTCCGCTTCACCCTCACCGACGCGGACTGGTTCGAGGCGCTGCGGCACGCCGCCACCGACGTCTACGGCTTCGGCCGCTACCTCGAACTCGCCGCCAACAAGCACGCCCTGACCGAGCGCCTGGCCCGAATCCAGGCCACCTACATCGCCGACCCCGTGCTGTCCCAGTGGCTCACGGACGAGTACGAGGGCACCGTCATCGGCGCCCAGAAGTACAACGGCTTCGTCCAGGGCGCCGAGAACGACGCGATGAAGAACTCCGACATCGGCGCCATGTGGGGCCTGGCCGCCGCCACCTCCGACCCCCTGCTGGAACGCGACCGGCTGCCGTACGTACGCGCCTTCAAGCTCGCCCAGCAGCAGACCGCCGCCGGCCACTACCGCGGAGCGCTCAAGGGCCAGTACTACCTCTTCGACTCCGACCGCTTCGTCGAGGAGGGCAACCCCGACGCCGACATCGCCGACTACGTCGAACCGCTGGCCACCGCGTACTACGTCATCACCGACCTCGCGCACATCCTGCTCTTCCACCCCGGCGACGCCGAGCTGACGGGCCGCATCCGGCTCGCCGCCGACCACCTCGCCGACGCCCAGAAGCCCGACGGCTCGTGGGAGGTGGCCACCGACAAGGAGCCGCCGTACGCGGTCACGTACCCGCACCTGACCGAGGACCTGCGGCCCACCTGGTACGGACTGCTCGTCGCCCACCACGCCCTCGGCGACCGGCGCTACCTCGACGGCGCCGTGCGCGGCGCCGACTGGTACCTGGCGCACGCCGTCGAGCGCGCCCGCTACCTCGGCTCCACCGGCGACTCCGGCTTCCGGATGGACCTCTCCCTCTCCCAGGGCATCCAGGGCCTGCTCGACCTCGCCGAGGCCACCGGCGAGCGCCGCTACCGCGACGCCGCCGTCGAGGTCGCCCGCCTCCACACCACCTGGATCTACACCCACCCGGCGCCGTCCACCGAGCCGCGCATCCGCGCCGGCGCCACGTACGAGGCGTGGCAGCTCACCCAGCTCGGCCTGCAGAGGGAACAGAACGCCAGCGCACCGGGCAACGGCCCCATCCTGCTCTCCAGCTTCGCCGGCACTTACCTGCGCGTGCACCGGCTCACCGGCGACCCCCTCTTCCGCGACATGGCCCGCGCCGCCGCCCTCGGCCGCGACGCCTTCGTCGCCGAGGAGCCGGGCGTGCACTCGTACTACTGGGTGAAGTTCACCGACGGCATCGGCTCCTTCCCGCACCACGCCTGGTGGCAGATCGGCTGGATCCTCGACTACCTGCTGGAGGAGGTACGCACCCGCACCGGCGACCGGGTCGGCTTCCCCCGCGGCTACTTCACGCCCAAGGTCGGCGGCCAGCTCACCTACGGCTTCGCCCCCGGCCGCGTCCACGGCACCCCCGCCACCCTGCGCATCCCGCCGCGGCTGCTGACCGCCGACACCCCACACGCCGAGACCCTCGGCGCGCTGGCCACCGACGGCGGCCGGCTCTTCGCGCTGGTGCTGAACAGCAGCGCCCGGCCGCTGACCGCCACCGTGACCGCCGACCCGGCGCTGGCGCACCCGGACGGGCCCCGCACCCTCACCGGCATCCGCGCCGTCTCCGGCCGCCTCCTCGCCGCCGACGCGCCGCGCTTCACCGTCGGGCTGAAGCCCCACGGAATTGCGGTGGTCGCGCTCGACCTCGCCGAATAGTTCTGCCGCCGACGTGAACGGAAGGACGACCCATGCCCCGTGCCACCCCCCTCGTCGCGGCGGTCGCCGTCGCCGCCGCCCTGCCGCTGCTCGCCGCCGCCCCGCCCCCCGCCGCCTCACCGGCCCCCGCCGCGCCCGCCGCGGCGGAGGCCGCGGGGCCGCCCGGGGCCGGCTGGACCCAGGTCTTCGGCGACGAGTTCGCCGGCACCGCCGTCGACACCGCGAAGTGGAACTTCCGCACCGACGTGAAGGCCAACAGCGCCCAGCGCCCGCAGAACGTCTCCCAGTCCGGCGGCGCCCTGCACGTCGCGCTCAGGAAGGAGGACCACGCCGGCAAGCAGTTCACCGGCGGCGGCGTCATCTCCAGGAAGCACCTGCGCTACGGCTACTACGAGACCCGCGCACGGATCAACGACGGCGCCGGCTGGCACACCGCCTTCTGGCTCCAGGCCGGCGACGGCAGCACCACGTTCCCGGCCGAACAGCGCACGGAGATCGACGGCTTCGAGACCGACTCGGTCAACCCCACCAGGACCTCGCACAACGTGCACGGCTGGGTGGGCAGCGGCGTCCACGGCCCGGTCACCTACGGCTCCGGGACGTACGACACCGGCCTCGACCTCAGGCAGTGGCACACCTACGGCATCGACTGGTCCGAAAGCGGCGTCCGGTTCTACGTCGACGGCAGCCTCACGTACACGGCCCCGTACACCCCCGGCCAGTGGATGCACGACTACACCGCGGTCTGGCTCACCAGCATCGCCACCGGTTCGCTGCCCGACGCGGGCAAGCTGCCGTCGGCCGCCTCCTTCGACTACGTCCGCTACTGGCAGCGCGACTACTACGTCGACAACGACGGCGCCGCCGCCTACGGCCACTCCACCACCGGCACCTGGCAGCCCAGCGCGCTCACCGGCTGGACCAGGGACTCGCCCGTCTCCTACGGCTGCGCGGCGGGCGCCGAGGCGACGTGGCGTCCGCGGCTGCGGGCGGCCGGCACGTACGAGGCGTTCATCCGCAAGTCCGTCTCCTCAACCGGCGGCGACCCGGCCGCGCAGGTGACCCTGGACAACGGCGGCGCCGTGTCCACCCGCACCCTGGACGAGCGCTCCGGCAGCCCGGGCTGGGTCTCGCTGGGCACCCAGGAGTACGAGGCCGGCACGGGCGCGTCGGTGTCGCTCACCGCGAGCGGTACGGGCTGTGCGCACGCCGACGCGGTGAAGTTCGTACGCCGGTAGCGCCCGCAGCCCGCAGCCCGCAGCCTGTAGGGGACGTTTCGCGGATGCCGGTCTCGTCATACGGGACCGGCATCCGGCTCCAGGAAGCGCTCCCGCAGGTCGGGGCGGAGCCAGGCGGCGGGGGAGGAGATGCTGAGGCCGCCGTCGACCGGCAGGACCGCGCCCGTGACGAAGGACGCCGCGGGCGACGCCAGGAAGTGCACGGCCGCGGCGACCTCCGGCGGCGTGCCGGTGCGGCCCAGCGGATAGCCCTCGGCCACGTGCGCCAGGGGCGGGGCGCCGATCATGCCCGGCGCCACCGCGTTGACGCGGATGCCGCGCGGGCCGTAGTCCAGGGCGAGCTGACGCACCAGGCCCTCGACGCCCGCCTTCGCCGCCGCGTAACCGGGCAGTCCGGGTGCGGCGAGGAAGGCGTTCACCGAGGTGACGGCGACGACGGCCGACCCGGGCGGGAGCCGGGGGAGCGCCGCGCGGGCGACGAAGAACGCCGTGTCCAAGGTGGCGGACTGGGCCAGCCGCCACTGCGCGTCGGTGGTCTCGGCGGCCCGGGCCACCGGCTGGGCCGCCGCGGCCAGCACCACGACGTCGAGCCGCCCCAGTGCCTCCGCCGCCGTCCGCACACAGCGGGCCGCGATCGCCGGGTCCGCGCAGTCGGCGGTGGCGTACGCGGCGTACGACGGGTGCGCGCAGTCCGTCAGCCCGCAGCCGGCGACCCGGTCGCCGGCGTCGGCGAAGGCGTCCGCCACCGCGAGCCCGATCGCCGAGTCGCCCCCGACGACGAGGACTCCGCGCGCCTGCCCGCGCCGGACCGCGTCCTGTCCGCCCGGCGCCTCCCGCCTGCCCGCGGCGTCCGCCGGGCCCGCCGCGCCCGGCGCCCCGCCCGCGCCGCTCACCGCGCCCCGCCCGCGGCCACCGGCGGCAGCGCCAGCCGCGACAGGATCCCGTCCAACTGCCCCCGCAGCGGCTCCGTGAGCCCCTTCGCCGGCAGCCGGACCGCCGCGGAGCCGATCACCCCGCGCCGTACCAGCACCTCCTTGTGCACCGCCCAGGCGAACCCCGCCTGCATGCCGAACCGGATCAGCGGCAGCAGCCGTTCGTACGCCCCGTGCGCCTCCGCCGCCCGCCCCGCGGCCCAGGCGTCCAGCACCGGCCGCAGCGCGTCGGTGAACTCGCACGCCGGCATGGTCCCCACCGCGCCCGCGGCCAGCTCCTCCAGCAGGAAGAAGGCGTTCTGCCCCCCGAGCACGTCGAACCCCGCCGGGGCCGCGGCCACCGTCTCCGCGATCTTCGGTACGGTCGGCGCCGACTCGACCTTCACCGAGTCCACCCCTTCGAGCTTGGCGAACTCCGTGACCAGCGGCACCGGCATCGCCACCCCCGTCGTGGCGGCGGCGTCCTGCACCATGACCGGCGCACCCGCGCGCTCCCCGAGTGCCCCGTAGAAGTCGACGAGCTGCCGGGCGCCGGGCTTCGCGAGGTACGGCGGCAGCACCATCAGCGCGTCCGCGCCGCCCGCGACGGCCTGCCCGCACTGCTCCAGGGCCGTCGCCAGGCTCGTCGGGCTGACGCCGGCCACCACCGGCACGGCGCCGGCGACCACGTCCCGTACGTCCGCGAGGACCGCGTCCCGGTCGGCGGCGGTGAGCGCGAAGCCCTCGCTCGCCATGCCGAAGACCGCCACCCCGTCCGCCCCGGCGCTCAGTTGGAACGCGGTGAGCCGGCGCAGCGAGGCGCGATCGAGGCTCCCGTCCGGGTGGAAGGGGGTCGCGAGGACGGGGACGAGACCTCGTACGGGCCGGCTCATGCTGGGGTCCTTTCGTTCGCCCGGCCGGCCGCGCGGCGGGTCGGCGCGGCCTCGCCGCGGTCGGGTCGGGGTGCGGGGTGCTGCGGGGCGGGGGACGCGGCGCCGCGGCCGGGCGGCCCGGTCTCGGCGCCCCTCACCCGGTGATCTCCTGCGCGTGCCGTACGACGAACCCGGCGTCCACCTCCACGCCCAGGCCGGGCCCCGCGGGCAGCGGGATGCCGGTGTCGGGGCCGCCGGCGAGCGGGGTGCGCAGGATGCGGCCGGCGACCTGCCAGGTGGTGGGCTGGTACTCGAAGTACGGCATGTCGGCGACCGCGGCGGCGAGGTGCAGCCCCGCGGCGGTGGCCACGCCGAGGCCCGTGGAGTGGTGCGGGGCGACGGGGACGTGGTGGGCGGCGGCCAGCTCGGCGACGGCGAGGGCTTCGGTCAGGCCGGTGCGGCCGGCGTCGGGCTGGGCCAGGGCGAGGGCGCGGCGGCCCAGCCAGTGCGCGAACTCGTAGCGGTTGCGCAGGGCTTCGCCCACGGCTATCGGGAGGTCGAGGCGGCGCTGCAGGTCGCGGTGGCCCTCCACGTCCTCGGGGGCCAGGGGGGCCTCCAGGAACAGCACCCGGCCGCGCCGCTGCAGCTCGCGGCCGAGCCGCGCGGCCTCGGCGGGGGTGTACGCCCAGTGCGCGTCGACGGAGACGCGCAGCCGCTCGTCGGCGGCGAGCACGGCGTCGACGGTGGCGAGGTCGGCCTCGACGCCGCGGCCGAGGTGCAGCTTGATCCGGTACGCGCCGCGTGCGGCCCACTCGGCGGCCAGCCCGGCGCGCTCGGCGTCGGTGCCGCGGGGCAGCCCGGAGACGTACGCGGGCAGCACGGCGCGGAACGCGCCGCCCAGCAGCTCGGCGACGGGCAGGCCGGCGCGGCGGCCGGCGAGGTCCCACAGGGCGATGTCGACGGCGGCGAGCGCGTCTGCCTGATGGCCCGTCAGGTGCCCGCGTTCGCGCATGAGGTCGCGCAGCCGGTGCCAGGCGGGGCGTACGGCGCCGGCGGGCGCGCCGAGCAGTGCGGGGCGCAGCAGGGTGGCGACGGCCTGCCCTGCCACCTCGGGGCCGACCGGCGCCAGCGCCTCCCCCCAGCCTTCGGCGCCGTCGTCGGCGACGACGCGGACGAGGAGGGTCTCGAAGCGGGCGGAGTACAGGCTGCGCCAGGGTGCGCGCACCACGTACCCGCGGTCCTCGGTGAGGTCGCTGCCGTCGTCGAGCCGCCCCAGGTACGCCTCGCCGTGCGGCAACTTGAGCGCGTAGACGCGGACATCGGCGATGCGGGCCATGCTCACCATCCCTGCTTCGGCAACGGGCTCGGGTGATGGCAGATTCCCACATCATGCAAGCGATATGCAAGAAGTGCATTGACCTTTACGGGCAGGAGGAACCCGGTGGGCGGCAACACCCCTGAGCCGCCCACCGGGTGTTCGTGGACCCGCGCCGGGCGTCAGGCGGCCCGCACCAGCCGCATGTACTTCGTCCAGTTCCAGTTGGCGCCTGGGTCGGTGTGGGTGGCGCCGGGGACCTCGTTGTGGCCGATGACGTGGTCGCGGGTGCGCGGGATGCCGTAGCGGTCGCAGATCGCGGCGGTCAGTTGCGCGGACCGCCGGTACATCACGTCGGTGAACCAGGCCGGCTTGTCCACCCAGCCCTCGTGCTCGATGCCGATGCTGCGGGTGTTGTAGTTCCAGTTGCCGGCGTGCCAGGCGATGTCCTTCTCCCGGACGAGCTGGGCGATGTAGCCGTCGGCCGAGGCGATGAGGTAGTGCGAGGAGACGTCGCGGCCGGGGTTCTGGAAGATGTCGACGGCGTCCTGGAAGTACTCCTGGGTGACGTGGACGACCACGAAGTCGAGCGGGTACGCGGAAGGGCGGCTGGAGACCGTGTAGTTGGACCGGTCCGCCGGTATCCAGTGCGTCGGGGGGTATTGCGAAGAAACGGCCTGCGCGGGGGTGGCGGCGAGCCCGCCGAGGCCGGTCGCCGCGGCGGTGGCGGCGGCACCCTGGATCAGCCGTCTGCGGGGGAGGTTCGCGAAGTCCATGGGGCTCCTGACAGCGGAGGGACATTTGCGCGTACATGACAGTCCGAAATCCATCATGAGGACACGTCGGGCCCGTGCCAAGACATGGCAGGTCATGCCAATGGGCGCACCAAAGGCGGTGGTTGGGGGCGGGGCGAGGGGCGCGCCGGGAGGGTCAGCCGGCGGCGACGGTGCCGGGCGTCTCCATGACGGCGTCGACCTCGCTCAGCGCCGCCCCGAGCAGCGGCCCGTCGGCGCCGAGCGCCGAGACGGTCAGCCGTACGGTACGGGCCGGGTCGGCGACCCGGCGGCCGAGTTCGCGTTCGACCGCGGGCACCACCCAGGGCGCGAGGCCGGCGAGCGCGCCGCCCAGCACGACGGTCTCCGGATCGAGGATGTTCACGGCGCCGGCGATCGCGATGCCCAGCGCGCCGCCCGCCTCGCGCAGCGCCGCCCGCACCCGGGCGTCGCCGGCGGTGGCGCGGGCGGCGAGCACGGCGATCCGCCCGCCGGGGCCGGGGTGTGCGGCGCGGGCCCGCTCCGGGTCGATGCCGGAGGCCCGCAGCACGGCCTCCTCGCCCGCGTACTGCTCCAGGCAGCCGCGCCCGCCGCAGGCGCACGGCTGCCCCTGGGGGCGTACGGGCACGTGGCCCAGCTCCCCGGCGAACCCGTGTGCTCCGCGCAGCAGTTCGCCGTCCATGACGACCGCGGCGCCGATGCCGATCTCGGCGGAGACGTGCAGGAAGTTCCGCCCGGGCCCGGGGGAGCGGCCGCCTTCCGCCGGTATCGCCGCGGGTGGCCGATCCGCCGCGGCTGACTCCCCGTCGCCGACGGTGCCGGACGGCTCCGCGGTGCCCTGCTCCAGCCGCTGTTCGGCGAGCGCGCCCAGGTTCGCCTCGTTGCCCACGCGGGCCGGCGGGACGACCGGGAGCAGCGGGGCGAGGTCGACGCCCTGCCAGCCGAGGTTCGGGGCGCGCACGACCGTCGACTCGTCGCGCGCGATCAGCCCCGGCACCGCCACCGTCAGCCCGGTCGGCGTCAGGCCCTCGCCCCGTACCTCCGTCACGACCTGCTCGATCAGCCCGGCGAGCCGCTCCAGCACCGGCCCCGGCGGGTGGTCGCGGTTCGCGGCGTCCGCGGCGACCCGGGCCCGTACACGCCCGCTCAGGTCCACCGCGCAGACCGCGAGGTGGTCCACGCCGATCTCGGCGCCGAGCCCGCAGGGCCCCCGGTCGTTGAGCGCCAGCGCGCTGCCGGGCCGGCCCACCGTGCCCGGGCGGCCCGGGCCCAGCTCCACCAGCAGCCCGGCGCGCAGCAGCTCGTCGACGACGGCCGCGACCCCCGCCCGCGTCATCCCGATCCGCGCCGCCACGGCCGCGCGCGACAGCGGGCCCCCGGCGGCCACGGCGCGCAGGGCCAGGGAGAGGTTCCGCTGCCGCAGCGCCTGCTGCGTGCGGGGAGAGGGCGCCGACACGGGCGGCTCCTTCCTGGCGGGGGCCGTGAACGGCGGTGATGACCGTCACGCGGGGCTCGGGCAGGACGACCCTACGGCCTGGCGGCGCGGTTCCGGAGCATGGGAGACAGGCTCGAAACCGTTAGTTGCGCGGACTGCGCAGAAAATCTTGGAAGACTGCTTGTTTCGCGCAGGTTGCGCGTGCATGATGTGCCTGTCCGAACGGACGTCCCCAGCAAAGTCGGAGGAGATCGGCGTGGATCTTCAGCTCTTGGCGGCGCTCGTGCTCGGTATCGCCACGATCATCGTCATCGTGCTGCGCACCAGGCTCGACGCCTTCGTCGCACTGCTCGTCGCCTCACTGGTGACCGGCTTCGTCGCGGGTGCGCCCGCGACGGACATCCTCGATTCGATCACCGCCGGCTTCGGCACGACGCTCGGATCCATCGGCATCGTGATCGGCCTGGGCGTGGGCCTGGGCAAGATCCTCGAGGTCTCGGGCGCCGCGGACGCGCTGGCCAGGGCGTTCGTCCGGGCGTTCGGCAAGGGCCGGGAGC